>NZ_JBFREW010000003.1:0-614624 GCF_052114505.1 Labrys sp. KB_33_2 | reverse complement strand
GCCTACAATTTTGGCCGGCGCCTGAAGACACTGAAGGGGCTCACAGCCTACGAGTTCATCTGCAAACGATGGACAATCGAACCGGAAAACTTCACCCTCAATCCAATCCACCAAATGCCGGGACTAAACACCTAGGGAATGCACAGGTTTGGCTAGAAGTCGCCCTCTTCGTCTTCTTCAAAGGTATCGCCAACGAGCCCCTGAAGTTCCACCACGAGGGCTTTCGCATTCCGCCCGAAGTGGGCCACGAGAGCCCTCGCTGCGATTTCGGGGTTGGTTGAGAGTTTGTTGGCGAACGTCTTGCTGAGCCTGTCCGCGAAGCTGTCTGCCATCTCGGTGAGAAATGCTTCGTGCTCATCGCCGCTCATCATCCTGCGCTCCTTTCCTTGTGCAGCTTCTCGGGCCTGCCACCAATGCTCATGGTTGTCGGCACCCTCGCCGAGCTTCTTCTTGACCCGTCGCATGACCGCCACCTGTCCGTTTGAGGCTCCAGATGCACCCACTATCTGACTTTTCGAGTACGTCCCGAGGCGGACAAGCCTCCATGCATAATTGAGCCTGCCTTGCGTGCTCATCGGCAGCTTGGCCCGGCTATTGGCCTTGCCGGCTTCCAGAACGGCGTCCTCAACGGTCCCGTGAAAGTGCCGCACGGGGATAGGTTCGCGCACCTTCTTGAACCGGTAAGCGGCCACGCGATGGTGCCCGTCGAGGAGGTAGGTGTCCCCACCAATGCGCATGACCAACACGGGGTCGAGGTCCCCATGCATTTCAATGCCGCGCGCAAGGTCTGAGACGTGGCGCTCGTCAATGCCCTTGCTGCCCCGAGGTTGGAACAGCACCGGCAATTCACGGATGGCGGCGACAGGAAGCCTTTCGGGGAACTCGACGAGGGCTGGCGTGGCCTCCATCCTCTTCATCATCTCCGCAAGGAGTTCGTTCGGTGCGGTGACCTGGGCACGGTCGCCTTCCGTCCCGGTCTTGGTCATGATGTCGGTCATCTCAGCCCCCTCAGTGCCGTCTTCACATCTTCACGTTCCCTCTGTTGGGTCTCGTTCTGGTCTCTCTCCAGCTTGGCTATCCAAACCCCGGCAGTGCCGAAGAATTCCACCAGCCACTTGGCAAGGCAGAGGACGATGCGCGGCGCGAGGTCTCGATAGACGCGCTTCGTCTTGCCTGTAGCGCTGCTCTGGTATCGGCCGACATTCACCTCTGAGAGGAGACGAACACGGCGGACAAGCTGGAACTGGAAGGCCCGGTCATCGACAAAGCGCCGCCCCTCGCTGTCCTGCATGATGTACAGGGCAAGCACCGTGCGGACGATATCCCGAGGCGCGGTGCTGTCGGTGAGCTTGACCAAGGCGAGAGCCGCTTCACGCTGCCACCGGGCTTGGGCCTTGCCAGTTTCCGCGATGCCCCGAGCGGCAACCGTGAGGTCCTGCCAACGTCCATCGAGCGCAGCCCACAGCGGGCTTTCCTGGTTCTTCGCGATGCGCTGGTCAACCAGTTCCAGGTAGGGCCGAAGCTCTACCGCGCTAATGCCCTTCTGCATGGGCGCACCGTGACGGCGGTAGCTGGTGTTATGGCCATTGCAGAACCTTCCATGGCCGTGGGCGTTGGCCGTGCAGCCGGGTACGGTGCAGAGCCGGGTATTAAGTCTCGTCATGTGTGTGTTCCTTAAGCGGGGGTGCCGGCAATTTCGGCAAAGTCGTGCGGTGCACGGTGTTGGGGAGGGCGGTGCAATGAAGGGCTGTCTGAAGGTCTACGTGGCTGGGCTGACACGGCGTGCCCGGCAAAGGCCCGGTACGGCACGAAGTGCGGTAGCTGCCTCCCCGCATCGTCCTCTTTGACGGTGAGCTTTGCGGCAACGCCAACGGTCGAGCGAAGGGCATCGAAGGTTGCCCCGGAGTGCAGCAGAGTAATTGCGGTTGATGGATCGACGCCGTCCCTGAGAAGCGCCCGAGCGGCAGATAGAAGGGGTGTGCGAAAGGTGCCGACATGACGGCCAGAAATGGACGCGTGAAAGCGCCCCGCCTTTGCAGGCGTGGTGATGATGGTGATCGACATTGATGGGTGTCCTTGAAGGGAGGCAGGGCTGATTTGGCCTAGCCGTTAGAGACGTACTGTCTCCTGGGGTGGGCTCTAATTGCGTCGATGGCAGTTTACACACCGAACGCTTCAGGAGGAACGCCGAGCGCTGGGGAGCGCGGGCAGGCACGAACTACTAGATCTAGTATGTTCAGTACCCAGAGGCACAACACCCGCCGCGAGTGCGGAAACGTCACGCCTTCTATTCCTACCGTGAGGCCTAATTGCATGGGCCTTCAAATGCCCGGAGATGCCCCGTGGAAGCCCTTGGTGGTCAGCCCATTGCGACGCAGCCGTCCGAGAGAACGCCCGTCACCCCTCTCCGCATCTCAATGAAACAGCAAGGTGCCGCGGAGCCTCTCACGGGCGCGCGCTACTATATGTTGATTTGCCGTCTGGAACTTTAGGTCGAAGGCGAGGACTAGTTCCTCGTTGGCAGGATTGTCCCCGATTTCAAACCGGGACAATAGCCGAGGACCTGATAGCGCGGCCCGCGCGGTGAGGGAGCGCCTCCGAAGATGACCGAAACCAACCTGCCGTGCTTAAGCGCGCGATGCCCTGGAGGTCTCCGCAAAAAAGTGCGGACACCCACAGATCAGGCCTGTGGTGCCTCTCATAGCCCCCAAGCGGCCAACGCGGCTTCCGCCTTCGTCGGCTCTTCCCTCACCCTGATTACCGTCTGCCGCGTCAGCTTTGCGACCTTGGCAATTTCGGAAGCGCCCGCCCCTCTCGTCAGCATGTCCCGGACAATTTCCAGTTGCTCCCGGCTGTAGCTTGGCTTGCGGCCCAGATATGGGCGCTCCTCCCCACGCTCCTGCTTGGCCTTGGCGTCCGCTATGCCGGCCTTCTGGGCTTCCTTTGTAGCCTCCGCCTGGGCCTGTGAGAGGGCCGCCATGAAGCCGATAAGGGCATCCCGAACTGCTTGCTGCATAGGGTCCTTGGTCGCCCCGTCGAAAGTCAAGCCGTTGATGACAGTTCGGATGACCACGCCCCGCTTCATGAACTCCCGAATGGCCTCGCATACGTCCTGGTAATTGCGCCCGAGGCGGTCAACCCAGCGGACCACGAGCGTGTCTCCAGCGCGAAGGATGTCGAAAAGTCTGCGGCCCTCGGGGCGCTCCCTGAGCGTGGTGGCAACACCGGACACACCATCATCGGCCACTACCTCATCAATCTTGAACCCAGCCTGTTCGGCCTGAGTACGCTGGTGGGCAATGTTCTGCTCGGTGGTCGAGACGCGGGCATAGAGGACGGTGCGGGACATGATGGCCGATGCTCCAGAGATGTACGAAAGGGTCATGTCCATAAGAATGCATGTCCGTAGAACGATGTCAACCCTAGCGTACACCCCTTCGAACGCCTTTCGGCCTGTCCATTGAGGTATACCCTTTAGGACACAGATACATCATTCTGCCTTGCGGCGTGCCTAACACCCGCCAAGCAAAAATGAACGGGTACTTGTCGCGGAACGCCCCAATCACTACCTCCCGTCCGTGTAGCGAGCATACAAATTTGGATGACAAGACGCATGGACTTGGTTGCGATTAATATCAACGCGGCCTTTCGCACTGTTGATCAGGCGGAGTTGGGTTGGCGCAGGGCGGAGTTCACGGAGGGCATTGATGGACACTCGCTGGGCCTGCACAATGAACCTATTCCCGAACCTCTGACCGCCTCCGGTATGCTCAGGCAGTATGTATTTCATTGGTCGGAAATACCCGCAAGCGATTAAGCAACCCGGGGTTCCGAAGCGGCCACTCCAGCGCGCAGTTTTACCCTTCCACGACACCGCAGGCGGGGCACGGGGGAAACGCGCGTTCAGTTCCGTCGAGGCGGGTTCTCAAATGGCTGGCTTAAAATTGTTTTGCACTTCCCTCTGAGCGAGGGTTAGCTAGTCCTCAAGGGAGAATATCGACTTGCCTGAGCACATTCTCATCAAGTGGCGCAACAAAGACGCCAGGGGTTCAGTTGATATTATTGACTTTTCTTGGTTTGAGAAGAAACGGGAGATCCAAGACCAGCAACATCCAACAATGCTCGGCAAGGAGATGGTGAGTTCAAAATTCGATCTTGTGCCCATGGATAGCGGCTTGCTTTTTCGGTACGGAGGGAAGCACGCTGCTGCGAATGCAAAGCAGGGGATTTTTCCTGGTGACATGATCATCGTTCCTGCCGAACTTCCAAATACAAAAGAGAAATATCCGCTGGATACTCAAATCGCATGGCGGGAAGACAGTGTCGGAGCACAATATGAACAGCTTCCGGTCCGCATACTTCTCGGCTATCCAGAAGGTAAGCGCCGAGGTCTTTGGTCTGCCACCTCAACGCGCCATGCCCAACTCGCATCAATCAAGCGGGGACTCGCGCGCGCCAAGGGCAAAATGACGTGCGAGGCATGCGGGACCACAGGACATGAGGCCTACGGCTCCGCCGTGGAACGCATTTTTGAGGTTCACCACAAGGTTGCAATATCGGGAGGCCAGCGGGTCACGACAATCGACAACTTGGCGCTCATATGTGCGAATTGTCATAACGCCCTGCACGGTCTCGGTAAAATTGCTTTAAGGATTTTCTGGCTCGTTTCGGATGAAGTTTTAGGTCATCCCTCCGGCCCTTGCCTTATTACACAGCCTTTGACGGCGCATTGATATTAAAGCATATCCATGCCCCCAAAAACTCACCAAGAAACTGGTTCACCTATGCCCACACTGACGGCACTTGTCATTGGAAATAAGGATTATCAAACCTCTGGCAAATTAAAGAATCCAGGCAACGATGCACACGACATATCGGCAAAACTCATAACCAGTGGCTTTGCAGTTACGACTTTGGTCGACGCTACAAAAGCCGCCATGGAAACCGCTCTGCGTGCTTTTTGCAGCGCATCGGCAAATGGTGATGTTGGCCTTTTTTTCTTTGCAGGCCACGGCGTACAAATCGACGGGGAAAACTACCTGCTCGCTATTGATACGGATGTTTCAGACGAGACCCAGGTTAAATATTCTTCGCTGCCGCTTAACATGGTCATTGACCGAATGGAGAAGGCAAAAACTAGCACAGCCATCCTAATATTGGACGCCTGTCGAAACAATCCCTGGGAGCGCGGGTGGCGTGGGGAGCTTCGTGGCCTGGCGGCCGTCTACGCCCCGCGTGGCACACTCATCGCATATTCCACTTCCCCAGGTCAGGTAGCGGACGACGGTAGGGGGACAAACGGCGCATATACCGCCGCTCTGCTCCAGCATATTGATGCTGAAGACTTGACCATAGAGGCAATGTTCAAGCGCGTGCGAAATTCGCTTAGCGCCTCCACTGATCAAAGACAGATATCATGGGAGCATACCTCACTCTCTGGCGAATTTTTCTTCAACCGAAGCACTGCCACAATTGTCAAAGACTACGGCACCGTTGCAATTAACGACAAGACGTTTTCGATTGACGCGGGAAATCCGGTTCACAGCATAATCACTGCATTGAAAAGTCAAAACTGGTATACCCAGAACCCTGCGATTGGTAGGTTTAGAGCCACAGATGGCAATAGCGTCAGTCTAGATGACCTATTCGTGTTTGGTAGAAATATTCTCCAAGCAGCGGATGGTAGTTCGGACTCGGCCTGTACCTTCATAGATAATTTCGTCGAGCGCACCGCAGCGCTGTTGCCCCAGAATAGGAAGGCCATACTGGACGGAATACTTTTTGAGATATTTTTTGACTCAGAGGGACGATTTAGGTCACAGCCAAAGTCACGAGCATTTAACAGAGCGTTTAAGCTCGAACGTATCCCCGGCCTCAAATCGAGTTTTGATTTTATAGCTGGCTGCCTTTCTAGGTACTCAGAGAAGTATTATTATCTACCTGGAAAGTGCCATCCTATATCTTTAGATGTGAAGCTTAGCACTGCTGATAGCGCAAACTTTGTTTCAGATATATATTTGGCGGGGTCGAGCATTCTACGGCCTTTGGAGCCCGAAGATGCTGAGCTAGGACGAATGTACCACACGATTTCAAAAGAGCAGTTTGAAGATATGATATCTCAACAAATGATGATCCCGCTCACTTATATAAGATTCACGTACAGTCAGCCTCTGATAGGAAGTGGCGTCCGTTATCCTTATGACTTTACTGTTAGCAAAGTTTAGGCTTGAGGGTTGGCTTTTGCCCCGTGGTCGGATGGCCCACGTCGGTCGGTGGGAAGGCCGCTACTCTGAGTCAATGGGATTGGAGATCAAGCGACAGCGATGGTGGATACAAGGACGCAAGACCAACGTCGGCGAATAATGCAAAGTGTTAAAACCAAAAACACCGGACCAGAGATGGTTGTACGCCGCGCGGCCCATGCTCTGGGATTCCGCTATCGCCTGCATAGGAAGGACCTTCCTGGCACGCCCGACTTGGTTTTCCCTTCGCTTCGGAAGGCTATTTTTGTTCACGGTTGCTTTTGGCATGGCCATGACTGCAAGAAAGGCCGGCTACCTAAGAGCCGCCTTAGCTATTGGGCACCGAAGATCGAACGCAACATGGAACGGGACGCCAATGCCGTTAACGCACTAGTCGAGAATGGCTGGCAAGTCCTGACACTGTGGCAATGCCAGACGACTGATGCGGAGGTCCTGGAGGAATCGCTTAAAGGATTTCTTCGGCCCGGATAAAAAAATCGATCGACTTGGGGAGGCGATTCAGTTAGCTTTGTGACAATAGAGCCTCGAAATCGCTGAGGATGTTATCGTGAGACCAATCGTCGTCGATCTATTCGCGGGTGCCGGCGGTATGAGCCTCGGCTTTGAGCAAGCTGGCTTTGACGTCGTCGCAGCCGTTGAAATCGACCCCGTCCACGCAGCGGTTCACGCATTCAATTTCCCAAACTGTGCCGTGCTTTGTCGCGATGTTACCACCGTTTCCGCAGCCGACATTCGTAACGCCGCTGGGATAGGGGCTCGCAAGGTTGATGTCGTGGTCGGCGGGGCACCGTGCCAGGGCTTTTCAATGATTGGCAAACGCGCTTTGGACGACCCACGCAATCGTCTTGTCGCTGAGTTTGTTCGAATAGTCCGCGACTTGGATGCCTCTTACTTCGTTTTTGAGAACGTCAAGGGACTCACCCTTGGCTCCCATCGGGCACTCCTAGAGGAGCTAATCGACGCTCTGCGCGACCGGTATGATGTTCAATTGCCGTGGAAAGTGTTGAACGCCGCGGAATATGGCGTTCCGCAAAACCGTGAACGGCTCATCCTTATGGGAGCAAAGCGGGGACTGAAGCTGCCTGACTACCCCGCTCCAATTTGTAGGCCCGCCGGCACGCCTGCCGGTGCAACGGCATTGCCTCAAGGCCCCTCCTGTTTGGACGCTCTCGGGGACCTGCCCGACGCTGACAAATATCAAGCGCTTTGGGCAACAGACGAACTTCGCCTTACGGGTAAGGATTGGAAAGAGCCGAGTGCGTATGGTCGGGAAATGCGCTCGCTGTCCAATGACAGTTGGCACTTCGCTCATCCAAGAAAGTGGACACCGAACTATCTGACCTCGTCCCTTCGCACAGAGCATACCGACATATCGAAGCGCCGTTTCTTAAGTGCTGAGCAGGGAAGAGTGGAGCCTATCTCCAGGCTCTTTAAGTTGCCGCCTTCCGGCGTTTCTAACACGCTCAGGGCGGGCACGGATGCCGCGCGTGGCGCCTTCACATCGCCGCGTCCAATTCACTACCAGCATGCGCGCCTCATTACGGTCCGTGAGATGGCACGACTGCATGGGTTCCCTGACTGGTTTCGACTGCATCAGACGAAATGGCACGGCGCGAGGCAAATCGGCAACGCTGTCCCGGCGCCGCTTGCGCGAGCGGTCGGAGCGGCACTTATAACGGCCATGAACATCCAACCCCACGCACCGGAAAAAGCGATTAACCTCGGTGACCCCGCCTTGCTGCGAATGGATATGAGCGCCGCCGCCGAGTATTTCGACGTACCTGTAAGCATTGGTAGGCGTGACCGTAAAAGCGGGGCTCGCAAACGGCGCCAACATGACATTGAGGCCCAAATGACGCTAGGCGTGCCGGGTGAGTAGGAGCCTAGCCTAGCGTTGTTGGCTTCGTTCGCCGCCGCGCCTTCTTGGTACCAATTCCCAATACGGCCGGCATAAGCTGAAATAGGCTTTCTGAAGCTAAGACCAAACCGCCCAAGTCGTCCTCGGCCACCTGAGCCTGTTCCCGCGTCCATGGCTCAAACTCCGCCACGTAGACGCCTCCCGTAGGTTGGTTCATCGCTTTTATGGCAATTGGGATGATAAGCCCGATTTGTAAATCAGGGTCGATGCTCTTGTTTGCGGCAACCACCTGCTCAACAATTTGGTGTTCAAGGATACGTTCATTTTCTTGCTTGGCTTCGCAGGTGATCAAGGCCAAGACCGTGCGGCCATCATCCGTTTCCACTACAGCAAGGAACAGGGCGTCGACTTCGCTTTTCGCAAGCTTCACACCAATCTGAAGGTGGTTTATTTCAACGACCCTTGGTACCTCGCCTTTCCGGGTTGCAAAATGCTGCTCGATAAGGCGCAGCGAGACCGCAACTTGGATGAGCCATGATTCATCTTGGCGCCCGAGGCTTCTGGCGACGCGAGACAGACTGATAGATTGCAGCGACGTTGGTATTAGGTCAGCGCTCGGTATGATGGTCGATGCAAAGGCCTCTGTCTGGCCCTCTTCAAATCTCGTGAACTCGAATACCCGCCCCTCGCCAACGCGCTGACGCCCCCCTATTCCTTGCGCTGTGAGGCTCTCTGGCCAGTTTCTAGAGGCGTTTTGACCTCGAATGAGGTCCTTCATGAAATTAGCTGGATTCGATTGACTGAGGCCCAAGCCATAGCGTTCGTTACAAAATGCTATCGCATCGCGAACGTCTCCCATCGTCACTACGGGCATGTCCTCCACCCGCTCGACACCCTGGCTGAGTTTCTCATAGAGGTATTCCACGACCTGGATTTTCTTTGATCTCGGTTTCGTCGCCATTGCCGGCCCTCTCGAATCAGTCAACCAGCGTAGTTTATCTGGTACCGGCCGACCAATTCGAACTGCACCGGGGACCCGAATGCCAATGGCCTAAGGACTTGAGGATGTTGCACTGGACTGTTATACAGCCTCGTCGGGGCATCCGAATTTATTCAATTAAATCAATGGCTCAGTGCGTCGCCGCTATTTTCACGCAAGCGGCACCAGTTTCTTCCTCTCCCTGCTTCCCGGTCAGAGAATTGATTTGACGACCCCTCGCCCTGCCATACTTTCCCAATCGGGGGTTTCAGCATCCGACGCGAGGCGTACAAATGTCGAATATCACTGCCGCCATGGTCAAAAGCGTTTCCGAACAGACGGCAGCCGGATTGATGGACTGCAAGGCCGCACTAGACGCAACGGGCGGGGATGTGGAACGCGCCGTGGACTGGCTACATAAAAAAGGGTTTAGCCAAAATCGGACGGGCGGATGATCCAGGAACGCGAAAGCCCGGCTAGTAACTCGGTTGCCCGACCTTCATCTTGAGCGTCGCGTGCCCCATGGGGACTGCATTAATCACTCGCTCTGCCTGGGGGGGCCTGACGCGATGACTGCCTCGATACCAAACGCGGCCGAGGCTGAGTATCTCAGCGAACTATTTCGTCGAATTGGCGTACTCGATCAGGGCCACATTTCCGATGTCGTGGCGGAGAATTTGCTGACGAAACAACGCTCACCCACTCTGCGGTTACATCTCACTTATAACGACGCCACCGTAGACGCTCCAAGTTCCCTTATTCTCAAAACGGGGCTTCCTGATAGCGACGGCGGTTCGCCGGAAAACGCTCGCCGCGAGGTTGCGTTCTATCGTGACGTAGCCTCGGCCATGTCGGCTCGCGTTGTTCCTCGGCGCTTCGAAGCGAGTTGGAACGAGAATACCAAGGCATGGCATCTGCTGCTTGAAGACCTAACGGACACGCATTTTATCGCCACCACGTGGCCGCTACCTCCCAGCACAGAGCAATGCGTGGGCATCGTGCAGGCGAGAGCGTGTCTTCATGCCGAATGGTGGGATGACTCACGCTTGGGCTCCTCTGTGGGTCGCTGGCGCGATGCTGATGGCGTGGACCGATACTTACAAATTCTCGCAAATCAGTTCGCGAGCTTCATCGACAACTTCGGTGATTTAGTGCCCCGAGACCGGCGTGTGCTCTATGAACGCCTCCTTGACCGAGGCCCCCATCTCCTTGCCCGCTACCGTTCGCATCGCAACCTCACAATCAGTAACGTCGACGCGCACGTCTGGAACTGCTTTTTACCCCGGCTCGGCGGAAGCGAAGATGTCCGGTTGATCGATTGGGAAGTCTGGAGCATTGACACGGCAACCACTGACCTTGCCTACATGATGGCGGTCCATTGGTATCCAGATCGTCGGCGCCGGATCGAGCCACTATTGCTGGATCGATATCATGCGGCGCTTCTGGCTAACGGCGTGAGCGGGTACGGTCGTCAGGCGCTGGACGACGATTATCGCTTATCGGCACTTTGGCATATCATGACACCCGTCCGGCAGGCAGTGCACCAAATCCCACCACGGGTTTGGTGGAACAATCTTGAGCGCATCCTGCTGGCGGTTGATGACCTTGGGTGCCGCGACCTACTCGGCTGACGGCGACGATAGTGGACCACGCAGGGCTACGGCTCGGCGCGAAGGCCGCCATCTGCAAGCCGCGCCACCGGACCACAATTCAGGCTGCCATTACCGGGTGTTGCGCGCCACGTTCTGCACGAACGGCATGCTGCTACTAGCGGGCGGCACACCTCTTGCGCTTGGTACAAAAGTCGTTACAAAAGAGCCCTGCGTGGAAGCGCTAAGCTATTGATTTTAGGTGCATATGGGGACGGATTTCTCCAATCCTCTTCTGGGCACCAGTTTCGAAAAGGCTCGACGTGGCTAACGGCCCGTCGGGCCTTTTGCATTTTGTGACCTTGGAAGTCCTGTGCCGGTGCCTGCAACGGCCTTGTGAGTCGCTGCCGGCTAATCATACAGAGCGCCGACACCCAGGCCCTGCATCTCAACTGTCGTCGCGCATTCTCTCCGCCCGTTCACGGGCTTCAGGTGGTATCGGCAGCAGGCCGGAGCCGCGCAGCATTGCCTCGATCGCCGTATTGGCATGATCGAGCGCGCTACCGGCGGAGTAGTCCCCGTCCAGCCAGTCCGGCAATTCGTTCAGCACATTGGTGAGGCAGGCGAGCAGCATCGCCTCATTGTCGGACAGGTTGGCCTTGATCCGCTGATATTCGGCCGCGAGAACGGTCGGGTGCTCGTCATAGTCCAAGGGTCGAAATGCCATGATACCGCAGCCCCGTCGCGATGTTGCAGGCCTGGCAGATTGCGTCCAGGCCCGCGTCGGAGCGTTTTGCGATTTGGCGGTGATGCCAAGAATCACAAAGACGCTCCAGCCAATCCGCTGGGGATTGGCTTGGAAACAAAGAATTAGAGCAAACAAGCGTTTCCGTCTAAACGCGCATTGCTCTGGAGACCACTGGCTTATCGCGTGTGACCGCCAGGTTACAAGGCTGCCGATTATCCCCAGGCCGGCCTGCTTTGCGCAAGGCCTGTGATCGAAGGTCTCAAGCGCGCCGGTCACGCCCCTATCACGCCCCTGGAGGATTGTTAGCCTACAAACAGAATCAGGGGAGAGTAGCGATGGGAATGCATCTGAGCGGTCCGCATAGCGGCGAGGAACCGTGCCTGCTGTTCGAGGATTGCGGTGTGCTCTCCGCCGAGCGCCTGGCGCATGGCATTCCCTGTCTCGACTATGCCTCACCGAGTTGCGCGACGAGCGGCATCGCCGCCTTCAAGGCCAGGCTCGCCGTCCGCCAGGCCATGCAGCGCGTGCATGAGCGCCTGAAGGACGCCGCCGACCGCAACGGCAAGGCACGAGACTGAGCCCTGCTCTTGACCGGCCCGGCCTGGAGCGAAATATGTTCGGGCCGAGCCCTTCTTTCAATTGAACTTGCTGAAGAGCCGAGAGTTTGCGGTTCTTGGCGAATCGCTCTGAAAGTGAAACGCTTCTGGAAATTGGCGTTTTCCGGGATTCGACCGGCGATCACGCTGCCGCCACGAAGTTTCGCGACACTCCCGCCCAATGTGGGGCCATGTCGGATGTGGCCATCTGGAGAGAGCTCACGATGCGCAGCATTCTATCCTTGTTGGTCATTGTCTATCTGATCGGCGTGGGCGTTGAACTGGCCCCGGTGGTCCAGGGGCAGTGGAGCAGCGGCTCTGCTTCCGATTTTGCCAGCAGCATCGCCCGCGCGCTTCCCGACGCCCTGACCTGGCCGGCCAAGGTCTATCGGAGCCTGACCGACAAAGCCTGAGCACGGCCCTGCGGGGGTTCCTCGCCTTTGCTTTAGCGGGCACCTATGATCAGGTCGTCGCGTTCGGTTCGCGCGCACCGTTCCACCACGGGGGAAGCCTTGCCGGCATCTTCAGAGCATGCCTGATCCCGCCGTTGGGTTTGCTGCCGAAACGGTAGGACGTACACGGCTCTCGAAGAGCCTGCGCCTGATCCTCGTACTCGCGGCCATGCCGCTGCTCGCCCTTCTCCTCTTCGTGCTCGCTGCCATCGGCTTTGCGCTCGTGCCGGCGTCAGGGCGGGCCCAGCAGGCCGGCGGAGAACCGACGCTTTATCTCTGCGCCTCCCTCGCCCACACCGATATCGTGATGCCGAGCCGGGATGCGCTGATCGATTGGACGCAGTTGTTTCCGGCCGTAACCCCGCCCGACCTGCCGGCCGAGGCCTATCTGGCCTTCGGCTGGGGGGATCTCGTCTTTTTCCGGGAAACGCCGACCTGGGGCGATACCAGGGTATCGACCGCTCTGGCGGCACTCGCCGGCCGGCACGACACCGCCCTCAGGGTGGTCGCCGTCAATCCGCCGGTCGCCAACCCCGACTGCCTGCCGCTTTCGATCGACAGGGAGGGCCGGCTGGCCCTGATCGCCCATATCCAAGCAAGCCTCCAGCCCGACGCTGCCGGCCGGCCCCAGCAACGCCCCGGCGGCACGGGGCTCGAGGCCTTCTATCTCGCCAAAGGCCGTTACGGGCCATTCAATACCTGCAATCAATGGGCGGCCGAGGCCCTCGCGGTCGCAGGCCTGCCCCACGCCCATTTCGCGCCCTTCAGTTTCAGCGTCACCTGGCCTCTCGCCAATGGTCGGGCAGGCTGAGCCCGCAGTCGAAGCCCGCCTTGTTGCCGGAAGAACACACCCCCGAGAGCTTTTGCACCCGGCACCGACAACCTCGCTGCCGGCGCACAATGCTGCCGCAATGGCTGCATACGCCCAGCCTCACCCAGCGCCGCCGCAGCTCCTGAGCCCGGCAGGCGCGGACGAATAAGAACAGCACATATCTGGATTAAAATGATACTGGCACGAAGCATTATCCTTCTGGCCTTGCCGCTGATGCTTGCAAGCTGCGTCACGACAAGCGCGAAGATCGACACCCCTCTGGCGACCCCGGCCATTGCGCCGCAGGCTGGCGCGACCGTGCAACTCGCCGCTTTGCCTGTCGTCAAGCCCGAGGAAGCTCAGACCGCCGCTGCGAGCGCGCCGGAGATGGCCGAGACGGCCGATCCCCATTACGCCGCCATCTATGCCGGCTCCAAGGATGGCGCCTATCCGATCAAGGCCGTGAACCTGGCCAGCGTGGCACCCCGCTTCTGGCGCCGCGAGGTTTCCTATGAATCATCGGAAAAGGCCGGCACCATCATCGTCGATCCCAACAAGCGTTTTCTCTATCTGATCCAAGGCAACGGCAAGGCGCTGCGCTATGGTGTCGGTGTCGGCAAGGTCGCGGACTACAATTTCCAGGGCGAGGCCATCATCGCGCGCAAGGCCAACTGGCCGCGCTGGACCCCGACCCCCAACATGATCGCCCGCAATCCCAAGCAATATGGCCGCTATCGCGCCGGCATGGCCGGCGGCCCCAGCAATCCGCTGGGTGCACGCGCCCTCTATCTCTACAGCGGTGGCCGCGACACGCTGTATCGCCTGCATGGCACCACCAATCCCTCCGCCATCGGCACCAAGGTCTCGTCCGGCTGCATCCGCCTGACCAACCAGGACATCATCGATCTCTACAAGCGCGTTCCCGTCGGCACCAAGGTGATCGTGCTGCCGACAGGCGCCAGCCGCTCGGCTTGACCGATCGCAGCAGTATGGCCCCCATTCGGCCATGCTGCTTTTCTTCAATCGCTCCGCTTGGCCGAATGAGGGCCAAGTCGCGCCCCAGGCGCCTCCCGGCATAGCGCAGGAAATCCAAACCTTTCCTGTTCCGTAAAGGAATTTGGATTTCCGCGGGCATTCATCCTGCCCGATCATTGCCCGGCCAAAAGAACAGCGGGCCTCGTATCATCGAGTTTTGCAACGGAGACGATTGGGTACTAAGGTATCCGTGATTTTCTGACGCGAGGAATGAAATGGCCATTAATCTTCCTAGCCTCGTCTCCCAACTGATCACGCCCGATCTCATTGAACGCGCCGCCGCGATCATCGGCATCGACCCGGCACTGGCCGGAAAACTGGTCGCCGCCGCCGTTCCTTCCGTGCTTGGGGCCTTCGCCAGCGAAGCCTCTTCCCCCGATGGCGCCAAAGGCATTTCCGATCTGATCTCCAGCCAGGATCCGGGCCTGTTCGACACGCTGGCGGCTGGCGTGACCAGCGGCGATGCCAACGCCCTGGCTGGAGGCAGTGATGTGCTGACCTCCCTGCTGGGCGCCGAGGGCGTCAACCAGCTGGCCAGTGTCCTCGGGCAGGCAACCGGTGCCCCTCCGCAGGCTGCCGCTTCCGTGCTCGGTCTCGTCGGCGCGGCCGTCGTCGGCGCCCTCGGCAATCAATCGCCGGAGAACTGGTCTGACGGCAATGCGGTCGCCGCGCTTTTCGCAGGCGAGAAGCAGGCGATCACCGCCGCACTCCCGGCCAGCCTGGCGGCAGGTCTCGCCGACGGTGGATTCCTGCAAGGCCTGGAAACCGCGGTAAGCGGCGCCTTCCGGACCACCCCGCCTCAATCCACGCTGGGCTCGGCCACGGGACCGCAGCCTGGTATATCGACTGCGGGTACATCGACTGCGGGTACATCGACCCTTGGATCAAGCGGGGCGGGTGCCCAAGCCAGCCGGTCGACACTCGACACCAAGCCGCCGCCCAGCCCTCGGCTGCAGCATCAGGCCGCCCCGCCGCCACCGCCGCAATCGAGCGGCAGCATGACCTGGCTTTATCTCATCATCGCCATCCTGGTCGTCGGTGGCCTCGCCTGGTACTTCCTCTACAAGCGCCCCCAGGCGACAGCACCGGCCACCACCGGCCAGATCGAGCTGCCAGCGCCACGCCTTCTGGGCTGAAGCGTCGCGGCCTCGAAAGCCATCTCGACGTACAAAGGCGACGAAGCTCGCGCTTCGCCGGGCTGGTTCGACGTAAAAAGGCGACAAAGCTTGCGCTTCGCCGCCCTGGATCCACGTTAAGCGGATACACTTCTCGTTGACCGATCGAGCCGCGGCCCGCCGTTCAATGCAGGGAAACCGGCTCCAGTTCCTGCTCCCAGGCATTGGCGACCGCGCTCTCGGCCGAATCGGAAATCATGATCGGCGTCCCATCGGCGGCATTGAGGGTGAACAGCTTCAAGCCGGGACGGATCTCGCCAAGCTGCGGATAGAGCCGCATGGCGTCTTCCGACATGATCGGCTTGACATAGGCGACATGTCCGGCGCCCAGGGCAGCCAGCATCTCGGGGGTAGGCACAACAGTCTTGTCGTTCCGGATCATGGGACCCTCCTGAACGTTGGAAACAATGGAAAAAGGGGCAACCGGGTCGTCAGTCCCGCACCGAGATGTCGATGCGCTTGGCGACGCGCTCGGGCTCCGGGCGGATCAGGTCGACGGAAAGCAGGCCGTTCTTCAAATCCGCACCCATCACCTCCATGCCGTCGGCAAGGAGGAAAGTGCGCTGGAACTGGCGAGCTGCGATACCGCGATGCAGGAAGACTCGGGATTTGTCGTCCACCTGCCGTCCACGGATGACGAGCTGGTTTTCTTCGATCGAGACGTCGAGTTCCTCGCGGCTGAAGCCGGCGACGGCGAGTGTGATTCTCAGCCTCTCCGGCGGCCGGTCGCAGGATCCGACCCGCTCGATATTATAGGGCGGATAGCCGTCATTGGCGGCTTTGGCGACCCTGTCCAGAGCTCGTTCGATCTCATCGAAGCCGAGCAGAAAGGGTGAATTCAAGGTTGGTACGCGCGACATTTCAAAGCCCTCGCAGGAAGCGACTTTGTGGCGGGGACCCTGACGGCATCCCCCGTTCCGGCAACTCCGGAACAATCTCAATATGGGCAAGCCCAGGGGGGTTTCAAGGGGGCCCCCGAAATGGGGCGGGGATTTCCGGGTCAAGCCCCCTGGAGCGAAGCGGCCTTTTGGTGAAAACGCACTTTTGCGCGAGCTCTTTGGTCCGCCTCTCGGTGTTACGCCCAATCGCAGAACGCTCTTGCGCGCCGCTCCGGGGCAGGGCAGGAACGGGTGATGATCCCTCCCGGCCTCCTCATCGCCGCTCCCCGTTCGGGCTCCGGCAAGACCACCCTGGTGCTCGGCCTGCTGCGCGCCCTCGCCCGCAATGGCGTCGCCGTGCAGCCGATGAAATGCGGGCCCGACTATATCGATCCCGGCTTTCACGCCGCGGCGGCAGCAAGGGTGAGCTATAATCTCGACAGTTGGGCCATGCGGCCCGCTTTGCTCGACAGCCTGATCCACGAAGCCGGCCACAATGCCGATCTCTTCGTCGGTGAGGCGCTGATGGGGCTGTTCGACGGCGTCGCCCGCGATGGCGCCAGCGGGGACGGCTCCTCCTCGGGCCTTGCGGCGCGGCAGGGCTGGCCAGTGCTGCTGGTCCTCGACATTTCCGGCCAGTCCCAGTCGGCCGGCGCGGTCGCCAAGGGCTTTGCCAGTTTTCGCCCCGATGTGCACATCGCCGGCATCGTCCTCAACAAGGTGGCGAGCCCCCGCCATGAAGCGCTGGCGCGCAAGGGCATCGAGGAAGCCGGTTTGCCCGTGGTCGGCGTGCTGCCGCGCAATGCCGATCTCGTGCTGCCCGAACGCCATCTCGGCCTGGTCCAGGCCGACGAGACCGTCGAGCTCGACCAGCGTCTGGAAGCTTTGGCCGATTTTGTCGAAACCCATTGCAGCATCGAAGCCATCCGGGCCCTCGCCGGCACGCGGCAGTTGCCGGCAGCCCCGGACGATGCGGGCCTGCGCCTGGCCGACCCGAAGGACGCAGCTTTGCGCCCGCCTGGCCAGCGCATCGCCCTGGCCCGCGACGCTGCCTTTTCCTTCGTCTATCCGCATCTCCTCGCTGGCTGGCGCCGCCAGGGCGCCGAGATCATTCCCTTTTCGCCGCTGGCCGACGAGGGACCGGCGGAGAACGCCGATATCGCCTGGCTGCCCGGCGGTTATCCCGAACTACATGGTGCCCGCCTCGCCACCGCCACGCGCTTCCAGAAGGCTCTGCGCCTGTTCGCGCAGACGCGCCCGGTGCACGGCGAATGCGGGGGCTACATGGTGCTCGGCCAGGTACTGACGGATGCGGAAGGCACGGCCCACCGCATGACCGGCCTGCTCGACCTCGAAACCAGTTTCGCCAAGCGCAAGATGAATCTGGGCTATCGCCTCGCCGAACTGAAACAGGATTGCCCGCTCGGCCGGAAAGGCAGCTTCGTGCGCGGCCACGAGTTCCATTACTCGACCACCCTGCGCTCGGCCGATCCGCCCCTCTTCGAGGTGAGCGACGCCAATGGCATCTCGCTCGGCGCCCTCGGCAGCCATCGCGGCCGGGTTACTGGCTCCTTCTTCCACGTGATCGACAAGGTCTAGAAGTTCTCAGGAAACGGAGCTCTCTCACCCTGCAAAGCCGCCCTCGTCGAGAAATCGGCGCTCCTCCGGCGTGCAAATGCGACCGAGAATATCATTGCGGTGAGGAAATCGGCCGAACCGGGCGACGATGTCGCGATGCTGCTGGGCATAGCTGAGATAGTCGCCGGTCAGGGCCCGGCACAGAGCGAGCGAACGTTCCTGGTCGGCGAGTTCTTCGGAATGCATGAAGGGCAGGTAGAAGAAGATGCGCAGTTCCGGGCCGATACTGCGGTCATGGCCATCGGCCAGCGCCGCGGCGGCGACCCGTCGCGCCAACGGGTCGCCCGCATACATCGCCGGCGTGTCACGGAAGGCGTTGCGTGGAAACTGGTCGAGCAGCAGCACCAGCGCGAGAGCGCCGGGCGCCGTCGCCTCCCACCCCTCCAGTTCGCCGCGCATCGCCGCCTGATGCACGGCCAGGAAACGCTCGCAAAAATCACGGTCGAACGCCTCGTCCTTCTCGAACCAGCGCTCAGGGCCGGCATCGACCCAGAAATCGACGACGGCCCTCGCGGAAGGCGGAACTGAATCGACCGTCACAGGGTTCTCCTTGAGCTGACGAGGCTAGATCAAAATGACTTTTCTCCGAATCGTCATTCTTCTCGAACTCTTTGTTTTGACGCGTTTTCTTAATCGAAAAGCGTATCAACTTTTCTGGAAAACGCTCTAGGGGCGAAATGCGAATGAGAAGAAACTGCATAGCGCTGCGGAAACTGCAATTCCACCATTGAACAATCGCCGAATGCTCGTCACATTAGCGTCGAGGAGACAGACCTTGTCCGCTGTGACGCCGACCATTCCTTCGAGTGAACTTGCCCAGCTGAACGAACGCTCGCGCGAGATATTCCGCCAGATCGTCGATTCCTATCTTGCGACGGGCGAACCCGTCGGCTCCCGCAACATTTCGCGCCTGCTGCCGACCTCGCTGTCGCCCGCCTCGGTGCGCAATGTCATGCAGGATCTCGAGCTGCTGGGCCTGATCCAGGCTCCGCATACCAGTGCAGGGCGGCTGCCGACCGAACTGGGCTTGCGCTTCTTCATCGACGCCATGCTTGAATTCGGCGACCTCGCCGCCCAGGACCGGGCGCAGATCGATGCCCAGATCCGGGCCGGAACCTCCTCCCGCTCCCTGGAAGACGTTTTGATCGAGGCCTCCGCCACCCTGTCGGGCCTGTCGCGCGGCGCCGGCGTGGTCGTCACCGGCAAGCGCGACCAGCGCCTGAAGCATATCGAATTCGTGCGCCTCGAACCCACCCAGGCTCTGGTCATCCTCGTCTCCGAGGAAGGCACGGTGGAGAACCGTGTCATTACGGTACCCGTCGGCCTGCCGACATCGGCACTGGTGGAGGCTTCGAACTATCTCAACGCCCGTGCCCGCGGCAAGACGCTGGATGACCTCAAGCGCGAGATGAGCAGCGCCCTCGATGCCGGCCGCGCCGAACTCGACGACCTCACCACCAAGTTGATCGATACCGGCCTGGCAAGCTGGAGCGGTGCCTCTTCCGACCTGCCGCAACAGCTCATCGTCCGCGGCCAGGCCAATCTGCTCGAAGACCTGCATGCCGGAGAGGATCTGGAGCGCATCCGCCTGCTCTTCGCCGACATCGAGGCCAAGAAAGACCTGATCGACCTGCTCGGCCGCGCCGAGGGCGGCGACGGCGTGCGTATCTTCATCGGTTCGGAGAACAAGCTGTTCTCGCTGTCGGGTTCCTCGATGATTGCGGCCCCCTTCCGGGACGGCAATCAGAAGATCGTCGGCGTGCTTGGCGTGATCGGACCGACACGGCTGAATTATGCCCGCGTGGTGCCGATGGTCGACTATACCGCCAAGGTCATCGGGAAGTTGCTGAAGACCTGAAGCACCATCCCACCCCCCGGCCTGCAATGCCTGCGATTTCGCATCAGCCGCGCTTTTGGACCCCCGGGTTCTCGCCTTCCCGCCGGTCCTCGCGCGGTGTCACCGCAAAATGCGCGCGATAAGATCGCGAAAGACAGGATGCGGAGGAATAGCCGCAGGCCATGGCGATCTCCATCACGCTCATGTCGGTCTGGCGCAACAGCAGGCGGGCGCGCTGCAACCGCAGGTGCAGATAATAGTTGGCCGGCGAATCCTTGAGTTCGGCCCGGAACAGGCGCTCGAGCTGGCGGGCCGAGACACCCGAGAGGGCCGCAAGCGCCTTGGCGTCGAGCGGCGCCTCCAGATTGGCCTCCATTGCCGCCACCACGCGGATCAACTTGCCATTGGCGACGCCCAGGCGCTTGGGCAGGCTCATGCGCTGGCGGTCATGGCGTGGGCGCAACCTGTCATGGATGAACTGCTCGGACACCGCCACCGCCAGCGCCTGCCCATATTGGCGGGCGATCATGTCGAGCATCAGGTCGAGGGCCGCCGTGCCGCCGGCACAGGTGAAATGCTTGGCCGACACCTCGAACAGGGCCTCGCTGATCTCGATGTCGGGAAAGGCCTCCGCAAAGCCGGGCGCAGCCTCCCAATGCATGGTGACCTTGCCGCCACTGAGCAAGCCGGCGGCGGCCAGGATCCAGGCCCCGGTATCGAGCGCGCCGATCTCGGTGCCGCGGCGGGCGAGATGGCGCAGGCGCGCCAGCATCGCCTTGCTGGCATAATGCTCCGGCTCGAAGCTGGAGCAGACGATCAGGGTGGGAATGTCACCACTGGCAGGCAGCGCCCCGCCCACCGGGATCGGCCAGCCATTGGAAGCCTTGACGGGCTCGCCGTCCATCGACCAGGCCCGCCAGTCGAAGACCTGTCGCCTGGCCATGCGGTTGGCGACGCGCAGCGGCTCGACGGCGGCGGAGAACGCCATCATCGAAAATTGCGGGACCAGCAGGAAATCGATCCGGATGGGCCCCGGCCCCGCATGCGGCTTGAACACGACTATTGCTCCGGGCGATCAAAGCATTTTCGAGAAAAGTTGATCGACTTTTCGATTAAGAAAATGCGCCAAAACAAGGAATTAGAGAAAACTGCGATCTCTTCGAATCGCAATTTTCTCTAGGACGCGATCAAATCGCCACGATAGACAATGTGGATCTTGTTGCCATCGGGATCGCGCAGATAGGCACCATAATAGCCCTTGCCATAATGCGCCCTCTCGCCGGGCTGACCCTCGTCGACGCCGCCGGCCGTCATGCCACCCGCATAGGCGGCGTCGACAGCCTCGGGCGAGACTGCCTGGAAGGCGACCATGCTGCCATTGCCGGCCGTGGCGGGATGCCGGTTGAACGGGTTATAGGCATAAAAGCGCGGCAAAGGCCTGGTGGGGCCGATCCAGCAGCGGGCGGCTGGGCCATCGTCCGCCGTGACGGGACGCTGGCGCAGACCGAGCGGCGCCAACAGGGCATCGTAGAAGCGAGCGGCGCGCTCGAGATCGGCGACGCCGACCGTGACATGACTGAACATAGCCTTGTTCCTTGCTTGACGCCCTGCCTTCCGATCAGCCACCCGGCCTGAATGCCTTGCACACCGCCGGATCCGTCTCCAGCCGCGGCCCCTCGATCAGGTCGATGCAATAGGGAATAGCGGGGAAAACCGCCGTGAGGCATTGCTCGATCGAGGCCGGCTTGCCCGGCAGGTTGACCATCAGCGTCTGGCCGCGGATGCCTGCGGTCTGGCGCGAGAGAATGGCCGTCGGCACATATTTCAGGCTTTCCTGGCGCATCAGCTCGCCAAAGCCCGGCATCATCTTGGCGCACACGGCCTCGGTGGCCTCGGGCGTGACGTCGCGACGGGCCGGACCCGTGCCGCCGGTGGTGCAGACCAGGCAGCACCCTTCCTCGTCGGCAAGCTCGACCAGCGTCCGTTCGATCAGGTCCTGCTCGTCGGCGATGACCCGCACCACGGCTTCCCAGGGCGAGGTCAGCACGCGCTGTAGAAAGCCGGCGATGGCGGGACCGCTCTTGTCCTCGTAGATCCCGGCGCTGGCGCGATCCGAGATGGTCAGAATTCCGATCCTGGCAGTCATTTCGATCATCCTAAAGGCGCGACATCCACCGAGACGCGCAGGCTATGGCCGGCCGAGGCGACGACGACGCCATCCACCGGCGCGACGTCGGCGTAGTCACGCCCGACGGCGACGCGGACATGGTCTTCGCCTGCCGGCACCGCATTGGTCGGGTCGAGATCGACCCAGCCGAGCCCGGCGCCGCACCATACCGAAACCCAGGCATGACTGGCATCCGCACCCACCAGCCTCTCCTGACCGGGCGGCGGATGGGTTCGCAGATAGCCTGAAACATAGGCCGCGGGAATACCAATCGCGCGCAAGCCCGCCAGCATCCAATGCGCGAAGTCCTGGCAAACGCCGTGGCGCGTGCGGGCAACCACGTCGAGCGGGGTGGAAATATCGGTGGCGTTGGGGTCGTAGACGAAATCGCGATGGATGCGTTTCATCATCTCGACGGCCCCGTCGAGCACCGGCCGCCCCGGCTCGAAGGAGGCAAGCGCATAATCGCGGGCCTCGGCGAGCAGCGGCACATAACGGCTGGTGAAAAGATAATGCGCCGGCGCCGAGCCGCCGAAGTCTGGCACGAGCAGTGCACTCTGGCTGACCTCACCCCAGGACGGGGTCAGCAAGGCATGGGGCATTTCGCGCGGCTGGACCTCGATACGCACACGCGATTCGAAACGGTGCCGGGTGGCTGCGCCGGCAAAGCGGACATGCGTGGTGTGATTGCCGAAGAAGTCGACGGCGTCGGTCTGCTCCAGCGGCTTGGGCGTGATGGTGAGCTGGGCCGAGAACACCCGCTGATTGCCGCCGCTCTCAGGCTGGAGATGCAGCGTGCAGCGAGCCGCCGCGACCTCGGTCCGGTAGAGATAGGTCGTGGTGTGGCGAATGAGATAGAGCACGAGCCGCCTCAGCCGACAGATTTCGCGGAGGGACGCAACGTCAGGCGTCGCGCTACATTCTTGCACGCCTGGCCCTGCTCCACCATTACCCCAGCCCCTCGGCGGTTTCGGCCATGGCTTCGTCCTGGTTGAAATAGCGGGCTGACAGGTCCGAGGACAGCGCGAGCAGCCGGTTCTCGAAGCCGAGAATCATGCGGTCGTCGACATCGGCCGCCTGCGTGGTCTCGATCTCGGCTCGCATCAGGCGGATGGTGCGGGTGAGCGCATCCACCTCGCCGTCCCGATAGGTGCGCGGCAGGGCCGCCAGATGCTCGGCGGCGTGAATGACCTGATAGGCGACCGAACGCGGATTGCCGTCATCGAGCAGGACGAGGTCGACCACCGGCAAGCGCAACGTTCCCATCAGATAGCGGGCCCGATAGGTGATGCGGCTGTCCGTCACGCGCAGCAAGGCATCGAGCATGTCGGCACTGGCGCTCTCGTCGCCCAAGCGGCGGATGAGCCGGCAGGTCTGGATGGCACGTTCGATATGGTGTCCGATGCGCAGGAAGCGCCAGCCCGAGAGCTGGTTCATGTTCTCATGCGCGAGGCCCGACAAGGCGGCCAGCGTGTGGAGATAGCGATCCGCCCGGTCGGCGGAAGGCAGGTTGCGGTCCCCCACGACCATGGCGTCGAGGTTGGCGATGGCCTGTGTGGCGTCGCGCGACAGCCTTTCGCGAATGGCCGATGCCGTGCGCGCCGCCGCGCCGATCAACGCTGGCATGCCGCCAGATTCATCGCCATCCAGCACGTCCCGCAGAATGTCTTCAGCGGTCGCAACGGGCTCGACGGCAACCTTGCCGCCCCTGCGGCCACCGGACACTTCCGGCTTCTCGCTCTTGGCCGCCGCCCCCCAGGCAATCAGCAGATCGGTGAGGCGCTGCGTGGCCGCGGCAACCTCTTCGTCCGCCTCCGCCGCGATCTCGCCGACGGCTCGTACGACACGTAGAGTCGCTTCGGCACGCTCGAGATAGCGCCCGAGCCAGAACAGATTGTCGGCCGCCCGGCTCGGCAAATGGCCGAGGCTGCGCTTGATCGCAACCTTGCCCGGCACCGGCAGCAGGCTGACATGATCGACCGGCCGTTCCGACGTCACCCAGACGTCGGCCGAGCGCCCGCCATGCTGCATCGACAGGGCACGTGGATCATTGCTGTCACCCACGCGGCAAAAGCCGCCGCGCATCACCTTCCAGCCCTCCGACGTCGCGACCGCATAGACCCGCAGGGTGAAAGGATGCGGCTCCAGGCGCTTGCCGTTCCAGACCGGCATGGTGGAGAGCCTGACCACTTCCTGCGCCACCACTTCGAGAGGATGAGCCTTCACGACCTCGCGCAGGTGTGCCTGGCCCGCCGCGTCCTGATCGGCCACGACGCTCGCGCCGCCGCGCGTCAGGCCGGCAACCTCGCGCGTGAAGGCCGGCAGTACGGCCAGTTGCTCGAAATCGCCCAGGGCCTCCTCGCGCGCGCCGGCCTCGCCGCACCACCAGGTGGCGACATTCGGCAGGATGAGGTCGCTGCCGGTGAGCCGGCGCGCCAGGGCCGGCATGAAAGCCAGCATGGCCGGAGCCTCCACCAGCCCGGCACCCAGGCTGTTGGCCAGGGCCACCGAGCCCTTCCTGACGGCCTGCACCAGACCCGGCACGCCCAGGCGCGAGCCGGCATTGAGCTCGAGCGGATCGGCGAAATCAGCATCGAGGCGGCGCACGAGCGCATCGATGCGCTTCAACCCCTCGATGGTACGGACATAGACACTGCCATCCTGCACGGTGAGATCGGCGCCCTCCACCAGGAGGAGGCCGAGATAACGGGCGAGATAGGCGTGCTCGAAATAGGTCTCGTTGGCCGGCCCCGGCGTCAGCAGGCCGATACGGGAGCCCTCCCGCCCGGCCTTGGTCGCAAGGGTCGAGCGCATGGCCTGGAAGAAACCCGCCAGCCGCTCGACCTGCATGTCGCGATAAAGGGCGGGCAGCGCGGCTGAGATGGCGAGCCGGTTTTCCAGCGCGTATCCCATGCCGGAAGGCGCCTGGGCACGGTCCTTGAGCACCCACCAGCTTCCGTCGGGGCCCCGGCCGAGATCGGCGGCATAGATGACCAGATGCTCGCCGCCGAGCGGCGTGCCGCCAGCCACGGCACGCTGGAAGTCGGGATTGCCCGCAATCACGGCCGCCGGCAGCGCACCGTCTCGCACCAGAGTGGCCGGGCCGTAGAGATCCGACAACACGGTTTCGAGCAGTTGTGCGCGCTGCGCGATGCCCGCCTCGATGCCACGCCACTCGGCATCGGGGATCACCAGCGGCACATGGGCAAGCGGCCAGGGCCGGTCGCGTCCGTCGGGCGTGTCGTAGACGCGATAATAGACGCCCGAATTCTTGATCTGGCGATCGGCAACCGCAAAGCGCTGCGAGACGACGGCCGCCCTATAGCGGGCTATCTCGTTCAGCACCGGCAACCAATGCGGACGCACTTCCCCCGCCGCCGTCATCAACTCGTCGGCGACCCCCGGCAGCGGCCGGTAGTCCGCAAGCAAGGAACGCAGGCCGGGGTTGCGAGACCTGGCGAGCATCAGGGCAGCCCAGGAGAGTGGATGCGGGTCGGCAAGGTCAGCCTGTCAGAACAAGACCCATTCTCCCACAGCGGGACATGGGAAACCGCCCCAATCTTGCCGGCGTAGATATGCATCGATGGGTCCGCCGCCCCTCTCATCGCGCTGCCCTGCGCAGGTCGAGGGTGAAGGGAAACTCCCCCTTGCTTTCCTCGGGCGGAACCGCCGGCCAGCCAGGGCTGTGCCCGATGGGCTCGAAGCGGGCGAGCCGCCGGGCCTGCGCCTCGTAGGCGTTGACCGGGAAGGTTTCGTAATTGCGCCCGCCGGGATGGGCGACGTGATAGGTGCAGCCGCCGAGCGAACGGTTCGACCAGGTATCGATGACATCGAAGGTCAGCGGCGCATGCACCGGAATGGTCGGATGCAGGCCGGAGGCGGGTTGCCAAGCCTTGAAGCGCAGGCCGGCCACGGCTTCTCCGGCTCGGCCGGTGGCGTTCATCGGCAAGCGCCGACCATTGCAGGCGATGACATGGCGGGCGGGATTGAAGCCTTCGACCTTGACCTGCAGCCGCTCGGTTGAACTATCCACGTATCGTACCGTCCCCCCGGCAAGGCCTTCCTCGCCCAGCACATGCCAGGGTTCGAGGGCCTGACGCACTTCCAGACCAACCCCTTCATAATCGACCTTGCCGTAGAACGGGAAGCGGAATTCGAGCTGCGCCTGATACCAGACCGGATCGAAGGCGTAACCGGCGCGGGCGAGATCGGCGAGCACGTCCTGGAAATCGGCCCAGACGAAATGGGGCAGCATGAAGCGATCATGCAACTGGGTGCCCCAGCGCACGAAGGAACCTTCCTGCGGCTCGCGCCACAACCAGGCGACCAGCGCCCGCAACAGCAATTGCTGGGCCAGCGACATGCGGTAGTCCGGCGGCATCTCGAAGGAGCGAAACTCGATCAGGCCAAGCCGGCCGGTGGCGGAATCCGGCGAATAGAGCTTGTCGATGCAGATTTCAGCACGATGCGTGTTGCCGGAGACGTCGACCAGCAGGTTGCGGAAGAGACGGTCGACCAGCCAGGGTGGCGGCAGGTCGTCAGCGGAACGACCGGCGGAATTGCCGCCATGCGGTCCGCGTACCCGCTCCATGGCAATCTCGAGTTCGTAGAGGCTATCATGCCGCGCCTCGTCGATGCGCGGGGCCTGGCTGGTTGGTCCGATGAACAGGCCCGAGAACATATAGGACAGGCAGGGATGGCGCTGCCAGTAGAGCACGATGCTCTTGAGCAAATCGGGTCGCCGGAGGAAGGGGCTGTCGGCGGGCGTGACGCCGCCGAGCACGACATGGTTGCCGCCTCCGGTCCCGACATGGCGCCCGTCGATCATGAATTTGTCCGCCCCGAGCCGGCTGAGCCGGGCCTCCTCATAGATGGTGGAGGTGATCGCCACCGTCTCGGCCCAGGAGGCGCCGGGCTGGATATTGACTTCGATCACGCCGGGATCGGGCGTGACCTTGATCATCTGGATGCGCGGATCATGGGGTGGCGGATAGCCTTCGATGTGGACGGTGAGGCCGTTGGCCTCGGCCGTCTCCTCCGCGACCGCCAGCAATTCCAGATAGTCCTCGATGCTCTCAACGGGCGGCATGAACACGCACAGCACGCCGTCGCGCATCTCGAAGGTCAAGGCCGTGCGCACCACGCCGGTGCCGAATTCCTGGTCCACCTGCGCCTGCTGGCGGAGGCTGCCATTCTTGCTTGCGCTGGCCCGCCGCGGCTGACGCGCCAATTCGGCCCGGTCCGGCAATTCGCCGCGCGGCACCGTCGGATCGACCGGATGCACATGCGGAAAGGCCTTGGGCGGCACGTGAGGCAGGCTCGACAAGGGGAGCCGATAGCCGGCGGGGGAATCGCCCGGCACCAGGAAGAGCTTGCCCCGGCGCATGCGCCAGAGTTCGCTGACCCAGCCATCGCGTCGTTCGGCGTTCCAGCGCTGCACTGGCAGGACATAGGCGGCCGGCTGGTCGAGGCCGCGATCGAAAACCCGGGCGATACGAGCGCGATCCTCGGGATCGGCGAGCTTGGACTCCATCGGATCGACATTGTCGGGAAGCTGGGCCTCCTGCAGAATCCAGTGGGCGGCATCCTCAAAGGCCGGCGTTGCATAGGCAGGCTCGATCCCCAGGCGTTCGGCCATCCCCTCGGCGAGGATCCGCATCGGCGCGGGATCGAAGACCTTGCGGATCGGGTGCTTGCCGTTCGGACCGTTCGCGGGCTTCGGCTCGCGGGCGATGAGCTCGGCATTCTGCCAGATCGGTTTGCCGTCCTTGCGCCAATAGAGCGAAAAGGCCCAGCGCGGCAGGGACTCGCCCGGATACCATTTGCCCTGGCCGTAATGCAGGAAGCCCCCGGGTGCAAAGGCCGCGCGCAAGCGGCGGATCAGCGTATCGGCGAGACCGCGCTTGGTCGGGCCGACGGCGCCCGTATTCCATTCCTCCCCCTGATAGTCGTCTATGGAGACAAAAGTGGGCTCACCCCCCAGCGTCAGGCGCACGTCCTGCTTGACGAGGTCGGCTTCGACCTCCTGTCCGAGCGCATCGAGTTCGCGCCAGGATTCGTCGGAGAAGGGGAAGGTCACGCGCGGGGATTCGGCGATGCGCCGCACCGGCATCTCGAAGGAGAACTGGCTCTCGACCGGCCCGGTGGCGCTCAGCGCACCGCTGATCGGGGCAGCCGAGGCATAATGGGGCGTGGCGGCCAGCGGAATATGGCCTTCACCCGTCAGCAGCCCGGAGGTGGCATCCATGCCGATCCAGCCTGCGCCCGGCAGATAGACCTCGGCCCAGGCATGCAGATCGGCGAAATCGGCATCGACGCCGCGCGGGCCGTCGAGCGCCTTGAGATCGTGGGTGAGCTGGATCGAATAGCCCGAGACGAAACGGGCGGCGAGACCAAGCCGGCGCAGGACCTGCACCAGCAGCCAGGCGCTGTCTCGGCAGGAGCCCGAGCGCAAGGCCAGCGTTTCCTCCGGCGCCTGCACGCCCGGCTCCATACGGATGGTATAGGCGACCTCGCGCTGCAGGCGCTGGTTGAGCTCGACCAGGAAGTCGACGACCTGGAGCCCGTTCATCTCGATCGAGGCCATGAAGGCAGCCAGCCCCTCGCCCGCCGGCTCGATCTCCAGATAGGGCGCAAGCTCGTGCGCCAGCTCGGCGGGATAGGCAAAGGGCAGATGGCTGGCGTAATCCTCCACGAAGAAATCGAAAGGATTGACCACCGAGAAATCGGCAACGAGGTCGACCTCGATCTGAAAGCGGGTCGCCGGCTCGGGAAAGACGAAGCGGGCGAGCCAGTTGCCGTGCGGATCCTGCTGCCAATTGATGAAATGATGGGCAGGCTCGACCTTCAGCGCGTAGCTGACGATGCGCGTTCGAGAATGCGGGGCAGGCCGGAGCCGGACGATCTGGGGAGACAGGATCACCGGACGGTCATAGTCGTAGGTCGTGCGGTGATAGAGGGCGGCAACGATCGACAAGGCGAGACCCCTAACCAAGAGATGGCTGCAGCGTATCGGTTTGCCCTCGAACTAGGCAAGCCTATTCAGAAGGCAGAGCACGGCCATCATTGCCCAATCCGGGCCCTTCGAGTGCGAGACTCAGCCACGATTTTTTAACGGGAGCAAGGTAAGCAGGCCAAGAGGCGCCCTTTTGGAGGCACCCTTTTGGCTACGCCCTTTCGGTCGAGGAATATCATCATGAAGCGTCCGGCGTCCGGTTTCGCCGCTCTCTTGCTCTGCCTGTCCGCCGTCTGCGCGAGCGCGCTGCCGGCACAGGCCACCACCTTGCCGGTCTACCAGTACAAGCTGTTCTGCCAGCAGCTCGGCAAGGGAAACCCCGTGATGATCCAGAACTGCGAGACGCAGGAAATCATGTCCTACAACCAATTGCGCCGGATCTGGCGCGCTCCGCCCGCCGCCGAGGTGCAGGACCGCTGCTTTTCCCGCCACCAGCCCGCGCCGCGCACGGGGCTGGGCTCCTATGTGAAATTCCTCAACTGCATCACCACCAATACGGGTCACGGCTGAGCGGGGACGAGGCGATATTTGCGGGTGTAGGGCCGTCTTGCACGTTCTTCCTTCCCGCAAGCGCTGTGTTTCCAAGAACGGGCAAGACGGCCGTGCACCCGGATTTCAGTCCGCGCGCGCCAGCAAGTCCCCATCACGACCGAAAATGGCGATGTCGAGGCTGATTTCGGCATCGCGCAGCACGGTGGCCGCCGTCCGCAGGGCGTGACGAGCCACCAGAGGCGGCAGATCGAGGCCCGCCTCCCCAGCGATCTCCAGGGCTTCGATCGCGGTATTGGCCTGCGAGACGCGGTAGGCCGTCTCGCCATCGCCGCCCAGTTCCTCCACCCGCTCCGCCAGCCAGCGCAGATCGACCGGGCCGGCGCGTGAATGGAGATCCAGCAGGCCCTGGCCCAGCTTGGTGATCTTGGCAAAGCCACCGGCCACGGTGACGCGCGGCACCGGATGCACCCTGAGATATTTCAGCATGCCGCCGACGAAATCCCCCATGTCAATGAGCGCGATCTCCGGAAGGCCGTAGAGCCTGGCTACGGCCTCCTCGGAGGCCGCCCCAGTGGCGCCGGCGACATGATCAAGCCCGGCCCCGCGCGCCACGTCGATGCCGCGGTGGATCGAATGGATCCAAGCCGAGCAGGAAAAGGGCACGACGATACCGGTCGTGCCCAGCACGGAAAGGCCGCCGACGATGCCGAGCCGGCCGTTCAGGGTCTTGCGCGCGATCGCCTCTCCATCGGCGATGGCGACGGTCACCTCGACATCCCCGGCAACGCCATGCGCCGCCGCAATTTCGGCAATGGCGGCGGCGATCATGCTGCGCGGCCCGGGATTGATGGCTGGCTCGCCCACCGGCAGGGGCAGCCCCGGCCGGGTGACGGTTCCCACCCCCTCCCCCGCCCGGAAGGTGACACCCGTCCCCGGCGCAGCCGGACGAACCGTCGATGTGACCAGGGCGCCGTGGGTGACGTCGGGATCATCCCCCGCATCCTTGACGATGGTGGCGCAGGCCCACCCCTCGCCGCGTTCATGCCTGGCCAAAGTAAAAGCGGGTCGCTCGCCCCGCGGCAGCGTGATCACGACCGGATCGGGAAACTCCTCGCCGAGCAGTGCCGCATAGGCGGCCTTCGCGGCCGCCGCGGCGCAGGCGCCGGTGGTCCAGCCGTAGCGCAGAGGGGATGAGGGGTCACGCAAGACAGGAACCCAGCGAGATCATCAGTTTGACCGTCGCCAAAGTCATGATCCGACGACGGGACGGCAACGTCGACATTCGCCGTTTTGCCAGTCCCAGTCCACTTTGCCAATCCAGGGCGCATTCGGCCAGTGCAATTAATTGCAATCCCGGTTATGTCAGCGCTACTGCGACCTGAAACGGGATCCCTTTGATGACTGCCACTCTCGTGCTCTGCCGCCATGGCCAAAGCGACTGGAACCTCAAGAACCTGTTCACCGGCTGGCGTGATCCCGGCCTGACGGAGAAGGGTGTGGCCGAGGCGCACGAGGCGGGGCGCCGTCTCAAGGCTCTCGGGCTCAAGGCCGACATCGCCTTCACCTCCGTGCTGTCGCGCGCCCAGCACACCACCAAGATCATCCTCGGCGAACTCGGCCAGGACGGCCTGGAGACCATCAACGACCAGGCGCTCAACGAGCGCGACTATGGCGATCTCTCCGGCCTCAACAAGGACGAGGCCCGCGTGAAGTTCGGCGAGGAGCAGGTGCATATCTGGCGCCGCTCCTACGACGTGCCGCCGCCCGGCGGCGAGAGCCTGAAGGACACGGCGGCGCGCGTGCTGCCCTATTACATCCATCGCATCCAGCCCCAGGTGATGGCCGGCAAGACCGTGCTGGTCGGCGCCCATGGCAATTCGTTGCGCGCTTTGATCATGGCACTGGAAGGTCTGACGGGCGAGGAGATCGTCAAGCGCGAACTCGATACCGGCGTGCCGATCGTCTACCGCCTGAACCCGGACACCACGATCGCCAGCAAGCAGGAACTGAAGGGATAACCGGTGTGCCCGCCTGTGCGCCCTTATCGCGGCGTCTGCTCGATTGGGAACGAAAGAAGCACCAACCCTTGTCATGCCCGGGCTTGACCCGGGCATCCAGCGCCTCTTATTGACCATCTCGGAACAAGGACTGGATTGCCGGGTCACGCCCGGCAATGACAAAGGTAGAGCCGATATAAGTATCGTTGCACGAGACTACGTGCCTGTTTGAAAACCGGCCCGTTGCAACATTGGGCAGGAAGCCTGCAAGACCATCATGATCATTGCCTCCCCCTCCGACTATCGTGCCGCCGCCAGGCGCAAGCTGCCGCGCTTCATGTTCGACTATGTCGACGGCGGGGCCTATGCCGAGCACACGCTGCGGGCCAATGTCAGCGATCTCGAAGGGATCAGCCTCAGGCAGCGCATCCTCAAGAATGTCGAGAAGCTGAGCCTGGAGACCGAGATCTTCGGGCGCAAATTCGCCATGCCGGTCATCCTCGCGCCCGTCGGCATCACCGGCATGCTGGCCCGCCGCGGTGAGGTTCAGGTGGCCAAGGCCGCCGCCGCCAAGGGCATCGCCATGACACTCTCCACCGTTTCGATCTGCCCGATCGAGGAGGTGGTACCGGCAAGCCCTGCCCCAATCTGGTTCCAGCTCTATGTGCTGCGCGACCGTGGCTTCATGAAGAACGCCCTGGAGCGCGCCCAGGCCTCCGGCATCACCACGCTGGTCTTCACCGTCGACATGCCCACCCCGGGCGCCCGCTATCGCGACCCGCATTCGGGCATGTCGGGGCCTTTCGGCCCGCAGCGGCGCATCCTGCAGTCGATGTTCAAGCCGCAATGGGCCCTCGATGTCGGGATGATGGGCAAGCCGCACGATCTCGGCAACGTCTCGCGCTATCTCGGCAAGCCCACGGGGCTGGCCGACTATATCGGCTGGCTCGCCAAGAATTTCGATCCCTCGATCAGTTGGTCGGATCTCGAATGGATCCGCGAATTCTGGAAAGGGCCGATGATCATCAAGGGGATTCTCGACCCCGAGGATGCCCGTGATGCCGTCACCTTCGGGGCCGATGGCATCGTGGTCTCCAACCATGGCGGGCGCCAGCTTGACGGCGTGCTCTCAAGCGCCCGCGCCCTGCCGGCGATTGCCGATGCCGTCGGCGGCGACCTCACCGTGCTGGCCGACTCAGGCATCCGATCCGGCCTCGACGTGGTGCGCATGCTCGCCCTGGGCGCCAAGGGCGTCATGCTCGGCCGCGCCTTCGCCTATGCGCTGGCGAGCGCCGGCCAGGCCGGCGTCGAGAATTTGCTCGATATCATCGCCAAGGAAATGCGGGTGGCAATGACCCTGACCGGGGTAGAGCGCATCGACCAGATCGGCCGCAGTAGCCTGGCATAAGCCTTGGAGCGCGGACATCGCCCCATGACTTCATGGGGCTGAGATGTCCGCGCTCCGTGCTTTACGCAGCCCCGCTGCGCACCCGTCCGCCTTCCCAGCCCAGCATGGCCTGCTTGCGCGTCAGGCCCCAGTGATAACCGGTCAATTCGCCGGAGCGACCGATCACGCGGTGACAGGGCACGACGAAGGAAAGCGGGTTCTTGCCCACCGCCGCGCCCACGGCACGCGAGGCCTTGGGATTGCCGATATGGCTGGCGATATCGCCATAGGTGGTGGCCCGGCCCATCGGGATGTTCAAGAGCGTACGCCAGACGCGGACTTCGAAATCGGTGCCGATCATCACCACGTTGAGCGGCCTGTCGGCCTGCCAGCGGCTCGGATCGAAGATGCGACCGGCATAGGGCGCCGTCACCATCGAATCCTCGCGCAGTTCCGCGTTGGGCCAGCGCTTGCGCATATCGGCCAGCGCAACGGCCTCCTCGCCTGGATCGGCAAAGGCGACGCCGGCGAGCCCGAGCGGGGCCACCATCACCAGTGCCGTGCCGAAGGGCGAGGGATGGAAGCCATAGGAGATGGTCAGGCCCGCCCCGCCGGTCTTGAAGGCGCCGGGCGTCATCGCCTCATGGGTCACGAACAGATCATGCAGCCGCGCCGGGCCAGACAGGCCGAGCTCATAGGTGGCATCCAGGATCGAGGCGGAGTCGCGCAGGAGGTCGCGGGCCCGGTCGAGCGTTACCGCCGCCAGGAAATCCTTGGGCGTGATGCCGGCCCAACGCCGGAAGAGATGGTGGAAATGCGAGACTGACAGGCCGACATGACCGGCAATGTCCTCGAGCGAGGGCTGGTGCTGCGCCTTCCTGGTGATATAGGCGACCGCCTTGCGGATGCGATCATAGTCCTCGGGCGAATTGGCAAGGGGCGAAGCCAGCGGCACTTCGGCAAAATCGGGCAGGGTTATCGACATGGAACCTCTCCAGGCACAATTACTTGTACCCTGGATAGACCTGCTTCAACGGGCTTCCCACCCGAAAGCTGCGATGGGGCTGTCAGACGCGCCGGGCCTTGTTCAGAGCCCGGGAGAAGGCATCCGCAAAATCGCCCTTCTCGGAAGCACCGAGGAAGCGGGCGATTTCCACCTCACGGCCACGCTGCACCAGAGCGAGGCGCATCACGCCGAACTCCTCGTGCTCGTCGCGCTGCAGCCGCACCCAGCGCGGATTGAAGATCCACTCCCGGCGCTGCCCCTTGGGATCGATGCGCGAGAACAACAGCCGGACGGGCGTCAGCAGCACGTGTTCGCGCAACCTGGCCCCCCGATAATTGAGCTTGAACATCACATAGAGCAGGCCGACATCGAGCCCGAAAAAGCCGACCACCGGCCAGGCTCCCATCATATAGAAGGGGATGGAGAGCAGCGTCGAGGCAAAGCCGACCACGACGAGGAGGTTGCGAAAGCCCCGCGGCCCGAGCGAGCGATGCGGGTAGAGCACCGCGTCGAAGACCGGCTCTTCCAAGGCCACCCCCGAGGATATCTCCAAGGGTGTTTCTTGGCGCTTTTCCTGGGGCATTTTCGGGTTGGCGCTTTGCATGGCGGCCCACTATAAGCCTTTCATGCCCCGCCGCCAGACTCAAATCCCCACCCTGTCCGTTGCCTCCCCTGCGACAAAATCGGCAGGCCGGACCAAGGCGAAGGCCAATGCCGCCGCGGCCTCCGCCGGCACCCAGCGCGCAGCTTTGCCGCAAGCCGAGATCACCGAGATCTTCCGGCGCTTTTCGCAGGCAATGCCCGAGCCCAAGGGCGAGCTCGATTATGTCAACGCCTATACGCTGCTGGTGGCGGTGGTGCTTTCGGCCCAGGCGACAGACGTCGGCGTCAACAAGGCGACCAAGGCGCTGTTCGCCATCGCCGACACACCGAAGAAGATGATCGCTCTCGGCGAGGAAGAACTGATCGGCCATATCAAGACCATCGGCCTATTCCGCACCAAAGCCAGCAACGTCATCGCCCTCTCCCGACTGCTGGTGGACGAGCATGGCGGCGAGGTGCCACGCTCACGCGAGATTCTCGAAACCCTGCCGGGCGTCGGCCGCAAGACGGCCAATGTCGTGCTCAACATCGCTTTCGGCCTGCCGACCATCGCCGTGGACACCCATCTCTTCCGGGTCGCCAACCGCACCGGCCTCGCGCCCGGCAAGACGCCGCTGGCGGTGGAATTGGGCTTGGAGAAGGTGGTGCCGGCGACCTATGCGCGCCATGCCCATCACTGGCTCATCCTGCATGGACGCTATGTCTGCAAGGCGATCAAGCCCGCCTGCCCCGCCTGCCTGATCCGCGACATCTGCCTGTTCGAGGACAAGACGACGGCGTGATGCCTGAGGGATTCAACCTGGACACCAGGCACAGCCCTCAAAATACACGCATCAGTTGAATCAGCATATTTTTGTGGCGCTTCGGCGATTTCAGGACTTCTATGGCCAATGGGGGGCTTCCTTGGCGACGTTCATTACGTCGATCCAAGCAAATGGCGCTGCGGAAATGACCAAGACTGTCCTTTCCCTGCGGCCAACCGATGGTCATAAGGGAGAAATCGCTTGCCTCTCAGTTCACAGCAGAAAAAGACTGTCCTTGCTTCCTTCCTGGGTTGGACCCTCGACGCCTTCGATTTCTTCCTCCTGACCTTCCTGCTCACGGATATCGCCGCGGAATTCCAGGTCGGCGTTCCCGCCGTTTCCGAAGCCTTGTTCTTCACCCTGGCGACCCGTTTCATCGGCGCCTTCATCTTCGGCAGGCTCGCTGACAAATTCGGACGCAAGCCGATCCTCATGCTCAACATCGTCAGCTATTCGGTGATCGGTGCCCTGGCGGCCTTTTCGCCCAATCTCATGGTGTTCCTCGTCCTGCGCGCCATCTTCGGCATCGCCATGGGCGGCGAATGGGGCCTCGGTAGCTCACTCGCCATGGAATCGATCCCGCCATCGGCCCGCGGCATGGTTTCCGGCCTGCTCCAGGCCGGCTATCCGACCGGCTACCTCCTGGCGGCAATCGTCTACGGCCTGATCTACGGCCAGAACATCGGTGGCCATGTGGTCGGCTGGCGCACCATGTTCCTTCTCAGCTTCCTGCCGGCGCTGATCGTGCTCTTCATCCGGTCGCATGTTCCGGAATCACCGGCTTTCACCGAGGCCAAGGACCAGGCGAAGCCCAGCCTCATGGAAACTCTAAGCCGGCATTGGGGCATCGCCCTCTATGCCGTGGTGCTGATGATGTTCTTCAACTTCTTCAGCCACGGCACACAGGATCTCTATCCGACCTTCCTGAAGAAGCAGCACGGTTTCGATGCTCATACGGTGAGCTGGATTACGATCGTCGCCAATATCGGCGCCATTATCGGCGGCCTATTTTTCGGAGCCTTGTCCGAGAGGATCGGTCGCGTCAACGCTATCACCATCGCCTGCTTGATTGCGCTACCTTCTCTCTCGTTGTGGGCGTATAGCACCACGCCCGCGATGCTCGCCATTGGCGCCTTCATCATGCAGATCTCGGTGCAGGGCGCCTGGGGCGTCATTCCGGTGCATCTCAACGAACTGTCGCCGGGCTCCGTGCGGGCGACGCTACCCGGCTTCATCTATCAGGCCGGCAATCTCGCTGCGTCCTATGGCGGCCCCTACCAGGCCGGCATCGCCGAAGCGCCCGGCAACAGTTACGGCTATGCACTGGCCCTTTTCGCAGGCGTCGTCGCCGTTTGCATCATAGTCGTCATTCGCTTCAGCCCGGAACGGCGCGGGCAGGTGATGACCGTGCTCGAATAGCACGCGTTTCGCGATAGATCTTCCGGGACCGCCGGCATCCCTGCCGGCTCTTCCTTTCCCGTACGCGCATCGCTTCCGAGAGCCGGCAATCGCGACATGCAAGCATGCCGCTGAGATGCCGGCGGTCCCAGGAGTGTCTCAGCCCGCTTTCGGATTGACGCCTCGCGCGCGGCATCCTATCTGCCTGACATGGCCATCAAACCGATCATCATCCTGCCCGATTCAAAGCTCCGCCTCGTCTCCGCGCCGATCGAGCGCGTCGATGCGGAACTGCTCCAGCTCGCCGACGACATGCTGGAAACCATGTATGACGCGCCCGGCATCGGCCTGGCGGCGATCCAGATCGCCGTGCCGCGCCGCCTGGTGGTCATCGACCTCGCCAAGGAAGACGAGCCGCCGGAACCGCATGTCTTCATCAATCCGGAGATCGTGTGGTCGTCGGAGGAGCGCAGCGTCTACGAGGAAGGGTGCCTCTCCATCCCCGACTATTATGCCGAGGTCGAGCGCCCGGCCACCGTGCGCGTCGCCTATATCGACCGCGAGGGCAGACAAGCCGAACTGGAGGCCGATGGGCTGATGGCGACCTGCCTGCAGCACGAGATCGACCATCTCAACGGCGAATTGTTCATCGATCACATTTCCAAGCTCAAGCGCGACATGGTGATCCGCAAGTTCACCAAGGCGGTCAAGACCGGCGAACTGCCGCAGTTCAAGCGGGAAAAGCGCGAGCGCGAAGCTCCCCGTCCGGCGGAAGGCTGAGGCCTTGCGCGTCGTCTTCATGGGCACGCCGGATTTCGCCCGCCCGGTGCTGGCCGAGATCCTCAGCCAGGGCCACGAGGTCGTCGCCGTCTATACGCGGCCGCCAGCTCCGGCCGGCCGCGGCATGACCCTGGCGCCCTCGCCGGTGCACCGACTGGCCGAAGGCTTCGGCATTCCCGTGTTCACGCCCAAGAGCTTCCGTGACGAGGAGGTGATCGCCACCTTCGCCGGCCTCGGCGCCGATGTCGCCGTTGTGGTCGCCTATGGCCTGATCCTGCCCAAGGCGGCCCTGGAGGCCCCGGCGGAAGGCTGCCTCAATTTGCACGCCTCGCTGCTGCCGCGCTGGCGCGGTGCCGCGCCGATCCAGCGCGCCCTCATGGCCGGCGACAGCAAGACCGGCGTGATGGTGATGCGCATGGAAGAAGGCCTCGATACCGGCCCTGTCGCGCTGGCTGACACCGTCGAGATCGAGCCGGACATGACGGCCGGCGAGTTGCATGACCGCCTCTCCCTGCTCGGCGCCGACCTGATGGCCCGGGCGCTCGGCGCCCTCTCGCGCGGCACGCTCACCTTCACGGCCCAGAGCGAAGAGGGCGTGACCTACGCCCGCAAGATCGACAAGGCCGAGGCTCGCATCGACTGGTCGCGCCCGGCCGAAGAAGTCCATAATCACATTTGCGGTCTTTCTCCCTTCCCCGGCGCCTGGTTTGAAGCCGATTGGGGCCAGGGCCCGCAGCGGGTGAAAGCGCTGCACGCCGCGCGCGCCGAGGGTTATGGCGTGCCCGGCACGCTGCTCGACGACGAATTGACGGTCGCCTGCGGCACCGGCGCGATCCGCCTTCTCCAGGTCCAGCGCGCCGGCAAGACCCCGATGGGCGCCGCCGAATTCCTCAAGGGCGCGCCGCTGGTGCAAGGGTCGCGGCTGGCGTGACCGGCCGGCTTCTGCGCGCCAGCACGGTCGCCAGGTGATCGAGCGCGGCGCACAGACACCAATAGACCGCACCGACGAACAGGAAGATCTCGCTTGGATAGACCATCGCCCTGTTGTTCACCTGTGTCGCGACGAAGGAAAGCTCCGGCACGCCGATCACATAGGCGAGCGAGGTATCCTTCACCAATGCCGTCCACTGATTGACGAATGAAGGGGCCATGGCGCGCAGGGCCTGCGGCAGGACGATCAGGCCGAGAATGCGCCAGCGCCCGAGGCCGAGGGCAAGGCCGGCCTCCCATTGGCCGGGGCCGATGCTGCCGATTCCCGCCGCGACGGCATGGGAAAGGTAGGCGCCCGATATCAGCGACAGGGCCATGACTACCGTGCCGATCTCGGGCGCCGAAATCCCCAGCAGGATCGGCAGCAGGAAATAGCTCCAGAAGATCAGCATGATCACCGGAATAGCGCGGAAGAAGCCGATGACGACCACCAGCACCGTCTTCGCCGGCCCCCGGCTCATGGCAAGGGCGATGCCGAGCACCAACCCGAGCCCTGCCGAGACGATAGCCGAGAGCACCGACAGGATAAGGGTGAGCGCCAATCCGCCGATCGGCCCCACGGGCCACGCGCCGACCAGCAGATAATCGAGATTGTCCCAGACGACCGCGAAATTCATGCTCGCCCCGCTGCCCCATTGAAGCGGCGGCTGCGCGCCACGGCGTGGCCCGCCGCTTCGGTGAGGGCGACGGCACCGACATACAGCAGCGTCGCCACGCCGAAGGCCTGGAAGGTGAGGAACGTCTCGGTCTCGACTTGGCGCGCCGCATAGGACAGTTCGGCAAGGCCGATTGCCATGGTGAGAGACGAATTCTTGATGGTGTTGAGATACTGGCCAACCATCGGCAGCCAGGCGATGCGGACCGCCTGGGGCAGCACCACTAGGAGGAAAACGAGCTGCGGCGTGAGGCCGAGCGCCAACCCCGTTTCGCGCTGCGCCGGGGCCACGCCATTGATGCCGGCGCGCAGTTCCTCGGCGATATAGGCACCGGCATAAAGCGTCAGGGCAAAGAAGCCCGCCAACGTCTCGAAGGCAGGCCAGCCGAGCGGCACGACACCGAGCTCGACGACATGCGGCGTGTTCAGCCAGGTCATCAGTCCTGCCGGCATCAGCGCGGAGGCGCCGAAATACCAGAAGAACAACTGCACGAGCAGCGGCGTGTTGCGGATGATGCTGACATAGACAGTCGCAATTGCCCTTGCCAGTCGGTTTTCGGCGAGTTGCAGGCCGCACACCACGACGCCGAGCGCAGAGCTGGCGATGCACACCGCCAACGATAAAGCCAAAGTGATGCCGAAACCCTGGATCAGCCAGACCAGATAGCGCAGCGCCATGGGCTCGCCGAATATGCCCATTTTGTTTTCCTCAAACGATCGAACGCAAAAAGCCGCGCGGGGGACCCGCGCGGTGTCGGAAACTTTCAAGCAATGTCAGGGAACTAGCTCTTGTCGCCGATCTTGAACAAGCGGGCCAGAGGCTGCGCCGATTTCGGGCCGAACCAGACATCGTAGATGCTGGCCGCCTTGCCGTTCGCCTCGAGCTCGACCAGCGTCTGGTTCACCACCTCGACCAGGCGCTTCTCACCCTTTGGAATACCGACGCCGATATAGTCGTTGGAGATAGTGAAGGAGGGGATCTCGTAATTCTCCTTGTCGGGCACATTGGCCAGCAGGCCGATCAGCTTGGGGCCGTCCTGGGTGATGGCCTGGACATTGCCGTTGCGCAGGGCCGTGAAGGCGAAGGGCGTATCGTCGAAGGAGACCACGACGGCCTTGGGGAAATCGCGGCGCAGCACGATCTCGTTGGTCGTGCCCTTGTCGGCGCCGATGCGCAGGCCGTTGAGCTGGTCGGGCGAGGAGAGCGTACCCTTCTTGGCCAAGAACTGCTGGCCGGATGAGAAATAGGGAATTGAGAAATCGAGCTGCTTGGCGCGCTCCTCGGTGATGGTGAAATTGGCCAGCACGAGGTCGACCTTGCCGGAGGTGAGCAGCGGAATGCGGTTGGCCGGGTTGGTGGGACGCACTTCCAGCTTCACGCCGAGCTTGTCGGCAAGAGCCTTGGCATAATCGACGTCGAGGCCGGCAATCTGCTTGGTCTTCGGGTCGACGAAGCCGAAGGGTGGATTGGCGTCGAAGGCCGCGACCCTGAGGACGCCGGCCTGCTTGATGTCGTCGAGGCGGTCGGCATGGGCAACGCCGACCGCGCCGGCGGCCAGGAGGGTGGCAAGTACGAATGTCGCAAATCTGCGCATGTCACGATGTCCGTTGGAAATATTTTGAATTCGCGGCGGCCGGGCGGAGCCGGCTGTCGCGAGACCACCAAGGCATTTGGTGCTTTGGCTCATCTTCAATTATTAGTCTATAAAATCAATAGAAAAAATATATTGAATTTGTGACCTGTCGATACCTCCTGGCACGGACAGCGATCGCCCGGGATCTCGGCAGTGCCTTCCGCACCCGATGGCGGGTAAAACCTCACATACTGGTGACTCTCGTGCCCGATTGGCGTAGAGGCCTGACTTCAGCAACGAAGTACCCGAATGCCGCGTTACAAGCTCCTGATCGAATATGACGGCACACCCTATGTCGGCTGGCAGGCCCAGGCCAATGGCCGATCCGCGCAGCAGGCGATCGAGGAGGCCATTCTGGCTTTCACCGGCCAGACCCTGCGCATCCAGGGGGCCGGCCGTACCGATGCCGGCGTGCATGCCACCGGGCAGGTTGCCTCGGTGATGCTGGCCAAGGATTGGAGCACGGACAGGGTGCGCGATGCCCTCAACGCCCATCTCACTCTGCAGGACGACTATGTGACCATCCTGGCCGTCGAGCAGATGCCTGACAGTTTCGATGCCCGCTTTTCCGCCAAGGGTCGCCGCTATCTCTATCGTCTGATCGACCGCCGTCCGCCTCTGGCGCTGGAGCGCCACCGTGCCTGGCACATCCGCAAGGCCCTGGACGCCGAAGCCATGCATCATGCCGCGCAGGGCCTGATCGGCCATCACGACTTTACCACCTTCCGCTCGGCCGATTGCCAGGCCCAGAGCCCGATGAAGACGCTCGACCGCCTCGACGTGGCGCGCGTGGGCGACGAGATCCATGTCATCGCCACTGCCCGCTCCTTCCTGCACAACCAGGTCCGCTCCATGGTGGGATCGTTGCGCAGGGTCGGCTCCGGCGACTGGAGCAAGGCGGATCTGGTCGGTGTGCTGGAAGCGCGCGACCGTACCCGCTGTGCCGCGCTGGCACCGCCGCATGGGCTCTATCTCACCGGCGTCGATTACTGATCTCCCTCCGCGACAGCAGCGGAGCTGGTTCAGAATCGGATCCGATGTTGTAGGAAACTCGCGCCCCTTTCTGGCACGATGCTCAAGCTGCGAGGCCGTCCGTGATCACCTGTCATCTGAAATATGTCATCGACCCCTGGAAGGTCGACGCCTTCGAAGCCTATGCGAAAGCCTGGATTCCCGTGGTCAATCGCATGGGTGGTACGCATCACGGCTATTTCCTGCCGCATGAAGGCGCCAGCGACATCGCCTACGCCCTGTTCAGTTTTCCCAGCCTGGCCGCCTATGAGGATTACCGCCGGCGCCTGGCCGTGGATCCGGAATGCCAGGCCATCCTGGCTGAGGAAAAGCAGATCCGCAGCATCCTGCGCTATGAACGCAACTTCCTGCGACCGGTCCTGGGCTGACGTCACGGCCTCGCGCACTTCGCATAGGAATTGGAGCGGACGAGCGATCCGTCCTGATCGCATCTTGCTCCAGGGAACAGGAGGTCCCGGTGGATCTGGAGGCCCAGCGCGCCCTGATGCTCAGCGGCGCCGTGTATAACGACCTGACACCCGAACTGATCGCGGCCCGTGCCAAGGCGGTCGAACGCACTGACGCCTATCACCGGAGCATTGGCGAGCCGGCCGAAGCGCGCGAGGCCATTCTGAGGTCACTCCTGAAATCGGTCGGCCCGGGCGCTCTGTTCGAGCCGAGCTTTCGCTGCGAGTTCGGCTTCAACATCAGCCTCGGGCGCTCCTTCTACGCCAATTTCGACTGCGTGATTCTCGATGGCGGTGGCGTCGAGATCGGAGATCATGTGCTGTTCGGGCCACGGGTCGGTATTTACACCGCCAATCATGCCATCGATCCGATCGAGCGGGCCGCCGGCGCCTGCCAGGCCAAACCGGTGCGGATCGGCAACCGGGTCTGGATCGGCGCCGGCGTCCATATCAATCCAGGCGTGAGCATTGGCGACAATGCCATCATCGGATCGGGCAGCGTGGTGACCCGCGACATCCCGCCAAACGTGATTGCCGCCGGCGTTCCAGCCCAGATCATCCGCGCTATCGCCGATGCCGATCGCACGGGCTTCAGGCCCTGACATGGCCGTTGCATTTCGATGACAGATCTGCCTCGCAATGCGGTCTTACGACCCGACCGCTAGAGGCCGGCCTTCGGCTTACGTCCGGCCAATAGCGTCCGCAATCCGGCCTTGCGATCGATGGCGCCAAACAACCAGCAAAGGACGAGGTAGAACGTCAGGCCGCCGCCGCAGAGAAGGGCCAGCGCCGCCACTCGTAACGCCAAGGGCTGCCCTGAGATCAGCCAGCTCTCCATGACCTGCGCCACTCCATAAACGGCGGCCAGCATCAGGATAGCGGCGGCCACGATCCTGGGCAGTCGCAAACGGGCAGACGGATCGAGTTGCAGAAATCCGCCTTGCCAGGTCACCAGGAGCAGCAGGACGAGGTTGATCCAGCCTGACGCCGCGGCGGCGACGGCGATGCCGGTCTGGCGCCAGACTGGAAAGAGGGCCAGGGACAGGATCACGTCGGCGATCGCGCCGATCAGGGCGATCACGAAAGGCAGGCGCATGCGGGCACGCGCGAAGAACAGCGGCTGCAATACCTTGGCCCCGGCGAAGGCCGGCAGGCCGACCGCAAAACCCGCCAGGGCCCAGGCGGTGGCGCTGCTGTCGCTGGCTGTGAAGGCGCCGCGCTCGAACAGCACGGAGACGATGGGACCGGCCAGAATGATCAAGGCCAAGCCAGCGGGCAGGCTGAGAAAAGCTGCGAATTCGACCGCCCGGCTCAGGATGCCGCTCTCGGCTTGCCGGTCGCCTCGGGTGCTGGCCCGGGCGAGTTCCGGCAGCAAGGCATTGCCGAGCGCCACCGCAATGATGCCCAATGGAAGCTGGTAGAGGCGGTCGGCATAATAGAGCCAGGTGACGGCGCCGGGATCGGCCGAGGCCACGATCAGGCCGATGAAGGCATTGACCTGCGTCGCCCCCGCCGTCAGCACGCCGGGCAGCGCCAGCAGGAAAAAGCGCCGGACCGCGGGGGTCCAGCGGGGCCTGACCAGGCGCAACCGCAGGCCGGCCCGATGCAGCGCAAAGAAGACCAGAGCGCCCTGGGCGAGGCCGCCGATGAAGATAGACCAGGCCAGCAGGCGCGCCAGGGCCTCCTGGTCGAGCTGAACCAGCAAGGGCGCGCCGAGCAGGGTGGCGATGGTGACGACATTGACGAGGGCCGGCGCATAGGCGGCGGCCGTAAAGCGGCCGTTGACGTTGAGTACCGCAGAGGCCACCACCATCACGGCCGTTGCCAGGCAATAGGTGAAGGTGATGCGCGACAGGGCGACGGCGAGGTCGACACGACCGCCCCCCTTCCCGAAGCCAGGTGCGATCAGTTCGATCAGCAGCGGCATCGCCATGAGAGCCAAGGCCGAGAGCAGGAAGAAGACCAGGGCGACCTGGGTGAAGACCTGGTCGGAAAAGGCCTCGCCCTCGCCTCGACGCTCCGCCTCGGCATGCAAGGGCACGAAAGCCGTGTTCACCGCCCCTTCGGCAAACAGCCGGCGCATCAGGCTGGGCAGGCGGAAGGCGACCACGAAGGCATCCGCCACCGGCCCGGCGCCAAGCGCCGCCGCCACCATGGTGTCACGGATGAAACCGAGAATGCGGGAGGCGAGGGTGGCGAATCCAACCGAGGCAGCGTTACGCAGGAAGGCCATCAGAACTCCGAACGACAGCGACGGCAGCGGTTGCATCGCAACTCTTTCTTGCCGCAACGCAACACATCGCTATAGTCCGCGCCGCAAAACAGAGATACTGCATGCCCAAATCCCCTTCCAGCGCGAAACCTCGTTTCGACGTTCTCACCATCGGCAACGCCATTGTCGATGTCTTTGCCCAGACCGAAGACGATTTCCTGGTCCGCGAAGGCCTCGCCAAGGGCGCCATGATCCTCACCAGCGAGGAACGGGCCGACCATCTTTACGCCGCCATGGGCCAGAGCGTCGAGATTTCGGGCGGATCGGCCGCCAACACGGCCGTGGGTGTCGCTTCCCTGGGCGGCAAAACCGCCTATTTCGGCAAGGTGAAGCAGGACGAGGCCGGCAAGGTCTTTACCCATGACCTGCGCGCCCAAAGCACGCATTTCCAGACGGTGCCGCTGAGCGAGGGGCCCTCGACCGCCAAGAGCTTCATCTTCATCACGCCCGATGGCGAGCGCACGATGAACACCTATCTCGGCGCCTGCCACCTGCTCGGGCCCGCCGATATCGAAGAAGACGTCGTGCAGGGCGCCGCCATCACCTATATGGAAGGCTATTTGTGGGATCCCCAGGATGCCAAGGACGCCTTCCTGAAAGCCGCCGACATCGCCCACAAGGCCGGGCGACGCGTCGCGATCACTCTGTCCGACTCCTTCTGCGTCGACCGTTTCCGCGGCGAGTTCCTCGACCTCATGCGTTCGGGCGTGGTCGATACCGTGTTCGCCAACACCCAGGAGATCAAGTCGCTCTACGAGACCTCCGACTTCGAGACGGCGCTCGCCCAGGTCGAGAAGGATTGCCGCCTCGCCATCGTGACGCGGTCGGAAGACGGCGCGCTGGCGATCGAGGGCGGCACGCGCGTCTCCGTACCGGCTTTCCCGATCGACAAGCTCGTCGATACCACCGGCGCCGGCGATCTCTTCGCCTCGGGCTTCCTGTTCGGCCTCGCCCGCGGCCTGCCGCATCTGGCCTCGCTCAAGCTGGGCGCACTGGCCGCCGCCGAGGTGATCCAGCATGTCGGCGCCCGCCCGCAGACCAATCTGCGGGTGATGGCCCAGGAAAATGGACTTCTCTGACGAGAGCCAAGGCATCATCGAGAAAAGCCGGAAGGCTTTTCTCGAGCAGCGTCAGGCCTTGTAGAGGCGCAGCGGCGAGACCTTTTCGCACCGGATGACGCCTCCCGCCTCGAGGTCGAGTTGCACGGCCTTGACCCACCAGCCTGCCTTCGCCCCGCCGGGATAGAGATCCTGCGGCAGCAGGGCCGGTACCGCGTCCTGGACCTGCGCAACGGTCAAGCCCGGCTTGCTGTCCGGCAGAACGGCCAGCATGGCCCACTTCATTGCCGCATACAGGACTGCATCCGCCGGCCGGCCCTTGCGAGGGTGATTGACGTTCAACAGCTCGATCCTGCTTGCATTCGTCAAGATTGAATCCTCCCGCTTGCGACGTCCTTCATTGGCAGGGACGCGCATCCCGGAACGTTCCCGACATCACAAGCGCGAAAAGGCCAGCTTCAATCCCAGCCCTGCAAAAGCCAGTGCAAAGCCGCGGCGCAGCCAGAGGAGCACGGCTGGCCGCCGCGCCACCTGGTTCCGGACCGCCGAAGCACAGGCGCCATAGGCCAGGAAGACCAGGAAGGTCAGGGCCATGAACCAAAGGGCGAGTTCGTTCATCGCGGCGATCGGGCTGGCCGTGCCGGGCGGGATGAACTGCGGCAGGAAGGCGAGGAAGAAGAGCGACAGTTTGGGGTTGAGGATGTTCAGGAGCACGCCCTTGAGGATGATGCGGGCCGGTTGCAGGCGCTGCCGATCCCCTGAAAGCTGCAGGCTGCTGCCGTCCCGCCAGACGCTCCAGGCCATGTAGAGGAGATAGGCGGCGCCAAGATAGGTCAGGGCCTGGAAGGCGACGGCGCTGGCGTGCAGCAGAGCTGCCAGGCCCACGATCGCAGCGGCGAGATGGGGCAGGATGCCGAGCGTGCAGCCGAAGGCCGCGAGAGCGCTGGCGCGCCAGCCCTGGCTCAGCCCGAGAGCCAGCGTATAGAGCACGCCGGTGCCGGGCAGGAGGATGACGACGAGCGCGGTGACGAGATAGTCGAGGGACATGCGGAGGCTCCGGTGGAAAACCACAGGAATGCCCCGATGGCGGCAGGCCCGTCTTGAACGCAATTGCAGCGTGTGGGGCTGATTCAAAGAGCCCGTGCCGCCGCATAGGCGCCGGGCGAGATGCCGTAGCTGCGTACGAACAGGCGGGTCATGTGGCTCTGGTCGGCGAAGCTGCTCGCCGCAGCGGCCTCGGCGAGCGCCATGCCGCGCGCGATATGGCGCCGCGACAGCTGGAGACGGCGCTGCATCAGATAGGCGTGCGCCGTCATGCCGGTTGCCCTCGCGAAGCCGCGGACCACCTGAAAGCGGCTCAGCCCTGTCAACTGCGCTAGGTCGAACAGGGATAAGGGCGCGACTGGATCGCTATCGATGTAATCGCGGGCAATTCCGATGGCGCGAGGCACGGCGGAATCGGGAACAGCCACGCCGCTGATCCGGGCCAGCAAGATCAGCAAGGTTTCGTCGTGGCAAAGAACGGTGGCGTCCCTCGTCCCAGTGTCGATCAGGCCCTGGAAAAGCCTAGCGAAAAGGCTGGCAATCCGCCGGTCCCGTATCACCGGATCGGCGAGTTCGAACGTTGCGCCGCCGCCTTCGCGGATGTCCCCGATCGCCTCTGCCATGAGAGCTGGATCGAAATAGAGCATGCGCCAGGCCCGGCCGCGATCGCCGATGGGGCTGCCATCATGTATCTCGCCCGGATTGACCGTGATGACGTCTCCCTCAGCGGCCTCGACCGGGCCGCGCCCGCTGGCCGACTTCTGGCTGCCGCGATCGATCAGGCCGATGCCGTATTGATCATGCATGTGGCGCGGAAAGCTGTAGCTGCTTTGGGCTATTACCGCGTCGATCCCGGCCATGCCGGAGGCTCGTGCGGTGAACAGGCCTCGCGCGCCCATGCCGGCCGCCTAAAACGAAGAAGACGGTTTGCCGCCTTGCAGCAGCCGCCCGGCGGCGATCCCGAGGCATTCCTCGAAGGCGGCAATATCCTCGAAGAGCTTGCCGGGCGCTACGGAGCGGGTGACGAACGCGCCGCCACGTGCCTCGATACCGCCGTCCAGCATCAGATTCTCGGCCATGTCGAAATCTTCCACAGCCAACCCATCCGAGCCGCGTGGCCGGCCCTCGGCATCATCAGCGACTTGGCCGCCATAATAGACCTGCAGCCGCTCGAAATGCGATTGGGCCACATTGGAGAAGGCGAAGGCCGGGCAGCCACGCGCGCACATGAAGCCGAGTTCGTAGACCGTGCCGGTATCGGCGGCGATGCCGCGGAAGGGCGTGAGGTTGGCGATGATCGCATCGGCACTCAGCATCAGCTTTTCATTGACGGCGCTGATCGCGAGGCCGAAATCGCGCTTGGTCGGCTGGGCCGGGATTTCCAGGTCACCGGGTGAGACCGGGATAAAGCCATAGCGCCGCGTGAGCTCGATCTTGGCATCGAGCACTGCCCGGGCATTGGGCAGGAAGACTTCGGGACCGGCCAGATAAACGCGCATCGTGTTCCTTCCTGAGTGGGGCGCTACAGCATCTCCGGCAGCACCTTGTCCGGCGGGCTGTGCCCGTCCATGAAGGCGCGGATATTGACGATGACCTTCTCGCCCATGTCGGTACGGCCCTCGATGGTGGCCGAGCCCATATGCGGCAGCAGCACCACGCGTCCGCTCTTGGCGAGCTTGACCAGGCGGGGATTGACCGCTGGTTCATGCTCGAACACGTCGAGCCCGGCCCCGGCGATCTCGCCGGCATCGAGCATCTTGGCAAGCGTGGTCTCGTCGATTACCTCGCCGCGCGCCGTGTTGACGACCAGGGCCTCGCGCTTGAGCAGCTTGAGCCGCCGGGCCGAGAGCAGATGGTAGGTCGCCGGCGTATGTGGACAGTTGACCGAGATGATGTCCATGCGGGCCAGCATCTGGTCGAGCGAATCCCAATAGGTCGCTTCCAGTTCCGCCTCGATGGCGGGGTCGACATGATGGCGGTTGTGGTAATGCACCTGCAGGCCGAAGGCCTTGGCCCGGCGCGCCAGCGCCTGCCCGATGCGGCCCATGCCGATGATGCCGAGGCGCTTGCCGGTGATGCGGCGGCCGAGCATCCAGGTCGGCGACCAGCCTGGCCAGGCATTGTCGCCTTCGGGAATCACCCGCGCGCCCTCGGTGACGCGCCGGGCCACGGCGAGAATCAGTGCCATGGTCATGTCTGCGGTGTCGTCGGTGAGCACACGCGGCGTATTGGTCACGGTGATCTTTCGCGCCACGGCAGCCTCGACATCGACATTGTCGACGCCATTGCCGAAATTGGCGATCAGCTTGAGGCTGCTGCCGGCGGCCTCGATCAGCGCCTTGTCGATGCGGTCATTGATGGTGGGCACCAGCACGTCGGCGGTTTTCACCGCCTCGATCAGCGCCTCCTGCGACATCTTCTCGTCGGTCAGGTTGAGCTGCGCGTCGAACAATTCGCGCATGCGGGTTTCCACGCTGTCCGGCAGGCGGCGTGTGACCACGACCCGCGGTTTTTTTCGTAACGACATGCCGACCTCCCGCAAACTTTAAGACGGCGTTCACCGCCCTCAGACAAACTGCACCGATAAGCCCGCAGCCCGTCGCTGTCTTTCCTCTAACAGACAGGCAAGCGCAGCAACAGAGGTGGTTGCGGGCGAGTGTGTGCGTCGAGGTCCGGCATGTCCTATTACGAAGAAGAAGCGCCCCGTTTAAGTCCCATTGCCAAGATCGGTTTTGCTGGCGCCTTCTGTGCCCTCATCGTCGCTGGCGGGGTCTACTATCTTCACCACAAGCGCCTGAAGCAGCCGGCAGGCTCGGTCACCGAAGGCATCAGCGCCGATACGCTTGCCGACCCCACCGTAGCCGCCTTCATCGCCGGCGCAGGCAAGGCCGCCATTCCGGATAAGCAGGCCGATGACGTCACCGGCTCGCTGCCCGATCCCAAGTCGGCAACCGGAGACCGGTCCGGCAAGGATCAACTCGGGCCGGTCTCCGGCCTACCGATGCCACGCTTCGTCAGCCTGAAGCCCGACAGGGTGAATGTGCGCCAGGGTCCTTCGCGCGACCAGACCGTGTCCTTCATCTACCAGAAGTCCAATTTACCGGTGGAAGTGATCGCCGAATTCGAGAACTGGCGGCGCATCCGCGACGCCGACGGCTCCGAAGGCTGGGTGCTGCAGAACCTGCTCTCAGGCAAGCGCACAGCCCTGATCGCGCCCTGGTCCAAGCAACAGACGCTGCCACTCCGTGCCACCGCCGACGCCAAGGCGACGGCCGTCGCCATGCTGCAGCCCGGCGTGCAGGCCTCGATCAAGAGCTGTGCTTCGAACTGGTGCCGCATCCAGGGCGAAGGCTTCGACGGCTGGATCCAGGAAAACAATCTGTGGGGCGCTTATCCCGGCGAAGCCGTCGACTGAGACGGGACCGGTGCCGCGCCTTCGCCTGATGATCAGCGGGATCGCCTCCCGCGAGCAAGCCGGCGCGGCGGTCGAGGCCGGCGCTGACGCCATCGGGCTCGACCCTTCAGCCTTTCCGCAGGCGGGGCCGGAAGGCAGCGAGGCGCTGGCGGCGATCGCACTCGCTTTGCCGCCGGCGGTCACGCCGATCCTGGTCACCCCGGCGCTGACGGCCGGTACCGTGGCCCAGCAGGTCGATGCATCAGCGGCGCTCGCCGTCCGCCTTGCAAGGCCGATCGCCACCAGTGAATATCCCGGCCTCAAGCGCATCATCCGTGGCCGCAAGATCATCCAGTCGATCGATCCAGCCCACAGCGATGCCGGCGCCCTGGTGGAGACCTATGCCAGCCTTGCCGATGCGCTGCATCTGAACCTCGATGACGCGGACGATCTGAGCGCCTGCCGACATTTGATCGAGTTGGCAGGCCTGCCCTGCTTTCTCGCGCTGACGGATCCGGCACTCCTCCCGGCCGCCGCCGCGCTACAACCCCACGCCATCGATTTCGTGCTCGCCGGCGAGGATGGCTTCGACCTACCTGCCTTGCACCGCTTCGCTGCAGCGCTCACGGCCCTATGAATTTACCTACAAACGATACAGGGGAACATTCTGTGCCGATCTCGCACCGCTCCGGCGAGGCCCGTATAAAGGGCGAGACGCCCACAGAAAACGCCCCCGTTGCGATCCGGCCCGTCCTGCCGCTACGATGACGCCAGCAATCGGAGCCGCCGATGACGAGAGCATTCCTCCTCGCCGTAACAGGCCTCGCCTTTCTGGGCCTGTCCGCGGCCCATGCCGAAACCGTGACCCAGAAGGCCGGCCGCGACGGCACGCTGAAGGCCAGGGATGACGATCCCGCCATGAAGGCCGCCTTCGCCAAGGCGCAGGAGAGCCTGCCCGACTTCATCGACGCCCTGGACGGCAACGTCACCGGCGCCAGCGACTTCGCCGTGAAGGTGCCGATCATCCAGGGTGCCCAGACCGAATATTTCTGGCTCAACGAGGTCAGCCACAGGGGCGACCGCTTCACCGGCAAGATCAACAACCGCCCGGAACTGGTGGGCAATGTGACGTTCGGCCAACAGCTCACCTTTGTCAGGAGCCGGATCCGGGACTGGGGCTATTACCGCGACGGCAAGCTGCAGGGCAATTTCACCACCTGCGCCCTGCTGGCCAAGGAGGATCCGCGCGAGGCCCAGGAGTTGAAGGACCAGATCGGCCTGACCTGCGAGGGCGCCCCCTCGCCGCAATGAGGTCGGCCGTTTCTCCCTGTGAAGCCTCACTCGAAGATCGCAGTGGGGCCGGCAGAGGTCGAGGTTCTTACAATTTTTCGATCGAGCCACGTAGGTGCGCCATGCCTCACCCCATCGTCTCGAAGCGCCGGTGCGGCCAGGGATTCACGCCGTCCTGCAGCCAGGCGAGTGTGTCCCGCCAGAAGCCGGCGCGATGGCGGTCATGGAACAGGCTGAAATGGCCGATCTCGGCCAGGTCGTAGTCCTGCGGCAGCAGGCGCACCGCTGTCGTGGCGCTGGAGCTGTAATAGGCCAGGGCACGGCGGATGGCAGGCACGGTGCCGAACTCATCATCCGACGCCGTCACCGCCAGGATCGGCGCGGAAACCGCGGCAAAGCGCGCGAGGACCTCCTCCCGCTCCTTGCGTGGATGGCTGTCTTCCACGCGCCGGCGGCGGAAACTCCATTCGAGAGCGATTCCGCCCGGCAGGTCTTCGAGCCAGCCCAGCCGCCGGCCCGGGAAATAGCCGTATATCGCGGTAAGCAAGGGCATCAGCACATGCCAACGCCAGAGCAATTGGAGACGGTGGCTGCGCGCATAATCGGGCCAATAGGCATATTGGGCGCCGACGGTGAGCATGCGATCGATACAGGCGGCATTACCAGCGAGTCCCGGCAGGAAGCCGCCGATGCTATGGCCGACCACGAAGAGAGGCCCATCCGGCCGGCGCTGCCTGGCAAAGCCCAGCACGGCCTCGAAATCGCGCGTTCCCCACTCGCTCCAGCGATAGCCGCAATGCTTCAGATCATTCGGGCGTGACAGGCCGATGCCGCGATAGTCATAGGTGATCGCATCGAAACCGTGTTCGCCGAGAAAACGGGCATAGCGATGGTAATAACGGGCAAGCACGCCTGTCGCGGCATTGATGATGACCGTGCCCGTTCTTCGTCCACCACCCGCCGGCCAGAGGTGGCCGCCAAGAACGACCCCGTCCCCGCAGATGATTTCGACCGGTTCGGCCGGCGCCGTGTCCATAGCCATTGCCATCCCTTGCTCGAACGAAGGGATAGCACGGTTTCCAACAATGATTATACTCACTAGTCAGTATACATTGAGGCCGTGCCATGCCTGGATCCGCGACCACCACGCGCGAGCGTATTGTCAGCGCCGCGGCGCGCCTGTTCTACGACAAAGGCATTCGCAATGTCGGCGTGGACGCGGTCGCCGCCAAGGCCGGCATCACCAAGCGCACGCTCTATTATCACTTCACCAGCAAGGACGATCTGATCGCTGCCTATCTGGCGGCCCGCGACCAGCCCAACCTCGCTCTGTTCCGGCGCTGGTTCGACGAGGCGCAGGGGGACATTGCCTCCAAGGTCGAGGCCATCTTCCGCAATCTCGCCGTCGCGGCCCGTCATCCGCGCTGGAAGGGATGCGGCTTCCTGCGCACCGCCGCCGAACTCGCCGACCTGCCCGGCCATCCCGCCATCAAGGTCGGCGCCGCCCACAAGAAGCGCTTCGAGGGCTGGCTGCGGCTCGAATTGGAGCGGGAGGCCCTTGCCGACGCCGGCCTGCTCGCCCGGCAGGTCGTGCTTTTGCTCGATGGCAGTTTTGCCGTCGTGCTGCTGCACCGCGACCCCGACTATATGGAAGCTGCCGGCAAGGCGGCGGCCACATTGATCACCACGGCGCTCGGCAACAGGACTTCCCGCACACCCGCCGCGGCCTGACCCTCAATAGCCGGCAAATTATATCTCTTCGCGTTTAATATTCCATGCAGGAAAGGGCCAAGACCGCCATGACGAGCCACACTCCCAAGGATCCCGGTTTCGAGGCGCTGGTCACGGCGCTTCAGACCTATTTCGACGGGCTCTATCACAGCGACACCGAGAGGTTGCGCCATGTCTTTCATCCCCAGGCTCTCTATGCCTGCGCCAGCGAAGGAGGCCTGACGCATCTCGGCATGGCTGAATATTTCCCCATGGTGGACAAGCGCCCTTCACCCGCAAGCCGCAACGAAGAGCGGGCTGACAGGATCGTGTCCATCGAATTCGCCGGTCCGGTCACGGCCTTTGCCCGGGTCGAATGCGCGATCGGGCCGAAGCATTTCACCGACCTCCTGACCTTCGTCCATCTCGACGGGCGCTGGCAGATCATCTCGAAGGTCTTTCACTTCGACCTGCGTCCGTGAACCCGGCCGCATCCGGTCCTGTCAGATAGAGACAAACTCGACGGCAGCCGGCGCATATTGGGCTTCCTACGCCTTGGATGAAACTGATTGCAAAATGGAACCGGTTTGACTAACCTTTGGACCAGTTTCAATGCGCAATCAGACCGGCGAGGAAACGACATGTCGAAACTCATCGTCCGCAGCTTTTCCCTTTCGCTCGATGGTTATGGCGCCGGCCCCGACCAGAGCCTCGACAATCCCCTCGGCGTGAATGGCACCAAGCTGCATGGCTGGGCCTTCGCCACCCGGACTTTCCGCAAGATGTTCGGACAGGAAGGCGGCGAGGCGGGCATCGATGACGATTTCGCCGCCCGCAGCATGGACAATCTCGGCGCCTGGATCCTCGGGCGCAACATGTTCGGTCCGGTTCGCGGCCCCTGGCCCGACGCAAGCTGGAAAGGCTGGTGGGGCAACAATCCACCTTATCACGTGCCGGTCTTCGTACTGACCCACCATGCCCGTGACCCGATGGAGATGGAGGGCGGCACCGTGTTCCATTTCGTCACCGACGGCATCGAGTCGGCCCTGCGGCAGGCCAGGGCGGCCGCCGGCAACAGGGATGTGCGAATCGGCGGTGGCGTTGCGACCATCCATCAATATCTCAGGGCCGGCCTGATCGACGACCTGCATCTTGTCATCTCGCCGGTGTTGCTCGGCAAGGGGGAGAGCTTCTTCGCCGGCATCGACCTGCCGGCCCTGGGCTATCGCGTCACCGACCGCGTCCCGACACCACAAGCCACCCACCTGACCATCGTCCGGGAGTGAGGCATATTCGAAGACCCACACTCAGCCTTGCCGCACCTCTTCCCAATCCAGTTCGAAGCGCGCCAGATATTTGCGCAGGCGATCGGCATCGTTCGAGCTGGCCTTGGCCTGTCGCGATGCCGCGAACAGCACGCGCCCGGCTGCGCTGAGGGAGGAACTGGCGCGGCAGACGCGAACCACCTCGGCCAATTGCACCTGGTCAAACCGGTCGATGCCGGCAACGCGCTCCTCGCCGACAAGGTCCGCGAGCAGCCTGTCCGTGCCGTCGCCGTCACCCGCTCGCCAAAGCCTGACGAGGCGGGCGATCTCCTCGACGACCCCCTCCTCGGTGATGCGCCCGCCCGGTGCCAGGGTGGCCATGCGGGTGACGGAGGCGGAAAGATCGCGGAAATTGGCGGTCCAGCGCGCTTCCGCCGCCGTCGCGAAGGCGAGGTAGCGGGCACGCGCCTCACGGTTGAAGGCGATGTTCTCGCCCTCGCGTTCGGCGTAGCGCGTGAGTTCGAAGTCGAGATTGGGTTCGATATCCTCGCGGCGCGCGGCAAGGCCCGGCAGTTCGAAGGTCCAGAGGTTGAGACGGGCCAGCAAATCCTCGCGAAACTTGCCCGAACGCACGTCGACCGACAGATCGCGATTGGTGCCGGCAATCAATTGAAAATCGCTGGCCGCCTCCTTGTCGGCGCCAACAGGCAGGAAGCGTTTCTCCTCGATCGCCCTGAGGATCATGGCCTGTTCGTCGAGGCCGAGTTCGCCGATCTCGTCCATGAACAGCAACCCGCCATCGGCCGCACGCAAGAGACCGGCCCGATCGGTCTGGGCGCCGGTGAAGGCGCCCCGCACATGGCCGAACAGCGCCGACATCGTATGATCGCCGCGCAAGGTGGCGCAATTGACCTCGACGAAACCGCCCGTGAGCTGCCGCCGCGCCTGCTTGAGCTCGAAGATGCGGCGGGCCAGCAGCGACTTGCCGGCGCCGGTCGGCCCGGTCAGCAGCACCGGCGCGCGCGAGCGCATCGCCACCCGCTCGATCTGGTCGATCATGGCGTTGAAAGCAGTGTTGCGGGTGGGGATACCGGATTTGAGGAAGGAAGTCGCCTCATGCGTCTCCGCCCTGAAACGACTGGCGATGGCATCATAACGCGAAAGATCGAGATCCACGATCGAATAGGAGCCGGCGACGCCTTCGCCCTGGCGCTTGGGCGGCGAGAGCTGGATCAGTTTGCCGGGCACATAATGGGCCTCGGTCAGCAGGAACCAGCAGATCTGGGCGACATGGGTGCCGGTGGTGATGTTGACGAGGTACTCCTCTTCCTCGGCATCGAAGGGATAGGCCTTGGCAAAATCATAGAGAGCCCCATAGACCTCCTGGAAATCCCAGGCATCGGCGAGATTCATGATGTGCCTGACCACCTGCGTATCCGGCGAAATCACGGCGATGTCGCCTGTGATCCGCTCGGCCAGCGACGTCGCCCTGATATCGTGGATCAATTCGAGGCGGTCGATGGGCAGATCCCCCTGCTGGCAAAGCGCCACTGTCGGCCGCCAGCGCTCCCAGCGCTTGTCACGCTTGCCGCTGTCCAGGCTGACGCCGAGGAACCCGATGGCGACACGCTTTTTCATGAATCCTCCACAGGCGCAGGCTCACAGAAGAGATACCATGATATAATACTATATCCAATATTCTAAGATGGCGCCATTCCTCCACCGACTTCATGAAGCGCAGTGAATTGGGTATGTAAATTTTTATCCTTTAAAATCAATATCTTGTAAAATAAATCGTCGCCTCTCATTCGACTTGGCACGCTCCCTGCAAAGAGATCCTCGTAACGAACGAGGATGATTGCCATGGCAAATAAGTCGCTGTTTGCCTCCTTTGTGGGGAAGATGCTGCCGAAGACCGATGCGGCCAACAAGCACGGTGCCCCGGCCTATCAGTTCACGCCGCGCCACGCGCTGGCCCAGCTCGCCGTCACCGGTACGCTGAACCGCACCTTCTATGCGAGCGCCACCGCGCAGCTCGACGAGACGCTCAAGGCGGTCTGCGAGGTGGAGAGCGTGTTCATCGCCAAGGCGGCCATCTATGCCCGCCAGCGCGGCCATATGAAGGATATGCCGGCTCTCCTGCTCGCCTATCTCTCGATGCTGCAGACGGGCGATTTCGCCAAGGCGTTTCCGCGCGTGGTCGATAACGGCAAGATGCTGCGCAATTTCGTGCAGGTGATGCGGTCGGGTGCCGTCGGTCGTAAGTCCCTCGGGACCCGGCCGAAGAAGCTGGTCCAGGCCTGGCTCGAGACCGCTTCGGACATCGAGATCATGCGTGCCAGCGTGGGCAACAATCCCTCGCTCGCGGATGTGATCAAGATGGTCCACCCCAAGCCCGCCGGCAAGGCGCGCGAGGCACTCTATGCCTGGCTGATCGGGCGTCCCTACGATGTCGAGGCGCTGCCTGACATCGCCCGGGCGTTCGAGGCCTTCAAGCAGGATCCGTCGCTGCCGGTGCCGGCCGTGCCGTTCCAGATGCTCACCGCGCTGCCGCTCACCCGGCAGCACTGGGCCGGTATCGCCGACAAGGCCGGCTGGCAGATGCTGCGGATGAATCTCGCCACCTTTGCGCGCCACGGCGTGTTCGAGGTGGAGGGCTTCGCCGAAAAGCTTGCCGCGCGGCTTGCCGATCGCGAGGCCATCAAGCGGGCACGGGTGTTCCCGTATCAGCTGATGATGGCCTATGCGCAGGCCGGGCAGGACATCCCGCCCGTGGTGCGTGAGGCGCTGCACGATGCGATGGAGACCGCGGTCGCCAATGTGCCCGCGATCGAGGGCCGCGTGGTCGTCTGCCCGGACGTGTCGGGTTCGATGTCCTCGCCGGTCACCGGCTATCGCAAGGGTTCGACCACGCAGGTGCGCTGCATCGACGTGGCCGGCTTGGTGGCGGCTTCGGTGCTTCGGGCCAATCCGTCGGCCCGGGTGATCCCGTTCGAGCAGACCGTGGTCCGCGTGGACCTCGAGCCGCGCGACACGGTGATGACCAATGCGCGCAAGCTTGCCTCCATCGGCGGCGGCGGCACCAACTGCTCGGCGCCGCTGGAGAAGCTGGCGAACGAAAAGGCCAAGGTGGACCTGGTGATCTTCGTCTCGGACAACCAGTCCTGGATCGATGCGCGCCGGGGCGGCGAGGCCACGCAGATGATGAAGCAGTGGGAGCGGGTGAAGACCAGCAATCCCAATGCCAAGCTGGTGTGTCTCGACATCCAGCCCTACACGACCACCCAGGCGCAGGAGCGCGCCGATGTGATGAACATCGGCGGCTTCTCGGATGCGGTGTTCGACACCATCGCGGCCTTCACGAAGGGCGAGATGAGCGCCGAGCACTGGGTCGGCGAGATCGAGAAGATCGAGCTCTGATGCAACATGATTTCCGGCCGGCGGCTTCACGCTGCCGGCCGGAGCCTAAGGTGTACGGCAATGGGCCACGGCAAATGTCGACGGAACTACAGACTGCGAATCCCGGGGTTGCGGGTTCAAATCCCGCTGCGGCGCAAGCTGCATAGCTCAATCGGTTAGAGCACGGACCGCCGCAAGGCGGTAACGTTTCGTCACTCTTGTTGTCGTGGCTTCCACTGCCAGAGCAAGGCGCGTTTCAGCAAACGCTTTTGGAGATTTAATACCGGACGCGGCGAATGCCGGCGGAACTACAGCCTTCACGCTCCAGGACGCGGGTTCGATTCCCGCCAGGCCGCAAGGCCTGTAGCTCAGTGGATAGAGCAGGATGTTTCGTCACTCTCGTCGCCGCGGCCCAACATGACATTTTGCAGCAAGCGGCGAATGCCAGTGGGACTACAGGTTAGAGCGCCCTTTCATCAGAGGGGGAGGTCGGCGTTTTCGATGGCGCCCCGCGCAAGCGGTAGCTCAGTCATTGTCCCCCTTCAAACCTCGTCGCCGCACGCACCTCGACTGAAAGGAATTTCGACACGTCACGGCAAATGCCGATGGGAATACAATGTCGCCAAAGCATGGGCGCCGCAGCCGGACAAGCTGTACCCGACTCACCGTTATCGGGAGCCCATTCTCATCCCTCTCGTCGCCGTGGCCCAAACCTTGAACGACACCGCGCAGAGCGGCGAATGCCGATGGAACTACATGGTCCTCCTGGTTCGAATCCGGAACCTTGCGCCAGGCCGAAAGGCTCCGCGCGGGTGAAGAGGTTTCATCCCTTTCGTCGCCGCGTCTGCCCGGCATGATTTGGAACGTTGCGGCGAATGCCGGCGGAACTACATGGCTATTCCCCAAGTGATGCGGGTTCGAGTCCCGTCGGGTCCACCATGCGGGCCCGTAGCTCAATGGTAGAGCATATGTTTCGCCATCCTCGTCGCCGCAACGTCTTCCTTTCTTATTCCCACTAGAAGGGATGTCGACCAAGCCCGCCCCTTCGCTCAGTCCATTGAACAAACCCATAACAGCCAAGGAGGTAGACAACCCGATAGTGATTGCCGAGATTGCGGTATCGAGGTGAACTCCATGATTTTCTGGATCGTGAATGCGGTTGGATTGGCGATCGCCTATCTTTTCGGTTCCACGCCCACGGGCTATCTGGCGGGGAAACTGCTCAAGGGCATCGATATCCGGGAGCATGGCTCCAAATCCACCGGGGCAACGAACGTCTTGCGAACCCTGGGAAAATGGCCGGCGCTGACGGTACTCCTAGTGGATGTGCTGAAAGGCGCGGGGGCGATTGCCTTTGCTCTCTGGTTCTATCCTTGGTCTTATACATTGCCGTCCGTCACGCCACCGACGGCGCTTGATCAGCAAACATGGGTTCCCTGGGCGGTTTGCCTGGCCGGGCTTGCCGCATTGTTGGGACATAGTCGTTCGATTTGGCTCAACTTTGTGGGTGGCAAGTCTGTTGCGACCGGACTCGGCGTGCTGCTGGCGATCTCTTGGCCTGTTGGCCTGGGTGCCCTGACAGTTTTCGCCATCGTGCTGGCTGTTTTTCGTATTGTTTCCCTTGGCTCCATGCTCGCGGCCTTGACCGCGATCATCCTCGCCTGTGCCTTGGAGCAGCCCTTGCCGTATCGGCTCCTGGTGATCGCAGGCAGTCTTTATGTGATCGTGCGCCATCGCGCCAACATCCAGCGGCTGCTCACTGGGACAGAGCCTCGCCTAGGGCAAAATAGCCCTGGACCGAAAACGGAAACTCAAATTTAAGGCACCCGAAAATCTATGCGAACTCGGCCCCGTCAGGATCGGCCTCCGCCTCCAGCCGGCGGCGTAAGGTTTCGATCAAGCGAAGGCAGGCCGTGATATCCTCGGCCGTCAATCCCTGCGCGAGAGCGTCCACCCAGGGCCTCTGCAGCCGGTTCGCGGCTTCATAGGCAGTCTTCCCCTTTGCCGTCATCATCACCAGCCTGGCCCGGCGATGATGGGGATTGTCGCGGAAGGCGAGAATGTCCTCGTCCGCCAGTTCGTTGACGATGCGCTGCACGCCCTGGCGATTGAGTCCCATGGAACGGGCAAGATGGGCTACGGGCTGCGGGGTGCCGGCCAGCGCAATGGCGCCGAGCACCTGCCAGCGCGCACTGCTCAACCCGACTCCGGCCACCAGCCGGTCGCCGGCCGCGAGCAGGCGTCCATTCAGGCGGAACACTTCGAGGATGAGGGCCGTAACGCCTTCGCCGACCAGCGCAGGATCCGATTCATTCATTGACAATATATATCCAACTCGACAACATATTGTCAAATTGGAGCAGATCCATGCTGATCGGCCAGATCGCCCTCATCCTTGCAGCCGCCTTCACTGGGGCCGCCTTCTACATCAACGTTGCCGAACAGCCGGCGCGGCTCAGCCTCGACGACGCCTCCCTGCTGGCGCAATGGAAACCGAGCTATGCACGCGGCTTTGCCATGCAGGCCAGTCTCGCCGTTGCCTCGGGTCTCGCAGGCCTCGCCGCTGCCTGGCTCGCCGGCAGCTCACTCTGGCTGGTTGGCGCCGTGCTGATGCTGGCGAACTGGCCCTATACGCTGCTGGGCATCATGCCGACCAACCGGCTCCTGGAGGCAACGCCGAACGATGAGGCGGGCTCGCAGACGCGCCTGCTCATCGGGCGCTGGGGCCGGCTGCACGCCGTCCGCACCGCCCTCGGCGCAGCGGCAACACTGACCTATCTCGTCGCCTCCGCCTGAGACCCGGCTGCCACATCGGCCAGCTCGGCCCGCAGCCAGGCTTCGAAAGCCTTTACTTTGGCTGAAGGCTTGCGGCGCGCCGAACTCACCAGCCAATAGGCAAGGCCTGTCTGCACCGGGCGCGGGAAAGGCGCGACCAGGCGCCCATCGCGCAGGGCATCCTGGGCCAATGTCAGCCAACCGATCGACACGCCCTGGCCGGCGATCGCGGCATCGAGACAGAGCGCCGCATCCGAAAAGGCCGGACCGGCCGCGAGCGGCAGATCCGCCTTGCCATTAGCCGCCAGCCAGATCGGCCAGGTCTCGGGCGAGTTGTAGTCGATGATGGCAGGAAGCTTGACCAGATCTTCAATGTCCCGAATGCCGGCCGCCAATGACGGCGAGCAGAGCGGAAACAGGCTCTGACCCATGAGATAGTCAGCCCGTACGCCCGGCCAGGGCCCGGCGCCGACGCGCACGCCGACATCGACATCCGAAATGTCGAAATCCACCAGCTCGACCGAGGCATCGATGCGCAATTGCAGGCCCGGATGAGCCTCATGGAAGCGATGCAAGCGCGGCACCAGCCATTTGGCGGCAAGAACCGGCGCGACCGTCACCGTCAGCACATGCTCGGCCCGGGCCTCGGCCGTGGTCAGCGCCTGCGAGATCTCCCGGAAACCGCGGGTGAGGCCCGCGAGCAGGGACTGGCCGAGCGGTGTCGGCATCAGTCCCTTCGGTCCGCGCGTGAAGATCGGCCGTCCCAACCGCTGCTCGGCCTTGAGTACCTGCTGGCTGACGGCACCCACGGTGACGCCGAGTTCCTCGGCGGCTTTCGCCATCGAGCCCAGGCGCCCGGCGGCCTCGACCGCCCGCAAGGCACCGAGCTGATATCGCAGCAGACCATCCATATAGTTTTTCTATAGCATGCCCGCGCAGAACTCCATTTCTTTCCTGCCTCCTTTGCCCGAGATTCAGCAGCAGAATTCAGGGATATCGCAGACATGCTGACCGTCAGGATACTCAAGACCCTTAAGGAGTGCTGGACCAAGCTGTGGCTGGTATCAGGCCGCAGCCTGGAGCCGCTCGACCATCCCAGCCTCCAGGCCATGTCCCTGCGGGAACTGGCCGACCTGCCGCTGGAACCACCACCGGCACCCGGTCATAATGCGGGCGCGCTGGCCCCCAATCCGGGCAGGGCGGCAGCGTGTCGCGCACCATCGCATCAGCCCATGCGGGGAGCAGCGATCGCCGCTCGCTAGAACGGCTGATCACCAATAACCGAATTGAATGGGCTCAACCTCTGTCATCGCCGGGCTTGACCCGGCAATCCAGCCCGCCTTTCGAGGCATCGAGACCGGGCCGCCGGCTGCCCGGTCAAGCCCGGGCAAGACAAAGGTAGCGCTTCAGCCCTTCCGGACAGTGCCTTACACCGCGTCATAGGCCTTCTGCAGCGTGGCGATGTCGAACTTGATCGCCCCGAGCACGGCGGTCATGACCCGTTGCGCCTTGGCCTGATCGGGATCGGCCAGCAGCGTCGGCAGGATCGAGGGAACGATCTGCCAGTGCACGCCATAGCGGTCCTTGAGCCAGCCGCAATGGATCAATTCGCCCTTCTCGCCCAGCGCATCCCACAGCCGGTCGATCTCGGCCTGGTCAGCGCAGTCGATGTGGAAGGAAACAGCGTGATTGTATTCGCATTTCTCGCCGCCATTGAGGGCGAGATAGCTCTCGCCGGCGAGGGTGAAGCGGACCATCAGCACACTGCCGGCCTTGCCGCCCGGACCGTCCGCAACATTGCGCTGCACATGATCGATGCGCGAATCCGGTAAGAGCGAGACATAGAAACTGGCGGCCTCCTCGGCCTCCCCCGCAAACCACAAGCACGGCGAAATCTTGGACATGGCGTTCTCCTCCGAGGGGCCTCGCGGCCGGATATCTCAAGGACGAGGGAAGGTCTGCCAATCCGACAATGGCCCAAATTTTTGGCCGCGAATCTTGGCCGCGCATTTCATGCTCACACGCCACTGAGCCGGGCCTGCATGAAGTCCACGAAGACACGAACCTTCGGCGAGAGATGCCGGTTGGACGGCCAGATCATGTTGAAATTGCGCGGCCCGCCCACGTGATCGGGCAGCACGGTTCGCAACGTCCCCGTCGCGACGGCATCGCGCACCAGGAAATCCGGCATGACGCCGATGCCGAGGCCACCCAGCGTGGCGCCTCGCATCGCCTCCATATTGTTGCAGGTGAAGATGGTACGCGTGCGCGGTTCGGGCTCGTCCGGCGGCAGGATCAAGGGCCATTCCAGCATCCTGCCGCTGTTGAGAAAGCGGTAGCGGATGGCGAGATGGCCATCGAGATCGCGCAGCTTCTGCGGCGTGCCATGACGATCGAGATAAGCGGGTGAAGCGAACAGCATCTGGCGGAAGGAGCAGAACACCCGCGACATCAGCCGGGAATCCGGCAGCTCACCGCTGCGGACGGCGATATCGACACCCTCCTCGACCAGGTCGACCAGCCGGTCGTTGAAGTCGAAGTCGAGTTCGATCTCCGGATAGAGCGTGGTGAATTCCGGCATCAGGGGCATCAGGATGTGATAGGTGACGACCGGCGTCGACACCCGCAGCCTGCCCCGTGGCGCATCGCGTGAACCCGCCACGATGGCCCAGGCATCATCGAGATCGTCAAGGACGCGGCGGCAGCGCTCGTGGAACAGGCGTCCCTCCTCGGTGAGGCGAATGGTGCGGGTGGTGCGCTGGAACAGCCGCACGCCGAGATCCTGCTCCAGCTTCGCGACCGCTTTGCCGACGGCCGAGGCCGAAAGGCCGAGCACCCGTCCGGCCGCGGCGAAACTGCCGAGATCCGCCGTGCGCACGAAGGCCGTGAGATTGCCGCTCCTGTCCATATATCCTCCGCGAGAGCATCCAGCCGGGAAGGCCTGGTCAAGCCTCCTCGCCATTCCGGAATTTCATTCCGCTATCTTCGGAACGAAGCCCCTATTTCGCCGATAATGCGGCAAGAATAGATTGCTCGCAACGGATCGCGCCATTTCCACCGGTTAGCTTCTACGCGGAGCCGCCTGGATCGGGCCGGCGACCTGCCACCAAACTTTGAGCACCGATTTCATGACAGACCGAACCTTGGCTCCGAGCGCAGCCCACAAGGCGCTCATCCTCCTATCCGTCTGCCTTGCCGCCATCGCCATGCCGCTGACCTTCACCGGCCCGGCCGTGGCGCTGACCGCTATCGCCGACACACTGGGCGGCAGCCCGGTCGCCTTGAACTGGGTGACGAATGCCTTCATGCTGACCTTCGGCAGTGCGCTGATGGCCGCCGGCGCCCTGGCGGACAGTTTCGGGCGCAAGCGCATCTTCCTCACAGGCGTCGCCGGCTTCGCCCTGGCCTCGCTGGCCCTGGTGGGGGCACGCTCCATACTGGTCTTCGACCTCCTGCGCGCACTCCAGGGCATCGCCGCCGCCGCGGCCTTCGCCGGCGGCATGGCGGCCCTGGCACAGGAATTCTCCGATGCTGCCCGCATGCGCGCCTTCAGCGTCGTCGGCGCGAGCTTCGGCGCCGGCCTCTCCTTCGGCCCGATCAGCTCGGGCGTGATGACGCAGACTTTCGGCTGGCCCAGCATCTTCCTTGCCGTCGTCGCCTTGACGGTTGCCTCCTTCCTCATCGGCATCGTCGTGCTGCGGGAATCCCGTGATCCCAAGGCCCGCGGATTGGATTGGCCGGGCGCGATCAGCTTCACGCTCGCCCTGACCCTGTTCACCTATGGCATGCTGCAGGCCCCCGAAAGCGGCTGGGGCGATCCACTCGTCATCGCCCTCCTCATCGGTGCCGTCGCCCTGATGGCACTGTTCGTGCGCATCGAACTCAACTCGCCCCGCCCGATGCTCGATCTCAGCCTGTTCCGCTATGGCCGTTTCGTCGGTGTGCAATTGCTGGCAGCCGCCCCGGCCTATGCCTTCGTGGTGCTGCTGATCCTCCTGCCGATCCGCTTCGTCGGCATAGAAGGCGTCGATGAAGTCGCGGCTGGCCGCATGATGATGGCCCTGTCCGCTCCGCTGCTGGTTCTTCCGCTTCTGGCGGGCTGGCTCTCGCGCTGGATCGCACCGGCCGCGATCTGCGGCCTCGGCCTGCTGGTCTGCGCTGCCGGGCTTGCCTGGTTGAGCTTCATGCCTGTTGGTGGCGCGGTATCAGCCATGCTCGCGCCCATGGCCGTGATCGGCATCGGCATCAGCCTGCCCTGGGGCCTGATGGACGGCCTCGCCGTCTCCGTGGTGCCCGCCGAGCGCGCCGGCATGGCAACCGGCATTTTCTCGACGGTCCGCGTCGCCGGCGAAGGTGTGGCGCTCGCTATCGTCAGCGCCGTGCTCTCGGCCCTGACCGCCGGCCACCTCGCCGGTGAACAGGTGAGGGAAGGAGCCCAGAAACTGGTGACGGGCGACGTCGCCGGCGCTGCCGGTGCGCTGCCACAGCTTGCCCACTCCGCGCTGATCCAGGCCTATGGCGATGCTTTCGCCACACTGCTCCTGCTGCTTGCCGCCATCACCATCGTCACGGCCGTGGTAGTCTTCGTCTTTCTCGGACGCCGCGAAGCCCCGACGCGGGCCAACGCGGAGGAGGCGACCGCCCTGTCCTCTTCCCTCTGACCCCAACCCGGCCCGCCGCGCTATCCCACCGGGCTGGCGCGGTCGGCCTCCAGCCATTTACCGAAGAAATACACGATCTGCCGGTGCCACCAGGGCCAGTCGTGGCTGACATCGGGACCCCAAAAATCGATCCAGGCCGGAATCCGCTTGGCGGAAAGGACCTGCGCTAGATTGCTGGTATCCTCGATCATTCTCTCTTCCCAGGCGCCCAGCCCGCAACAGAAGAACAGGCGGCGCGAGCGGATCCGATCCAGCAACTCGCCTTCCTCCAGACCACCGAGATAGGCAAGCGGCGAATTGAAATAGATCTGTCCGTCGAGCGCCGCCCCGAAGAAGTGCCGGGTCGAGTAGACGCCGCTCAAGCCGATCACACCCGCCACCGTCTCCGGAAAACGAAACAGGAAGTTGCTGGCGTGGAAGGCCCCCATCGAGCATCCGGTCAACAGGGGCGCTCTTCCGCCGGCCGCGTCCAGGATTTCCGGCAGCAATTCATGGCGGACATAGCGAAAATAGGCCTCGTGGCGGCCGACGCGGTGCTGGAGATCGCCATGCTCGGCAAAGAAACTCTCGCCGTCGATGCCATCAACAGTCCACACCTGCAGTTCGCCGGCCTCGATGCGGTCGGCAAGGGCGGCGATGCCGCCCGAATCCTCATACTGATAGAAGCGCCCGTTCGAGGTGGGGAAGACCAGAACCGGCCTGCCGGCATGGCCATAGACCTTGAATTCCATCTCGCGCCCGAGTTCGGCGCTGCCACGCTTGTGATAGGCGATCTGCAACGTCTCAATCCTCCACGGCCTGGATGAAACGCACGATCGCCTTCACCTCGTCGAAATCCTCGGAACGGAACTGATAGGCGAAATTGCCCATGGCCCGGCTGAATACCGCCTCGATCGGCGCGAAATGCACGATCTTGTCACCATGCGCCTTCAAGATGGCCTGGTGGCCGTTGACGTAGCGGATATGGTTCTTGCGGCTGGCATAGCCGACATAATAACGCCCCTTGAACGGACCGCCGACCGCATGATCCGCCACCATGCTGGCCCATTCGCGATAGACGTCCATGTCATAGGCATAGTTGATGGCATCGGTCATCCAGGCGCCGGGGGGGCGCATATTGATCTCCAGCGCCACGATGCGTTTGTCCGTCCGTGTCTGGAAGAACTCGATATGGAAAAATTTCTCGCGAATGCCGAAACTGGCGATGGCGGCCCGTCCCGCCTGTTCAATCGCCGGATCGACATGGGGCAGGCAGTAATAGTTGAGATGGCTGTCGGCGTTGACCACGCCCATGATGGATTGCTCGAAGCGGTGACTGGCGGCGAACACGATTCGGCCTTCGCGATCAACAAGCCCGTCATAAGTGAGCACGATGCCGTCGATGAACTGCTCGACCACATAGGTAACCCCCGGTCGCCGACTGGCCTCGAAACGGTCGAGATCGCCAGCCGAGGCGATCTTCACGGTGTTGCTGGCCCCCGAGCCCTGATCAGGCTTGATCACGAGGGGATAACCGACCTCGCCGATGAAAGCCTCCACACCCGCGCGGTCGACATAGGGGCACTGGCGGATCGTCTCGACGCCCGCCTTGTCGAAAAAGGCCCTCATCTTCGACTTCTGCTTCAGATTGTCGACGAAATCGCGTTTGATGCCGGGAATGTTGAAATCGGTGCGGATTCCGGCATCCTGCTCGAGCCAATGCTCGTTGAGGGATTCAAAGCGATCGATGCGTCCCCAGCGATGGATGAAATGGCCCATGGCGCGCAGGACCTGATCGCCATCCTCCATGTTGGAAACGCGGTAGTATTCGGCGAGCGCGCTTTTGAGCTCGGGCCGCAGTGTCTCGTAGGAAGCATCGCCGATGCCCAGGACCGTCACGCCGGCGCTAGCCAGCCGGCTGCAGAACGTCGCGCCATTGTCGGGGAAATGCGGGGAGAAATAGACGAACTTCAAGGCAAGGCTCCAGAGCGGGCAGCACATCTCGCTCTACAACATCGCGGCCCGCCACTAAAGACCGGCACCATGCCGCTTCTCATCTGAAGTTCCAAAAATACTGGCGCATTGACGGCTGATTTGCCGGGGGACGCGCCCCCCCCGGAGTCCTGTGCCCTCGCCTGCGCTTGGAAACACGCTGGCGAGCAGGTTGGGGATAGTAGAAAAGGGGGCCGCAATGCCCAATCCCGTTCACTGAGGCGTCGTCGAGTTTATACGACCCTCGCCGGCGCGTTTCGCCTGTCTCAAGTGACGCGGATTAGACCCTGCCCCCTTTCTTGCGCACCAGCTCACGCCGGCATCGGACTGCAGTCCTCCTCAGAACATCCGCTTGATGCGGATGCCGCCGACCACCGAGTTGAGCTTCTCCTTCGGCCTGACATCGGCAAGGGTATCGGTGCCCAGCTCACGATCGAACTCCGAGCGGATGTAGGAGACTTCCCCGGTCACCGACAGGCCCTTGACGATCATGTAGGTCAGGTTGCCGGTGATGGCATATTCCTTGGCCTTCAGGTCCTGGCCATTGATGCCGGCACCGTCATAGCGCGTGTCGATATAGCTCGGCACGATGTTGAAGCCCCATTGCGGCGTGAAGTTGCCGCCCAGTTCCGCCGTGATCGACCAGCCCTTGCCGGCTTCCAGCCGCGAAAAGCCGTTGCGATAATAGAAGTCCTGCGCCCGCATGGCATAGAGATTGTCGGCGCCGAGATAGTCCAGCGCACCATCGGCATACTGGCCTTCGATCACCAGATGCCCGTCCTGGAGCTGTGGGATCTTGATCAGCACATCGCCCCCGATCGCATAGCCCCATTTGTTCTGGTGACGCAGGGCGACCCCGTCCGGCGTGCCGTCGTCAAAGCGCGAGGCACTGCGGAACTGATGGGCCGCGGCCTGAAGCGCTACTGTACCCCACTCCTGATCGAGCCTGAGCACGCCGACGACATCCGGCACCTGCTGGCCGCCCTGATAGGCGAACACATCATTCTGGCGGTGATCGCGGCCATCCTCGATCGACAGGGTGGCCGAGAAGCCGCCACCGAACTGCGCCGTGTAGGCGAGCAGGTTCACCGTGTTCGACTGGGCGTAGTAGGGGCCGAAGATGGTGTTGCCATAGTCGTTGTCGTAGAAGCCGAAGAAGGAATGCGCATAACCGGCCGTCAGCCCGCCGAACTGGATGAAGGCCTTGTCAATGGTGAAGCGGTTGCGCTGCTCCGTGCCATTGACACGGGTGGCGGTATTGCTGTCCGCGTTGATCTGGAAATAGGAGCGCAGCAAGCCATATTCGGTCTCGGTGCGGGCATCGAACCAGATACGGGCCTGGGCGTTGAAGGCGGTGCGGTTGTCGTCGCGATTGAACTTGCCGCCGCCATAGACGCGATAGTCTATGCGGAACTCGCTGCCGATCCGCAGGCAGGTATCGCTACCGGGAATATAGAAGAAGCCAGGCCCAAAAGCCGTGCAGACCTTCACATATTCGACGGCCTCGCCCTTGGTCATGGGAAGATCCGCCGCATGGGCGGCCGCAAAACTGGTGAGACCGGCGACTGTTCCCAAAATAAATGATTTTTTTATCATGATTTCCTCCAAGAAAATATCTGCCACCCAGTAAAAGACAGAAGGTCTTCGGATTAAAATCGTATCGGCATCAGAAGCAAAAGTACGACGTTAAAAAATTTACCGCTTGAATCTGAACCAATCGAACCAAGCCGACAACACAAATTCTTGCCACTCGCCTGAGAATGGCTGCTTTTTAGCCTCCTTGTTACTTAAAAGTCACATTGCAACAACGACATGCTGCAACTCCACCTTGCACCGAGCGGTAAACCAAGGTCACCGCTTGGTGGGACGCCCGGCGACGGAAACGCTCCATCCGGGCAAGAAAAAAGGCGGGCCCGAAGACCCGCCTGTCGACCACCCCCCGGGGTTGGCCATGATCGTATTTTAGAGGATGCCGGGCAAAGCCGGCACGCCGCCTTACTTGTTCAGCATCGGCAGATTCATGCCCTGCTGCTTGGCCCAGTCGATGGCGATGTCGTAGCCGGCGTCGGCATGGCGCATCACGCCGGTGCCGGGATCGTTCACCAGCACGCGGGCGAGGCGGCGGTCTGCGTCCTCGGTGCCGTCGCAGACGATGACCATGCCCGAATGCTGCGAATAACCCATCCCGACACCGCCACCATGATGGAGCGAGACCCAGGTCGCACCCGAAGCGCAGTTGAGAAGGGCGTTGAGCAGCGGCCAATCGGACACGGCGTCCGACCCGTCACGCATCGATTCCGTCTCGCGGTTGGGCGAAGCGACAGAGCCCGAGTCGAGATGGTCGCGGCCGATGACGACCGGGGCGGACAATTCGCCGGTGCGCACCATCTCGTTGAAGGCGAGGCCGAGGCGGTGGCGCTGTCCCAGGCCGACCCAGCAGATGCGGGCGGGCAGGCCCTGGAAGGCGATGCGCTCGGCGGCCATGTCGAGCCAGTTGTGCAGATGCTTGTCGTCGGGAATGAGCTCCTTGACCTTGGCGTCGGTCTTGGCGATGTCGGCAGGATCGCCCGACAGGGCCGCCCAGCGGAAGGGGCCGATGCCGCGGCAGAACAGCGGGCGGATATAGGCCGGCACGAAGCCCGGAAAATCGAAGGCGTTGTCGACGCCGACTTCCTTGGCCATCTGGCGGATATTGTTGCCGTAATCGAAGGTGGGCACGCCCATCTTCTGGAAGTCGAGCATGGCGCGCACATGCACGGCCATCGACTTCTTGGCCTCGGCGACGACATGGGCTGGCTCGGTGCGGGCGCGCTCCTTGTACTCCTCCCAGGTCCAGCCAGCAGGCAGGTAGCCGTTCAGCGGGTCATGCGCGGAGGTCTGGTCGGTGACCATGTCCGGGCGGACGCCGCGGGCCACCAGTTCGGGCAGGATCTCGGCGGCATTGCCGAGCAGGGCGATCGAGACGGCTTCCTTGCGGTCGCAATGATGTTTGATGAGTTCGAGCGCGTGATCGAGATCCCGGGCCTGCTTGTCGACATAGCGGGTGCGCAGGCGGAAATCGATGCTCTGCTGCTGGCATTCGATGTTGAGCGACACGGCGCCGGCGAGGGTCGCGGCAAGCGGCTGAGCGCCGCCCATGCCGCCGAGACCGGCAGTGAGCACCCAGCGGCCGGCGAGGTCCCCGCCATAATGCTGGCGACCGGCCTCGACGAAGGTCTCATAGGTGCCCTGCACGATGCCCTGCGAACCGATATAGATCCAGGAGCCGGCCGTCATCTGGCCGTACATCATCAGGCCTTCGGCATCGAGCTGGTTGAATTTTTCCCAGGTCGCCCAATGCGGCACCAGGTTGGAATTGGCGATCAGTACGCGCGGGGCATCGGCATGGGTCTTGAACACGCCGACCGGCTTGCCCGATTGCACCAGCAGCGTCTCGTCATTGTTGAGGTTCTTCAGTTCGCGGACGATGGTGTCGAAGCACTCCCAGTCGCGCGCGGCGCGGCCGATGCCACCATAAACCACCAGTTCCTTGGGGTTCTCGGCGACGTCGGGATCGAGATTGTTCATGAGCATGCGCAGCGGCGCTTCGGTCAGCCAGCTCTTGGCGTTGAGCTGGGTGCCACGCGGGGCGCGGATCTCGACATCGCGGAAACGGGCATTGCTTAGCATGTACATGACCTCCTGTTACTTGTATATACAAGTTAGCAGCAGTTTTACGAGCCGTCAAGGGCATCTGACGCCCCGGACGACTACCCCACCCGGTTCGAGTGCCGGCGATGCTCGATGCGATAACGGCCGCCCGGCAGCAACAGACGCACCGCCGTGACGACATGCTGCACAGCCTCTTCTTCCCCGCCGGCTTCCGGTGTAGGCGCCCCAACCCAGCCGGTGGCAAATGTGCGGCGACGGATCAGCAGACAAGGATCGGCCCGCGAGATCGCCAGCAGTTTGCACTCCCAGGCCTGCGGCAGCACCGCCTCGATGCGATGTTCCGCCTCGCTCCACGGCACCACCGCACTGAGCACCTCATTGGGCGTCACCTTGGAAAAATCATGGTCGAGATAGGCCGGCGCCACGGCAGGATTGACGAAGCGATCCTCGAGCTGGATCGGCACGTCATTGTCGCAATGCACGACGATCGAGTGAAAAACCGGGCTTCCGATCGGCAATTCGAGCAAATCGGCGATGTCCGGCGTCGCTTTCAGCGTGTCGAGCAGGAGAACCTGCGCGCTGTAATCGTGGCCGCGCCCACGGATCTCCTCGGCGATATTGGTGACGGCAAACACATCCGAGTGGCTGTTGCCGCCGGCGACGAAGGAGCCCCTGCCCTGCATGCGCACCAATACGCCCTCGAGACTGAGTTCGCGCAGCGCCCGGTTCACCGTCATGCGACTGACCCCGAGCTGCTCCACCAGCTCGCTTTCAGAAGGAATGCGATGATCCGGCGGCCATTCGCCGCTACGCACCCGCGTCAGGATGTGCTGCTTCACCTCCGCATAGAGCGGCGTGACCGATATGGCGGGTTCCGGCTTTCGGTCCGGCGACATGCTCATGGCGACGTCATTCCTCAAAAATCGCTTCACCGTGTCACACGGCGCTTGTCACGACTGCAAAAATATGTATAAAACTTATACATACAAGTTGCGAACTCGTCGGTACACAAACATGCCCGATTTCCGCCCACAACTCCAGAGCAACCACAGCCTTCATGCCAGCCAGGCCCTGCTGCCCGATGGCTGGGCGAGGAATGTGCGGATCGACATCGATGTCGCAGGCCGGATCAGCGCCGTGACCCCCGATGCCCCGGCCGATGGCGCGCAGATCACCGCGGGGCCCGTGCTGCCCGCCATGCCGAACCTGCATTCCCACGCCTTCCAGCGCGCCATGTCCGGCCTTGCCGAAGTGTCCGGCGCCGGCAGCGACAGTTTCTGGACCTGGCGCGAGGAAATGTATCGCACCGTCGGCCAGATCACGCCCGAGGATGCGCAGGCGATCGCCACCAAGCTCTATGTCGACCTGCTCAAGGCCGGCTTCGGCTCGATCGCCGAGTTCCACTATCTGCATCACGACAAGAGCGGTGCCCTCTTTGCCGACCGCGCGGAGATGGCAAAGCGCATCCTGGCCGCGGCCAGGACCAGTGGCATCGGCATGACGCTGCTGCCCGTCTTCTACGCCCACGCCAATTTCGGCGGCGTCGCCCCGCATGAGGGCCAGCGCCGCTTCATCCACGACGTCGAAGGCTTCGAGCGGCTGATGGCGGACCTTGCCCCGGCCTGCACCGCACAAGGTGCCACGCTCGGCTATGCCTTCCATTCGCTGCGGGCGGCAACGCCGGAAGAAATGACCACGCTGCTGGCAAGCCTGCCCAAGGTGATGTCGAAACCCGGGCCGCTGCATATCCACATCGCCGAGCAGCAGAAGGAAGTCGACGATTCCATCGCCTGGAGCGGCAAGCGCCCGATGCAGTGGCTGTTCGATCATATGCCGGTCGACGAGCGTTGGTGCCTGATCCACGCCACCCATGCCGATCCGTCCGAGCTCACCCGCATGGCGGCGAGCGGTGCCGTCGCGGGCCTGTGTCCCGCGACGGAAGCCAATCTCGGCGACGGTATCTTCGAGGCGGTCGCCTATCGTGCGCAGAACGGGCGGTTCGGCATCGGCACCGACAGCCATGTCTCCCCCAGCGTCGTCGACGAACTGCGCGCGCTCGAATATTCGCAGCGCCTGCGTGACGAGCGCCGCAACCGCCTCGCCAACGGCCCGCACCGCTCGGTCGGCCGCGATATTTACGACGCAGCGCTCGCCGGCGGAGCCCAGGCCCTCGGCCAGCGCATCGGCGCCATCGCCCCCGGCATGACAGCCAGTCTCGTCGTGCTCGATGGCGATGATGCTTTCATGGACAGCGCCAAGGATGACGCTATTGTCGATCGCTGGCTGTTCGCGCTTGGCGACCGTACGGTGCGTGACGTCATGGTTGAGGGGCAGTGGCGTATCCGCGACGGGCGCCACGACCAGGACGACATCATCAATGCGGCCTTCAAGACCGCGATCAGAAACCTGGCGCGCCAGTGAGGCACGCAGGTTGCGATCAACATAGGGGAATTGATGATGAAGAAGACCCTCATTTCCACCGCCATCCTGGCGCTGGCGACGCTGATGAGCGTTCCGGCCGCGCAGGCCAAGGAGTGGAAAACCGTCACCATCGGCCTGGAGGGCGCCTATGAGCCCTGGAACCTGACCAAGCCCGACGGCACCATGGACGGCTTCGAGGTCGACCTCGCCAAGGATCTATGCGGGCGCATCAAGGTCGAATGCAAGTACATTGCCCAGGACTGGGACGGCATGATCCCGGGCCTCAATGCCGGTAAATTCGACGTGATCATGGACGGCATGTCGATCACCGCGGAGCGCAAGAAGCAAATCGACTTCTCGCGCCCCTATGCCGGTGAACGGGCCGGTTTCGCCACGCTGAAGTCGAGCGACCTCGCCAAGATTCCGGGCAAGGGCACCATCGTGACGCTGTCGGGCGATGCCACCAAGGACAAGGCCACGCTCGATACCCTGCGCGAAGCGCTGAAGGGCAAGTCCGTCGGCGTGCAGGTCGCCACCAACTATGCCGAGTGGCTGGCCAAGAACTTCAAGGACGTCGTCACCGTCACCGAATACAAGACCGTCGGTGAGGCCGATCTCGACCTGGCCGCCGGCCGCGTCGACGCCACGGTAGGCGACATCACCTTCTATGCCTCGGTGCTGCCCAAGCCCGATCATTCGGAAATGACGCTCACCGGCCCTGAAATCACCGGCCCGGTCTGGAGCGAAGGCATCGGCCCGGCCTTCCGCAAATCCGATACGGATCTGCGCGACATGTTCGACAAGGCGATCGGCGAGGCCCAGGCCGACGGCACCATCAAGAAGCTGAGCCTGAAATGGTTCAAGATCGACATGTCGCCCGAGAACAAGTCCTGAGCTGAGAACAGATGCCGACATCCGGGCGGCGACTACGCTCCGCCCGGATACGACCTCATGCAAGCGGCGCAAGACCGATCGGGGCACTGCAAGGGCGATCCAGAATGAAGCCGATCCGGAAAACCGGGCGGCAGAACCCAAAGGGGAACCGACAATGAAGAAATACCTGCTCTCCTCGGCGCTGCTGGCACTGACGGCCATTGCGGCCATGCCCGCGCAGGCCAAGGAGTGGAAGACGGTCACCATCGCCCTGGAAGGCGCCTACGAGCCCTGGAACCTGACCAAGCCCGACGGCAGCATGGACGGTTTCGAGATCGACCTCGCCAAGGATCTGTGCGGGCGCATGAAGATCGAGTGCAAATTCATCGCGCAGGACTGGGACGGCATGATCTCCGGCCTGAATGGCGGCAAGTTCGACATGATCATGGATGCCATGTCGATCACCGACGATCGCAAGAAGCAGGTCGCCTTCTCGCAGCCCTACGCCCAGACCCCGGCCGGTTTCGCCGGGCTGAAGACCGGCGACCTCGCCAAGATGGAGGGCACCGGCACCACGGTGACGCTGACGGGCGAAGCCGGCCATGACAAGAGCACGGTGGAGAAGATGCGGGAGGCGCTGAAGGGCAAGACCATCGGCATCCAGACCGCCACCGTCTACACCAAATTCGTCGAAGAGAACTTCAAGGACATCGCCACCATCACCGAGTACAAGACCTCGGGCGAGCGCGACCTCGACATTACGGGCGGGCGCATCGATGTCGGTTTCGACGACGACACCTATTTCACTTCCGCCTTCGCCAAGTCAGGCAATGAGCAGATGACGCTGCTCGGCGCCCAGATCGCCGGCCCGATCTGGGGCGAGGGCATCGGCCCGGCCTTCCGCCAGTCGGACAACGATCTGCGCGATATGTGGGACAAGGCGATCGGCACCGCCATCGCCGACGGCACGGTCAAGAAGCTGAGCCTGAAATGGTTCAAGCTCGACGTGACCCCTATCAAGGGATCCTGAGCCGCAGGACGCGTCTTTGCGATTGGATGTGTGATCCCGTCTCATCGCAAAACGCCATGCACGAGCCTTGCGGGCCGGCGTAGACGCCCCGCAGGATCGTCGGAGCGGGATTGCGCGGCTGGCCTCACCACCCTTGGTGCGGAAGAACGGTCTGCATCGCAATCATCGCTTCCTGTCTCACTGGCCTACCCCGAGAGGAGAGCCAAATTGTGGACGTAATCACGAGCCTGCCCGACAAGATCTCCTATCTGGTTTCCATTCTCGGTTTCGGTGAGACCGGCTGGGGCTTCTATCTCCTCGCCGGCGCCGCGATGACCCTCGCCGTCACCCTCGCTGCGATGCTGATCGGCGCCGTCGTCGGCTCGTTCGTCGCCTGGGCCAAGATCACCGACAACCTGCCCGCCCGTATGGTGGGCAATGTCTACACAATCGTGCTGCGCGGCGCCCCCGAACTTTTGATCATCTACATGGTCTATTTCGGCCGCGTAGTCGACGTGGTCGGCAACTCACTGGGCGCGCTCGGCATCGGCAACAGCACGATCGTCAACAATTTCCTGGCGGGTGCGCTCGGGGTCGGCCTGATTTCCGCCGCCTATCAGGCGGAAGTCTTTCGCGGTGCCTTCACCGCCATCACCAAGGGTGAGATCGAGGCGGGCCGCGCCATCGGCATGCCGCGCTTCATGCGCTTTCGCCGCATCATCGCGCCGCAGATCATGCGCTTCGCCATTCCCGGTCTCGGCAATGTCTTTCAGCTCAGCGTCAAGGACTCGGCCCTGATCTCGGTTACCGGCCTGATCGAGATCATGAACGCCACCAACAAGGCGGTCGGATCGACGCGGCAATCCTTCCTGTTCTACACCGTCGCCGCCTGCCTCTACCTCGTCCTCACGACCTTCTCGACCCAGATCTTCAATGCCGGCGAGCGGCGTGTGGCCAAGAGCTTCCGCCGCCCGGTGGGACAGTAGGTGCCGCCATGAGCCTCGATTTCGCCCTCGAAGCCCTGAGCAAGATCCTCGCCGTCCTGCCGACGACGTTGATGCTCTTCATCTTCTCCGTCCTGCTCGGCCTGGCCTTCGCCCTGATCGTGCTGTGGATGCGCATGAGCAACAACCGCCTGCTGGTCGGTCTGGCCAAGGCCTATATCTTCACGTTTCGCGGCACGCCGCTGCTGATCCAGATGTTCCTGATCTTCTACGGACTGGCGCAATTCCAGTTCATGAAGGAATCCTGGTTCTGGCTGGTGCTCAAGAACCGCTTCGCCTCGGCCGTGTTCGTGATGGCGCTGTGCACCGCCGCCTATCAGGCGGAGATCCTGCGCGGCGGCCTCCTGGCCGTGTCAGCTAAGGAGATCGAGGCCGCGCGTGCCATCGGCATGTCCGGCTTCAAGTTGCTCTACCGCATCATCGCGCCCATCGCTCTGCGCCAAGCCCTGCCAGCCTATTCGACCGAGGTGATCCTGACCTTGAAATCGACCTCCCTGGCCGGGCTGATCGGCGTGGTCGAGATGACCGGCATCGCCCAGAAGATCGGCCGCCAAGCCCTCCTCGACGTACCGGTCCTGGCCCTGGCCGGGGCGATCTACCTCGTCCTGAGCTACGGTATCATCTTTCTGCTAGGCCTCGCCGAACGAAAACTCTCCCCTCATCTGCGCTTCATGCCGCCCAGCGCGCAGACACCGCGCACCATCGTCGGCTGAAAGGAAACGTCATGACCGCTTCCAGCGAAATCGCGCTCAGCGTCAAGAACATCCGCAAGAGCTACGGCGATCACGAAGTGCTCAAGGGCATCTCGCTCGACGCCCATCAGGGCGACGTGATCTCCATTCTCGGCGCCTCGGGCTCTGGCAAGAGTACCTTCCTGCGCTGCATCAACCTGCTCGAGACGCCCGACGAGGGTGAGATCGTCGTTGCCGGCGAGAAGGTCGAGATGCGCCGGACCAAGAAAGGCCAGCTCGCCCCCACCAACGGCAAGCAGGTGGACCGCATCCGATCCGAACTCGGCATGGTGTTCCAGAGTTTCAACCTGTGGTCGCACATGACCGTGCTGCAGAACCTGATCGAAGGGCCCGTGCATGTGCTGGGCCGTCCCAAGGCCGAGTGCGTCGCCGAGGCGGAAGCCCTGCTGGAACGGGTCGGCCTCGCCGAGCGGCGCAACTACTATCCCTCCCACATGTCGGGCGGCCAGCAGCAGCGCGCCGCCATCGCCCGGGCGCTGGCCATGAAGCCAAAGGTGATGCTCTTCGACGAGCCGACCTCGGCGCTCGATCCCGAACTGGTCGGTGAAGTCCTGCGCGTGATGCGCGGCCTCGCCGAAGAAGGGCGCACCATGCTGGTGGTCACCCATGAAATGGGCTTTGCCCGCAACGTCTCCAACCGCGTGATGTTCCTGCACAAGGGCGAGGTGGAGGCCGACGGCTCGCCCGACGAATTGTTCAAGGAAGCGAAGTCGGAGCGCTTCAAGCAGTTCATCTCCAGCCAGCATCATTAATGACCAAAAGCGCCAATCCGCCGTTTTGACGGATAAAGGGCGACAATCCCTCCCCGGCTTCGGGGAGGTCGCGCACACAGTTTGTGTGCGCTGGGCTGAGCGTAAGCGAGGTCGGGTGGGGTCGAGTGGCGCGACTTGGCCATTTCTTGCCCCCTCAACACCACACTCCCCCTTCCGTCGATGCTGTGCATCGACACCTTCCCCGAAGCCGGGGAAGGATAATCGCGCCCTATTTGCCAGGTCTCCTCGCATGTCCATCATCCTTGACCGTCCCCTCACCTGGCGAGAGATCGCCGCCATTGCCGACGGGACGGAACTCTCCCTTTCCGAGGCTGCCTGGCAGCGCCTGGCCCAGGCCCGCGCCATCGTCGATGCCATCGTCGAGCGCGGCATCCTCGCGTACGGCGTGAACACCGGCGTGGGCGGCCTCGCCAACGTCATCGTCGACAGGCCGCAACAGCAGCAATTGTCGCGCAACATCCTGATGAGCCATGCCGTGGGCGTCGGTGCTCCCCTCGGCAAGGCCGAAACGCGGGCGATCATTGCCGCAGCCATCAACAATTACGCCCATGGCCGTTCCGGCGTCAGGCCTGACGTGGTCGAACAGATGCTGGCCCTGCTGACGCAAGACTGCTTGCCCGAGGTGCCCTCGCTCGGCTCGGTCGGCTATCTCAGCCATATGGCCCACATCGCCCTGGTGCTGATCGGAGAGGGCCACGCCGTCGTCGACGGACAGAGATTGACGGGGAGCGAGGCGCTCGCCCGTATCGGGCGCACCCCGTTGGTGCTGGAGGCCAAGGAGGGCCTGAGCCTGGTCAATGGCTCGCCCTGCGTCACCGGCCTCGCCGCGCTCGCTCTGGCCCGCAGCGAAAAGCTGGTCGGCTGGGCCGATGTCACTGCCGCCATGAGCTTCGAGAACCTGCGCAGCCAGCCCAGGGCGTTCGACGAGGCCTCGCTTGCCCTGCGCATTTCGGCAGGCATGCAGGCGACGGGGCGGCATCTGCGCGCCTTGCTGGACGGCAGCGCCATCCTGGCTGCCGCGGCCGGGCGCCAGACCCAGGACCCGCTCAGCCTGCGCGCCGTGCCGCATGTCCACGGCGCGGTGCGCGACGCACTTGCCGAGATCGGCGCCACTGTCGACCGGGAACTTGCCTCGGTCACCGACAATCCGGCCGTACTCGGCACGCCTGAGGCACCCGAGGTCTATTCGCAGGCGCATGCCGTAGCGCCCGGCATCGCGCTCGCCATGGACACGCTCGCCATCGCGATGGCCGAGTTGGCGGCGATGGCGGAACGGCGGATCGACCGCCTCGTCAATCCGCATGTCAGCAATCTGCCGGCTTTCCTCGCCGTGGGCAGCGGCGTCTCCTCGGGCTTCATGATCGCCCAGTACACCGCAGCCTCTCTGGTGGCGCTCAATCGCCGCCTCGCCAGTCCCGCGAGCCTCGACGGCGGCATCACCTCGGGCCTGCAGGAAGACCATCTCAGCCACGCCACGCCTTCAGCCCTCAAGGCCCTGCAGATCCTCGACAATGCCGAGTACATCCTGGCGATCGAACTCATCGCCGATGCCCAGGCCTATGACCTGCAGGCCGAAGATCACGCCAAGGCGCCCGGCACCGACACCTTCTATCGCGACGTGCGCACCGCGCTGCCGCCCTATCGCGACGATCGTCCTTTGGCTGATGACATCGCCGTCGCGCGCGGGATCATCCGCCGAGCCGACGCCAGTGGCGCCTGAAGCTCCTATGGCGTGCGTTTCACCAGTTCGGCCACCATCGCGGCCGTCCAGGTGAAATGACCGCCGCCAAGGCCCTCGCCCGAGATCGGATCGTAATATTCGGCAAAGCCGCTTTCCTCGATCAGGGCCAGGCTGTCGGCCTCGACCTTGGCCGCGGCTTCGACGAGATTGCAGCGCCGGAGGCCGTCGGCGACCAGCATGTTGACGATGATCCAGATCGGGCCGCGCCAATAGCGCCTGGGCTCGAAGCGCCGGTCGCCGGGATCGTGGCTGGCAATGCCGTAGCGCGTGCGCCTGCGCCAAGCCGCGATGCGTTCGGCGATGGCCCTCTGGCGCGCTTCATCGCCGAGCCCGGCGAAGACGGGCAACAGACCGCCGATCGATGGGCTGTCGATCAAGTGGCCCGAGACACGGTCGAGACAGAGATATTGACCGAAGCGCTCACTCCACAACCGCTCGAAGGCCGCCCTCGCCTTGGCGACACGGGCGCGGGCGCGGGCGGCGATCTCCGGCTCGCCCAGGGTCTGCGCAAGATCGGCAAGATCGCTGTCGGAGCGGACCAGAATGGCGTTGAAGCCGGGGTCGACCATGCGAAAGGGCGAGGCCTCATGCAGCCTTGCATTGTCCCAGCCGAGGCCGCGAAAGCGCTGCAGCAGCCAGAGGAAGCGATCGTAATCGGCCTTGTGCGGGCGCTGGGCAGCATCGACGTGCCGGGTGTCGCGCCGCTCATAGGGCTCCACCCCGTCGGTCGGCACCCGCATCATCGCCTCATCCCAGTCGACAGAATTGTCGCGTCCGGATTCCCAGGGATGGATGATGGCGACGAGGCCACTGCCCTCGGGGTCGCGGCAGGCATAGAACCAGTGATGCCAGGCATCCGCCTTGGCCAGCAACCCATGCGCCTTGCGACGGGCGAGTTCCTTGTCGCCGGCCTCGTCATGCAGGCGCTTCATCACATAGGCCAGCACCGGCGGCTGGGTGATGCCCGATGTCGGCACAGGGCGGCCGGTACGCCAGACGGAGGGACCGGGAAAATAGCCATCGTCGTCGACGTGGAAGACGATGTGCGGCACCATGCCATCAGGCCATTGATGGGCAAGCAGGGTCTCGACCTCCTGCCAGGCTCTGGCCTCGTCGAGATGACGCAGCCCCAGTGCCGTCAAGCAGGAATCCCAGTTCCACTGGAAGGGATAGAGCCCCTTGGTGGGGATGGTGTAGGCGCCGCGATCATTCTCGCGCAGCACGGCGGCGGCCCGTTCGAAGGCAGCGGCACGGTCAAGTCGGGTCATGGAAGGCTCCCAGTATGGTCGAATTTGGAGAGGAAGGGCCCTAGAGCACAGCTGCAGAGGTCTCGACGTCGAACCAGCGCACGCTGTCCGGGCGCGGCGCCAGGGTAAGCGCCTCGCCGGGGCGGACCTTGAACTCGTTCTCCAGCACGGCGCGGAAGAGGTGGCCGCCGACATCGAGCGAGACGAGCTGGTGCGGGCCGAGCGGCTCCACCACCCTGACCCGTCCCGTCAGCCCCTCGCCGCTCGGCGTCAGTTCCTCGGGCCGGATGGCGAATTCGATCGGGCGGGACGTCGCGGGCGCCGGCAGCTTCAGGCCGGCAACGTCGGCCGTTGCGCCGGCCACCGTCGCCGGCAGGAAGTTCATCGGCGGATTGCCGATGAAACCGCCGACGAAGCGGGTGGCCGGGTAGGCATAGACTTCCGTCGCCGGCGCCGCCTGCACGATCCGGCCCTGATGCATCACGGCGATGCGGTCGGCCAGGCTCATCGCCTCGACCTGGTCGTGAGTGACATAGATCGTGGTGGTGCGGCTTTCCTGCAGGATGCCCTTGAGCTCAGCCCGCATTTCGAGCCGAAGCAGGGCATCGAGATTGGAGAGCGGTTCGTCCATCAGAAGGACGGCCGGCTCCACTGCCAGGGCGCGGGCCACGGCGACGCGCTGGCGCTGGCCGCCGGAGAGCTGGCCCGAATAGCGCTGCAGGAGTTGCTCGATATGCATCAGCCCGGCCGTGCGCTTCACACGCTGCTCGATTTCCTGATTCAACATTTTCTTCATCCGCAGGCCGAAGGCGATATTCTCGAACACGGTCATGTGCGGGAATACCGCGTAGTTCTGGAAGACCATGGCGATGCCGCGGTCGCGCGGCGGCAGTCCGTCGACCCGCCTGCCGCCGATATGGACCTCACCGGCACTCGCCCTCTCCAGCCCGGCGACGATGCGCAGCAGCGTGGTCTTGCCGCAGCCCGAAGCCCCGAGCAGCACCAGGAACTCCTGGTCCCGGATGGTCAGGTCGAGCGTGTGCAGTGCCGTATAGGAACCGAAACTCTTGCGCACGCCCCGGATCTCGATGTCGGCCATGGGAGCCCCTCAGCGATTGGCGATGCCCCAGAGCGAAAACAGATATTTCCGCACCAGGAACAGGAAGATCAGGGCCGGGATGATCAGCACGAAGGCGCCGGCAAATTTCAACGGCAGCGGCGAGACATCCAGGCTGGTGAGCAGGAAGGCCGTCAGGGTCTGGTTCTGCACGGTGAGCACGGAGGCCGCGAACACCTCGTTCCAGGAGGTGACGAAGGCGAACACGCCGGAGGCCGAGATGCCGGGCAGCGCCAAGGGCGCCACGATCCTGACGAAAGCCTGGGCCCGGTTGCAGCCGAGCGTCCAGGCGGCCTCCTCCAGCTCCACGGGAATGCTGACGAAGAGCGAGGAGGTGATCAGAATGGCGAAGGGCAGCGCCAGCACGGTGTGGATCAGCGCCAGGCCAAGCAGCGTGTCGTCGAGGCCGGTACGCAGATAGAACACCGCCAGCGGCAGCGCGAGTAGCGGCAGAGGAAAGGCGCGCGTCATCAGCACGAGGATGCGGAAGGCGCCCTTGCCCTTGAAGCGGAAGCGGGCCAGGGCATAGCCGGCCGGCGCACCGATCACGATGGAGAGCACCATGGTCAGCCCCGCGACCAGCAGCGAATTCACCAGGGCCCTGGTGACGCCGGCATAGTTCCAGAAGAAGGCGAGGCTGGTGAGATCGAAGGCCGGCCAGAAGCGCTTGGGCCAGCCCGTCACCGCCGCAGGCGCATTGAAGGCGTCCACCGCCAGCAGATAGATCGGCACCAGCACCCAGGCGCACAGGACGATCGCGGCGACGCGCAGGCCCCAGCGTGCCGGGGCGGCGGCGCCCGTATCATCTTGGGTCACGGCGGCCTCGCTCATGGCGCCGTCTCCTTTTTCTCCCCCAGCGCCCACAGGAAGAACACGGTGAGGGCGATCGAGATCGCCAGGATCACCATGGCGTAGGCAGCGGCGCCCGCGCGGTCCTGCAGGGTGAATTGCCAGCCATAGGTCTCGCCCATCAGCACCGGAAGGTTGGTGCCGGCCAGCACCAGCACGATGGCGAAGACCTCGAAGGCGAGGATGGTGCGCAGGATCAACGCGGTCTGCAGACTGGGGCGCAGCAGCGGCAAGGTGATCCTGACGAAACGCTTCCAAGGCCCGGCGCCGAACACCTCTGCCGCCTCGTAATATTCGCGCGGAATGAGCGACATGCCGGCCACCAGGATGACCAGCACCACCGCCGTCGCCCGCCAGAGTTCGGCCAGCACGATGGCGGCAAAAAGCAGGACGATGTTCTGATAGCCTAGCAGGAGCTGGGGACCGCCGATCAGCCCGAGGGCATGACGGGCGCTGTTGAGAAAGCCGTTCTGCTCAAGGATGGCCAGCCAGATCAGCCCGGCGGCGAGATCGGAGATACCGAGCGGGATGGTGAAGACATAGAGGGCGAGATCGCGCCCCTTGCCGAGATTCATCACCAAGGCCGCCATGGCCAGAGCTAGCGCGATCTGCAGCGGCACCACGATTGCCGTCAGCACCACCGTGTTGCGCAAGGCCGGCCAGAACTTCCAGTCGCTCATGATCGAGCGGAAATTGCCGGTCGAGATCTGGCCATATTGCATAAAGGCCTCCACCGCGACCTGGCTGAACGGCAGCAGGAAGAAGGCGACCAGGAAGAGCGTCGCGGGGGCGAGCAGCAGATAGGGTAGAATGCGGACATTACTCACGGCTCGGTCCCCCTAGAGCAAAACGCGTTCAAGTGTGAACGCCTATTTGCCCTAACTCTTTGCTTCGACGCGTCTTTGCGATTCCAGGTGACTCCCTCAAATCACAAAACGCTATGGCTATTCGACCTTGCAAGGTCCCTCGCTCTTGGGATCGGGCGCCCAGCAAGGCGCCTTCTTCTCGTCGAGGATGGCCTGCAGGGCCTGCGCCTGCTGGTCGAGCACATCGCGCACCGGCTGGGCGCCGAGCACGATGCGCTGGAAGGTATCGGAGAAGACCTTGTTGTAGCGTCCCCCCGCATCGCCGATGCCGATCGGCAGCAGCACGGGCAGGGAGTCCGTCGCCGCATTCTGCGCGGCCACCACCGGCCCGAGGATCTTGGCGCTGGCCGGCACGTCGTCGGGCAACTTGACGTCGACCACCGGGAAGAAGCCGGTCGCCTTCACCATGGCGATCTCCGTCTCGGGCTTGAGCATATAGGCGACCAGCGCCTTGGCATCTTCGGGCGCATTCGAGGTCCTGGGCACGGCGATACCGGTGATCACCGGCATGTTGGCGCGGCCCTTCGGCCCGGCCGGCACCGGAAAGACCACGAAATCGTCGGGTTTCTGGTTGAGCGCATCCTTCAGCCGGGCGACATGGTCCCAGGCCACCCAGACCTCGCCATTCAGCAGGGGCTCCTGCATGAAGGCATAGGAGGTTGAAGCTGGCGTCACCGCCGCATGCCAGAAGTCACGGAAGTCGTTCCACATCTTCTCGGCTTCCGGCGACCTGAACTTCACCACCGCCGCGCCGGTGAAGGAGGGCAGGAGATAGCCCTGGAAGAAACGGTGCGACAGCCCCTTCGGACCGGCCGGAAAGCCGATCTTGGGACCACCGGAGGCCTGCGCCATCGCCCTGCCCCAGGCATAGAACTGCTCATAGGTGATCTTCTGCAGGTCGGTGCCCTCAGGCAGATATTGCAGCGCCTGCTTGCTGGCGATCATCACATAGGTCGCCTGCATCCAGGGAATGTATTTCTGCTCGGCCGTGCCGAGCTTGCCGAAGCTCATATAACTTTCGGCGACGGTGCCGGCGGGCACCACGCCTTCGAGATTGACGAGGCCGTCGGGAATGCTGGCAAGCTCGCCATGCAGGCCGCCCAGCACGGTAATGGCGCCCGACCCGGCCTGCAGCTCGGCCTGGATACGCGTGATGAACGGGCCGGCTTCCTGAGCCGAATAGGTGACCGGCTTGCCGAAGCCGGTGAGCACGCCGTCGCGAATGGCCTGCGATTCCTCCACGGGCGTGGCCTGGGTCGACCAGAACAGCAGATTCTGTGCGATCGCCACGGTGGGCATGGCCAGTGCTCCAACCAGAACGGCGCCTGACAAAAGCCTTTTCATCGATCCGCTCATGCTTCCCTCCCCTTGTGCATGGTCTTTCCTCCTCGCGCGAGGCCTCTGCGGGTCCCGGCTCGGCCCCGCCGCTCAGTCGACGGGCGCGGGGCCATGGCTGGCCCGAAGCTCCAGCTTCGGTTCCAGCAGCAGGGTCCTGATGCCGGCTTCGCCCAGCTCTATCCGTGCCACCACCATGTCGCCGGCGATGCGGCCGCTCTCCCGGATGTTCTGGTCGAAGGTGGTGAGTGGCGGATTGGCGTAGGCAGCCATCGGCACATTGTCGAAGCCGACGACCGACAGGTCTTCCGGTACGCGCAGGCCGAGTTCGCGGGCGACATCGAGCACGGCGAAGGCGAGCTGGTCGGTCAATGCGATCACCGCCGTCGGCCGGGGATCGAGCGAAAGCAGGGCGCGCGCCTCGTCATGCGCACCGTCGCGATCATTGGGAGCCACCTTGGCGACATGATCAGGCCGCAGCGGCAGACCGAGCTCGTTCAGGGCCCCCTCCAGGCCGAGGCTGCGGAAATGGGCAAAGGTATAGGCGACATCGGGCATGAGCAGAGCGAAGCGCCGGTGGCCAAGGGAGACCAGCCGGCGCGCCAGGCCATCCAACGCCTTCTCGCCATCGGTATCGAGCCAGGAATAAGGACCTGGTGCCTCGATCAACCGGCCATGGGCGACAAAGGGAATGCGCCGTGCGATGAGCACGCGCGCCCGGGCATCGTCGACGGTCAGGCGATTGATGACGAGGCCGTCGGCCTGCGAACCGTCTACCATGTGGCGCAACAATTGCAGCTCGTCACGGCTCTGAGAGCTGGCGGCCAGGAAGAGATCACGTCCAAGTTCGGCAAGGCTGTCGGCCAGGCCGAGGAGAAACTCGCCGACGAAGGCATCGGTGATCTGTCCCGCCGGCTGCGGCAGCATCATGCCGATGGCATTGGAGCGCCCCGAGACCAGCATGCGCCCGGCGCGGCTGGCGACATAGCCATGCTCACGCGCAGCCTGAACCACGCGTTCACGGGTCTTTTCGGAAACGTCGGAATAGCCGCCGAGGGCGCGCGAAACCGTCGGCACCGACAGGCCGAGCACCCTGGCGAGCTCCTTGAGCCCAATTGCACGCGACGTTTCGCTCACTATTTTTTCTCATCAAAAACGTTTTGAGTAAGATCCAAAACGTTTTGGAAAATGTCAAGCGATGCTGTGTTGGGAATGGCGGAGGTGCCTACCCACGGGCTCTCTTCCGGGCAGAGCCAGCCCAGGAGGCATTTGGGCGGGCAACTGGCATGCGTCCTCGTATTGGTAACCCAGGTCACTTGGGCGAACCCGACGCCGATGCTATGGACGGAGGATCTGGTGGAAAGGGCGGTGGCGGCAACCTATGAGCATCGCAGGCGAGCATAGGCCAGATTCATTGCCGCCGGTCGTCGGGCCGGTGGGCATCGGCGGCTGGCTCGTTCTGCCCTTGCTGGATATCGTCATCACGCCGTTCTATTCGGTCTATGAAGTCTATTCCATGCTGACCGGCTGGGACCTGCTCGGCCCCAATGTCGGTGGTGCGGTGGACGGGCGCTTCGAGGCCGCCCGGCTGCCGCTTCTCGCTTACGCCTTCACATCGGTCGCCAGGGGCGCTCTTGCCGCCTATTGCCTCTCTCTGATGCTGAAACGCTCACCCCAGACGCCGAGATGGATGATCATCTATTACGCGATGGAATTCATGTTCGGTTTCCTGGATTTCTTTATCAATCGAGCCCTGGAAGGCATCCTCCAGCAGGCCGGTTCCCAGGATTATTGGATCCTGGCCTTCAACATCGCCATCTGCCTGATCTGGATCGCCTATTTCCGGCGCTCCCGGCGGGTGGCCAACACGTTCCGATCGCAGCAGGCGGAGGCCGACAGGCACCTTGGGGAGATATTCTCGTGAGGCGGGAACGATTGCCCCCGCCACCTGCGTTTTCAATCCGAGCCATTGCGCCAAAAGCCAACCGTGCCCAAGCGACTACCGGCAGGGCTTATCTGAGCTGAGGAGAAACCATGTCGATGAAGCAACGTCCTTACTGGCCCATCCTGCTGGCGCCCTGGCTCCTGTCCGCGGTGGCAGCCCAGGCTCAGGAAGCCCCTCCGGCCGGCGAGCAGCGCTGCCGCGACTTCATCGCCAATCTCGCCAAACTGGACGTTCCCCTTCCCAAGATCGGCAAGGTCAGCGCCAAATCCAATGGCGGCTGCCTCTATACCGACAGCGTTCTCGAACAGGGCCATGTCCGCTGGAGCATCGACACCATCGATCTCGACAGGATCGAACCCGATCCGGCCGGAGCGGACAAGATGCCGCTCGCCATGCGCATCTCGCTCAGCGGCATACGCGTGTCGGGGGCCGTGGCAGGCGACCCGGTTTTTTCCTATGTGCAGCAGCTGACGGCACCACCGATGGCCCTGTCGCTCGACTATGAACGCGATGTGCCCAAGGATGCCCTCAAGGTCAACGCCCTCACCTTCAACACCTCGCATGGCGCCCTCTCTCTTTCCGTCGAGCTTGCCCGGATCGAGCCCATGCTGAAGAGCTGGTCGCCGCAAGATGTGGTCATGCGGACAGCGCTGAAATCGCTGGAATTCAACCTGCATGACGAGGACGGCGAGATCCAGAGGCTGGTCGCCATGCCACTCGCGCTCTCCCTGCTCAAGGGCTCACCGGACCCGGCGGCCCGCCTCGCCGAACTCAAGCAACAGGGCGCGACCTGGATGCGGCTCACGCTCAGCCTGCTCGGGGTGCCGAAGGAAAGCACCGAGGAAACGATCGCCGCCATGATGGAGCTGCCCAAGGCCACCAAGCCGTTTTATCTTGGCATCAAGCTGCCGCAGCCGGTGGGCGTCGAGGACCTCTTCCGCGCCATGGTCGGCGGCGTATCGCCCGGGACCCTGTTCCCGGACGGATCGATCACCGCGACCTATGGGAAGTAGGGAGCGGCAGGCTTTTTTCCGGTAGAGGCTGAGGCCCATCTCGGCCTGGGAAGGTTCACTGTAGCCCCGCAAGAAAAAACGCGGAAAGCCTTCTCCACGAAGTGGGGAAGGCCCGACGCGTTTCATTCTGCGCCCCTCACGCCACCGCGAAGGGCTCGTCTTCCAGGAAGCGCTTCAGGACGTTCCAGGTGATCCTGGAGACGTTGTTGTCGTAGTTGTTGTGGCTGAGCGAGCCGCACCAGGCGATCGACGAGGTCGCGAACAGCGCGCCGCCTGACGGCGTCTCGCCGAAGGCAAGATCGGCATGCACGCGCGGATTGGTGTCGCCGCCGATATTGGGCGGCACCACGCCGAACTCCTCGTTGACCAGCAGCATCATTGGCGAATGATCGACCGAGGAAGCCAGCCGCAGCATGTTGGGCGGCGAGCCGAGATCCGTGGCCAGGCAATCGAGCTCGATGCCCGCCGCTCCGCCGCCGATCAGGCCGAAATCGCCGATGATCTCGTCCGGCACCCCCTCGAAGATGAAGGCCGCGCGGGGATTGTCGGCGTCGGGCGCGCGGCGATAGGGGCTGGAGACGTCGAAGCCCTGCGCGATGAAGCCGACGCCGCAGATTACGTTAGGCGCCCGGCCGATGCGACGCCACAGACCGCCATATTCGCCGTTGAAGGACTGGTAGTATTCGCCCGGCTCGGCGATCCAGGTGCGGATGCCATCCTCGGCCCGGCGCAGCTCGATCACGCCCGGCAGGGTCTGGTGATAGGCGATGCGCCAGTACCAGCCATTGCCGCCCATATACATCAGCCGGCCGCCACGATCGATCCAGGCCTTCATCGCATCCCACATCCTGGTGGAATGATATTCGGGATGCGTGCCGGTGATCACCACCTGGTAGTCCCGCAGCAGTTCGTAGCCGTCCTCGTGCAGGTCCTCGTCGGTGATGACGTCGTAGTCGACGCCCCGATGGTCGAGCCAGTCATAGAGATGGGTATCGGCATTGTACTGGTAGAGGGCAGAGCCATGCCCTCCGAGCCAGGAGTGGTAACGCGGCGAGAAATTGAGCACGGGTCTGAGGCGGCTCGAATAGTGCACGCCCGAGCCATCGGCATGGCAGTCATAGAGCGAGCCGCCGAGCTCGGGATGCTCGTAGAGATAGACGTCGGAATGGCCGAAGGTGAGGAGGCGGTTCATGGCGAGTTCGGCGCCGCGCGCGGTGATGTGCTCGCCATGATTGGCATAGGCCATGTAGGAGGCCGTGGGGGCCAGCATGGCGAGTTTTGGGCGCGAACCCAGGGGCCGTGAACCTTGGGCACACCGGCGCGGCGGGCGCACGAAGAAGGCGATGTAGTTTTCGCGCGTCACCGTCTCGTCGCTGTCGCCGCAGGTGACGTGCAGCGCATAGGGGCCGCTCTTCAGCTCTTCGGGAATGACGAGGCTGACGGAGGTCTCCCAACCCGCATCGTAGAGATCGTCGTGATGGAAGTGGATGGCACCATAATGCTCGGACTTGCGGTTGAAGTCATGCTCCTCGCCGGTCCAGTTCCACCCCTTCATGCCGCGGGTCGGCAGATGGAAGAGCTCGCCGTGATGATGCGAGGGCCCGATATCGACAGCCTTGGTCGAGCCGATCTCGCGGGCAAAATCCCATTGCGCGATGACCTTGGCCTCCAGAGCCGCCGGCTGGGGCGACAGCAGCAGTGCCTGATGTTCCTCGGGGGCATGGAAACCGGCCAAGAGAACGGGCCCGTCGATCTTGCCGTCGAAATGCTCGGCCACCGTGCCGTCGGCCTGATGGCAGCCGGCCAGCAGGAAGGGCGCCTCGACGGGGGGGAGCGGCACCTTCAGGCTGGCTTCCTCAAAGCCTGTATCGAAAACATGGGCATAGGGCTTCACCGGGCGCTGGGAGAGCATGATGCGGCCGGTAACAGGCTCGAAGGCGACAGCGACGGCATACCATTGGCGCACCAGCATGCCGTCGCGCAGGGCGAATTCGGCCTGCCGGCCCGGACCATCACCCACGATGACGGCGAGGCGGCCACCTTCCTTCATCTGGATACGAAAACCGCGTTGCGTGACCGGGTCCCATTGCGCCGCGATGGTCTGCGGCCCGCGGGACGGCAGGGTCGGCCAGAGCATGGCGAAGAAGGTGAACGGGGCGCTCCCAAGTGCCGGCACGCCGTCCGCCTGCATGTAGGAACCGGCATCGATGCGCTGGGGCTGGCCTGGGTGGCGCCCGTCGATGGCGGTCGGCACATGCGGAAACTTCAAGCCCGGTCCCTCGGGATTGCAATCGCCATGCCGCACGCGCACCAGCCGGGCTTCGAAGTCGTGCCCTTCCTCGAGCGAGATCTTGAAGGCGATGGTCTCGCCCGGGGCGACTGAATAGCGGTCGGGATAGCCGGTGATTTTCAGCATGGCGTGGGCTCTCGGATGGCTTTGTTATCGTGTTGGGGCGCAAGAGCCTTCTCCCCTTGCGGGAGAAGGGAAACGCGCCTCAGTCCCGGAACGGCAGGTTGATGCTCTCACCGGTGAGCAGGCGCCAGCGCCGGCGGAAGATCTCCCATTCCGCCTCTTCGCGGCTGGTGAAGACAGGCTCGTCCTCGTAAACGATCGGATCGCGCCGGTCCGGCGGCATCGTGGCGAGCACCCATTCCTGGAAGGGCTTGCGGCAGAACAGGATCACCTGGCTGCCCGAAGGGTCCTGGCGCATGATGTGCAGCATGCGCTGCAGGCCGGGGCTGTGGCGCCCGATCGGGCAGCGGCGGAATTCCTCGATATACTGACGGTCCGCGTGGGGATCGATCTTGTAGACCATGGCACTGCCTTCACGGGCAAAAGTGTTTTGCGATTTGATTGAATCACGTCAAATCGCAAAGACGCGTCGGACCAAAGAGCGAGAGCAAAGAGCATTCACACCTGAACGCGCTTTGCTCCTGATGGAACGGCCGAAGCGGCCGGCGCGAGCACGAAGGCCCCGAGATCGTGCATATCGGAGAAGACGATGTCGGCGCCTGCAGGCGCATTGCCGCCGACGGTATGGAAGGCGGTGACGAGGCCCGCAGCCTTGGCCGAGGCGAAACCCGTATGGCTGTCTTCGACGCCGAGAACATGAGCCGGCAAAGCTCCAAGTCTCCGGCATGCCGTCGCATAGGGTTCGGGATCGGGCTTGCCCTTGGCGACATCATCGAGGCTGATCGAGAAGTCGATGAAAGGCAGGATGCCGAGCCCGGCGAGATTGGCATCGACCACGCGGCGGCTCGAATTGGAGACGCAGGCCTGCCGGATACCGGCGGCAGCGAAGCGGCGCACGAGATCGAGCACGCCCGGCAAGGGTTTCAGCGTGTGGGCACGGGCGATGTAATAGTCGACGATTGACGTGCCCCAGCTTTCTTCCGTGACCCCGGCCGGCATGCGGCTCTCCAGCATGCGCCAGACATCGCCCATATGGATGCCGCGGAAACGGTCGTCATGCAGGTCCGACATGTCGATGCCGAGATCGTGGCTGATGGCGTTGAGCGCCTCCTGGTGCAGCGGCTCGCTGTCCACCAGCGTGCCGTCGATGTCCCAGGCGATGGCCTCGATTCTCATACATCCTCCTCACGAAGCCGGCGATAGAGGCCTCGGAAGGCCCGGTACCCCGCTTCATAGACTGCCTTGTTCTGCGCATTCGGCTCGATCCGGTCGCGCAGGCTGATGAAACGCGAGACTTCAGGCCATTCCGAGGCAAGCCCCGCCCCGATGGCCGCCGTCCAGGCCGCGCCGAGGCAGGAACCGGGATGGCCGTTGAGACGCTGCAGGGGGACCTGCAGCACGTCGGCGACGATCTGCATCCAGATCGCGCTGTTCGAACCGCCATCCGAAACCAGGTAATTGGTGGTGGCGTGCCCCATGTCGTTCAAAGTCTCGACATGATGGCGGATAGCGTAGGCATAGGCCTCGAGCAAGGCACGCCAGAGATGGGGAAGGCCGGTCGCCAGGCTGAGGCCTGAAAAGGCGCCGCGGATGACGGGGTCGTGGATCGGCGTCTTCTCGCCGAGGAAATAGGGCAGCACGGCAACGCCTTCGGCCCCGGCCGGAATGTTGGCAGCGAGCCGGTCGAGATGCTGGTGCAGGCTGAGGCCCTCCCGGGCAGCCGCCTCGCGCTCTCCGCCCGCGAAGGTTGCCGCAAACCAGTTGAGCCCGGAACCGCCGGTCGCCATGCAGCCATTGGGCACGTAAAGCCCCGGCACCAGATGGTAGTCGAGATACATGCGCGGATCCGGCGTCACCTTGTCGGAGGCGATCAGCACGTCCGCCGAGCCGCCGAACTTCAGGAGCACGTCGCCGGGCGCCACCACGCCGGCGCACAGGGCGGAGGCGATATGGTCGGCCGCCCCGCCCACCACGGGCGTTCCGGCGTTGAGGCCGGTGGCTGCCGCCGCCTCCTGCGTCACCGAGCCGAGAATCTGGTGGGATAGCCTGCGCGGCGGCACGGCGCTGCGCGGGATATGCGCGAGCGCTACCAGGTCATCGGCGATGTCCTGGGTGGAAAGATCGGTGAAGCCGGCTTCGAGCGCCCAGTTCTGCTCGACCGCCCTCACCCCGGTCAGGCGCCAATTGATATAGTCGTAGGAGCCGAACACGGTGGCGATGCGCGCAAAGCCATCCGGCTCGTGTTTCTCGAGCCAGCGCAGCTTGGCCGTCACCAATTGCTGGTTGATGCCGTTGCCGGCCCGGGCCAGGAAGGCGTCCTCCGCGATCTCCGCGGCAAGCTCGGCAACCTCCTCCCCGCAGCGCCCGTCGCTCTGCTGGATGCTCGGGCGGATCAGATTGCCATCCCCGTCCAGCAGCACCACGGCCGGGAGCATGCCGGTGACGCCGACGGCATGGATCTCGTCAGGCGCGATGCCGCTCGTGGCAATCAACTCGCGGGTGATGGCACAGGCATTCTCCCACCACTGGTTCGGATCCTCCTCCGCCCAGCCGGCATGAGGCGAGCGCAGCGTTACGGGACGGGAGGTGAGGCCGAGCACATCGCCGGGCAAGCGGATCAGGATGCCGATGGTGGAGGTCGTGCCAATGTCGAGGCCGAGGACGCAGGGCATGGAAAAACCTTGAGCGCGGACATCTCAGCGACATGCTTGCATGTCGCGGTGTCCGCTCTTGGAGACGATTCATTTGCAAAACGGGTAGATTCGGCGGTTGAGGCCCGCATCTACCCGTTTTGCTAGAGTGGCGGTGCAAGAGCGGGCATCGCGACACGCATGCATGTCGCTGCGAAGTCCGCGCTCCCAGGGATCACGCCAGCGGCGCCACCTTGTCCATGAAGCGCTTCACCCGTGCCGGATCGACGGCGTTCCAGGTATTGCCGTCGATCTTGAAATGGGTGCCGATGATCACGCCGGAGGCCACCGACAAAACGTCGGCGACATTGTCGATGTTGACGCCGGTATTGGCGAAGACAGGGACATCCTTGACCGTCTCGGCCACCTTCTTCAGGTCCGCTGCGGCAGCCGGCTGGCCGGTGAGCGGGCCGGAGACCAGGATGGCGTCGGCAAGAGAGGAGAACACGGCGCTGCGGGCGCGCAGCTCGATCGGCCGGCTATCCAGCGAGGAGGCGAATTCGGCATTGATGTTGTAGAGCAGCTTGAGGTCCGGACGGCCGACTTCGCGGCGCAGCTTGTGGGCATCGGCGGCGTTGGGCTGCCACAATCCCATGTCGGAGGCGAACAGACCGGTGAAGATCTCGCGGGCGAAGGAGGCACCGGTCGCCCCTGCGATCGCCACCGAGGCGGTGGGGTCCCACAGATAGTTCACGCCGAACGGCACCTTGAGCAGCGGCTTGAGCGCGGTGACGATCGCCGTCATCGCCGCCGCGGATTCGATCGGAGCCTTGAAGCGATAGGGCCGGTCATTCTCATTGCCGAACATGACGGCATGCACGCCATTGTCCTGCAGGTTCTCGATATCCCTTGCGGCATCGTCGATGAGCTTGTTCACGCCGCCCTTCGCATCGAAGAGCGGGGCGCCGGGCAGCGCGCCGATATGCACCATCGCGATCACGGCCTTGCGGCGGGGGCCGAGGAAGTCGAAAACCATCGATAACTCCTGTCGAAACTTAAGGTTCTGAGAAAGCCGGCGCCTCCTGCCCGGCGACAACGACCTGGACACCGGCCCGATCGAGGGGCTCGGCGAGGTGTTCGGGCAAGGCGGCGTCGGTGACGAGGACGTGGATCTGCCCGTAAGGGCCGACCTGCACGAGGGAGCGGTGGTCGAACTTGGAAGAATCGCACAGCACCACCACCTGGCGGGAGCGCTCCATGAAGGCGCGCTTGATCTCGGCATCTTCGAGCGTGTAGTCGAAAATACCCTGCGCCGTGATGCCGGAGACACCCAGGAAAACGGCGTCGAGCCACAAGGTCGAGAGCTGCGAGCTCGCCATCGGCCCGCATACGGAAAACTCGTGCGGACGGATCAGCCCACCGAGGGCGTAGACCGGGCTCTTGCCATTGGCCAGCAGCCCTGCCGTGCGCAGATTGCTGCAGAATAACCTGAGCCCGGGCCGGTCGAGCAGTTCGCGGGCGAAGCGATGGGTGGTACTGCCGGTGTCGATGCCGATAGTCTGCCCTGGCTGCACGAAGCTTGCTGCCGCGCGCGCGATCTTCTCCTTGGCATCGGCCTGGCGCCGTCCGCGGACCTCGAAGGCGGGTTCCTCGGCGTCGAACGCCGTCTCGGGTGCCCGCGCCGTCGCCCCGCCATGGTCCCTGCTGATCAACCCGCTTTCGGCAAGGCGGTCGAGGTCGCGCCTGATCGTCATTTCCGAAACCTGAAGCTCCGCCGCCGCATCGGATACGTTGATGTAGCGGCGCTGGCCGATCATCTGGATCAGCCTGTCGCGCCGCGCCGTTGCCGGGATCCGGGAAGCATTCGTCATCACGGGCGTCATCTGCATTCTCTTCGCCATGTTCAGCTGCATTCAGATTGCCCTTGTAGCGCCCACAAAGGCAGCATGCACTATGACGAAATCGAACATATTCGATCACAAGATGTAACATCTTCGATCAGGTAGCAAGCCCCATCTGCACAAAGCGCAGGAATTTTCCGCCGATAAGCACAGACCCAACCGGCAAGGCTCACATAGGAGCGCGCGGCCACACCAAGGCTGCCTCACCGCCAGGGTAACCCGCCAAAACTTGTCCACAAGGGAGGGTTTCGACCATCTGGTGATTATTTGCGCTCAATCACCGCCCAAAATGACGGACAGCATCCCGCGGCGACTCGACGTTCGCGCCTCTCCTCCGTTTTCATGGCAATCGGCATTCATGATGCCAACATTTACACTTGTGCGATAACGCTCGATTGTGTTTCAATATGTTCGAAATCTACTCAGAAGCGGGAACATGTCGATGCAGGACCTGGCCGGAAAACGGGCAATCGTAACGGGCGGCGCCTCCGGCATCGGTGCGGCGATCGCCCGCCACCTGGCCGGCCTGGGCGTCAGGATCGCCGTGGCCGATCTCGACGGGAAGCGGGCGTCGGAGCTGGCGTCCAGCCTGGGCACCGATCATCGCGGCATCGCCATCGACGTGCGCAAGCGCGCTTCGGTCGAGGCGGCCTTCTCGGCAGTCGCACAGGATTGGGACGGCTATGACCTCCTGATCGGCAATGCCGGTGTCTCCACCATGAACAAGGTGGTCGATCTCACCGACGAGGAATGGGACTTCAATTTCGACGTCAACATTCGCGGCATCTTCCTGACCAACCAGACCGCCGTGCGCCATTTCCTCGAAGCGGGCCGCAAGGGCACGATCGTCAATACAGCCTCATTAGCCGGCAAGGTCGGCGCGCCGCTGCTGGCGCATTATTCGGCCAGTAAATTTGCCGTCGTCGGCTGGACCCAGGCGATCGCCCGCGAGATGGCGCCGCACGGCATCCGAGTCAACTGCGTCTGCCCCGGCTTCGTGCGCACCTCGATGCAGGAGCGCGAGATCGAGTGGGAGGCCAAGCTCCGGGGCATCACGGCAGAGGCCGTGGCGGCGGACTATATCGCGCAGACCCCGCTCGGGCGCATCGAGACGCCGGAGGACATCGCGCCTCTCGTCGCCTTCCTCGCCTCGGAAGGCGCCGCCTTCATGACCGGTCAGGCCGTGAACGTTACCGGCGGCGTCTATATGGGCTGAGGCCGTCACAGCGCGAAATGCAGCAACTCAGAGAGAATCAAGCCGGCGGCCCCTTTTAGCGCCGCCCGGTCTTCGAGGTCCCCCATGACGAGTTGGATATCGTTGCCAGGGCGCCATGGCACGAGGTCACGCACATGAGCGGTGATCGCCGCCAGCAGGGCCGCGCCGGCACCGACGACATCGCCATGCAGCACGAAGAAATTCGGTGCCATGGTCTGCTGCAGATTGGCGATGCCGATGGCGATGTTGCGGGCATAGAGATCGAGGAGGCCGGCTGCCGCACCGCCATTCTCCGCCGCCAGCGCGGCGAGGCTGCGCGAATCCAGGGTATCGGGCGAGGGAAGATGGCGTTGCCGGGCCTGTCCGCGCAGCCAGCCCACAGTGGCGATCGTCTCCCAGCACCCCCTGCGTCCGCAGCGGCAAGTCGTGCCATCCACCTGGACGAAGGTGTGGCCGAGCTCCCCGCCGGCCCCCGCCGGCCCGCGATAGAGATGGCCGTCCAGGAAGATGGCGCCGCCCAGCACGTCCCCAGTATAGATCACCGCGAAATTGCGCTTGCCACGCCCGATGCCGAACCAGCGATCGCCGACCAGGAGGGCTCTGGGATGATGATCGACGCGCACCGGCAGGCCGAATCGGCGCGCCAGAGTGGGACCGAGGGGAAAGCCGTCCAGCAGAGGCGCCAGATTGACCGCGACGATCGTGCCGGTATCGGTGTCGATCATGCCGCCTGCCGCCACGCCGATGCCGAGCGGCGCACGATGGGCAAGATCGAGGACCTGCCCGACGCAATCGAACACGATGTCGATCAGGGGCTCCACCGTCGCGGGATCCTCAGGGAAGGGGGCCCGGACTTCCGCCGCGATGGTGCCGTCCAGCGACACCAGGCAGCAATGCACGCCGTCATGCATGAGCAAGACCGCGCAGATCGGGGCGGCGTCCTCGGAAAACCAGATCGGTCGCGCCGGCTTGCCACCGCCCTCCTTCGAGGGCAGAGGCTCGCCTTCCACCAGCATACCCTGGTCGATCAGGGGTTGGATGATGCCGGTGATGGTGGCGCGGTTGACCCCGACATGCCTGGCCAGGTCGGCACGACTGGTCGGGCCGAGATCGAACAGGACCTGGAGGACGCGGCCGCGATTGGCGAGGCCGATGGAGGTCGAGGAAATCAAGCCCTGCCGCCGGGTCTCGAGGCGAGGCGTATCGTCGAACAAGTCGTTCAGCGCGGCCAGGCCGCCGCGTTCGCCATCGGACGAAAACCTATCTTCGGACGCCATGGCCGCCAGTCCCGAACTGAAATGCCTGCGAGGACCGACGGTCGTTGCAGGAAAACGAATTGCTCGCCCAGTCTTAGTGCCAGCGCGCCGGAATGTCCCCCATGGTTTCCCGCGCATCCCGCCCATAATCGCAAGGCTTCGTCTTGACGATATAGTTAGTTTGTGTGAGCATCAAACATATTAGAGAAACCGGCGGGATACAACCGGTCATTATGAGGGGCATTCGTCCAGGTGCTCCCAACTGGTCAGCGTTCAAGCAATCAACCGAGGCGGCAGGGCCATTGGCCTGACCCGACCTCGCAACAACAAGAACTGCACCACCAGACCGACATCAGAGGAGAGAACGAGCATGGTTACGACACCTGAGATCTCGCGCCGCGCCTTGCTTCGCAGCACGGCTGCCTTTGCAGGCGCCGCCGCCCTGGGCCTGAATTCCGGGCGCGCCTCCGCACAGGGCAAGACCTTGCGGGTGCTGCTGGCGGGCGACCCCTTCTACTATGCCATCCAGGGCCTCGCCGATCAGTTCAAGCAGGAGACCGGCATCGAGCTACAGATCGAAAGTATCTCGCTGGAAGCCCTGCAGGCCCGCCTCACTTCTTCCTTCATCTCCAACCAGCCCGACGCCGACGTCATCTCCGTCGACCAGATGTGGCTCGGCCAATATCTGGAAAGCCGCTGGATCCTGCCGCTCAACGATTTCATCAAGGCGGACAAGGACACCGACATCAAGGATTTCGTGCCTGAGGTGCTCTACTCCATGAACACCTGGCGCGGGCAGGTCGGCACGCTGCCGGTGGCGACCTATGGCCAGTGCGTGCTCTATCGCAAGGACTTCGTCGAGTCCGCCGGCGTGAAGATCCCCGAGGACGGCTCCTGGAGCTGGAGCGACTATCTCGACATCGTCAAGAAGCTCAACGGCAAGGAGTTCGACGGCAAGAAGATGGCGGGCACCGTGCTCGCCGGCCAGCAGCCCGCGCCCATCGTGCACATGTATACCCAGCTCGCCGCGAGCTCCGGCGTGCGCTGGTTCAAGCAGTTCCCCACCGGCCAGTGGGACTTCACGCCCACCATCAACACGCCGGAGAATGTCGAGGCGCTCAAGCTCTTCCTCGAGCTCTACAAGAACTCCCCGCCCGAGGCGATCGGCTACAATTGGTTCGACGCCGGCATGCGCTTCGCCAAGGGCGATGTCGGCATGTTCTATTGGTGGACGCCTTATTCCTATCTCTGCCGCAAGGACGGCTACATGTCCGGCAAGGATTCGGTGGTGGCCGACAAGCTCGGCATCACCCGCCTGCCCCGCTCCCCCGGCAAGGACCAGGTGGTCTCGATCGGCGGCCACAGCCTCGGCATTCCCTCCAACACTGCTAACAAGGACGGGGCCTGGAAGTTCATCAAATGGGCGACCTCGGCCAAGACGCAGAAGGCCATGGCGCTCTATACCAAATATGGCCACCAGTTCTCGGACTTCGCTCGCCCCTCGCTCTACGAGGATGCCGACCTGTTGAAGATCTATCCCTATCTGCCCGCCCAGATCGCCGATCTCAAGCGTGGCAACGGCAAGATCGTGCGACCGCCCTGCCCTGTCTACACCACGCTCGAGGGCATTTACGGTCTCAACCTCAACAAGGTGCTGTCGGGCGACACCGCGCCGGATGCCGCGCTGAAGGATACCGAATCCTTCTTCTCCAACATCCTGACCGGCAATTTCCTCATCCCCTACAAGCAACCCACCTATGACGATACACTCGACGCGACCAAGGCCTTGATCGCCTCGCTCGCGTGAGGGTGGGCACGGCCCGCCGGGTCTCCCACCGCGCGGGCCGTGCCGCACTTCACCCTCCCCTGGAGGGGGAGGGTCGGACGAAGTCCGGGGTGGGGTGACAGCTCAACCGCCTCGAAATTTCACCCCACCCCGACGCTATCGCGTCGACCCTCCCCCTCCAGGGGAGGGTGAAGAGGGGACACGCCCATGACCATCGCCGAAACATCAGCCATCCCGGCCCGGCCGAAGCGCCGGGTGCCGGCCTTTCTGCCCTATCTGTTGATCAGCCCCTCGATCATCCTGCTGCTGGCCCTGATCGCCTTCCCGCTGCTCTTCGCGCTCAAGAACAGCTTCTATTTCTGGAACCTGCAGATGAGCCCGGTGCCGATGGGCTATATCGGCGGCGGCAATTACGAGATGGCGTTCTCGAACTCCTTCTTCCTGGGCGCCTTGTGGAACACACTGCTGCTCACTTTGGTGGGCACCGCCATCGAATTCTGCCTGGGCCTGGCCATCGCCCTCCTGCTGGTGAAGAAGCTGCCCGGGCTCAATCTCGCCCGCGCCTTGCTGATCATGCCGACCACCATCGCTCCGATCGTGGTCGGCTTCCTCTTCCGCTACATGTACGATCCCAATGGCGGCCTGATCCCCTGGATGCTGTCCTCGGCCGGCATTCCCTTGCCGGCGCAAGGCCTGCTCGGCTCCGGCAGCACGGCGCTCTGGGCCATCCTGTTCGCCGACATCTGGCAGTGGACGCCGTTCTTCGCCATCGTGCTCTATGCCGGCCTGCTCTCGGTGCCGCCCGACATCATCGAGGCCGCCCGCCTCGACAAGACCTCGGCCTGGGCGATGCTGATGCGCATCAAGCTGCCGCTGATCCGCAAGACGGCGCTGATCGTGGTGATGCTGCGCTTCATGCAGTTGTTCAACACCTTCGACCTGGTGCTGGTGCTGACCAAGGGAGGACCGGGATCCTCCACCCGAACGCTGGGCTACAGCCTCTATCAGCAGGGCCTCGTCGACTTCAACATCGGACTGTCCAGCGCCATGACCTGGATGATGGTCATCATCGTCAATGCCATCATCGGCCTGTTCGTCTTCTTTGCCTTCAAAGACCTGGACTGAGGAGCCGACCATGCGCAAGGGCAAGAAACTGGCCGGTACCGCGGTAAGCTATGCGCTCACTTTGCTGCTGCTCGCCTTCTTCATCGGCCCGATCCTGTGGTTCGCCTTGCTGGCGATCCGCCCGTCCGACACCTTTTTCACCATGCCGCCGGTGCTGGCCTTCAAGCCGGACTGGACCTCGCTGCACTACACGTTCGGCAATCCCGGGAACAACCTGCCCCAGCTCGTCAACAGCCTGATCGTCGCCATCGGCGCGGTGCTGCTCAACCTGCCCTTCTCCCTGCCGGCGGCCTATGCGCTGTCGCGTTTCCGCATCCGCGGCCGCAAGAACATCATGCTCTGGTATCTCGGCCTCTTGATGGCGCCGCCCGTGGCCTTCCTGATCCCCTATTCGATCCTGGCAAGCTCGGTGGGCCTCAAGGGCAGCTATTTCTCCATGATCCTGATCATGCAGACGCTGACCATCCCCTTCTCGATCTGGCTGATGAAGAGTTTCATCGACGAGGTGCCGGTCGAGATCGAGGAAGCCGCGCGCGTCGACGGCGCCAAGACGCCGGCCATCGTGCTCAAGATCGTGCTGCCGCTGGTGCGGCCCGGCATCATCGTCACCTCGATGTTCGCTTTCGTCTTCGCCTGGAACAACGCCGCCTTTCCTCTGGTGCTGGCCAACCGGGCGACCGCGACCCTGCCGGTCGGCACGCTGCAATATTTCGGCACGGCCGGCGTGACCTGGGGCTTCATCGGCGCCGCCGCCCTCGCCGCCATGCTGCCGCCGATGATCATCTTCCTGGCGCTCGACCGCTATGTCGTGCGCGGGCTCACCTTTGGTTCCGTTAAAGGATGAATTGTTGATGTCTAGCCAGAAATCCGCCCGCTTCGGTGTCGTCGGCGCCGGCCTGTGGGGCTCCTTCCACTGCAAGACGCTGAACGCCATTCCTGGCGCCGAGCTCGCAGCGGTGTGCGATCTCAATCCGGAGCGCGGCGCGGAAATGCAGCGCCAGTTCGGGGCGAAGAAAGTCTATCAGGACTTTCGTGCTCTCATCGCCGATCCCGATGTCGAGGCGGTGACAGTGGCCACGCCAGACTTCGCCCATGCCGAAATCGTGCTGGCGGCCATCGAGGCCGGCAAGCATGTCATGAGCGAAAAGCCATTGGCGACCACCCTCGCCGAGGCCGAGCGCATCGCCGAAGCCGCCGCCAGGAGCGGGGTCAAGGTGATGGTGGACTTCCACAACCGCGTCAACCCGGCCGTCCACACGGCGAAGGAAACAATCGCCCAGGGTGAGATCGGCAAGCCGCTGCATGCCTCGGCTCGACTCTCCAACACCGTCTTCGTGCCCTTCGAGCTCTTGTCCTGGGCAAGCCGTTCCTCCGCTTTGTGGTTCCTGGGCAGCCATGCGGTCGATGCACTCTGCTTCATGCTGGATGCCGATGTCGTCAAGGTTCAGGCGATGGTGCGCCGCGGCCATCTCGCCGCCCACGGCGTCGACACCGCCGACGTCCATATCTCGCTGCTGGAATTCGACAATGGTGCCATCGCCACGTTGGAGAACAGCTGGGTGCTGCCATCGGACCTACCACTGGTCTTCGACTTCCGGGCCGAAATCGTCGGCGAAAAGGGCTCGCTGCAGCTCGATACGGCCCAGAACGGCGCCTTCCGCAAATATGCCGGCGCCGGCCTCAAGACCGCCGACCTGCTCGGCGTGACGCCTGCCGCTGGCGGGCGCATCGGCGGCTTCGTGATGGAGGCCATCGCCCGCTTCGTCGATGCCGTCACCACCGACTCCCTCGTGCTGGCCGATGCGACGGACGGTCTCAAGGTTACGCGCGTGCTCGCGGCCATCGAGCAGGCCGCCGCCAGCGGCAACGCCGTGACGTTGGCGAAGGGCTGAGGAAATACCCTCCCCTGGAGGGGGAGGGTCGACACGCAGTGTCGGGGTGGGGTGATTTTACGGCTGAAGTACATGGTGGCCGATCCGTCGAATCATAGAGAGGCGGCTTTCACCCCACCCCGGCCTTTCAGGCCGACCCTCCCCCTCCAGGGGAGGGTAAAGGTCGCTTCCCCCCAAAAGGCAGGTGCTTGATGGCAACTCTCTCCTTCAAATCCGTCGGTAAACGCTTCGCCGATGGCACGCTGGCGCTCGCCAATGTCGATCTCGACATCAGGGATGGCGAATTCCTGGTGCTGGTCGGCCCCTCGGGATGCGGCAAGTCGACCTTGCTGCGCAGCGCCGCCGGCTTGGAGGACCTGTCGCAGGGCCAGGTGCTGATCGGCGGCCGCGATGTCACCAATGCCGATCCGGGCGATCGGGACGTCGCCATGGTGTTCCAGAACTATGCGCTCTATCCGCATATGGACGTCTATGAGAACATGGCCTTCGGCCTCGGCCAGCGCAAAGTGCCGCCGGCGGCGATCAAGGAGAAGGTGGAAAAGGCCGCCCGCATTCTCGATCTCACCCCTCTGCTCAGGCGCAAGCCCGGTGCCCTGTCCGGCGGCCAGCGCCAGCGCGTCGCCATGGGCCGGGCCATCGTGCGCGATCCGCAATGCTTCCTGATGGACGAGCCGCTCTCCAATCTCGACGCCAAGCTGCGCGTGCAGATGCGCGCGGAACTCAAGCTGCTCAACGCCCAGCTCGGCGTCACCACGCTTTATGTCACCCACGACCAGGTCGAGGCCATGACCATGGGCGATCGCGTCGCGGTGCTGCGTCCGGTGACGAAGGAGGGCGAAAGCAATCTCCAGCAATGCGCCCCGCCGCGCGAGCTCTATGAGAACCCGGTCAACCTGTTCGTCGCCGGCTTCATCGGCTCACCGGCCATGAATTTCTTCACCGTGCGCCTCGGCGAGGAGGCCGGCGCCGCCTTTGCCGCGATTGCCGGCACCTCGCTGCGCCTGCCCCTACCGGCGGGGCTGCTTCAAGCCAATGCCGGGCTCGCCGCCTTCAAGGGTCGCGACGTCATCCTCGGCCTGAGGCCCGAGAGCTTCCGCCTGCCCGTTGCCGCGGGTGAAGGCATTTCCTGCGAAGTGCTGCTCACCGAGATGACCGGCGCCGACGCCTATATCTTCTTCGACCTGCCCGCCGCCTCGTCGGTGGCAGGAACCGTCCGGCTCGCCACCGGATCGGAGGCGGGTGCCGGCGCCGCCAACCGCATCACCGCGCGCGTCGAGCCGGTCCGGCTACCCGAACGCGGCGCCCATATCGAGATCGGCGTCGACATGGGCCAGGCCCGCTTCTTTGCCCCCGACACCGGCCTCGCGCTGCGATAAGTTGAAAAGCGCTCCGTCATCCCCGGCGGGGCTATAGGCCCCGGGAAGGGGATCCAGGGGCCTACGTCGCAGTGATTGCCCCTCGGTTCCCTTCCCTCGCTCCGCTCGCCGGGAATGGCAGCTTCAGGGAGGGTCGAGGGGCGGTATCAGGTCGCTCGCCGCCAGGAAGTCCACGAAAGCGCGCAGCTTGGGGGACAAGTGCCGGCTGGACGGCCACATCACCTGGATGCGGGTGGCCGTTTCGAGATAATCGCCGAGTACGCTCACCAGCGTTCCCGCGCGCAACTGCTCCCGGACGGCCAGATCGGGGACGCAGGCAAGGCCGAGCCCCTCTTCCGCCAGGGTGATCTGCGGCTCCAGCGTGTTCATCACCATGCTGACAGGCAGGTCGATATCCAGCCATTCTCCGTCCCGACGCAGCGGCCATCTGTCGAGCTTGCCACTCGTCCGGAAGCGATAGACGAGACAGGCATGCCCGCTCAGATCCTCGGGGCGCCGGGGCAGGCCGGCCTGGTTGAAATAGCCGGGAGATCCGACGATGGCCCGGCGATAGAAGCCGAGCGTGCGGCTCATCAGGCGGGAATCGGCCTGCTCCCCGGTGCGGATCACCGCATCGAAACCGTCCTCGATCACATCGACGAGCTGGTCGGAGAAATCGAGTTCGATCTCGATCAGGGAATAGAGCCGCCGGAATTCGGCCAGCTTCGACATGAAGCGCAGCCCCATCGAGGGCAGGCTGATGCGCAGTTTGCCCTGTGGGGCGGCTTGGTTGCGGGCGAGTTCGGTTTGCGCCGCCTCGAATTCACCGAGGATGCGTCGGCAGCGTTCGAGGAACAGCGTGCCTTCCGCCGTCAGGGTGACGCTGCGGGTCGAACGGTGAAACAGGCGCGTGCCCAGCCGGTCCTCCAACCGCGCCACCGCCTTGCTGACGGCGGAAGGCGAAATGCCGAGCCGCCGGCCAGCCTCAGTGAAGCCGCCGGCATCCACCGCCTGCACGAAGGCATTGAGGGCGCCCAGACTGTCCATGACGGTTCCCGCATCGAGCATTCATGACATAAATGTCAAAAGTGTTTTGCACTATAGCCAGTTATTCGCCCTTGCGAAAACAGCTAAGGTCATGCCCGTACGGCCGGCAAGTCGCCTCCTGTGGAGGGCCCTTTCCATGGCCTTCCCTCAGGAGTTCTTGCAATGAGTTCGACTGTTTCGATCGGCGGCCCTTCGCCCGCCGTCGATCGCCTGCCGGTCGGCGGGCTGCTGGCCCTTGCCATGGCCGGTTTCATCACCATCATGACGGAGGTGATGCCCGCTGGACTGCTGCCGCAGATGGGCGGGAGCCTCGGCGTCTCCGACGCCGTCGCCGGCCAGTTCGTCACCACTTATGCGGCCGGTTCGCTGGTGACCGCCATTCCCTTGATGACGCTGACCCAGGCCCTGCCACGGCGCCTGTTGCTGCTCATCGCCATCATCGGCTTTGCCGCACTCAACGCCGTCACGGCCGTGTCCTCGAGCCTTCCCGTTACGATGGCGGCCCGTTTCCTCGCCGGAGCCTGCGGCGGCCTGGTCTGGGCCCTGCTCACCGGCTATGCCGCCCGCATGGCGCCCTCGCATCTTGCTGGCCGGGCCATTGCCCTCACCGGCATTGGCGCGCCGCTGGCCTTTTCGCTCGGCGTGCCGGCCGGCACCTTCATCGGCACCTTGATCGGCTGGCGCCTCGCCTTCGGCCTGATGAGCGTGGTGGCCCTGCTGCTGGCCGGCTGGATCCTCGCCGTCCTTCCCGATTTCGCCGGCCGCCGCCAGGATCAGCGCCTGGCGCTGCGACCCATCCTGAGCCTGCCCGGCATCAGGCCGATCCTCGCCGTGATGGGGCTGTTCGTCGTCGCCCACAACCTGCTCTACACCTATATCGCCCCCTTCCTGGTACCCTCGGGCTTGGCCGAGCGGGTGGATGTCGTGCTGCTGTGCTTCGGCCTGGCCGGGCTGGCGGGCCTGTGGGTGGTAGGCGCCCTGATCGATCGACGCCTGCGCCTGATGGTGCTGGGCAATCTCGTCCTTTTCGGCGCCTGTGCGGTCGCTCTCGGCCTGTGACCGGCTTCTCCCGTCGTCGTGCTGGCCGCCGCGGCCGTGTGGGGCATGGTCGCCGGCGGCATACCGACCCTGTTCCAGACGGCGTCGGTGCAGGCGGCCGGCGAAGCAGCCGATGTCGCCCAGGCCTTGTTCGTCACGGTCTGGAACAGCGCCGTGGCGCTGGCCGGCCTCACCGGCGGCCTGCTGCTCGGCGCCCTGGGCGCCTCAGCCCTGCCCTGGGCCATGGTGGGCCTGCTGGCCCTGGCCTGGCTCACGGCCTGGCTGGCGAGGTCGACGGCCTTTCCAAAGCCTCCTGCGATCTGACGGGCGCCGCGAGGATCGCCAGGACGCCGGCCGTGCGGTGTTGCACAGGCAGGCATGGGCGTTCGATTATGATCCCCGGCGGCGGCAGGGGGACAACATGACCAATTCGAGCGACACCATAACGGCAGCAGCACAAGACAGGACGGGCCACGCGGCATCGGCGGCTGGATGATCCTGCCGATCATCGGCCTGGTCGGAACCTTGGTGTTCACCTTGATCAACCTCTATGGCGTCGTCACGGAATGGGAAGGCATCAAGGCCATCATCGCCGGCGATAACCAGACGACGGCGGCCTTGAGACTGTCGGTCGCGGGATCATTTTTTGGCGGCCTCGCCCTTATCGGCCTCGCCGCCCTGTGCCTCTATCGCATCTTCACCTATTCGCCGAGCGTACCCCGCCTGATGACGATCTTCTATATCGGGCTGGTCGTGGTCTCATTGGCGGAACTGGCGGGGACTCCTATATCTCCAACCTGACCAACACGCCGAGCGATCCGACCCATATCAAGGATCTCGTCCGGGCGCCGGTCGGTTCGGCGATCTGGATTCCCTATTTCCACCGCTCGCGCCGTGTCGCCAACACCTTCCGTACGCAGGAGGCCGCCGTCGATCGCAAGATCGGCGAAATCTTCTGACCTCAGCCGATCTTGTCGTTCCATCCCCATTCATCCGCGAGGGCGAGGCATTCGCGCCAGGAAGCCACAGCGTCGCAGGTCGTCACCGAGCGCAGCGATGCCGCCGCGGCGGCGTGGGCGAGCGCCAGGCAGCGCCGGAGGTCCCAGCCCTCGTGAAAGCCATAGAGAAAACCGGCGGCAAAGGCATCACCCGCCCCGTTGGCGCCGGCGATGACCTGCTTGGGCACACGGATGGAGGGCTGGGTGACGATGTCGCCGTCCCGGGTCACGGCGACCGCGCCCGTCGGAAAATGCGCCGCCACCACTTGGCAACTGCCGGTTTCCAGGACCTTTCGCGCGGCGTTGATGCAGGCTTCCACCACCGTGCGGTCATCCCGCACCGTCTCTTCCTCGCCGATCGCTCCCATCTCGCTGTCATTGACGATGAGAAGATCGAGATGGGCCAGCAGCGGACGAACCAGTTCGCGGAGCCGTGCCGGCGAAGCGGTGGCCAGTTCCAGATTGGTGATGAGGCCTGCCTGCCTGGCCTTGCGCAGCACGGTCAGCCAGCCATTGGCATCGCCGTTCCAGGGGACATCCATCTTCTTGTGCACGCCGGGCAGGCCGAGATGGAGGATGCGTCCCCGTGTGTCTGTGAAATCGAAATGCTCCGGCGTCATCAGCGAGGCCGCGCCGGGATTGAAGATGTGGGTGCGCCGGCCGCTGCGTTGGGAGGTATAGGCATCGGTGTGCAGCGTACGGGCATCGCGGGTCATCGCCAGGCGGCGGCGGTCGATGCCATAGCGATCGGCCTCGGCATGGAGCAGGCGGCCATCCTCGTCGTCGCCGATCAGCCCCTGCGTCTCCACCCACATATTCGGATCGAGGCGCTTGATATCGATGGCGAGGTTGCAGCCCGAACCGCCGCCGCGTGATTCCTCGTGCAGGATTTCGACGAGGCCGTCTTCACCCGGCCAATACTCCACCAGTTTGTTGCCGTCGACGCACCAGGTTCCGGCCGTGATGATCCCGGAACGCGTCGAGGCTGGACGCTCACCCTGCATTTCCTCTACCTGTCGAAATGTCCGGTTGCGATGAATCGCGATGACGACTCACCGGCTGCCCGAGTTTATTTGTAGCGAAAAGAAACAATCATTCGAGGCCATTTGCAATGGCGCGATTGCCACGCCTGGGCGGCGCGTGTCCAGCTGCGCATCAACCTCGAGTAGTATCGCGGAGCGAATACTTGCCGGAACCGGGCGGTTGCAGCGATCGGCCCATGCTCTTTTCAGCTGAAAGACATACACCGGAAATCCCCGACTTGGAATTGTCTCGGTTCGGGCCGCCTCGTCATTTCATGACAAACGCGTCGTTTTGTGCTATCATCTCAAGATCTTAGACGGCTCTACCCGCCAAGATGAACGCCACATGAACGGCGTTGATAGCAAGAGTTCATCTATTCTGGCTTAATGGTTAACTTAAGGTAATTTCCAGGTGGAGAGGCTGCCCGCCGGCCCTGGTACGACGAAGGCCGGAGCCACCTCTCAAGGAGTGTTCCATGTTTCGCAAATTACTAGTGGCCGCATTGGCGGCCGTCACCCTGAGTGCTGCGAGTTTGACGGCGACAGCTCCGGCCGAAGCGCGCAGCAACGGTTATTTCTTTCCCCACCATGGCGGCGGCGGCAACTGGGGCGGCGGTGGCCGTCACTGGGGCGGCGGTGGCGGCTGGGGTGGCAATCGCTGGGGCGGCAATCGCTGGGGCGGCGGTGGTTGGCGCGGCGGCGGCTGGGGTGGTCGTCACTGGGGTGGCGGCGGACGGCGTTGGTATGGCCGCGGCTATGGCCGGGGCTGGCGCGATGACGGCTGGGGCTTGGGGGCCGGCCTGGCGCTCGCTCCCCTGTTGATGACGCCCGGCCTCTATGGCGGCTATGGCGGCGGCTATTACGACGACGGCTATTATGATTATGCACCGGCCTGCCGCTGGCGGCGGGTGCGGATCTACACCGATTATGGCTGGCGCATCCGCCGTCAGCGTGTCTGCTACCAGTACTGAGCGTTTTCATGCCCCTCCCGTCTCTCGCCGCTACCGCAGCTGGAGGTTGGAGGGGCGATGCGTCTTGCAGTGTCTCTCGTGACTTGTGGAGCTTAATAGAGAATCTCTATCGTCCGACGAAAATTGATGCTTGATCGCCTTGGAACGAGGGCACATTCTTCCTCTCTAGAACTAGTCGAAAGAGAGTGGCATGCCAGCCCACGAAGATTGGAATACCGCACGCGCGGCTGAACTCATCGCGGCAGGCCAGACGTTGGAAGGCCCGCTTTTGCCGATCCTCCACTCTTTTGTGGAAACCTTCGGCTATGTCCCCGACCCGGCCGTCCCCATGGTGGCCGAGGCGCTCAATCTTTCCCGCGCCGACGTGCATGGCGTGGTGACGTTTTACCATGATTTCCGCAGGGAACCCGCCGGCGAGCATGTCATCAAGCTTTGCCGTGCCGAAGCCTGCCAATCCGCCGGCTGCGAGGCTCTCGCCGACCATCTCGTCGAAAAGCTCGGCATCGAGTTCGGCGAAACGACGCCGGATGGACGGATTACGCTTGAGCCGGTCTATTGCCTCGGCCTGTGCTCCATCTCCCCCGCCGCGATGATCGACGGTCGCCTGGTGGCGAGGCTCGATGCCAAGCGACTCGACAAGGCCTTGGAAGAGGTGGTGCGATGACCATGCGCATCTACGTTCCACGCGATGCAGCCGCCGTCGCCTGCGGTGCCGACGAACTCGCCGCCGCCCTCAAGGTCGCCGCGATCGCCCGCAGGCTCGACATCGAAATCATCCGCAACGGCTCGCGCGGCCTTGCCTGGCTCGACCCGCTGGTGGAACTGGTGACCCCGGAAGGCCGCATCGGCTATGGCCCGGCCGAGCCGGAGGATGCCGACAGCCTGATCGCCGCCTTTACTGGCGATGGCGCCCATAAATTGCGGGTGGGCAAGCCCGAGGAACTGCCCTTCCTCAAGCGCCAGACACGCTTGACCTTTGCACGCGTCGGCATCGTCGATCCGCGCGATCTCGACGACTACAAGGCCCATGGTGGCCTCAGGGGCCTGGAAAAAGCGATTGCCATCGGGCCATCAGCCATCGTGGACGAGGTTACCAAATCCGGCCTGCGCGGCCGCGGCGGCGCAGGCTTTCCGACCGGCATCAAATGGAAGACGGTCGCCGATACGGCCGGCCCGCAGAAATATATCGTCTGCAATGCCGACGAGGGCGACAGCGGCACCTTCGCCGACCGCATGCTGATGGAAGGCGATCCCTTCTGCCTGATCGAGGGCATGGCGATTGCCGGCGTCGCCACTGGTGCGACCAAAGGCTATGTCTATATCCGCTCCGAATATCCCCATGCCATCGCGGCGATGAATGCAGCCATCGACAAGGCCCGCCGGGCCAATGTGCTCGGCAAGGCTATCCTTGGCTCGACCCATGATTTCGACATGGAAACCCGCACCGGCGCCGGTGCCTATGTCTGCGGCGAGGAAACCTCGCTGCTCGAAAGCCTGGAAGGCAAGCGCGGCACCGTGCGCGCCAAGCCGCCGCTGCCGGCCCACAAGGGCTTGTTCGGCAAGCCGACCGTGATCAACAACGTGCTCTCGCTCGCCACCGTGCCGATCATCCTGGCCGAGGGCGCCGAGCACTACCGCGATTTCGGCATGGGCCGTTCGCGTGGCACCATGCCGATCCAGCTCGCCGGCAATCTCAACTACGGCGGCCTGTTCGAGACGGCCTTCGGCATCACGCTGGGCGAACTCGTCGATGATATCGGTGGCGGCTGCTTCACCGGCCGTCCTGTGCGCGCCGTGCAGGTCGGTGGCCCGCTGGGCGCCTATTTCCCGCGCGAGCTCTTCGACACGCCCTTCGACTACGAAGCCTTCGCAGCCAGGGACGGGCTGATCGGCCATGGCGGCATCGTGGTGTTCGACGATACCGTCGACATGCGCCGCCAGGCTCGTTTCGCCATGGAATTCTGCGCCATCGAGAGCTGCGGCAAGTGCACGCCCTGCCGCATCGGCGCGATCCGCGGCAAGGAAACCATCGAGAAGATCATCGCCGGCAAGGACGTGACCCGCAACATCGCCGTGGTCGAGGACCTCTGCCAGACCATGAAGTTCGGCTCGCTCTGCGCGCTCGGCGGCTTCACGCCCTATCCCGTCCTTTCGGCCATCCGCCATTTCCCCGAAGATTTCCACGGCACGCCCCAGCGCATCGCCGCCGAATAATCGCCCAAGGAGACAGTCAATGTCCCTCGTCCACGAAATCGACTACGGCACGCCGCTCTCCAAGTCGGAGAAGATGGTCACTCTGATCATCGACGGCCAGGAAATCACCGTGCCCGAGGGCACCTCGATCATGCGCGCTGCCATGGAGATGGGCACGCAGATCCCCAAGCTCTGCGCCACCGACATGGTGGACGCCTGGGGCTCCTGCCGCATGTGCCTGGTCGAGATCGAGGGCCGCAACGGCACGCCGGCTTCCTGCACGACACCCGTCGCGCCAGGCATCAAGGTCAAGACCCAGACCTCGCGCCTCGCCGAGATCCGCAAGGGCGTGATGGAGCTCTATATCTCCGACCATCCGCTCGACTGCCTGACCTGCGCCGCCAATGGCGACTGCGAATTGCAGGACATGGCTGGTGCCGTCGGCCTGCGCGAAGTGCGCTACGGCTATGAGGGCGACAACCATCTCGGCCTCGATAAGGACACCTCCAACCCCTATTTCACCTTCGACACTTCCAAATGCATCGTCTGTTCGCGCTGCGTGCGCGCCTGCGAGGAAGTGCAGGGCACTTTCGCGCTGACGATTTCCGGCCGCGGCTTCGAAAGCCGGGTCTCGCCGGGCATGAACGAGGCTTTCCTCGATTCCGAATGCGTCTCGTGCGGCGCCTGCGTGCAGGCCTGCCCGACGGCCACCCTCACCGAAAGCAAGGTGATCGAGATCGGCCAGCCCGAACATTCGGTGGTGACGACCTGCGCCTATTGCGGTGTCGGTTGCGCCTTCAAGGCCGAGATGCGCGGCGAGGAAGTCGTGCGCATGGTGCCCTATAAGGACGGCAAGGCCAATCGCGGCCATAGCTGCATCAAGGGCCGCTTCGCCTGGGGCTATGCGACCCACAAGGAGCGCATCCTCAAGCCGATGATCCGCTCCAAGATCACCGATCCGTGGAAGGAAGTGAGCTGGGAAGAGGCGATCGCCTACACCGCTTCCGAGTTCAAGCGCATCCAGGCCAAGCACGGCAAGGCCTCGATCGGCGGCATCACCTCCTCGCGCTGCACCAATGAAGAGACCTATCTGGTCCAGAAGCTGATCCGCGGCGGCTTCGGCAACAACAATGTCGATACCTGCGCCCGTGTCTGCCATTCGCCGACGGGCTATGGCCTCGGCCAGACCTTCGGCACCTCGGCCGGCACGCAGGACTTCGACTCGGTCGAGGACAGCGACGTCATCATCGTCATCGGCGCCAATCCGACGGACGGCCACCCGGTCTTCGGCTCGCGCATGAAGAAGCGCCTGCGCCAGGGTGCCCGCCTGATCGTCATCGACCCGCGCAAGACCGACATCGTGCGCACGCCCCATGTCGAGGCCGATTATCATCTGCCGCTCAAGCCGGGCACCAATGTTGCGGTGGTGACGGCGCTTGCCCATGTCATCGTCACCGAGGGTCTGGTCGCCGAGGACTATGTGCGTGAGCGCTGCGACCTGGACGAATTCCAGAACTGGGCCAGCTTCGTCGCCGATCCCAGGCATTCGCCGGAAGCGGTGGAAAAATATACCGGCGTGCCGGCCGAACTGGTGCGTGGCGCCGCCCGCCTCTATGCCACCGGCGGCAATGGCGCCATCTATTACGGTCTCGGCGTCACCGAGCACAGCCAGGGTTCGACCACGGTGATGGCGATCGCCAACCTCGCCATGGCCACCGGCAATATCGGCCGCCGCGGCGTCGGCGTGAACCCGCTGCGCGGCCAGAATAACGTGCAGGGCTCTTGCGACATGGGCTCGTTCCCGCATGAACTGCCGGGCTATCGCCATATCGCGGGCGATGAAGTCCGTCACATGTTCGAGGAATTCTGGGGCGTCCATCTCGACAAGGAACCAGGGCTGCGCATTCCCAACATGCTCGACGCCGCCGTCGAGGGCTCCTTCCTCGGCCTCTATGTGCAGGGCGAAGACATCGTTCAGTCCGATCCCGACACCAAGCATGTCACGGCGGGCCTCGCTGCGATGGAATGCGTCGTCGTGCAGGACCTCTTCCTGAACGAAACCGCCAATTATGCCCATGTTTTCCTGCCTGGCTCCTCCTTCCTGGAGAAGGACGGCACTTTCACCAACGCCGAACGCCGCATCCAGCGCGTACGCAAGGTGATGGCGCCCAAGGCCGGCTATGCCGACTGGGAAATCACGCTGTTGATCGCCGAAGCCATGGGCTTCCCCATGCCGTACGAGCATCCCTCGCAGATCATGGACGAGATTGCCCGCCTCACGCCTTCCTTCGCCGGCGTCTCCTATGAGAAGCTGGAGCGGGACGGCTCGGTGCAGTGGCCCTGCAACGACAAGGCGCCCGAGGGCACGCCGATCATGCATATCGACCATTTCGTGCGCGGCAAGGGCCGCTTCATGGTCACCGAATATATCCCGACCGACGAGCGCACCGGCGCACGCTTCCCGTTGCTGCTCACCACCGGCCGCATCCTGTCGCAATACAATGTCGGCGCGCAGACGCGGCGCACCGAAAATTCGATGTGGCACGAGGAGGATGTGCTGGAAATCCATCCGCACGACGCCGAGCAGCGTGGCATCCGAGATCATGACTGGGTGCGCCTGGAAAGCCGCTCCGGCTCGACTTCGCTGCGCGTCACCATCACTGATCGCGTGGCGCCGGGCGTGGTCTACACCACCTTCCACCATCCCTCGACGCAGGCCAACGTCATCACCACCGACTATTCGGACTGGGCGACCAACTGCCCCGAATACAAGGTGACGGCGGTGCAGGTCATGCCTTCCAACGGCCCGTCGCAGTGGCAGGAGGAATATGAGGCAATGGCGAAGAACTCGCGTCGCATCGCGGCGGAGTGAGAACAGCACCCTTCTTCCCTTGCGGGATCTGGCACTTCCCATGGAAGTGCCAGATCCCGGCGGGGGGATGAGGGGTCGTGACCTATGCGAATCATATTGCTGAAATCAGGGATTGAGAGGTTGATCCACCCCCTCGTCCGGCCTTCGGCCGCCCATGGCACTTCCATGGGAAGTGCCAGGTCCCACAGGGGGAGAAGGAGAAAAACACCATGACCGATCCCGTCCGCTCCATCTCCCGCTTTGCCTGGCGTGACGGCGTGTTCACGCCGGGCGAGCGCACGGTTCCCGAGGAGATGGCGATCTCGCTGGTCTATGACGGCGGCTCCCACGCCGTGATGATGGGAAGCCCTGTCGATCTCGAGGACTTTGCCTACGGTTTCTCTATGACCGAAGGCATCATCGCCTCTCTCGACGACATTACCGAGTTCGAACGCGTCGATTACGAGGAAGGCGTCGAATTGCGTATGTGGCTGAGGGGCGATCGCGGCTCAGCGCTTGCCGCCCGCAGGCGCATACTGGCCGGGCCCACGGGCTGCGGCCTGTGCGGCATCGACAGCCTGACCGAGGCAGTGCGCAAGCCGCGACCGGTCACCGGTGAGCTCAAGCTGTCACCGGCCGATATCGAAACCGCCCTCGCTTCGCTCACGCCCGCCCAGGTACTGAACCACAAGACCCGTGCCGTGCATGCCGCTGCCTTCTGGACCAAGGCGGATGGCCTCATCGCCCTGCGCGAGGATGTCGGCCGGCACAATGCGCTCGACAAGCTGGCCGGCGCCCTGGCCAGGCGTTCGATCGCTCCCGCTTCCCAGGGCCTTCCGGGCATCGTCGTCCTCACCAGCCGGATCTCGGTGGAGATGGTGCAGAAATCGGCCGCGATGGGTGCATCCATCGTGGTGGCGGTCTCCGCCCCCACGGCGCTGGCCATCCGCACCGCCGAGGAAGCGGGTATCACGCTGATCGGCATCGCCCGCTCCGACGGCTTCGAGATCTTCACCCATCCCCATCGCATCGTTTCGGAGAAACTCGCCCATGTCGCATGATGAAGCCGCGCATGATGGCCATGCACATGACCCGTCTGCCAAATTGGTGAGGATGGCCAACCAGATCGGCATGTTCTTCGCGTCCCAGCGCGAGGAGGTGCGGGTCCCCGGTATTGCCGAGCATATCCGCAAATTCTGGGAGCCGCGCATGCGCAACCAGATCTTCGCCCACCTGGACGCAGGCGGCGAAGGCATCGATCCGCTGGTCAGGAAGGCTCTGGAGACATTGCGCGAGAAGGCGTGAACTCTCTGGCATCCCAGGAGACTTCCATGTCCGGCACCCTCTTCGACTGGGACAAGATCGAACCGCGTACAGTCATTCCCGGCTTCCACGGCCGTTTCATGCATTCGGCTTCGATGACTTTCGTACTCTGGCAGATCGACGCGGGAGCCACGCTGCCCTTGCATTCACACCCGCATGAGCAGGTGGTGCATCAGTTCGAAGGCGAATTGGAAGTCACGGTCGACGGCCAGAGCACGGTGCTGAAGCCGGGCATGGTCGCGGTGGTGCCGTCCCATGCGCCGCATTCCGGCCGCGCGTTGACGGCCTGCCGGACCATGGACGTCTTCCATCCCCTGCGCGAAGACTATCGGACAGGCGCCCCGAGCGTGCTGCAGCAGGCGATGCCGGAATAAGCGGGCGCTTTGCCGCCGCTCAACCGCATCCATCGTCGTTTTGGCCGGGTTCCTGCTCTCAGCGGCTGGGAAACGGCGAAAAATCGCCTTTCATCTTGCTCTACCCCTTCCATCTTGATATGGAACCGCCCATGTGACGCTCAGCTGTCATCTTCGATGAGACAAGCGTCCGAAAAATAGACCAGAAAGACGTTTCCGCAGTGCGGGCCTTGCGCCGGCCGGGCGTGTTTTTCCTAAAACACCCCGCCTGTGGCTGCTCCAGCAGCCCTGCCGCCTTCCGGAAACGATGATCAACACCAACCGCCGGCGCCAGGAAAACATATGTCCGTACAGACAAACGTGCTGCGTGAAGATTTCGCTGCGATGCTCGACGAGACGTTCGGCACCAGCGACATGGCCGAAGGTTCGGTCGTCAAGGGTACTGTCGTCGCCATCGAGAAGGACCTTGCGGTCATCGATATCGGCCTCAAGACCGAAGGCCGCGTAGCTCTGAAGGAATTCAACGGCCCGGGTCGCGACAGCGCGATCAAGGTCGGCGATATCGTCGAGGTCTATCTCGAGCGTATCGAAAATGCGCTGGGCGAAGCCGTCATCTCGCGCGACAAGGCTCGCCGCGAGGAGAGCTGGGTCAAGCTCGAGAAGTCGTTCGAAGCCAATGAAAAGGTCGACGGCGTCATCTTCAACCAGGTCAAGGGCGGCTTCACCGTCGACCTCGACGGCGCCGTAGCCTTCCTGCCGCGCAGCCAGGTCGACATCCGTCCGATCCGCGACGTCACCCCGCTGATGAACGTTCCGCAGCCCTTCCAGATCCTCAAGATGGATCGCCGCCGCGGCAACATCGTCGTCTCCCGCCGCACGGTCCTCGAAGAGAGCCGCGCCGAGCAGCGTCACGAGATCGTCCAGAACCTCGAAGAGGGCCAGGTGGTCGACGGCGTGGTCAAGAACATCACCGATTACGGTGCGTTCGTTGATCTCGGCGGCATCGACGGCCTCCTGCATGTCACCGACATCGCATGGCGCCGCGTGAACCATCCGACGGAGCTTCTGACCATCGGCCAGCAGGTCAAGGTCAAGATCATCAAGATCAACCACGAGACGCACCGCATCTCGCTGGGCATGAAGCAGCTCCAGGCCGATCCGTGGCTGGGCATCGACGCCAAGTACCCGCTGCAGGCCAAGTTCACCGGCCGCGTCACCAACATCACGGACTACGGCGCGTTCGTGGAACTGGAGCCGGGCATCGAAGGCCTGATCCACGTCTCCGAAATGTCGTGGACCAAGAAGAACGTCCACCCCGGCAAGATCGTCTCCACCTCGCAGGAAGTGGAAGTGCAGATCCTCGAGGTCGACCCGATCAAGCGCCGCATCTCGCTCGGCCTCAAGCAGACCCTTTCCAACCCCTGGGAAGATTTTGCCGACAAGCATCCGAACGGCAGCGTCGTGGAAGGCGAAGTCAAGAACAAGACCGAGTTCGGCCTGTTCATTGGCCTCGACGGCGATGTGGACGGCATGGTCCATCTCTCCGACCTCGACTGGAACCGTCCGGGCGAGCAGGTCATCGACGACTTCCGCAAGGGCGACATGGTCAAGGCCGTGGTGCTCGACGTGGACGTCGAGAAGGAGCGCATCTCGCTGGGCATCAAGCAGCTCGCCGGTGACCCCTTCGTCGATGCCGGCGAACTGAAGAAGAACCAGGTCGTCACCTGCGAAGTCACCGACGTCAAGGAAGGTGGCATCGACGTCAAGATCACCGGCACCGATCTCACGGCCTTCATCCGCCGTGGCGATCTGGCCCGCGATCGCGCCGATCAGCGCCCCGAGCGCTTCGCTGCCGGCGAAAAGGTTGACGCCCGCGTCATCCAGTTCGACCGCAAGGCCCGCAAGGTCCAGGTTTCGATCAAGGCCCTCGAAATGGCCGAAGAGAAGGAAGCCATCGCGACCTACGGTTCGTCCGATGCCGGCGCTTCGCTCGGCGACATTCTCGGCGCCGCGCTGCGCGCTCGCACCGAGAAGAAGTAAGCCGGAGGGCCGGCTTCTCAGCCGGCTCTCGGAGCCACCACGATTGCAGAAAGGGCGCGACCTACAGGGTTCGCGCCCTTTCTTTTGGTCCTCTCGCCAACGTCGTGTGGCCCATGCTGGTCTTCAGACCGGCACCGAGAAGGGCGCGTCAAACTGGTGTGCCGGTCTTCAGACCGGCATGGAGCCTCGGCTGTCACAACATAGAGAGTGAACAGCAGCTCGCCGAAAACTTGACTACATGCATCTTGCGACGAAAGCCCGATGGCGTAGGGTAACTCTATGACCCACCCCAAATCATGGACGACCATTACGGGGCAGGAAGCCTCCCGCGAGGTGCCGGTAACCCGCGAGTCTCGGCAAGTAAGCGACTTCCCGCAAGGCCCGGAAATCGTAACCTGCTTCCACGATCTTGAAGTAGGCCAAATAATCGAAGCCACCGTAAAACGCGTTGAAGACTACGGCGCCTTCGTGGATATCGATGGCATCGACGATATCGTGGCCCTGCTCTTAGTTGTCGACATCTCATGGGCCCGCGTGCCTCATCCCAGCGTTCTTTTGAGTCCAGGCCAACGTATCAAGGCAAAAATCCGTGGGATTAGTCTTAATAGAAGTCATGCTTCCCTAAGCATGAAAGTGCTCCAACCCGATCCGTGGCTAGATATCGATACCAAATATCCCTTGCATTCCGTGGCAATAGGCTGCGTTACCAGCATTACCGACTACGGTATATTCGTGGAATTGGAATACGGCATCGAAGGCCTGATCCACTACCCCGAGACAGGATTGGCTGATCGGGACGAAGAATTGGGTGAGACCATCTCCGTCGCACAGAAAGTAAAAGTGCAGATCATGATGATTGACCCGGCCAAACGGCGCATCTCACTCCGCATGGAAGCAGCGAGTAGGTGAGTCTGCTCAGAAAGCTCTCGGGCGCAGACACATAGGTGCCTCATACCCACCGCCCGCGCCCCATACATCCCGCACAAAAGCCGCCCAGCCTGCAAAACTGGCACCAGCGATACACAGGCAAGATTTCGCGTCAGAGCCTCTCAGTTTAATAATCTTTCCAAAACGGGCGCTTGAATGGGCGCCCTTCCATGTTTGGTGAATTTTTCCGCTTTCGAGCGCACGAGCATCTTGCATTGCCGCAGCGTTTGGTTGATCGGTTGTCGCTTACAAGCCCCGAATGGCCGCCACCCTGGCGGAAAATTCGCGAGCAAGGGGGAAACAACCACATGCGTATCAATCGTTTGACACTCGTAGCCGGCGTGGCACTTGCCCTCCTCGGCAGCGCCGCCTTTGCTGCCGACAAGAAGACCGTGGCCGTAACCTCGATCGTCGAGCATCCGGCTCTCAATGCCGCCCGCGACGGTGTCAAGAAGGCCCTGGAGGATGCCGGCTACAAGGATGGCGATACCCTCTCCTTCCAGTTCGAGACGGCTCAGGGCAGCCCCGCCACCGCAGCGCAGATCGCCCAGAAATATGTCGGCGAGAAAGCCGATGTGATCGTCGGTATCGCCACGCCATCRGCCCAGGCTGCCCTCGCTGCCACCAAGGACATTCCGATTGTGTTCACCGCCGTGACCGATCCTGTCGCGGCCCAGCTCGTCAAGGACCCCGCCAAGCCCGAAGGCAACGTCACTGGCGTGACCGACGCAACCCCGATGCCCGACCAGGTCAAGCTGATCCAGGCGATTGCGCCCAACGCCAAGAAGATCGGCTTCATCTTCAATCCCGGCGAGGCCAATTCGGTCGTCCAGCTCGAGGCCATGAAGAAGGCGACCGCGGCCCTTGGCCTGGAGACGATCGAGGCACCGGCCACCAAGTCGGCCGATGTCGGAGCTGCGGCCCAGAGCCTGATCGGCAAGGCCGACGCCATCTTCGTGCCGACCGACAATCTAGTGGTCTCGGCCCTGGAAGCGGTGATCACGGTGGGAACCGAAAACAAGATCCCCGTCTTCTCCGGTGATACCAATGGCGTCGAGCGCGGCGCGGTCGCTTCCATCGGCGTCGACTATTTCAAGTCCGGCGTATTGGCCGGCGAGATGGTCGTCCGCATCCTCAAGGGTGAGAAGCCAAGCGCCATTCCCGTGGCCGTCCCCTCCGCCACCGACCTCTTCCTCAACCAGAAGACCGCCGGCCCGATGGGCGTGACGCTGCCAGCCGATCTGGTCGCCAAGGCCAAGACGGTCGTGAAATGAGCCTCTCCAAGTAATCCGGATCATCATAACCGGGCAGGCGGCCGCGCGTTGCGCGGCCGCCCTCATAAGATCAACCCATTCCGAGCAAGCCGCGCCATGATCCCCCTCCGTTCTCTCGGCCTTGCCGCCGTTCTTCTCGCCAGCTTCGCCCAGGTCGCGACCGTCACGGGCGCCGCTGCGGCCGACAAACCGGTGGTCGCGATCACCGCCATCGTCGAACATCCCTCGCTCAACGCCATCCGCGAGGGCGTGAAGGCCGGCCTCAAGGACAAGGGCTATGCGGAGGGCGAGGCCATCACCATCCTCTATGAATCGGCCCAGGGCAGCCCGGCCACGGCGGCCCAGATTGCCCAGAAATTCGTCGGCGAAAACCCGGCCGTGATCGTGCCGATCACCACCCCCTCCTCCCAGGCCGTCGCCGCGGCAACCAAGGACATCCCCGTCGTCTTCGCCGCCGTGACCGATCCGCTCGGCGCGCAATTGGTGAAGACCCTCGACAAGCCCGGCGGCAACATCACCGGCGTCAGCGACTTTCCACCCGCGGCCGGCCAGCTCGACCTGATCAAGGAGGTCCTGCCCAAAGCCAAGGTGGTGGGCGTCGTCTATAATTCCGGCGAGGTCAACAGCCTGTCGGTGATCGAGGCGCTACGCAAGCTGGCAGGTGAACGCGGGCTGGAAATCCTGCCTTCTCCCGCGACCAAATCCTCCGATGTGGGCGCAGCCGCGCAAAGTCTGGTGGGCAAGGCCGATGCGATCTACATCCCCAACGACAATCTGGTGGTCTCGGCCCTGGAATCGGTGCTGCAGGTCGGCTTCGACAGCCGCCTGCCGGTGTTCGCCAGCGATCCCGACAGCGTCGGGCGTGGCGCGGTCGCCGCTCTCGGTCTCGATCAGTTCGAGATTGGCCGTCAGGCCGGCCATGTCGCGGCCCGCGTGCTGAAGGGCGAGAAGCCCGGCGACATCCCGGTCGAAAATTCCAAAGGCGTCAGCCTGGTCGTCAACGCCAAGGCCGCCGAAAAGATGGGCGCTCCCTTGCCGCAGGCCGTATTGGCGCGTGCCAAGGACGTTGCAAAGTAATAACAAGCCTTGGAGAACGCCGGGGCATGCCAGCGCCAGCGTCTTCTCCTGTTCCTGTTGGGATTGATGCATGAGCCTATTCGCTTTTGTCGGTTCGATTGAGATCGGCCTGATCTATGCGCTGATTGCGCTGGGCGTGTTTTTATCGTTCCGGGTGCTCGATTTTCCCGACTTGACAGTCGATGGTTCCTATCCGCTCGGTGCCGCTACGGCCGCCGCCGCCATCGTTGCGGGCTTCGATGCCTTCAGCGCAACGGCCCTGGCCATCTTTGCCGGAGCTCTGGCCGGGATGATGACGGCCTGGCTCAACATCCGCTTCCGCATCCTGCAATTGCTGGCCAGCATCCTGACCATGACGGCGCTCTACTCGATCAATCTGCGCATCATGGGCCGGCCCAACGTCCCTCTGCTCAACCAGGAAACGCTGGTGACCTGGACACGCGACCATCTGATGGCGATCTTCGGCTGGGCTCCGCCTTCCTATCAGCTGAAAGTCTGGATGCTCGGCGTGATCGTGCTGATCGTCTGGGCGCTGCTCAGCTGGTTTCTCAATTCCGAATTCGGCCTCGCCATGCGGGCGACCGGCGCCAATCCGCGCATGGCGCGGGCGCAAGGCGTCTCCACCCAGCTGCATAATTATGTCGGCATGGCAATCTCGAACGCCCTGGTCGCCCTCGCCGGCGCCCTGTTCGCCCAGACCAGCGGCTTTGCCGACATCACCCTCGGCACGGGCACTATCGTCGGCGGCCTTGCCTCGGTCATTCTCGGGGAGACGTTGTTTCGCACCCGCTCCATCGCCTGGTTGCTGGTCGCCTGCGTTGTCGGCGCCATCCTCTACCGCCTCGCCATCGCGCTCGCGCTCAATTCCGAGTGGTCGCGCACCATCGGGCTCAATTCCAGCGACCAGAACCTGGTGACCTCGGTTCTGGTTGGCCTGGCACTGATCCTGCCGAGCCAGTTCCCCCGCCTGCGTGCGATCTTTGCGCCCGCGCCCAAGTCAGCGTCCAAGTAAGGAGGCGGCGATGATCGAGATCAAGGACATCCACGTCACCTTCGGCCGCGGTACGCCGCTTGAGAACCGCGCCTTGCGCGGGCTCTCGCTGACGATTCCGACCGGCCAGTTCCTCACGGTGATCGGTTCGAACGGCGCCGGCAAATCCACCCTCCTGAATGTCCTGAGCGGTGATGCCCCGGCCGAACGCGGCCGCATCGTTATCGAGGACGTCGATGTGCTGCGCTGGCCGACGCCACGCCGCGCCGGGCTGATCGCCCGCGTATTCCAGGATCCGATGGCCGGCACCTGCGAGAGACTGTCGATCGAGGAGAACATGGCGCTCGCCTTCGCGCGCGGGCACTCGCGCGGCTTCGGCGCTTCGCTCAACGGCTCCAGGCGCGCGCTGTTTCGCGACAAGCTTTCCATTCTCGGCCTCGGGCTGGAAAACCGCCTGGGCGACTCGATGGGGCTGCTTTCAGGCGGCCAGCGCCAGGCCGTCAGCCTCTTGATGGCGACGCTGACGGGTATGAAGATCCTGCTGCTCGACGAGCATACCGCGGCGCTCGACCCGCGCACCGCCGACTTCGTGCTGGAACTCACCCGCAAGATCGTCGAGGAACAGCAGCTCACCGCCCTGATGGTGACCCATTCGATGCGGCATGCCCTCGACTACGGCACCCGCACGGTGATGCTGCATGAGGGACAGGTCGCCTTCGATCTCGACGCCGAGCATCGCCGCGGCCTCGACGTGCCCGATCTCCTCAAGCTGTTCAGCAAGGTGCGCGGCGAGCAGCTCGACGACGACAGCCTGCTGCTAGGTTAATGCCCCCGGGGAGCGCGGACGTCTCAGCGACATGCCTGCATGTCGCGATGTCCGCTTCCTGAAAGCACTGAACAGAGGAAGAGCGGAGGGGACGTCCGCGATTCCAGGAAGACACGTCTTCAATGTGTCATACCAAGCCTCGAATATATTGATGCATACGAGACTTGCCCCCCTCCCCGCGATTTCCGACACCAAATCAAAGATTTGGCAAAAATCGCGGGATGGACCCATGAGTCATTTTCAATGCCTCTTGGTATCAGTATCTTCCAGGCTTGGTTTCAAACCGAAAATACCAGAACAGGGCGATTTCTTCGGTACCGGGATGCAGAGCCTCGTAGAAATGGCGATCATAGCCGCCGAGCTCGAAACCATAGCTCTCATAGAAGCGACAGGCGCCGACATTGTTGGATTGCGTCTCCAGGCGTATGCCGGGCAGGCCCTGGTGTAAACCCCAGGCCACCGCGGCATCCATCAATTGCCGGGCCAAGCCGCTGCCTCGATGGTTCGCATCAACCGCAATGTCGTCGACAAAGGCAAAGTCATTCCAGCCATGCGAAACCGCAGCATAGCCGACGGGCAGGCCAACCTGCGTCTCGACCACGAACAAAGTGCTGTCCTCGCCGTCGATATAGCTGCCGACCTCTTGCCCATCGAAGCCATAGTTCTTGCGATAGGCCGGTTCGACCTGCGCGACCCGCCCCAACCGAGGCCCGTCGAATGGGCCGACGGCTATCTGCGTGATGAGGAAGGAGAAGTCGCAGGCGGCAAGCAATGCCATATCCTCGGCTTTGGCGATCCTGACCGCCTTGCAGGCCCCTGTTCCATTCCGTATCCAGGGCGCGTCCACGCCGTATTTGTCTGACGTCATGAACCCTCATCCGTCCGGTGGGCAGCGCGATTGCCGATCCTGAGGCGACCGAGAAAATCGGTCAACCGCTCCTTCTAGATGGGTGTTGCAAGGGCATGAAGGAAGCCCCGTCATGGCACCAAAACGAGCTTGCCCACGCTCCGGCGCGATTGCAGGCTCTCATGTGCCTCGGCGGCCCGTTCCAAAGGAAAACGGCCTCCGATTGTTACCTTGAGCGAGCCTGCCATTGCTTGCGCGAAAAGATCACCGAGATCGGCGTGCAACGTGTCCGATGTCAGCAAGGGCAGCAAGGCGAAGCCTTTCACGGACTGGTTGCGCCCCAGCAGGGCTTCGACCTCGGGCTTGCCGAGCTCGAATCGCCCCATGGCTGCACAGACGAGCTCTCCAGCCGGAGCGAGCCCTTCCAGACAGGCCCCGGTGCCTGGCCCGCCGACGAGGTCATAGGCGATATCGACACCCAGCCCGCCGGTCGCCGCCAGCACCTGCCCGGTCCAGCCGGCGCTGCGATAGTCGACGCCGAGATCCGCCCCGAGGGATCGTGCAAGATCGAGCTTCTCCGCCGACCCGGCAGCGGCGATTATCTGGCGGGCACCGGCGCTATGCGCGAGCTGGATCAGCAGCGATCCTACCCCGCCCGCGGCGGCGTTGATCAGGATCGACTTAGCCTGCGGCGGGGCCCGGCGAAGGAGGTGCAGGGCGGTCAGCCCCTGCACCATCAGAGCGGCCGCCACCTCGAAGGACAGGCCGTCCGGGAGCGGCACCAGCGAGGCGGCTTCGGCAATGACATAATCGGCATAGCCACCGGCACGGCCCATGGCGAAGAGGGGCACGGCCACTCGCGTACCAATCGCCGGCATGGTGACGCCGGGCCCGAGCGCCTCGACGATACCGGCGACTTCGACACCCGGCACCATCGGCAGTTCGGTCGTCACCGCGTAGCGATCCTGCCGTATCAGCACCTCGAAATAGTTCACCCCGGCGGCCTGCATGCGGATCAGCGCCTCCCCCTCGGCGGGAACGGGGACGGGCAGGTCGATGGGCTTGAGGACGTCGGGAGCGCCGAAGCGGCTCAAACGAATGGCTTTCATGGTTCACCGGGGGGTTGGTCTCGAATGACCCCGGTTCTGTGGTATTTACCGTTTTGTCTCTACACACTCTTTTGTGCCATACAGACTTGGAGGTAACCATGACGGAGCCGATCAAGCGCCTGCCCATGCTCCCCGTCGAGCGAGCCCTCAAGGTGATCTCAGGCCGTTGGAAGGCGGTGATCCTGTATTATCTGCTGGATAGCCCCAAGCGCCTTTCCGAACTGAAGCGACTGGTGCCCGAGATCAGCCAGAAGGTGCTGATCCAGCAATTGCGCGAGATGGAGGAGCATGGGCTCGTCCATCGCGAAATCTTCCGGCAGGTCCCGCCCCGTGTCGACTATTCGGCAACGCTGCTCGGACAAAGCCTCGAACCGGTGCTGCTGGCTCTGTGCGACTGGGGACAGCGACACGCCGCCGAACTGGATGAACTCGACCACACGCGGGATTGCATCATCAGGCCTGTCAGGCATGTGGCGGCAGCCGGATGAGGGGTGAAGCATCCATGCCGATGCTACCCGATGATCGCCCGCACCGCCTCCTCCAGCCGCTCCGCCGGCAACTCCATGATCTCCGCCGTCGCCGTCCAGACCAGGGCGACCCGCACATCTTTCGCCGGATAGAGCCTCTTCATCAGATGTCGGTAGAGCCCAAGCTGGCTGAGATAGGCCTGCGGTACCGCGTCGAGCCCGCGGGGAGGCTGGCGGTTGGTCTTGAAGTCGACGATCCAGACAGCATCCGGCCCGACGGCCAGGCGGTCGATCCGCCCGGACACGGCATAATCCGCCCGGCCTGGACGGGCGATGCGGCCGGCCAAGGCGACCTCGGCACGACTGCCGGGGACGAAGAACGGTTCGAGGGCTGGTAAGGCCAGCACCGACAGGGCCTCCTCGGCCCAGGCTGCGTGATCCTCCGGCCATTGCGCCGCCGCCCGGTCCAGGAAGGCGAGCGCCTGCTCGCGCCGAGCCGACGCATCGACATCGGGCAGATATTGCAGCAAGGCGTGAATCAGCGCTCCGCGCCGCAAGGTCCTGCCGTCAGGCGCCGCCGCGCCCACGAGCCCGGGCAGTTCCTCGGGATGCTCGGTCTCGGAGGGGGCAAGGGAGACCTCCTCGGCCCGCTCCGGCGCCGCCTTCTGGCGCAGCCAGGCCGGCGCCGGCACCGCCGCATCCTCACGCCTTGCCGGCCGGCCTTCGACCGCGCGTCGCGGCGTCGGCTCATAGACCAGCCTTTCGCCCTCGCCGTCCGGCTCGACCCTGGCACCTGCTTCGCGCAGGGCGTCGGCGATCATGTCGTACCAATTGCCTGCCCGCCGCGCCGTGGCACCTTCGAAGCCGGCGATGACGAGCCGGTCTTCGGCCCTCGTCAGGGCGACATAGAGCAGGCGGCGGTGCTCAGCCTCGTTCTCGGCCCGGATCGCATCGCGGGCGGCTGCGACCGGCGTCGGGTCGGAGGCCTTGCTGGGCGACCAGACCGGGATCTCGCTGCCAGCGGGCCGCCCCGGTGCCTGCAAAAAGAAGAGCTTGGGATCGTGCCGTCCGTCCGGTGCGCTGCAGGTATCGGCCAGGATGACGACGCGCGCCTCCAGCCCCTTGGAGCCATGCACCGTCATCACGCGCACTTCGCCGCGCGCCACATCCATGTCGCGTTTGATCTCGGCCTTGGCCTCGGCGAGCCAGGCGAGAAAGCCCTGCAGGCTGGCGGTGTTGGCCCGCTCATAATCGCCGGCCACGCGGAGGAACTCGTCCAGCGCATCGGCGGCCTCCGCCCCGAAGCGGGCGAGCATGATACGCCGGCCGCCGTCGCGAGCCAGGATGTCGGCGAAGAAGGCGAAGGGCGTCTTGCCGGCGGCCTCCGTACGCCAAACGGTGAGGCGGGCAAAGGCGGAGGCAAAGCGCTCATCCTCTTGCGCAGCCACGGCCAAGGCGGCCCAGAGCGTACCCTTGCGGCCCGGCGCCAGGCGGATGAGATCCTCGTCGTCGAGCCCGACGAGCGGGGTCTTGAGCACCGTCGCGAGGGTGAGGTCATCGGCAGGCAGCAAAGCAAACCGGGCAAGCGCCATGAGGTCCATCACGGCGATATGGTCGGTCAAGACGATGCGGTCGGCACCGGCCACCGGCACACCGGCGAATTTCAGGGCGCGGATCACCGCCTCGAACAAAGCGTTGCGGCTTCGCACCAGCACCATGACGTCGCCGGCATCGTAGCGCGCGCCGGTGGCGGAATCACCCTCCCGGATGAGGCTGCTCACCTCGGCGGCGATCATGCGGGCGAGACGCACCACCGGGCTGGAGACGGGCGTCTCGTCGAAAGGCGCGTCCCAGGCGGTGATCTCGACCGCCGGTTGCGGCTTTTCCACCGGCCAGACCTCGACACGGCCGGGATCGAGAGCCCGCACGGTCTCATGCACGGTGGCGACGTCGTCCGAGGACAGTCCGCGGCGGTTGTCGGCGGCGGCGAAGACATGATCGACCGCCTTGAGGATATCGGGCGTCGAGCGGAAGGATTGCTTGAGCTCGATCGCCTCGAAACGCTCTTCCGCCTCATCCACCTTGTGGCGGAAATGGCTGCGCATGCGGGCAAACTCCGCCGGCGCCGCGCCCTGAAAGGAGAAGATCGACTGCTTCTCGTCGCCCACGGCGAAGATGGTGCGCCGCTCGCTGCGCGCACCCGAGCCCGAGGTGAATTCATGCGCCAGCATCGCGATGATATGCCACTGGGCTGGGCTGGTGTCCTGGGCTTCGTCGACCAGGATATGGTCGATGCCGCGATCGAGCTTGTAGAGCACCCATTCGGCGCCGGCCCGGCTGAGCAGATCGGCCGTACGCTGAACGAGATCGTCGAAATCGAGCGCTGCCCGCATTACCTTGCCGGCTTTGTATCGCCCGAGCAAAGCCGCCGCGACGGCAATCAGAGCCTCGCTGCGCTCATAGGCGGCCGCCGCCTTCCGGCGCTGCAGGAGGTCGGCGATCCGCTCCAACTCGGCGAGGAGTTGCTCGGCATAAGCCGGGTAGTCCTTGCTGAAATCCTTGACGAGGAAGGCATTGGCCGAGCGCGCCTCGCCCGTGCCGGTGAGATAGACAGCGCGCCAGGCTTCACCACGCCGTGCCGGCGCAGCCGCGATTGCGGCGCCGAGCCTGTCGGCAAGATCGAGGATGCGCTTGCTGTCATAGTCCCGCATGGCAGCCTCGATCGCCGCCCATTCGGTGAGGGGGATCGAGGCTTCATCGATCTCGGCTTCGATGGTGGCGACGCTTTCGCCCTCCTTCAGTTCGAGCAGGCCGCGCAACTGGCTAAGCGCATCGGCAGCGCCCTTCCCGCTCAGGAAGGGACGCAGGGCTTCGCGTTCGAAGGTGATTTCGGCGAGCAGACCGTCAAAGGCGCCCTCCCCGGTATCTTCCAGGAGTCGCGCCATGGCGCGCCCGAGCCCGCCGTCCGGATGCGCATTCGCCTCCAGGATCAGGCTGGTGCGGGCTGTATCGAGCAGTTCGCGCGCGGCCCTGTCGTCCAGCACCGAAAACTGCGCCGGGACGTTGGCCTCGAAGGGAAACAGGTGCAGCACGCGCTCGCAGAAGGCATGGATGGTGAGGATCTTCAGGCCGCCGGGTGTCTCGATCGCCGCTGCGAAGAGCTGGCGCGCGCGCTTGAGGCCGGCGCCGTCGGGCTTGAAACCGGTGATGCCCTCGATCGCCTCGATGAGCTTGCCCTCCTCCTCGACGGCCCATTGGCCGAGCGTGGCGAAGATGCGATTCTGCATGTTCGCCGCCGCGGCCTTGGTGAAGGTGAGGCATAGAATGGCGGATGCATCGATACCGGCGAGCAGAAGGCGGATGACACGCCGCGTCAGCACGGTGGTCTTGCCCGAGCCGGCATTGGCCGACACCCAGGCCGACAGCGAGGGATCGGAGGCCAGGCGTTGATGGTGAACCGTGTCGGCAGAGGGCTTGCGCTGGGTCATGCTTCCTCCCCGCTCACAGACCATTCGCGCACCCGGGCAAGATGGTCATAGTCGCCATAGCGCCGCCCCTTGAACATCGGGTGCAGCAGGGAGGTGTAGGGCGTTCTCTCGTTCTCGAAACGGTCGATCAGGGCCTTGAGCCGTTCGAGGCTCTGCAGGGCCACCTCGATCGGCGTGGTGTCCTTGAAGATCAACGGCTTTTCGCTCGGCCCCTTGCCGCCGCCGGCAAGATGCACGATGGCGGGATCGCCCAAAGCCTCGGGTGCCGGCACGCCGCTGAAACCGGCCTCGAGTAGCATCGCCATTTCCAGCGCCAATTGCGGCGCGAGGCCCGTTTCCACCTGCCTGGCCGTCGGCGCCTGACCGGTCTTGAAATCGAGGATGGCAACCCGGCCATCGGGGGCGACCTCGATGCGGTCGGCACGGGCGGACAGTGTGAAGGCCCGGTCGGCCAGGGTCGACCAGGTGAGCTTGCCGGGGATCTCGCTCAGCACGCGGGCAAGGCGGGGCCGACGCTCGCGTTCCCATTCTACCAGGAATTCGGCGATGGCCGCAAAGCGCGGCCGCCAGAAGGCTAGAACCTCGGGAAAATCGACGAGAGGGATGAAGAGCTCCTCGCCGATGGCCATCAAGCGCGCGAGGGCATCCGGCGGCACCCCGTCTGCGCAAAGGGCGGCGAAACGTTCGAGCGCGCCATGGATTAGCGTGCCCCTTTCAGCCGCCCCGGGCGGCATGGCAATCTCGTCGAGCGGTTCGAGCCTGAGGATGTGGCGGGCATAGATCGTATAAGGATCGCGCACGAGGTGCTCGATCTGGGTGACCGACAGACGGGTCGGACGCAGCGCAAGCGGTGGTGTGGGCTTGGGCGCGGTGAGCAGGGGCGGTGGCCCTTCGGCCGCGTCGAGCTGGCGCGCGAGGGCGCAATAATGCTCGCCCCTTGCACGCATGGCGCCGAAAACCGGCCCCAGAAAGGCGCCGAGCCGCTGGAGCCAGCGCGACGGCACGCTGGGCGAGCCGCCGCGCTTCAGCGACCGCGTGATCACCACATCGCGATAGCCGAGCGCCTGCTCGAAGTCGTGCGCGGCGAGGCCGATGCGTTTTTCCGGCGGCGACAGGCCGATCGCCGCCCGCATCGGCCGGTTCAGCCAGGGATCGGTCTTGACGTCGGGCGGCCAGACGCTTTCGTCGAGCCCTGCCAGCACCAGCCGGTCGACCGGCAGAAGGCGGGCCTCCAGCAGGCCGTAAATGGCGATGCGTGGGTGCTTGGGCTCGCCGCCCCGAACCGAGCGCCCGGCGATCAGGGCCGCGAACAGGCCGGGATACTCATGCGCCGGCAGGCAGAGAGCCTCGGGCGCGATGGTGCCGAGATCGTCGAGGAAGCCCGTAAGCGCTTCACCGGCTTCACCTTGCTTGAGCCCCTCAACTTCGTCGGGCGCCACTTCGCCCAGGGCCTCCACGGCAGCGCGATGCGCGGCGAAAAAGCTGGCGGCAGGCAAGGGTTCGGATTGGCGCAGCAGTGCCGCGAAGGGTTCGAGCCTGGCGGTCAAGGCCTCGATCACAGCCTCGGCTCCGGTCCATTCCTCCTCGCTCAAAGCCCGCCGGGCGGGTGGGCAATGGGGATCGCCGAGCGAGGCCTTGCCGAGCGCCAGGGCCGCCACAAGACCGGCGGGACCGCCGGCCGGCCTGGGGCCACGCAGGGCGCCGATCTCCAGCGCCGTCACCGCCCGCTCCAGATCCGCACGTAACAGACCAAGGCGCGCCAGCGGGTGCTTGAGCAGGGACAACAGCGTGATGGGGTCGAAATCATGCAGCGCGGCGTCGAGCACCAGGCGCGCGAACAGGCCGGGCGGAGTTTGGGTCAGCGGCTGGCCGGCGCTGTCGTCAGCCTCGATGCCCCAGCGGCCGAGTTCGGTGACCACGCGCTCGGCGAGTTGGCGGTTCGGCGTCACCAGCGCCGCCTTGCGGCCTGCTACCGTCAAGGCCTCGCGCAGCACCAGAGCCGTCGCCAGGGCTTCTTCGCCCTCATGCACCGCCTCTATCAGGGCGACGCCTGCAAAAGCCTCGGTCATCGCCGCGGGATCGACATGCCGCTGGCCGGCCCACAGATCCGTGGTTTCCGCCGGCCGCAGGGCCTGCGACACCAGGGCTGCGCGTAGCGCCAGAGGCAAGGGCGGCGAGGCGAGCTCGGTCACGCTGACGCGTTCGGCGCCGATATCGGTTAGCAAGGCAGCAAGACCCGCCTGGGGATGGCCGGGGGCTCCTTCGCCCTTGCCGATGGCGTTCCAGCCGATGGCGTCGAGGTCGAGGTCAAGACCCGGCAGGACGACCGCGCCCCGGGGATGGGCGGCAACCGCCTTGATGAGGTCGCGGGTGGCCGGAATGGAGCCGGTCGAGCCGGCCACGATCACCGGGCCTGTCTTGGGGTTTTCGGAAAGCCTGGCGGCCTCGCGCTCCATGCGGGCATTGCGCAGGAGCACGGCGTCGCTGCGGCCGATCTCCTTGAGATGGCCAGGCCAATGCACGGTGGCGATCTCGAGGAAGCGCAGCGTGATGTCCCAATATTTGTCGTAGAGGCCGGCATGGCTCTCGCCGAGATTGAGGATTGCCTCAGGCACCACCCGGTCGATCTGCAGGCCGTCGAGGAAATTGCCGAGCTCGGCCGCGAGCCCTGCCGCATCGCCCGGCGAGGAGGGAATCAGCAGCGGTTCAACCCCTTCCTCACCCGGCACCGGCAGGAGGGCTTGCTTCAGCGCCGCGCTCCATTGCAGGATCAGCCGCGTCAGGGCGACCTGGCGGTCGAGCCCGGCGACCGGTTCCGGCAGATCGTCGCTCGCCTGCGCAAAGGCGACCTCGTCATCGTCGATTTCGCCGAGCGCCCTCAGGCGCGGCAGCAATGCGGCGTCACTGCCCAGCCTGTCGAGGAAGATACCGCGCAAGGCGCGGATGGCGCGGCGGGTCGGCAGATAGAGCGTCGCGCTTGCGAGCGCGAGCGGATCCTCGCGCGGCGCAAAGCCCGGCACCAGCCGGCCATCCAGCAGGGCGTCGACCAGCGTCTCCAGAAAAGGCGAGCCGGGAGCGATGGTCAGGAGATTCGGGCGATGCGCCATGATGGTGAGATAAACAGGACGCCGGTCTCAATGGCAAGGCACGCTCCGATCCGCAACCTGTTTCGAGCACAGCACTAGAGCATTTCACGCGTTCGTCACGACCATTGTGATCTATACCAATCAAACCTACAAATAAGAGAGGATTATGTATCCATGTAAAAACTTTTTGAAGCACTCATGCCATACCTATAAATCTAAATTCATTTTCCAAAAAATAAACTTACTACATAGATAAATTAAATTATAAAAATTACAATATATCTACAAAGCTCGAGTATATATGAGGTTAAACTCATGCCGGTGACGATCCTGCACACCCAAAACGGCAAGCTCGATGAGAAGGATAAAGTGGCGCTACAGGATCTACGGCAGCGCCTTCGACGCGGCGCGCCAAATATCCTGCTCCATTTGCATGGTGGACTCGTTGACGAAGCATCAGGCCTGGCGGCCGCGATCCGCCTCTCCGGCGAGGGCGAGAGCGCCTATAACGCGCCCGCCGACTGGGAACAGGTCTATGTCATCTGGCGCACTGGTGGGTTGGAGACGTTGCGAACCAACTGGAAAGACGTTTTCGACAACGATCGGTTATATAGAGTACTGTTCAAGCGCCTGATCAGCTTCATTGCCGGTAAAGTCGGCGTTGCCGGGCAGGAGGGTCGTGCGGTCGGCGCGGAGTTCAAGCTGACGCCGGCCGAGGTTCAGCGCCGCCTCATATCGGGAGACGACCAGCCCTTTGCCGATATCGACGCGAAAAGCCGGGAGGTAGGCTCTTCGAGCCGCGCGAGCTTGATCGACGACACAGCCGACGCCAAAAGCGAGCTGACTGGCTTGCTGGAGCGCGACGATGAACTCAACACGGTCGCGGCCGACATCGAAGCGACGCTCAACCTGGATGATGTCGGCGCCACGCGTAGCTTCCAGGCTGGCGATGCCGTCGCCGGGCGGAAGACACTGGATCGCGTCGACGACGGCATCATCGAGCCCTGGCACACACAGATCGCACGAGGAGAGAGAAGCTTCCTGGGGGGGGCCGTGCTCAAGGGTCTCGTCACGCACGGAGTCGCCATCGGCTCGCGCGTCATCGGACGCTACCGCCAGGGCCGCGATCACGGCCTGCACGCGACCATTGCCGAGGAGATCGTGCGCGAACTTTATGGAGATCTGATCGGCTCGATCGTATGGGGCATGATGAAGGGCGACGCTTCCGATCATTTTGCGCCCGGCGCGCTGGGGAGCGACCTACTCGATATCTTCGAAGTCAATTCAAAGCGCCGGCTTTTCGTCTCCGGTCACAGCGCGGGCTCGATTTGGGCGAGCGAAATGCTGCTGGCGGCTGCGGCCAAGAAGATTGCCTCGCCTCTGGACATCGTCTTCCTGGCGCCAGCGGTGCGAACGGCGAAATTCGCGCAAGCTCTGGCCGCGAGCGGCAGCAGGATCGGCAAATTCCGCCTCTTCGCCATGCATGACGAGTTGGAGCGCGCGGACGCCCTGTTGGGCAAAGGCTTCGGCTTCCTCTATCCTTCCTCGCTGCTCTATTTCGTTTCCGGCCTATGCGAAGAGCATGAGAGCAAGGAATTGGCCGACGCGCCACTGCTGGGCATGGAGCGCTTCCTTGCGGCTGAATCGCCGTGGTTGGAGGATGCCGTGGAAGGCAAGGCGTTGGTATCCGTTCACGCCTTCCTTTCGCAGGTTGGTCATCGCTTCGTCTTCTCCAAATCGAGCGCGGGGGCGGGATTGAACAGCTCTGCTGTCTCCCATGGCGGGTTCGACGACGATCCGCCGACCTTGGCGAGCGTCGGGGCGATGTTCTGAGCCATGACCACCTGGGCGATCATCGTGGGAATCAATGAATATGGCCCCTATTCGGGCCTACGGCCGCTGCACGGGGCCGTCGCGGATGCCGCCGACTTCGCCGATTGGCTTCTCGATCCTCAAGGGGGCGGGGTCGCGCCCGAACGCCTGTTTTTCTGGACCCATCCGGCGCCTCGGGCATCGACGCCGCGCATCGTCGAATTCATGCAAAACCCGACCCGCTGGCCGGTGATCGGTCCTGATTTCACGCATGCACCGACCTTTGCCGAGCTAATCAACGGCATCACGGAAATAAACAGAAAAGCAACTGCCGCCGGCGCCACGCGGCTCTATGTCTATTTTGCAGGACATGGCGCTCAAACCCAGGCGCAATCCATTTCGGAAGACCCGCAGAATTGCTTCATTACGGGCGAGTTTATACAGAATGTCCCGTCCGTTGGATTAATAAACTGCGACGACATGCGCCGTTATCTCAAAAGCCAGGGACCGGAGGAAATCATCATTTTCGCCGATTGCTGCCGCAATCCCCTGCCGCTCAAAGTCAAGCGTCCGGGAACGGGCTTCAACGATCTCGCGCCCAACGGCAATCATCTGCGCCTCGGCGTCGGGCGCGCCGCGCAGGACGAATGCGTGGCCTACGAAATTCCGATCGACGCGCCACAGCCCGAACGCGGCGCGTTCACCCATCTCCTGACCTACGGCCTGCGCGAGATCAGGGTCAACGACGAACTCACCTTGAAAACGCTGGAGGCCTATGTCACCGAAGGGCTGAAGGAAATCGTCAAGCCAAAAATCCAGGTTCCAGACTTCGACGAGAAGCCCAGACCTCCCAGGATTGTGATCGCCACAGGTCCGCCCGCCGGCAATCCGGCGCATGTCCACATCGTCTTCCGCACGCAGGGCGACGGCATCGAGGTCGAGGTGCGCGACAAGAATGCCGCCTTGGTGCAGACGATCACGACCAGCGATCGCCGCCAAGCCCTGTCGCTTCCCATCGGCGTGTATTCGCTCGAACGAGGCGGTGCGATCCTCGCCGTCTTCAATCACATTGGACCGGGGACGCCCGATGTCGTCGTCTGAAGCTGACAGCCGCGGTAGCGGCCATATCGTCGTGCGCGCGAGCCACGGCGTGGCGATCGAGCTTCTCGACGCCGATCTCGGTACGATCGAAGCCGGTTTCGGGCGGATCGAGCATGCGTTGCCGGAAGGCATCTACAGAGCGCGCTGGGCAGCCGGCGAGCAAACCGAGCAGAGGATCGTTCGCCTGCGCGACGGTGAAACGCTCGAACTCGGTCCCATGGAACTGATCCCCGGCGCTCGGGGGGGAGACGACAAGGTGCTGGCCGGGCGCCAATTCGCGGTGCTTGGGGAGCATCTGGCCCAGGACATTGGCGCAACGACGACCGTCCTGCTTTTCGTCTGCGCAAGCGATCTCAACACCAACTCGGACGTCGCTGGCGGAATTTCGCTGCTACAGCCCCTCCTGGGGTCGTCCCGGGCCATGCGCCGACTAGAGCCGTTCTATCGCCACGTGCATATCGCGGATGGCTGGACGCTGCTTGAATTCGCGGTCGAGCCCGGCAATTATCTGCTGCGCTTCGTATCCAGCGACCGGGCGACCCTGGAGCAAGCGGTGTCGGTCTTGCCTGGGTGCCGCATGTTGTGCTGGCTGCGTTACAGCCGCACCGCACGGGCGGAAACCCAACAGGGCGAGGCAAAGCTGCGTTCGCGCCGGGGCGTCGATCCCTCGCGGTCGCTCTTTCTGCCCCTTCCGGCCCGGGCTTCGACGGAACGGCTTTCTTCCGATCTCCTGTTCCTTGACGTGCTGCTCCACCACCTTTCGCGTGGGATGGGCGAGCTCGACGACGCGCTCGTGCAAAACGCGCTGCAATTCGAAAATCCTCTCTTGCGGCTCTACACCGCCTGCGCTCTGCTGACGCGGCCCCGGCACGGCGACGAACTCTGGCCGGAGACGACCAATGCGATGGCGACGCCTGCCCGCAATTACATGCAGAGCATGGAATTGATCGCCCCCCTCCTTGGGGACACCTCGGCGCTTGCCTGGCCGGATTTGCTCTGCGCGCGTTGGCGCATAGCCATGGCTCGGGAGGAAACCCAGTTTCCACAAGCTGACCAGTCACTTGCCGCGCCGCCGCTGCTTGAGGCCAATTGGCAATGGGCCTCGGCCTGGAGCGTCCACCACGCGGTTATCAACCCCTCAAACGCACCCGGCATGCGCGCCCTCCTCTCGGGACAGGTACGCAGCACCCCATGGCTGACATGGCGTTCCACCGACGATCGCCAGCACACCGCCACGGCCGACCCAACCAGCGAAGCCTCTCGGAGCAGTGAGGCACCTTCCCTGCGGCTGGAATCGGTCGTCGAAATCTCTGATAGCCTGACCCGCGGCGTGCTCTGGCGGTCACTGCTACCGTCAAAAACCGCCGACCTGGCAGAAACCATTCAGCGCGTCGGCCAATCGGTGGATTGGTCCGCGGCGGGACAGACGGGCCTCAGTCGGCTTGCCGGGGCGACCGGCCTTTCCGTCGGCGTTTTGGGCGCCGCCGTCGATGGCATCGTCAATCACCTCCGCTCGGATACCGCGCAGTCGCAGGCAGCGTCCGAGATTTCGTCGTCCGACGACCCTCACAAGGGCTGCTTCGGCGGTCTGGCCGAACGTGAGGGCGTGTCGTTGCGACTGATCAACTACAAGCCCACGAACGACGACGAATTCCTCGTGCTCTCCATCGCCGTGGAATTTGCACCGAACGCCGGCCGCCCTCGCGATCACGTCACCTTCTTTCTCCACCCAACCTTCAATCCGGCCATTCAAGTCGCGGCTGTCATCGACGGCAGAGCGATGATCGATTGCTTCGCCTGGGGGGCCTTTACCGTCGGCGCCCAAACCGGCGACAGCACTAAACTCGAACTCGATCTGGCGGACGATCCCTCCCTGCCGGATTGGTTTCGCGAACGCTGAACGGTGCGGAAACTACTGCCCCTTCCTGACAAGGGGAGCATCAGGCTTCAGCTGCCGGAGGCCACTGTTGCGCACCATGCAGGATACGTATCAGTTCCACGTCCTCGCCCAAGCTATAGGCGATCACGAAGTGCGTTCGAGGGACCACGAGTTCCCGCGTTCCGGTCACACGCCCGACACGGCCCATACGCGGATGATCGACGAGAACTTGCACGCGCTGCTCGATGCGGCTCAGTTGCTGCTCTGCATTTCCTGGGCTTTCCAGGGTAATGTAGCCGATCGCCCGCTCGACATCCGCGAGCGCGCTTTCGCGCCAGACGATTCGCACCGTTCAGCCCGCCTTGCGCTTGAGAGTCTCGCGGAGTGAGCCGAGGCGCTTCGCCAGGTCATCTTCAGCCACCAGCGGATTCGTTCCCTCGGCTATGGCATTCATCGCATCCTGGACCTGGCCACGGAACCAGCGATCATGCTCGATAACCGCCTGCTGCCGCTTCAGGCGCTCCGAGGCATCCGGGCGCCGGCGCTCGCTTTCATCAGGGCGATAATCCTGCGCATCGACGTCGAAGCGGTCCATGCCCAGTTCGCTGCGCACGAAGCCGATGGCGCTGTCGGCATGGCGCCACAGGCGCATGCGGCGTGATTTCTGCCCCGCCACGGCACGCTCGGCATTGCCATAGCGTACCAGCACCCCCCAGCCGCCCGGCCGCCCAAGCACGGTCGCTCCGCGCAGGGCGCGCGCCGCCACCAGCTCCTTCACGGCCTTGCTGTCGATGAGGTCGGGCGTCTCGGCTGGCTTTTCCATACCTGACTTTCATTCAATGAATTCCGGAAGCTTATTATATAAACTTCCGAGTGTCAGGCAATCGAGGCTTCGCAGCCACGAACTGCGAATTCGAATCGAAAAAGCATTCCGAATATCGGAAGGCCGCCGGCTCTTTCCCGGTACACGCACATCTTGCCCGTTCTCGGAAACTACCGCCCCTTCCAGACCGGTGCGCGCCTTTCGACGAAAGCCTTGGCTCCCTCGCGTGAATCCTCGGAAAGCTGCATGGCGCGGTGCTCCGGCACCTTGCCGGCATAGACATGCTCATAGGCCTCGCGCACGCCCATGCCTTCGGTGGCGGCGAGGATGGCCTTGACCGCGGCGACGGACAGCGGCGCGTTGGCCGCGATGGTATCCGCCAACTCCCGCGCCGTGGTCATCAGCTCGGCCATCGGCACGACGCGGTTGGCGAGACCCCAGCCATGGGCTTCCTGTGCCGTGAAGCGGCGGCCAGTGAGCAACAATTCGCTGGCGATGGCGAGCGGGATGCGGCGCGGCAGGCGCTGAATGCCGCCGGCATCCGCGACGAGGCCGACGGTGACTTCCGATAAGGCGAATTCGGCGTGATCGGCCACCACCATGAGATCAGCGGCCAGCGCCAATTCGCAGCCACCGGCGATGGCGACGCCGTTGACGGCTGCGATCACCGGCTTGGTCAGTTCCCAGAAGGCGGTCAGGCCGGCAAAGCCGCCCGGCCCGAAATCGGTGTCCGGCTCTTCGGCGCCGGAAGCGGCGGCCTTCAGGTCCCAACCGGCGGAGAAGATGCGCTCGCCTCCACCCGTGAGGATCGCCACACGCAGCTCCGGATCATCCTGCAAGGTACGGAAGGCGGCGTGAAGGGCCTTGGAGGTGGCGAGATCGATGGCATTCGCCTTCGGGCGATCCAGCGTGACCTCCAGCACCGCGCCGCGGCGTTCGAGCTTGACGGATTCAGACATGGCAATCTCCCTGGCAGGCCGGTTGCCCGCTCTAAAATCAGCAAATGGCAGAGCGAGCTGGAAGCCCGCACTCCCGGTCTCAATCCAGCATGCGGACCAGCGCGTCGGCTGCGATGGCCCCACGGCCCTCGGGCAGCACGAAGAGCGGATTGACGTCGAGTTCGACCAGCCGGTCAGCATGGCGCTCGGCAAAGTCGGCGATCGCCAGGATGGCCTTGATGGTGCCGCGAATGTCGCCGCGCGGCTTGCCGCGGAAGCCTTCCAGCAGGCGGGCGACCCGCAGGCTCATCAGCTTTTCGCGGATCTCCTCGGCGGTAACAGGCAGCAGCATCACGGCCGCGTCCTTGAGCATCTCAACCAGGACGCCACCGGCCCCGACGGTGAGCGTCGGCCCGAACTGGGGATCGCGCACCACGCCGACGATGAGTTCGGCGACGGCACCCTCCACCATGCGCTCGACCAGGAAGCGATCGCCGAGATGCGACATGGAGGCGACGGCATCGGTCACGTCGGCGCGCGAGCGCAGGCCTAGCTTGACGCCGCCGACATCGGATTTATGGGCGATCTTGTCACTGTGGATCTTGATCGCCACCGGAAAGCCGAGAGCGGCAGCCGTCGAGGCGGCCTCGACCGTGCCGGCGATACGGCTGGGCGGCAGCTCCAGGCCGTGACGGCCGAGCAAATGCTTGGATTCATATTCGCTGAGCAGGCGCGCCTTGCCGACCTCGATGCGCGCGACCTTGCGCAGGGGGACGAGCTTCTCCCAGCCTGCGCGCGCCGTGGTGAAGTCGACGCCGTGGGTGATGGCGGTCAGCGCGTCGCCCATGCCCTGCATCGGCAGCACGCCATCGGCGAGCAGCGCCTTGGCATCTTCCTCCTGCATGTTCTCCGGAAGCGAAGAAACCACGGCGGCGCGGGCACCCGATGCTGCGGCAGCCCGAGTGATCGCCGCGCGGGCGGCGGCAAAGCCGCCATCCGGCACCAGGCCGCGATCGGTGCGCGGCTGATCCAGCACCAGCAGGTTGAGGTCGAAGCCCGAGTTCAGCATCTCGGTGAAAACCGCCTCGTTGGCCGGCTCATTGCCCCAGATATAGGTGTGGTAGTCGAGCGGGTTCGAAATATGCACTTTGTCGGTGAGCAATTCCTGCAGGCGCGCCGCGTTCTCCGGCGGGATCGGCGCGAAATCGAGATCCCGGTCGGCCGCGAGGTCGGCAATCAGGGCCGCCTCGCCGCCCGAGCAGCTCATCGATGAGATGCGCTTGCCGGGCAGGCCACCGAACAGATGCATGAGCTTGAGCGTCTCGACGAAGGCCGGTACATCGATGACGCGGGCGACACCATAGCGGGCGAACAGGGCGTTGTAGAGCGCATCGGCACCGGCGAGCGAGGAGGTGTGGCTCATGGCGATCTCGGAGCCGATCTCCGAGCGGCCCGTCTTCAGGACCACGAGCGGCACGCCCTTTTCCAGCGCCTTGATCGCCGCCTTGGAGAACAGGGCGACATCATCGATCGATTCCACATGCAGCCCGATGGCGGTGACGCGCTCGTCCGCCAGCAGCGCCTCGATATAGTCGCCATGATCGCCGACCGCCTTGTTGCCGACGGCGATGACATAGGCGATCGGCAGCGCGCGCCGCTGCATGGTCATGTTGAGGGCGATATTGCCGGACTGGGTGATGATGGCGACGCCCTTCTCCACCCGCTCGGCGCCATGGGTATCGGGCCAGAGCACGCAGCCATCGAGCAGGTTGAGCACGCCATAGCAATTGGGGCCGACGATCGGCATGCCCTTGGCGAGCTCGACCAGTTTCTTCTGAAGCGCCGCGCCCTCCTCGCCGACTTCTGCGAAACCGGCGGCATAGCAGACGGCCGCGCCGGCTCCCCGCTCGGCGAGGGCCGCGACGATGTCGACCGTGGGCTCGCGCGGCGTCGCCACGAAGACCGCGTCGGGCGCCTCGGGCAGATCCGCTACGGTCTTGTAGGCCTTGTGTCCCGCGATTTCGGTCTTGTCGGGATGAATGGGCCAGATCGGCCCGGCATAGCCGATGCGGTCGCATTCGCGGATGATCACGGACGCCAATCGCCCCCCCGCGACGGCGATATGGCGGGGTTTGAGCAGGCGGCGGAGGCCATCGACGACGGACATGCGGTAGGACCTATCGAGACAAAGCGGGCGGGAAACCTCGCACCCTAGGGAGGAGGCGTTGCTACAAGGTTGACGAGCGCGGCATCGGCGTCAATCTGCTCATGTAGATTGATACCGCTTCGCGTAAAAATTCTGTCATGGACCGCCCTTATCGACGATGGTCTCATAGATGCGGATTGCGTGGTCGATACCGCGCAACCAATCCGGCATTGATCTCCTGGGCGCCCGGCATATTGGCGCTGCGATAGATCGGAGCATTGCCGCCCTCGGCCTGCAGGCGCGCAGCCGCCTCCGCAAAGACCGCGTTGAGCAGGGCCGCGCCAATCGAGGTCGACACCGGGCCGGTGCGCAATTCGCTGCCTGGCAGCACCATCACGGCATCGCCGGGCGGAGCGCCATTGTCGAGCACGACATCGGCCAGATCGGCAAGCCGGGGCCGGCCCCGCGCCACCTGGCTCGAATAAGCGAGCGAGGTGATGGCGACGATGGTGGCGCCGGTAGCCTTGCCGATCTCCGCCGCCTCGATGATGGCGGCGTTGACACCGCTGTTGGAGGCGATGAACAGCACGTCCTTGGCCCCGATCGGATAGCGCGCCAGCACGGGAGCGACCAGGCCCGGGATCCGCTCGAAGACCGTGCTGGCCACCGAGCCGTCATGCAGCATGGTCACCGCCGACAGGATCGGCACGGTCAGTGCGAGGCCGCCGGCGCGGTAGTGCGCCTCCTCCGCCAGCATGTGACTGTGGCCGGTGCCGAAGACATAGACCAGGCCGTCCTGCCGGGCCGTGCGCTCGACGGCGGCTGCCGCTGCCGCGATCGCCTCGGCATTGGCCCAGAACAGGGCTCCGATGCGCCGGGTGAGCTCGGCGAGATAGGCGGCGGCGGTCGGTATTTCGGTCATGGCAATCTTCCGGGAACTGGCTATTGCATGCGGGAGAGGTGTTCCTTCCTGCACGATCATGATGCTCCCGCCAAGCATTGCCTCTCATCCAAGCGCCGCCGTTTACCGCCGCCTCAACGCCCCTCATGCGGGCGCAGCATCTGGCGCGCGATGATCAGGCGCTGGATCTCGCTGGTGCCGTCCCAGATGCGCTCGACCCGGGCATCCTTCCACCAGCCGGCGATCGGCAGGGTGTCCATGAGGCCCATGCCGCCGAAGGTCTGGATGGCGCGATCGGTCAGCTTGCCCAGCATCTCGGACGCCGCCAGCTTGGCCATTGCGAAATCGGCATCGGTGGCCTTGCCCTGGTCGAGCAGCCAGGCGGCCCGCAGGGTGAGAAGATCGGCCGCCTCCAGCTCCACCGCGAGATCCGCCAGCGGGAAGGAGATGCCCTGGAACTGCGAGATCGCCTGGCCGAACTGCTTGCGCTGGCCGGCCCAGGCGAGTGTCTCGTCCATGACGCGGCGCGCCCGGCCGACGGAAGTGGCCGCCACGGTGAGGCGGGTGGCGCCCAGCCATTCGCTCATCAGGTCGAAGCCCTTGCCTTCCTCGCCGAGAAGCTGGTCGGCCGGAATGACGCAGTCGTCGAAATAGAGCTCGCAATTGTGGTAACCGCGATGCGACAGCGCATGCGGGCCTGGGCGCACGGTGAGGCCGGGCGTATCCTTGTCGACCAGGAAGCCGGAGATCTGATTGCGCGGGCCGCGCTTGGTCTCCTCGGTTCCGGTGACGGCGAACAGGATGATGAAATCGGCCTTGTCGGCATGGCTGATGAAATGCTTCTGGCCGTTGATGACGTAGCTGTCCCCTTTACGGACAGCCTTGGTCTTCATCGAGCGCACGTCGGAGCCGGCGCCCGGCTCGGTCATCGCCAGACAGTCGACGCGCTCGCCACGAATCGCGGGCAGCAGCCAGCGCTGGCGCTGGGCGCCTTTGCAGCCCTGGAGAATGTTGGAGGGACGGGCCACCGCCATCTGCAGGCCGTAATTAGCCCGGCCAAGCTCGCGCTCCAGAAGTGCGACGCCGACGGCGTCGAGACCACCGCCCCCCAGTTCCACCGGCATGTTGGCGGCGTAGAGGCCGAGTTCCATCGCCTTCTTCTTGATCCCGGCGGCGAGGTCGTCGGGCACTTCGTCGGTACGCTCGACCAGCGCCTCATGCGGATAGAGCTCTTCCTCGACGAAACGGCGCACCGTTTCGACCAGCATGTCCTGCTCTTCGGTCAATGCGAACTGCATCGGCGTTTCCCCTCCAGTCGAGCGGAATTCGATTCGCGCCCATCGATCGGCGCTCGAAACTTCCAGCAAATGAAGGCGCCATTTCTAGTCTTTTCAGGGCGCCCTTCATGCCGATCGCGACATGGATCAGGCGTATTGCGACGCGTCCATCTCGATGATGGTGGTGACCGGCGCACCGGCCGCGGCAAGCAGGGCTTCCTTGACCTCGTCGAGGGAGCGGGCGGCGACATGCTTGGCCCCGAAGGCCTTGGCGGCGGCACTGAAATCGGTCGCCTGCAGACGCACGCCGAGCGGGGCGATCTGATTGCGGATCATATATTCCTCGATCTCGCCATAGCGCTGGTCGTTCCACAAGAGCACGATGATCGGCGCACCGGCGTCGGCCGCGCTGGCAAGTTCGGGCAGCGTGAACTGCAGGCCGCCATCGCCGATGATGCAAACCACCGGCACCGTGGGACGGCCGACCTTGGCGCCGACGGCGGCCGGCAGGGCATAGCCAAGCGTGCCGAAGCCGGTTGCCGCGCTCATCCAGCGTCGGGCCGCCGGCGGTTCAGCCATGAAGTTGCCGCCATAGCTGGCCGCGGTAGAGTCGGCCGCGACGACGGCCTCCGGTAATACCTGCCAGATCGCGTCGAGCAGCGGACGATGCCGGACATAGCGCGGGTCTGCCCCGTCGAGGCGGGCGGCTTGCAGCTGTTTGGCATAGGCTGCCCCGCCCTCGACCGTCTTTACCAGCGGCGCCAGCGCGGCGGCAAAGCGGCCGGCATCCCCCACCACCGGAAGGGTCGGGCGGGCATTGCGATGCAGCTGGCGCGGATCGATGTCGACGCGGATCACCGCCCCGTTCAGCTTCAAACCCTCGAGTTCGTACCAGAATTCCGTCTCGCCGAGCTCGGTGCCGAGGGCCAGCACGAGATCGGCCTCGCCGATCGCCTGATGCAGCGCCGGCGTGAGCATGCAGCCGCCGGCCAGCAGCGGATGACCTGATGGCAGGATGCCCTTGGCATTGGCGGTGAGCAGCGTAGCGGCACCCAGCTTCTCGATCAGCCCGCGAACGGCATCGCCACCTGTGACGGCGCCACCACCGGCGATCACCAGCGGCTTTCTCGCCTTGGCGATCAAAGCGGCAGCGGCTTCGACGTCATCGGCGCGCGGCACCGGCGGCCCCGCCGGCTTGCGCATGGCGGTCACGGGGGCCGGGAAGGGTTCGGACAACAGGTCGATCGGAATCTCGATCAGCACCGGGCCGGGTCGCGAGGAGGCCATGAAGGCGAAGGCCTCGTCGAAAGCGGGAATGAGCTGATCCTTCGTCCAGATCGTCAAGGCGAGTGCGGACACCTCGCGGCCGACCACGGACTGGCCGCGCAATTCGTGAAGGCGTCCCTCGCCGCGACCAAGGGTCTGGCGCGGGTTCAGCGTGGTGATCACCAGCATGGGGATGCTGTCGGCCAGGGCCTGCCCCATCGCCGTGGCGATGTTGAGAAGCCCGGGGCCGGTGACGATGAAGCAGGCGGCGGGCTTGCCGGTCGCCCTGGCATAGCCATCAGCCATGAAGCCGGCGCCCTGCTCGTGGCGCGGCGTGATGTGGGTGAGCCCGGAGCCGGGAATGCCGCGATAAAGCTCGACCGTGTGCACGCCGGGAATGCCGAACACCGTGTCGATGCCGCGTTCGACCAACAATTGCGGAATGAGCGTGCCGAGATGAGGATGTTCGGCCATGGTTCCCCCGGGAATGGATTTGTCTTTGATTGGATCGGTCTTGCAGAACTATCGCCTTCTCCCCTTGCGGGTGTCGTCAACTCAAGAGAGTTGACGACACCCGCAAGGGGAGAAGGGAACGTAGGCTCAGGCGGCCTTGCCCTGGCTCAGCCGGATCGCGAGGCGAACCATGCGGCTGGCAGCCTCGCGCAGTTGCGAGGCATCGGAACTGAGGGCGACGCGGACATGGCCCGCCGCCTGCTGGCCGAAGGAGGCGCCGGGCATGACGGCGACCTTCTCCTCCTCGAGAAGGCGCCAGGCAAAAGCCTCGCCGTCGATGCCCGTGCCGGAGACGTCGACCATGGCGAACATGCCGCCTTCCGGCTTGGGGCAGCGCAGGCCCGGTGCATTGGCGAGCATCTCGGGCAGGATCTCGGCCCGCACCCGGAAGCTCTCAGCGCTCTCGGCGCATTCGGCGAAGGTTTCGCTGAGCGCATAGGCCGCCATGTCCTGGATGAAGGGCTGGCCGCCGAACAGCATCATCTCCGACAGCGGCAGCAGGCGCTCGATGAATTCCACCGGCCCGACGCACCAGCCGGCGCGCATGCCCGGTACCATATGCGACTTGGAGAGCGACGACACCACCACGGTGCGCTCAGCTCCCTCCGGCAGGTCGAAGGGCGAAGCGAAGGGCGCGCCATAGGACAGCATCTCATAGACTTCATCCGAGACGATCCATAGATCGTGGCGGCGGCAGACGTCTACGATGGCGGCGATCTCGTCACGCGACAGCGTGGCGCCGGTCGGGTTGTGCGGAGAGTTGAGCAGCAGGACGCGCGAGCGCGGCGTGATGCGGGCCTCCAGGTCCTCGGCGCGCAGATGGAAGCCATTGGCCGGGTCGAGCGGCACCAGCACGATGTCGGCGCCGCTGGCACGGATCACGCCTTCATAGGTGGCATAAAGCGGATCGCCCACCAAGACCTCGTTGCCGGCTTCCGCCAAGGCGGCGATGGCGGCATAGAGGGCGGTCTGGGTGCCGGGCATATAGGCAGCGTTATCGGTGGTGACAGTGCGGCCGGTGCGCTTGGAATATTTGGCGGCGATCGCCTGCAGAACGGCCGGCTCTCCACGCCCGCCCGAATAGCGGATGCGACGGGCCCGGAGGCTGGCAATGGCGGTGTCGACCAGCGCCTGGGGCGCCGGCGTGTCGGGTTCACCGATGGTGAGCTCGATGATCGGCTCGCCGGCAGCGACCCGGCGGCGCGCCTCAAAATGCACGGCCCATTTCGCCGCACCCAAATCGGCCAAACGATCGGTCACGGAAGCAAAGCGCACAGTACACTCCTAAGAACATGCCTCCCGGGATGTCGGTGTTTCGGGGAGGAGACGCATCGAGGCCAACCTGACGGACGGTTGACGACACCGAATGAGATGAGCAAGCGGATACCATGGCGCGCGATCCGGCGTAACCCCCGCGACGTCTTGCCCCAAGGGCCTGACACCAAGGGCCTGACACCAAGGCCTGGCCCCAACGCTCACGGCACGGCCAGCCTCAGCCGCCTTGCCGATGGCGCGATCTCGACGCGGCGGCCCCAGTCGAAGACAAGATGATCGCTTTCGATGCCGTCGGCAAAAATGGTGCCGCCATCCATTTCGGAAGTCACGACGACAGGTGCATCCTCGACAAGGCCCCTGACGAGTTCGGTGCCGGTTGCCGGGCCGGGCCAGGCTTCGCGCACCAGGAAGCCGAGACGAGGCTGCACTGGCGAGAGGTCCAGGCTGGCATGGGTGGCGTTGAGGATCGAGGCTGCCCAGCCGGTCGCTCCGGTCCCCGTGGCGACGATGAGGCCGGAGGAGGATTGGCGCTCGCTTTGCCCGCCTGATGACAGCGTGTAGCGTGCCGACTGATGGCTGGCATGGCCTACGAAAATCTCGTTGAGGGCCAGCAGGCGTTCACCCTGATCGAGGCGCGCTTCCGCCATCACCCGCTCCTCCACCCGGATGCTGCCCTTCACCGCCTCCCGCAAGGCCTGCGCGGTATCGCCGACGCCGAACCGGACCAAGGCGCCGGCATTCAGGCCCGGGAAGGGGTCGATGCCGATGACGACCTGCCCATCGAGATATTTGGCAACGTTGGCGACAAGACCGTCCTGCCCGACCGCCAGCACGACATCCTCGGGGCCGAAGACGAAGCGCTCGACATCGGCCCTCAGAATGGTGGCCTGGCGCCAGTCGGCCGGAATGGCGGCCCTGATGCGATGCAGCGCCTCGGTGAAACGCCGATGCGTGTCCTCCACCGCTTCCAGGGTCAGGCCCTTGCGCTCCAGCACGAAGCGCGCCGCGGCAGCGCTGGTGTAGCTTGCCCGGATGCGATCGAGATCGGTCTCGCGCCTGATAAGGATGACGCGGGGGGCGAGAAGGGACATGGCGGATTCCGAGGTTGAAGGGATCGGAGGAATGTCTCCTTCACCCCTTGCGGGAGAAGGAAAACGTGGAGGCTACCCAGCCTGCTTCTCGCCCTTGGCCAGGGCAGCGCCGAGCACGGTGCCGAGCTGGGCCAGTACGTCGGGGCCGAGATTGAGCGTGCCGACCTTGGTATTGGCGAAGGCTTCCTTCAGGGCCTCCGCCACCGGGATCAGCACCGGCAGGGTGTTGGCGATCTCGGCTCGGACGCGTTCGCCGACGAGCTTCGCCTCGTCGAGCCGGCGGATCGCTTCGGCTTCGGCCACGGAAGCGACACCGCGTGTCACCGCCTGGCTGCGCGCCGTCAGCTCACGCGCCGTCGCCTCGCCCTCGGCTGCCACCATGTTCTTGTCGACAGTCGTGCGTGCCTGCGCGAGTTCGTTTTCGCGCTCGCGCTCGAACAGCCTGCCGCGCTCTTCCTCCAGCCGGATCTTCGCCTTGGTCTCGTTCTCGGCGATCGCAGCCTCCTTCTCGACCGCAGCGGCGCGGCGGGCAAAGGTCGCCTCGTCGGCGGCCTGCTGCAGCTTCTCCGCCGTCGGCTGGCGCAGGGCCCTCACCAGTTCCGGTGCGGGAGTGAGATCGGACAAATGAATGCCGGTGAGGGCAATGCCGATCGCCGACAGCGCTACGGTTGCGGCAAGATCCCGCTCCACCTCGGCCAGCAAAGCGCCGACGCCTTCGGCCAGCACGGCACCGATGCTGCGGGCCGAGAGGAAACGCTCGACCGCCGTCTTTACCAGACCGTCGATCAGATTCTCGACCTGGGTCAGAGGATCGGCGCGATAGGAGCCGGTGCGCAGATCGATGGAAAAATCGATGCGCTCGGCCAGTAGTGCCGGCTCTTGAGCACGCCAGCTCGCAAGGCCCTGCACGCTCACCGCCTGGAAATCAGCAGTGCGCCCGGCGACAGCAACGACATGATTGCGGTCGTCGGCCGGCACCTCGACCAGCGAAGTGCTGCCCTGGGGCGAGAACCACAGGGCCTGCCCCCTGCCCGACCGGGCGAGGCGGCCTTGCCGGTAGACGCCGAGGAAGGACGCAGCCTCGACGCGGGCGTGGCTGAAGAAAGGATAGCGGCGAATGGTGGCCATGGCTGGCTCCTGGGCTGGTCGAGATCGATTGGGTTCGTTGTAATTCATTAAATTACAAAGTGCAAATTGTATTTTGTATATTTATTCCACGCCGATATTGGATGTGTGTCGGACCACACATGCAGGTGGGTGGAGCGCGCAAACTCCGCCCGGGAAAGACGGAGGCCAGGCTTCTCCTACCGCCTATCCTTGGTCCGATAGCCGTGCCTGTTGCACCAGCGATAGGAACTGTGCGTGGGCGTGACGACCCCGGCACAATAATTCTCGTCGACAGAGTTCCCTGTCTGATCGAACGAACTGCTTGAAGAGGAAGGCGGTGCCGGCTCCGGCCGCGGAGGCTCCGGCAATCGGGCCGCCGCTTCGTAGTTGCCGGGTATCCTCGGCACATGGCCGGTAAAAGGCTTGATGACGACTTCGGATTGCGGCGCCGTGCAGCCCGCGACGAAGGCGGCGAGCAAGGCAGCCGACAGAAACGAGCGCATATCTTCCTCCGCTCCGGATCGGATGTCGTTTCACCACGGATCGCACCGCCGGTCAGTTCCCGAGCGAACACGCGGTGACAGGAATGCACCTCCGCCAGCCAATAAAATCACAAATTGCATTTTGCGTCTTGCTCTTGCCTCCGCGTCCGGCTTTGCTATGGCGACTTGGTGGAATTGGCAGCGCAGGCGAGGAGCATTCACAGACCTCGCCATTGCTCCATACTCTAGCGAATGGATGTCGAAATGCCCTCCGCTCCCCCTTCCGGACCTGAACAGCGCCCGATCGCTACGGTCGATATCGTGCTCGTCACCTTGAACGAGGATGGCCTGCGGCTCTGCCTGCAACGGCGCGAATACGATCCCCATGCCGGCGAACTCGCCCTGATCGGCGGCTATGTCAGGCCGGAGGAGGATGCCGACATCGAGGCATCGGCGCGGCGCATCCTGGCCAACAAGGCGAGGCTCGACGGCCTCTATCTCGAACAAGTGCGCAGCTTTGGCGGTCCGCACCGCGACCCGCGCGGCTGGTCGATCGCCATCGTCTATCTCGCTTTGGTGCCGGAAGAGCGCCTGGCCGCCGCCGAGGCGGCCGGCGCGCCCCGTTTCGAGCGCATCAATCCCGACCACTGCCCGTCCTTGCCCTTCGACCATGGCAGGCTGATCGCCGCCGCCCTGGCACGGCTGCGCTCGAAGGCGAGCTATTCCACCCTGCCGGCCTTCCTGCTCGGCGAGCGGTTCACTTTGCCCGAACTCAAGGCCGTCTATGAGAAGGCCATCGGCATCCCGCTCAATGACAGCGCCTTCCGCCGCAAGCTGATGGAAATGCAGATTCTCGAGGAGATCGACGCCAAGGCGAGCGCCACCGCCGAACGCAAGCGCCCGGCACAGCTTTACCGGCTGGCTAAACGCGCACTGACGGAATTCGACAGGACGGTGTGATCCAGCCTTTCTCCGTCCTGCATCCCTAACCAAGAACCCTGCCGGCCTTCCTGGAGAATGTTCCAGTCGAGGCAAGGTCATCATTGTCTGCGAAAACAGGCCGACAGATTGAGGAGATCTTCATGCTGCGCCCGATCAATCCGCCCGGCTCCACCATTCCTGGCATCTCGCAAGCCATGCTGGTCGAAAGCGGCCGCCTGTTGCTGCTCTCGGGCCACGTCCCCTTTGACGAAGCGGGCAAGGTCGTGGGCGACGACCTCGCCTCCCAGCTCGACAAGGTCTTCGCCAATCTTCTCGCCACGCTGCAGGCGGCCGGCGCCGATTTCAGCGCCCTGGCGCGGGTGACCATCTATGTGCGGGACTACGATCCCAGCCAGTTGCCGACCATCCGGGCCGTGCGCGATCGCTGGATCGGCAAGGAGCGACCGCCGGCCAGTTCCCTCGTCGGCGTCGCCTCGCTGTTCCTGCCCGATGTCCTGGTGGAGATCGACGCCATCGCCGTGCTGCCGGACGAGAAGCCATGAACGTCTCGGCGGTGCCGGGCAGCGACGGAAAGTGCGTCATTTTCAATGGATCTTGGTTCCATCGGAGCAGGCGATACCACAACGCGCCCCCAATGTACGCCCGCCCGTCCTGATCTCACCCGCCACCCGAAGCAATGGACACGGGCCGACACCGGGCAGGTCACGCGACTTCCCCTATAAAGTGGATACTCAAAACGCCGGGCATCACTAAGGTCAGGCAATCCGAGACAGTACCGATCGCGAAAAACAGTGCCAATCGCGAGAAGGAGGATCGCCATGCCCCTTCGTGCGCGCGTAGGTCGCCACGCCTCGACCGGCGCCCAGTGTCAGAACTGGGCCGAAGACCAACAGATCGTCATTGCGCTCCTCAACCTCATTCCCAGGATTGACGGCGGAACCGAGGCCGGCATTGCGGGCCGTGTCGTCGGCGGCATTGCCAGCGATGCGCTCTGCAGCGCCATCCTGACGTTCCAGAAGAAATATTTTCCCGCGCAACAAACCGGCTTCATTGAACCCGTGGGCGCGGCGATCGCCAAATTGGAGGAGCTCGCGACACGTCCCTCACCGACACCGACTGCCGCTCCCACCGGGCCGTGGGGCGTGTTCCAGAGCAGATCGGTGCCGAAGGCGCTGCGCGCAGCCCTGCAGGACGATCGCCTTCTCAATCATGTCGAGATCGTCGAGATCCTGCGCGCCACCATGCAGGATGGTCGCGTGACGCAGAATGAACTCGCCGACCTGAAGATGATCAGCGAGAAATCCAACACCATCATGCCGCGTTCGAAGACAATGCTGGAGACCTTCGTCGACCAGGCCGGCAAGATGATCGCCAAATGGCCCTTCGACGTCTCCTCGGTCCAGCGCAGCTATGCCGTTGGCCGCGCCTGCGACTTCATGCGCAAGCTCGGTCGCGGCCAATGGCCCAACCTCGACCGGGACGAAGTCGGCATCGGCATCATCATCCGCGTCGCCTATCCGGGCACGCTCGACCAGAACCAGACGAATTTGTGCGGACCGGCCGCGCTGGTCTTCAACGTCCTGCGCGACCGCCCGGGAACCTATGCCGCCTACGCCTGCGACATGTACGACAAGGGCGAGGGCAAGCTCTACAACCTGCCGATCAAGCCGAAATCCGATCTGCGCCACGCCACGCCCTCGTCCTCCGACATTGCTCCGGTCGACTGGCTGACGCTGGCGAGCATCCGCAACTCCAACGACTGGGTCATTCATTACGATTCGACCGCTGGCGCGTTCTCGGGCATGACGACACCCATGGAACTGGCCTATTGGTTCGACCAAGCCGGCTACACGGACGTGCGGGAGGATGCGAACTTCTTCCGCCACCAGCGCGACACGGACAACATGAAGGAAGCCAACCGGCTGCTCGCGGCGGGCTACCATGTCGTCCTGCTCATCGGCTCCAACATGGTCGACGGCCATCAGACCCAGAGTTCGGACATCCGCGACGATCATTGGGTCGTGCTGCAATCCGAGATGAAGCTGGAGAACGGCGAGGTCAAGTTCCACATCTACACTTGGGGCGACGGCTATCGCGAGGTACCCCTGGGTGGAACGCTCAAGCTGGATGACTTCCTGATGAACTACTATGGCTATGTGGCGGCGAAGCCGTATTAGCCAACGCGACATCTTGGGCTCGCGGGCATCCTTGCCTGCCCTTGGAAAATGACAGTTGGCTAATCCCGTGAGAAAATCCGGATATTGGCGCTTCCGGCCGAAACTCCGCTTCCCCGGGCCGCCGCATTTCCCCCGGGCATAGCTCGGCCCCGAGCCATGCCGAAATGCAGACGTAAACCGATTTACTTTTTGCCTGCCGCCAGCGATATTGCAACGCAATAGATAGTTCCCAAATCGCTGATTCAAGCCATTGCCAGCCTGCGGCTCCGCGCTGCCGGCTTTCTCACTTCGTTTGTTTCGCGCCGTTCGCCCTGAAAGACTTCCCGTGACCCATCCGGCCACCGCCTCCCTCGCCGATCTGCCCGCAGACAGCTCTTCCCATCGCCATCGCGCCGCCTGGATCGAATTCGCCCTTGCCGTCGGCGCTTTCGGCGTCGGCGCCGGGGAATTCGCCTCGATGGGCATCCTGCCCAACGTCGCCAACGGTCTCCTGGTCACCGAGCCGCAGGCCGGCCACATGATCAGCGCCTATGCGCTCGGTGTGGTCGTCGGCGCGCCAGTGATCGCCGTGCTTTCGGCCCGGATGGCACGACGCACCCTGCTGCTGTGGCTGATGGTGGTATTCACCGCCGCCAATGCCGCCAGCGCCCTGGCGAACGGCTATTACCAGTTGATCGGTTTCCGCTTCCTGGCGGGCCTGCCGCACGGCGCCTATTTCGGCGTCTCCTTCCTGGTCGCCGCCGGCATGGCCGAACCCAATCGCCGCGCCCAAGCGGTCGGGCGGGTGATGATGGGAATCACGCTCGCGACGCTGGTGGGCTCCCCCCTCGCCACCTGGCTCGGCCAGGCCCTGGGCTGGCGCCTCGCTTTTGCGACCGTCGGTGCCATCGGCGCTCTTACCGCCGTGCTGATCCTGGCCTTCATGCCGCTCGACAAGGTCCAGCCGGGCGCCAGCCCGCTGCGCGAACTCGGCGCCCTCAAGCGCAAGCAGGTCTGGCTGACCCTGGCGATCCCGGCTATCGGCCTCGGTGGCATGTTCGCCGTCTACACCTATGTCGCCTCCACCCTCACCCAGCTCAGCGGTTTCTCGCCTGCTTTCGTGCCGGTGGCGCTGGTGCTGTTCGGCATCGGCATGAATGTCGGCAACATCGCCGGCTCCTGGCTGGCCGATCGCGCCTTGATGCCCACTATCGGCGGCATGCTGGTCTGGGTGACCGTGGTGATGGCGCTCTACAGTCTCACCGCGACCAATCCCTGGATGATCTCGCTCTGCATCTTCCTGATCGGCTGCAACTTCGCCATCTGCCCGGCGATCCAGACCCGCCTGATGGACGTGGCGGGCGATGCCCAGACGCTCGCGGCCGCGCTCAACCATTCGGCCTTCAACATCGCCAATGCCCTCGGTGCCTGGCTCGGCGGCGTCGCCGTCGCGGCCGGCTTCGGCTGGGCGTCGACCGGCTGGGTGGGAGCCCTCCTGGCCGTAGCCGGCCTCATGGTCTTCCTAGTGTCCTGGATCCTGGAACGAGCCGACAGGCGCGAGCCCGAAGCCGCCGCCGTCGCGGGCTAAGAGCCAAGGGGAACCCGCTTAGAGCGTTTTCCACAAAAGTCGACAGACTTTTCGATTAGGAAAACGCGTCTAAACAAAGGGTTAGAGACAATGACGATTCAGAGAAAAGTCATTTTGCTCTAGGCGGCCACCCCGATCGCCGGCCCTGCGGCGAAGCGGCGCCTATAGTCGCGCGGCGACAGACCCATCAGCTTGGCGAACACCTTGCGGAAGGCAGCCGGATCCTCATAGCCGACCGACCAGGCGATCTGGTCGACATTGCGATTGGTGGTTTCGAGCAGCGAGCGGGCCCTGCTGACCCGGATATGCTGGAAATATTCGGTCGGCTTCAAGCCCGTCGCCTTGTGGAAGCGACGCAGGAACGTGCGCTCCTCCAGGCCAGCCCTTTCAGCCATCGCGGACAGGGAAACCGGCCGCATGTCTTCCTCGGCTCCCTCCTGGTCCTGCAGCCAGCGCTGTATCTTGAGCACGGCTTCATCGCCATGGCGCAGATTGGGCACGAAGCTCGAGTAATAGCGCTGTTCTCGTCCGGGCGGATCGACCAACAGAAAGCGTGCGGTTTCCAGCATCACCTCCGGCCCCAGCACCCGATCCACCAGCGTCAGGCCGAGATCCGTCCAGGCCATGATGCCACCGGCTGTAATGATATCGCCATCGTCGACGATCATCTTGTCGGTATCGATCAGGATATCGGGAAAGCGCTGGGACAGGGCCTGGGCAAAGCTCCAATGTGTGGTGACCAGCCGCCCGGCCAACAGACCGGTCTCGGCGAGCAGGAAGGCGCCGGCGCAGACCGAGCACAGCATGGCGCCCTCGTCATGGCGCTGGCGCAGCCAGGCGGCGAAGGGAGCGGAGACGGCATGGGACGGCAAATCGCCGAGCCCCGGCAGGGCAACGATCGCCACCGGCTTGTGGGGCGCCTGACCATGGCTGTCCGCCACGCATTCGATGCCGCCACCCTCGGCGATCTTCCATTGGGAGACACGAATGCCGATACTCGCATCGCCAGCCCTGCGGCGTGCGATGTCGTTGGCGGCGTCGAAAAGATCGACCATGCCGTAGACAGCGGCCGTGCGCACACCAGGATACAGCAGCAGGCCAATCTCAGGTAGAGTGCTACCCATCGCCATTTGTCAGTTTTGCCCCGAACAATGTCAGTTTCGCCAATCCGTATCACGCCTATGGCGCGTTATTCAATGTTTCACAAGGCCGCCACGTACCGAGGCGCCCCGCATTTCAACCCAGCAGGAGACGGACGATGAGCACGATCACCACCGAAGACGGCACCCAGATCTACTATCGAGATTTCGGCAGCGGGCAGCCCGTGGTGTTTTCGCATGGCTGGCCTCTGAGCGCGGATGCCTGGGACGCCCAGATGGTGTTCCTCGGACAGCATGGCTACCGGGTGATCGCGCATGATCGCCGCAGCCATGGCCGCTCGACCCAGACCTGGGACGGCAACCACATGGACCAGTATGCCGACGATCTCGCCGAACTTATAGAGGAACTGAACCTCAAGGATGCCGTTCTCGTCGGCCACTCCACCGGCGGCGGCGAAGTTACCCGCTATCTCGGCCGCCACGGCACCAAGCGCGTCGCCAAGGCCGTGCTGGTCGGCGCCGTGCCGCCCCTGATGCTGAAGACCGACGCCAATCCCGGCGGCCTGCCGATCGAAGTCTTCGACGGCATCCGCAAGGGCACCTTCGACAACCGCTCGCAGTTCTACAAGGACCTGACCCTGCCCTTCTACGGCTACAACCGTCCGGGTGCGCAGGTTTCCGAGGGTGCGCGCGAATCCTTCTGGCTGCAGGGCATGCTGGGCGGCCTCAAGGGCCAGCTCGACTGCATCAAGCAGTTCTCGGAGACCGATTTCACCGAAGATCTGAAGAAGATCGACGTGCCGACCCTGATCATTCATGGCGACGACGACCAGATCGTGCCGATCGGCGCTGCCGCACATCTATCGGTCAAGCTCATCCCCAACGCCACCCTCAAGGTCTATCCGGGCGGTTCGCACGGCCTGACCCTGACGCAGCAGGACCAGTTCAACGCCGACCTGCTCGCCTTCATCAAGGGGTGATGCAAGCCGGAAAAGACGCAGAAAACCTTCTCCCCTCGCGGGAGAAGGTTTTGTTGCGGTTCTTTCTGCCTGCCCTCAGCCTCGCGCCTTCTCGGCCAGGTGCACCAGGGCCAACCGCAGGGCCGTGGCGTCCAGGACGGGCTTGTCGAAGACAAGGCGCAGCGTGTCGTCGGCAAAGGCGAGATCCAGGCCTTCGGGATCGATGCCGGTGATGCGCCACGGCCCCTCGCGGCCACCGAGCAGCTTGGTGGCGTACAGCCTGACCGCGTCGGCATGGTCCGCGTTCATATGCTCGATCGCCCCTGCCTCCGCCGTGCGCAGGGCCTCGGCGCCGGCGACATCGCTGAGGAGTTCCTCGGCCGACAACAGCGCAGCACGCGCAAAACCGCCATTGAGATGGCCACCGCCTACCGTCACGCGAAAGAAGCTGAAATCGGGAAAATCGGCATAGAGCGCTGATTTGGGGTGCCGGGCGAGGAAGCGGGCCTTGCAGCGAGCCTTGGCGCCCTCCTCCTCGACGATCTCGGCCAGTCCTTTCACGGTCAAGCGGGCATGGGCGAGCGGATCGCCCTTGCCGCCTTCGCTCAGCAACAGGGAAATACGTGCATCGTTCTCGATATTTGTGCGGTGGGCCGCCAGTTTCGACAGGAGCAGCAGCGGCGCACCGTCGAAGTCGGTGGCGACGTTGACGAGGCTGGCGAAGGGGGAGCCGTCGGCCGAATCGAGCGTCGCCAGCGCGCCGGCGCGGACACGCCGCAACAGCGTCTTGGCCTCCGTGACGGGCTCGAAATCGGCAGGCTGGTTCGCCGGGACCGGCTGGCCGGGCAGACGCGTGGTATCGCTCGAAGACATCGCTCTAGAAGACTCGGTTGGATTGAGAGGATACGAAAATGCCGTTTTGCTGCCGACTGGCAACAAGAAGTACCGTTTTGAACCGATAATTGTCACACTTCCGCCGGTTTAGGCGTAGAATGGCAAGGCAAGTATGGTGATTTGCCGCGCAAAGCATCATAATAGCCTTTGGCGGTTACACCGCGTCATGAAAGGATTGCAATGCCGACGATTGCGCTGGTCGATGACGACCGCAACATTCTGACCTCAGTTTCCATCGCGCTGGAGGCGGAAGGCTATCGCATCCAGACCTACAATGACGGCATGTCGGCCCTGGACGGCTTGAAGGCCAATCCGCCGGACCTCGCCATCTTCGACATCAAGATGCCCCGCATGGACGGCATGGAGCTGCTGCGTCGCCTGCGCCAGAAGTCCGAGCTGCCGGTGATCTTCCTCACTTCCAAGGACGAGGAGATCGACGAATTGTTCGGCCTGAAGATGGGCGCCGACGATTTCATCCGCAAACCCTTCTCGCAGCGCCTGCTGGTGGAGCGCGTGAAGGCGGTCCTGCGCCGTTTCCAGCCCAAGGATGCCGCCGCCGCCAAGGCCTCGGACGCCAAGATCCTGGAACGCGGCCTGCTGCGCATGGATCCCGAGCGCCATACCTGCACCTGGAAGGGCGAGGCCGTGGTGCTCACCGTCACCGAGTTCCTCATCCTGCACGCCCTGGCCCAGCGCCCGGGCGTGGTCAAGAGCCGCAACGCCCTGATGGATGCGGCCTATGACGATCAGGTCTATGTCGACGATCGCACCATCGACAGCCACATCAAGCGCCTGCGCAAGAAGTTCAAGCAGGCCGACGACGATTTCGAGATGATCGAAACGCTCTATGGCGTCGGCTATCGTTTCAAGGAAGCGTGAGGCTTTCCTCCCGGCCAGTTCCGAGGGCCTTCTCCGCGCAACGGAGAAGGCCACTCTGTCAAACGATGCCTTCTTCATGCCGTGAAACAGGCTTTCGCGCTCCTCTCGATAGAATTTCGTACCAGATCCGATGAGCCCCGAGCGCGCGCACCAATCCGAGCACCTGAAATCGAGATCAATCATCCGGCGGCGTTTGCGGCTGGCCCTGCGCGCCATCACCGTGCAGACCTTCTCGAGCCTGACGCGGCGCATCGTTGTGCTGAACCTGGCCGGCCTGGTCGCCCTGGTCGTCGGCATCTTCTATCTCAACCAGTTCCGCGAAGGCCTGATCGACGCGCGTGTGCAGGCCCTGCTCACCCAGGGTGAGATCATGGCGAGCGCCGTGGCCGCATCGGCCTCCGTCGAGACCGGCTCGATCCGCATCGATCCGGAAAAGCTGCTGGAACAGCAGGCGGCGGGCGAGGACGACAGCGACGACGCAAGCTCGCTCGATTTTCCGATCAATCCCGAGAAGGTCGCGCCCTTGATGCGGCGCCTGATCTCGCCGACGAAATTGCGCGCCCGGGTCTATGATCGCGACGGCAATCTGGTCATCGATTCCCGGGCCCTGTTCATCTATTCCGACATCGTCCGCACCGACCTGCCGCAGCCCAAGCAGGAACCGAACCTGGCGGAGCGCGTCTGGAACACGGTCAAGCGCTACCTCTTCCGTTCCGATGCACCGCTCTACAAGGAACTGGGCAACCAGAACGGCAAGGGCTATCCGGAGGTGATAACGGCGCTCGACGGCGCTCCCTCCACCCAGGTGAGCATCAACGAGCAGAATGAATCCATCGTGTCGGTGGCGGTGCCGATCCAGCGCTTCAAATCGGTGCTGGGCGTGCTGCTGCTCTCCACGCGTCCCGGCGAGATCGACGAGATCGTCACGGCCGAGCGCCTCGCCATCCTGCGTGTCTTCGCCGTCGCCGCCGTGGTGATGGTGATCCTGTCGATCCTGCTGGCGAGTACCATCGCCGGCCCGATCCGCCAATTGGCGCGGGCGGCCGAGCGCGTGCGCTACGGCGTGAAATCGCGCCAGGAAATCCCCGATTTCACCGAGCGCTCCGACGAAATCGGCCATCTCTCCGGCGCCCTGCGCGACATGACCAACGCGCTGTTCAAGCGCATCGAGGCGATCGAGAGCTTCGCCGCCGATGTCGCCCACGAACTCAAGAACCCGCTGACCTCGCTGCGTTCGGCCGTCGAAACCCTGCCGCTCGCCCGCAACGACACCTCGCGCACCCGGCTGCTCGAGGTGATCCAGCACGACGTCCGCCGGCTCGACCGCCTGATCTCGGACATCTCCGACGCCTCTCGCCTCGATGCCGAGCTGCTGCGTTCCGGCGCCGAACCCGTCGACCTCGTCAGGTTGCTCACCGCCCTTACCGGCGTGTTCAACAGCGTCGAGCGCGAGGACGGGGTCACGGTGCGCCTGTCGATGCCGACAGGCCTGCCGCCGACGGCCCTCTTCATCAGCGGCCACGATTCCAGGCTCGGCCAGGTCATCAACAATCTCGTCGACAATGCCCGCTCCTTCTCGCCTGAGAACGGCGAAGTACGGGTCGAATTGCGGCGAAACAAGAACGACGTCGAAATCACGGTGGAGGATGACGGACCGGGCGTGCCGGACCACGCCATCGAGCGGATCTTCGAGCGCTTCTACACCGACCGCCCCGAGGAGCAGGGCTTCGGCCAGAATTCGGGCCTCGGCCTGTCCATCTCCAAGCAGATCATCGAGGCCCATGGCGGCAAGCTCTGGGTCGAGAACCGCAAGGATGGCGACAAGGTGCTCGGCGCCCGTTTCGTGGCGCGCCTGCCGGCCGCGCAGGCTTAGGCCCTTAGCCATGCCAACCTCGCCGACCGTGCATGCCACCTGCTTCGTCATCGACGGGCAGGGTATCTTGCTGCGCGGGGCCTCCGGCGCCGGCAAGAGCCGGCTGGCGCTGCATTTCATCGAGACGGCGCCGGCTCGCGGCCGCCAGGCCCGCCTGGTGGGTGACGACCGCGTCTATCTCGAACCCGTCGACGGCAAGCTGATCGCCTCCGTGCCATCAACCATCGCCGGCCTGATCGAACGGCGCACCACCGGCCTGCGGGATTCGGGCATCGAGAGGATCGACTGGCAACCCTCGGCGCCGGTCAGCCTGATTGTGGATATTCTCGACGATGACGCAGAGATCGTCATCCCCAGCAAAAAAATTCGGCACATCCGCCTGAAGGGCGTGAACTTGCCCTATTTGCCGGTTCCGCGCGATTTTCACGGGGCTGTCGCTCTGATCGAGGCAATCCTGCCGCAATTGCCGCCGGTTTGACCTGATTTTTGGGCACGAACCGCCCCTGGCTCCGTTAACGAAACATTGACGCCTATGGCCGTGATGTGACGAGACTGCGACAATGTGAGCCGGACAGAGGCTTGTTTTTGTGCAGCGCGGGAATAATATCAGCGCTCGGAGCTACGGGTTGCAGGGTGTCCGAAGGGCATCCTGGCCGTGCGTTGCGGAGGCGTCGTCTCATTTTGCTCAACACCGGGTGGCGCGAAAGCGAAACGGACCTGGATAGTTGTCGCGATAGCGACGGCGACCGGAAAGATTCAATGCGGATCATCCTATGATCGGCATGGTGCTTGTCACGCATGGTCATCTCGCAACCGAGTTCCTGTCGGCCCTCGAGCACGTCGTGGGGCCGCAGCGCAATGTCGAGGCCATCGATATCGGCCCCGAAGACGATGTCGAGCAACGACGCCGCGACATCATCGATGCCATCGGCCGGGTCGAAGACGGCTCCGGCGTGGCGGTTCTCACGGATATGTTCGGAGGAACACCTTCAAATCTGGCGATTTCCGTGATGAGCGGCCCCTCCATCGAGGTCGTGGCCGGCATCAACCTTCCCATGCTCGTCAAACTGGCGCGGCTCCGCAGCGAGGTTCCCCTCGCCGAGGCAGTCACACGCGCCCAAGAGGCAGGCAGGAAATATATCAATATTGCCAGTCGTGTGTTGTCAGGCCAATGATTCGACGTTCGCTTAACTATGCTGGCCGCGGCCAGAAACTTGCCGAGGCGGCTCTTGCGGTACCGCTCGCATTCAGCAATCCTTGGGCAAAATGTTGGGGCAGCAGTGCCCCAAGCGGGTGCACCCCGGTGCAGATGCAGGCGGAGACCCCCTCGATGCACAAGCAGCAGATGCAAGGCGGCCAGCAGATGCAGGCCGACAGCACCGACGGCCAAGCCTGCGAGGAACCGGAGGCAGTTCCCGCTCCCTCGATGGAAGGCGGTATCGTCCGCATCCTCCCGATCATCAACCTCAAGGGCCTGCATGCCCGCGCTTCGGCGAAATTCGTGCAGACAGCCGAAGCCTTCGATGCCACCGTCAAGGTAACGCGCTGCGGCGAAACGGTCGGCGGCCAGTCGATCATGGGCCTGATGATGCTGGCTGCGGCGCGCGGCACCAGCATCGTGGTCGAGACATCGGGCAATGATGCCCAGGCTTGCATGGACGCCCTGGAAACTCTGTTGGCTGACAAGTTCGGCGAGGAAGCCTGACGGTAGAAGGCGCCCCTCTGGCAGCGTCAAGGTATCAGCGGCGACACAAGGGCGGTAGCCGCCCATTTCTCCAATTCTCCTCATCATACCCGCCGGCATTGCCGTGGCGGGATTTTCATGCGTGGGTTGCACCCTTCGCAGCGGCCAATTTTGCTGCAGCGCACACCGGCAATATAACTTCACCAAAAGTCACAACTTTGCCGCAATCCAGCCAAGGGGCCGCCCCAGCCCGGCGCGACCTTCCTCCTCGTTACCTCGGCACCCGGTCCGGCGTAAGCCGGAAACCTCAGCCCCCCAGCCCCCCGACTTTGTCGGACCGGGTCCGCCGAGGTGGCGTTTGACGACATGTCTTGAGATTAAAGGCCGGCTCCTCTGGAGCCGGCCTTTCTTTTTGTGCGCCACTCTTCCGGGTGCACGGACGTCACAGCCACATGCCCGCATGTGGCGCGTCCGTTCTTGGAAACGCTGCATTTGCAGGAGAGGAAGAACGGACGAGACGTCCGTGCACCCGAAGATTCAAACCCGCTCTTGAATCCCCCGGCCAGATTGTCCATCTGTGCAGCGGCGTTTCCGTTGCCGGACACGCCTAGAGCAAAGCGCGTTCAAGCGTGAACGCTTATTTGCTCTAACTTCTCGTTCCGACGCGTCTTTGCGATTCTTGGTGATTCCACCAAATCGCAAAACGCTTTAGCCAAGACGATCATCAAACAAGAGTGAGTTTTCATGAGCGCTGAAGCCGAAAGCGCCGGCCCGGACATTGCCGCGCCGCAGAGCCATACCTTCGAGGCCGACGTCGCCAAGCTGCTGCATCTGATGGTGCACTCGGTCTATTCCGACAAGGATGTCTTCCTGCGCGAATTGATCTCCAATGCGGCCGATGCCTGCGAGAAGCTGCGCTACGAAGGCCTGTCCGACCCCGCTTTGCTCGGGGAAGACCAGAAGGGCACGATCCGCATCATCCTCGATGCGGATTCACGGCGCATCACGGTTGAAGACAACGGCATCGGCATGAGCGCGGAGGAGATGATCGAGGCTCTCGGCACCATCGCGCGCTCCGGCACCAAGGCCTTCGTCGAGCGCCTGGAAACGGCGCAACAGGCCGAGGGAACCCAGCTGATCGGCCAGTTCGGCGTCGGCTTCTATTCGACCTTCATGGTGGCAGACAAGGTGGAGGTGTTCTCCCGCCGCGCCGGCAGCGATGTCGCCAATGTCTGGAGCTCGGATGGCAAGGGCTCCTATTCTGTGGCAGCGGCCAGCCTCGACGAGGCCCCCGCCCGCGGCACCAGGGTGGTGCTCCACCTGATGGAGGACGCCAAATCCTATGCCGAGAGCTACACCATCGAGCGGCTGATCAAGACCCATTCCGGCCATGTCCCGGTGCCGATCCTGCTCGCCGACAAGCCGGACGCCGAGCCACAGCAGATCGGGGACGGCGCGGCCCTGTGGACCCGTCCGAAGTCCGATATTTCCGAAGCGGACTACACCGATTTCTACCGCAGCGTCGCCGGCCAGTTCGACGATCCCGCGCTCACCATCCATTTCCGCGCCGAGGGCCGGCAGGAATACACGATGCTGGCCTTCGTGCCCGGCTCGCGCCCGTTCGACCTGTTCGACCCGCAGCGCAAAGGGCGCATGAAGCTCTATGTGCGGCGTGTGCTGATCACCGACGAAGCCGACCTGCTTCCCGGCTATCTGCGCTTCGTACGCGGCCTGATCGATTCCGCCGACCTGCCGCTCAACGTCTCCCGCGAAATGATCCAGGAAAGTCCGCTGCTCACGGCGATCCGCAAGGCGGCGACCGGCCGCGTGCTCTCCGACCTCGAGAAGCTCGCCACCTCGGACGCGGCAGCCTATGCGAAGGTTTGGGAGAATTTCGGCTCTGTCCTGAAGGAGGGCCTCTACGAGGACTTCGAGCGCCGGGACGCCCTGCTCGGCCTCGCCCGCTTCAAGAGCACGACCTCCGGCGGCGAATGGCGCTCGCTCAAGGATTATATCGCCAGCCTCAAGGACAACCAGACGGCGATCTATTATCTCGCCGGCGACGACGCCAAACGCCTGGAGAACTCGCCTCATATCGAAGGTTTCCGGGCACGTGGCATCGAGGTACTGCTGCTCTCCGATCCGGTCGACAGCTTCTGGGTGACCTCGGCACTCGGCTTCGAAGGCAAGCCCTTCAAGTCGGTGACGCAGGGCACCGCCGATCTCGACCTGATCCCGCTCGCCGAAAATCCGGAGGAGCAGACGCCGGAAGTGAGCGCGGCTATTGCCTCCTACATCGCCTATCTCAAGACCACGCTGGGCGAGGACGTTTCCGACGTGCGCGCTTCCGAGCGGCTGACTTCCAGCGCGGTCTGCCTGGTGGCGCCTGATAGCGGCATGGACAAGCGCATGGAGCAGATCCTCGCCAGCGCCGGCAAGCTCGACGGTGCCCTGCAGAAACCGATCCTTGAGATCAATCCGCGCCATGCGCTGGTGACGCGCCTCGCCACCGCCCGTGAGGCCGGCGGCGACGCCGCCCTCATCGAGAGCGTCACGCGGCTTCTCCTCGACGAGGCCCGCATTCTCGACGGTACGGTGCCTACCGATCCGGCCGGCTTTGCCGAGCGCCTGTCGCAGGTGCTGGCGAAAAGCCTGGGGTAAAGAGTTTGGGGTGATTTGGGGAGCGGGTCTTCGGACCCGCCTCTCTCTTTCAAACGAACAGCATTCAGGCTGGTCTGACGACCCGCCCGCCTCACCGTCCAGCCCGCTGCCCGATCAGGCGCTCGAACAGCAGCGCCACGATGATGATGGTGCCGATGGCCGAGCCCTGCCAGAAGGGCGATACACCCATCAGATTGAGGCCGTTGCGAATCATCACCATGATCAGGACGCCGATCAGCGTGCCGATGATCGAGCCACGCCCACCGAACAGGCTGGCGCCGCCGATCACCACGGCAGCGATGGCGTCGAGTTCCCAGGCGTTGCCCATCAGCGGATCGGCCGAGAGGATCTGGCCGATCGAGAAGGTGATCGCCACCGCCGAGAGCGCGCCCGAAATCACATAGGGCAGTATGGAGTAGAACATCACGCTGAGGCCCGCCGCCCGCGCCGCCTCCTTGTTGGAGCCGACGGCATAGATGGTGCGCCCGCCCTTGGTGTAGGTCAGATAAGCCCAGGCGAGGAGATAGAGCAGCGCCAGGAACAGCACATTGGCCGGAAGGCCGAAAAAGTCGGTATAGACGATCGACTGCATGGAATCGGGGATCGAGGCGATTGCCGTCTGGCCGGAGAGGATATAGGCGAGGCTGCGGCCGATCGCCATCATGCCCAGGGTCACCACGAAGGCGGCGAGCCCGAAATAGGCGATCAGAACGCCCGAGATGAGGCCGATGCCGGCTCCGCTGAGAATGGCGAGCGCCACGGCCAAAGCCGGCGGATACTGCTGCACGGCAAGACCCAGGATGATGCCGGTCAACCCGGCGACCGATCCCACTGAAAGATCGATGCCGCCGGTGAGGATGACGAAGGTCATGCCGACGGCGACGATGCCGATCACCACCGACTGATCGAGGATGTTGAAGATGTTCGATCGCGTCAGGAAATAGGGCGAGAGCAGCGACAGGCAGATCGCCAGCACGATGGCGAGGCCGAGCATGCGCACTTCGAGCCGCCCCGTCAGCCAGCCGAGGCGCCGTCGCGTGGGATCGGGGGAGGTGGTGGTCGACATGCGGCGGTCCTTGGCAAACGAGAGGTCAGGGCGTCGCAGCGAGCTTGGCGACACGGCTGCGGACGATTTCGGGCGATGGCAGGGCAGCACCCTGCGGCAGAGTGAGGCCGACCCAGCCGAGATCGTGCCCGCGCGGACTGACGATCGGCAGGAGCAGGGTCGAGCGCGAGCCGTCGGCTTCGGGCGTGAAGACGGGTTCGCGCCCGGCAAGCGCCGCGGCGATGCAGGTCGCGGACAGTGATTTCACCTCGCCCGCCGCAAAGCCCGGATCCGCCGCCTTGTCCGCCATGACGAGGTTGAGGCAGATCAGGCGGTCCTGGTCGATCAGGGCCCAGAAGCCGGCGCCGCCGCATTCGCCCGTGAGGCCGCGCAGGACCTCGGTGTTGCCAGCCATCGAGGTGCGCGGCGCCGCCAGCAAAGTGAGCTTTTCCTCGTCGAGCAGATCGGCAGGCAGGTCGGCGACGCTATAGCCGTCGCTGATGACGACGATACGGTGCGAGAGCCCCAGCAATTCCTCGAAATCGGAAGACACCACCACCACGGCGACGCCCTTGGCGGCAATGTCGCGCAGGATGGCATAGATGGAAGCGCGCGTGCCGATATCCACGCCCTTGGTGGGTTCGTCGAGAATCAACACGCGCGGCTCGAGCAGCAGCCAGCGTGCGATGATGATCTTCTGCTGCATGCCGCCCGAGAAGTTGAGCATGTTGGCGTCGAGCAGCCGGTCTGGCGGCAGGCCAAGGCTCTTGAGGAGCGCATCGACGGCTTTCTCGCGGCTGCGATAGCCGAGGCCGAAGCCCTTGTGCGCGCCGAGATGGGCGAGCAGCAAATTCTCCTTCACCGACAGATCGGGCACGATGTTCTGGGACCGCCGGTCCTCGGCCACGAAGCCGATGCCGGCCCTCACCGCTTGCGCAGGCTTGCGCGGATCGATCGGCTTGCCGTCGACGAGGATGCTGCCCGCACTACGCGGCCTCAGGCCGAAAATGGCCTCCACGGTCTCCGAGCGCCCGGCGCCGACCAGGCCGCCCAGCCCCAGGATCTCGCCGTGGCGGACCTGGAAGGAGACGTCACGCACCAGAGGCGGCGTCGCCAGTCCCTTGACCTCCAGTGCAACCGGGGCGTCCTTGGCCGTCCCGGCCGCGTCCCGCGCATAGATGGCACCGACATCCTGGCCGACCATGTGACGGATGAGTTCGGCCTGGCTCAGGCTGGCGGTGGCGAGCGATGCCGCCACCGTGCGCCCCTCGCGCATGATGGTGACGCGATCGGTGATGGCGAAGACTTCCTCGAGTCGATGCGAGACGAAGACGAGCCCGCGCCCATCCGCCCTGAGCCGCGTCATGATGTCGAACAGGCGCTCGACCTCGCTTGGGCTGAGCGAGGAGGTCGGCTCGTCGAAAATGATCAGCTTGGCGTTGACGCCGAGCGCCTTGGCGATCTCGACGAGCTGGCGCTGGGCCGCCGACAGGCGCCTAACCTCCACATCGAGGGGTAGCGCATCGCCCTGGCCGAGCACCGAAAGCAGTTCGGCCCCGCGCCGATGCAGCGCCGAATAGGACAAGCGACCCGGCCGGCCGAGCTCGGGCAGGAAGATGTTCTCGGCGACGGTAAGATCCGGCACCAGGCTCGTCTCCTGCATCACGATGGCGATGCCGATATCGAGCGCGTCGCGGGTGGAACGCAGGCGCACCGAGCGGCCGCGATAGACGAGGTCCCCCTCGTCCGGCCTGACATGGCCTGAGATCACCTTGGACAGCGTCGACTTGCCGGCACCATTGGCGCCGAGCAGGCCGTGGACTTCACCCGCGCGCAGCTCGAAGCCAGCCCCCGCCAAAGCGCGGGTGCGGTCGAAGGTCTTGGCGATGCCGGTGGCGACCAGTAGAGGCTCCGCCGGCGCGAGAGTGGGCTGCACGTTCATACGATCGATCCGAGGGTATTCCGGTGTGAAAGCGTGACGATTGAGAATAAGTCATGATCTGATCGGCAACGAGAATGGCGCCGCGCTTGTCATGCCCGGGCTTGACCCGGGCATCCAGAGTTTCGGCGCCAGCCCCCGACGGCCTGGCTTGCCGGGTCAAGCCCGGCAATGACAAACCGCCCCCGAACACCGGCAAGAACGCTCACTTCATCTCGTTGGCGAACACCGTCTCCTTCACGATGGGCAGCTCCTTGTCGATGTTCTCGCTGGTCACCACCAGGATCGGCACCGAGACCTCCTTCTCCACAGAGCCGCCGGCAAGCTTGGCCAGCAGGGCCTCGCCCGACTTCTGGCCCATCAGATAGGGCTGCTGCATGCCGGAGGCGACGATCTGCTTGGACTTGAGGAGATCGACGAATTCGGGGATGCCGTCGAAGGCCGCGACCAGCAGGTCCGATCCCCGCCGTGCCGCCTTGATGGCGCGCAGGGCACCGAGGGCCGGCTGGTCGGTCTGGATGAACAGGCCGCGCATGTCCGGATTGGCGGTCAGCATGTCCTGCGTGAACTTGAAGGTCTCGTCCGTCGTATAGGATTGCATCTGCTGCAGCCCCGCCTCCTTGCCGGTCCAGCCGCCGGCCGCAAGGCCGTCTCGGAAGCCCTTGGTGCGGGCCTGGCCGTTCTTGCGGGCCTGGGAAATGGTGATGAGGCCAACCGAGCCGCCTTCCCAGCCCTTGGCCTTGAGCGCGGCGGCCAGCGCCTCGCCCACACCCTTGGCGCCGTCATAGTTATTGGAGATGATGAAGGAGGCGTAGTCGCCGCTATTGGTGCCGATATCGCCGATCACCACCGGGATGCCCGCCTTGGCGGCGAGCGCCAGCACGCTCGGCGCGGTGGAGGAATCGGTCGGCGAGATCACGATACCCGCCACGCCCTTGGCAATCGAGTCCTGGGCATTCTGCAGCTGCGTCTGCGGGCTGTTGTGGGAATCGAGTGCCTGGAAACCGTAGCCCTTGGCCTTGGCGGCAGATTCGACGCCCTTGGCGAGATAGCGCCAGAACGGCAAATCGAGACCCGGCGTCAGATAGACGATGTCCTTGCCGGCGGCGCGCGCCGGCTGGAAGCCGAAGCTGCCGGTGCCGACAAAGGCGGCGCCGGCGGCAAGCTGCAGGAACGTTCTTCTCTTCATGTTGTCCTCCCTCCCGCCCTCGGGCGGCTCCTGTGGTTCTCTTCCGGCCGTTACAGGCTCTTTGTCTTGGAAACCGGACCTTCTTTCACGGGCCCGTTTCACGTGTGCGACAGCGCAGCCTCCTCCTCGAGGATGGAGCGCGTACTGGCATAGATCCGGTCGAGATGAATGCCGAAGGCTTCGACGACAGCCCTGGGATCCCGGGCGTGCAGCCCCGCCAGGATGGCGGCATGGTCCTGGCAGCTTTGCGCGATTGCGCCGGACCGCGACACGGCCTTGCGCCGGTGCGCCATGGCATAGAAATAGAGATCGACGACGAAGTCAGCGAGGAGATCGTTGCCGCAGGACCGATAGATCGCGGCGTGGAACTCGCGATCGCAGATCAGGAAGCGGACGGGATCGTCGAGGGCCTCGCGCTGCGTTTCCAACGAGGCGTCGAGCATGACCAGGGTCTCGTCGTCGATGCGCCGCGCCGCCTCTTCCACCACCGGGCGCTCCACCAGCAGGCGGGCGGCATGGATGGCCTCGATATCGTAGCTATTGATCAGTTTCGGCTCGCGCGCACCAATCGCCAGCGAACCGACCTCGGCACTGAGCACGCGGGTGCGCGCGCCTTGCGAAATGGCGATGATGTCGCGGGCGGCCAGGGTCTGTAGCGCCCCGCGCACCGTCTCGCGGCTGACCTGCAGGGCCGCGGCGAGATCGCGCTCACTCGGCAGGGTCTCGCCGACCTGCAGCATGCCCGCCGCAATCAGGGAGGCGATCTTGTCGGCGACCAATTCGCGCACATTGCGCCTGACCACGCCGTGGCGCAGCTCGGGCACGCGTTCGAACACCGAAAGGGCAGTGGGCAGGGTCATCGGAATGGCGCTTGGGAACGACGCTCGGCATCTGATCTACTGGACCAGCCAGCAGACCAGTTAGGCCAAGTTTTCGGCAGGCTGTCAAGCGGTAGATGGGTAATGGTCTGACGAGTGGGGGGCGGCGAGATGAGCCTGGGATCACAGCGCAAATTCTTTACCCTCCCCTGGAGGGGGAGGGTCGGCCTGAAAGGCCGGGGTGGGGTGAGATGACGCTGGTCATGACGATCGAGATCACTTTTTCCAGGAAGAGTCACCCCACCCCGACGCTCCGCGTCGACCCTCCCCCTCCAGGGGAGGATAAAGAATTTGCCTCTGCCTGGAACCCTGTCCAATCTCGGGAACCTACTTGGCACCGCCGAGATAGAAGGCCTTCACATCCTCGCGCGCCGCGAGGTCGGCGGCCAGTCCGGAAGCGGCGACGCGGCCGTTCTCGAGAATATAGCCATAGTCGGCGTGGCGCAGCGCCAGCGCGGCGTTCTGCTCGGCCACCAGGAAGCTCACCCCCTGCTCGCGATTGAGCGTGCGGATAATCTCGAAGATCTCCTGCACCACGATCGGTGCGAGGCCCATGGAAGGCTCGTCGAGCAGTACCAGTTTCGGCTTGGTCATCAAGGCTCGCCCGATCGCCGCCATCTGCTGCTCGCCCCCGGAGGTCAGGCCGGTCTTGGTGCGGCGCTTATGCTTCAGGCGGGGGAACCAGGCATAGATCTGCTCGATATCCTGGGCGATCTGCCGCCGCCCCGGGCGACGCAGGAAGGCGCCGGAAAGAAGATTCTCCTCTATCGTGAGCTGGGGAAAGCAGTGGCGCCCTTCCAGCACCTGCACCACGCCGCGGGCCACCAGTACGGACGGCGTCAGGCGGCTGACCGGTTCGCCCCGCCAGTTGATGCTGCCGCGCGTGACGGTACCTCGTTCCGGCCCGAGCAGGTTAGAGATCGCTTTCAGCGTGGTCGATTTGCCCGCACCATTGGCGCCGAGCAGCGCAACCACGGCGCCATCACCGACGGTGAGGGACACGTCCCTGACAGCCAGGATTGCCTGGTAATGCACCTCGATGCCTGCGACGGCGAGAATGTCGTTTGCGCGCAGCGCCGCGGATGGTTCGTTCATCGCATCTATCTCCCCGAGGGCGACGTCCCGTCGTCGTGTTGAGCGGGGCCATTCCGGAACAAGCGCGACCTTTTTCATTCCCGGCTTGCCCCGGCAATGCAGCCAGCCTTTCGGCACCGGGTTTCTGGATGCCCGGGTCAAGCCCGGGCATGACAAAGGTTCGTGCTTTTTCGTGTCCGGGCAGGCCCGGCCCGCTCAGTTGGTCTCGGCCACCGGCGTGATGCCCTTCTCCTGGGCATAGGCAGCGGCCTTGGCGCGGATGGTCTCAGCAAAGAGCGAGGCATCGGCCTTGATCCAGTCTGTCAGCGTGGTCCAGGACTTGCCATCCCACTGGATGATCTTGGCCGCGACGGTCTCGCCCTTGTGGTTCGCCGGCGAGGTCTTGAGGGGGGAGATCAGGCCCTGCGCGCCCAGTTCGGCGATGCGCTTGTCATCGATGTTGAGGTTTTCCAGGGCCCAGCGGCCCTCCTCAGCGGTGAGGGGGCGGTTTCCGAACTTCTTGTGGCCGACGCGCAGGGCCTCCACGAAGGTGATCGCCTCGATCACCCCGTAATTGTAGTAGACCGTGCCGAACTTGCTCTTGTCCTTGAGATCGCTCTTGCCGGCGTCGACGATCTTCTCCTTCAGCGTCTTGAGGATAGCGTAGTCGGTTCCGGGCGGAAACACCGAGACGGCGAGATAGCCCTTGGCGGCGCCGCCGGCCGGGCGGGCATCGTCCTCCGAGCCGCTCCAGATGTCGCCGATGATGCGATCGGCCGGGAACCCCACGCGCGCGGCCGTCTTGATCCCCACCGGCGTCATCACGCCCCAGCCGCGCAGGAACACCCAGTCGGCACCCGCACTGCGGATCTGCTGCCACTGCGCCTGCTGCTGCTCGCCGGGGTGGGGTACCGGGATCTGAATGTCGGTGAAGCCGTATTTCTTAGCGAGAATGCCAAGCGGCTCGATCGTATCGCGGCCATAGCCGGAGTCGTGATAGAGCGTGGCGATCTTGACGCCCTTGAGCTTGTCGTAGCCGCCTGATTTCTGGGCGATATAGTCGACGATAATCTGGGCTTCACTCCAATAGTCGAAGATCAGCGGATATTGATAGGGAAAGACCCGCCCGTCGGTGGCGATGTTCTGGCCGCCGCCCGGCGAGACGATCGGCACCTTGTCGATGCGCGCCTTGTCGGTGAGCGCCACGTCCAGGCCGCTGGAGTGGGGATAGATCGCCGCCGTCGGCGCGCCGTCATAGCCGTTCTTGTAGCGCTCGTAGCATTCGATGCCCCGCTCGATCGTATAGGCCGTCTCGCATTCCTGGATCAGGATCTTGACGCCGTCGACCCCGCCTTCGACCTCGTTGATATAGGTCAAATAGTCCCGGTTTCCGGCGCCGAAGGGGATGAAAGAGGGCGCATAGGGACCGGTACGATAGGTGAAGAGCGGATAGAGCTGCTCATTCTTGTGGTCCTGGGCCGCAGCGGGGCCGGCGGCCGCAAGAGCGGCCAGGCCAACACCTGCAAAGCCGAGCCCGGTCGCCAGTGCGAGGGCCTTGATGAGGGAGGATGACATCCGGTTCGTCTCCATTCGGTTGGGATGTTCGAGGGCAAAGCTCTCCCTTTGGCGGAAAACGCTTCCGCCCTTCCGGGATGCAAATCTGTTGGGGAGGCTTGTTCAGTCCCCGGTCGTGGCTGCCGACCGCCGCCGCGGCAAGCGGATCCGCCTCACCAGGCGAGCGAGTCCTTCCGGTTCCTTGATCAGCAGCGCGATGATGATCACGCCGAAGATGATGTGCTGGATATTGGCGAGCGCCCCCTGGTCCGCCAGGAACTGCAGGCCGGTGAGCGGGGCGAGGCGGTCGAGCAGGATCGGCATCAGCACGATGAAGGCTGCGCCAAGGAAATTGCCGGCAAGGGTGGCGGTGCCGCCGATCAGCACGATGAACAGCACCTGGAAGGACTTGTCCAGGTTGAAGGCATGGGCGTCCGCCGTGCCGAGATAGCCGAAGGCCCAGAGCGCGCCGGCAATGCCGCAGACGAAGGAGCTGATGGCAAAGGACAGGAGCTTGCGGCTGGCGACATGGATGCCGATCACCGAGGCGGCCGTATCCATGTCGCGGATCGCCATCCATTCGCGTCCGACGCGGCTCTTGACCACCGCATGGGCAAAGGCGATCAGCGCGGCCGCCGTCACCGCCACGAGGAGATAGCGCCCGGTGGCCGAGGAGAGGTCATGGCCGAGGAATTGTAGCCGCGGCGCCGAGACGGTGAGGGACTGGCTGCCATTCGAAAACCAGTTGTAGTTGGTGAACAGCCATTCGAAGAAGAACTGGGCGCCCAGCGTCGAGGCGCCGAGATAGAAGCCCTTGATGCGCAGGCTCGGCAGGCCGAAGACGATGCCCGCCGCCGCCGCGATCAGGCCTGCCAGCACCAGCACCACGGGCAGCGGCAGCAACGGGGCGCGCAGCAGGAGATTGTAGCTTGCAAAGGCGCCGACCGACATGAAGGCGGCGGAGCCGAGCGACACCAGCCCGGTATAGCCCATCAGGAGGTTGAGGCCGAGGCCGGCCACGCCCATCACGAGGGTGGGGATGATGATGGAGGAAAGCCAGTAATCGCTGGCGAGGAGGGGCACGACCACGAAGGCTGCCGCCAGCGCGCCCGCGACGGCGAAGATTCGGGGATTGAGGCTGCGCCCCTGAGTCAGGACAAGGCCTTCGCCGGATTGCGATAGGAGGGACATCGCTAGACCCTTTCGATAGCGCGGTCGCCGAACAGCCCCGCCGGACGCACCAGCAGGAAGGCCACGGCGAGGATATAGGCGAACCAAGTCGACACGCTGCCCTGCAGCAGCGGCCCCAGATAGATGTCGGCCAGGGCTTCGGCAGCGCCGACTAGGAGACCGCCGACGATGGCACCCGGCACGGAGGAGAAGCCGCCGATGATCAGCACCGGCAGGGCCTTCAGCGTCACCAGCGACAGCGAATATTGCACGCCCTGCCGGGCGCCCCAGACCAGCCCGGCGACCAGAGCGACGATGCCGGCCACGCTCCAGACGATGCGCCAGATCGTCGGCAGGCGGATGCCGATCGACTGGGCGGCGAGCGTGTCGTCGGCGACGGCCCTCAGCGAAATGCCCATGCGGGTGCGGTCGAACAGGATGGAAAGCACCACGACCAGGACGAGGGCGCCGCCGGAGACGAAGAGATCGAACTGGCTGATCGAGAGGCCCGCGACCGAGATCGGCACGTCGTCAATGCCGAGGTCGAGCATGTGCACGTCCGAGCCCATCAGCAACTGCGCCAGCCCCTCGATCACGAAGGTAAGGCCGAGGGTTGCCATGAACAGGGTCAGCGCATCGCGATTGACCAGAGGCCGCAGGACCAGGCGCTCGATCAGCACCGCGCCGAGCACCATCACCGCGACGGTCAGCAGGATCGCCGCCCAGAACGGCACCTCGCGCTCGACCAGCGTCACGAAAGTGAGCGTGGCGAACAGCAGCATGGACCCTTGAGCAAAATTGAAGACGCCGGAGGCCTTGTAGATCAACACGAAGCCGATCGCGACGAGGCCGTACATCACACCGGCCAGCAGGCCGCCGATCAGGGTTTCGAGGAAGAAGGTCATGGCGATCCCTCAGTGAACCGTGCCGAGATAGGCGGCGATGACATCGGGATTTTCGCGCACAGCATCGGGCGTGCCATCGCCGACCTTGCGGCCGTAATCGAGCACGACGACGTGGTGGGCGAGGCCCATGACAATGCCGATATCGTGCTCGATCAGCACGACGGTGGTGCCGAGCTTGAGGTTCACATCGGCGATGAGCCGGCTCATCGCCTGCTTTTCCTCCTGGTTCATGCCGGCCATGGGCTCGTCCAGGAGCAGCAATTTCGGCCAGGCCGCCAAAGCGCGGGCGAGGTCGACGCGCTTCTGCAGGCCATAGGGCAATGTGGATACGATCGTGTTGGCATGGCGCTCCAGGCCGAGAAAAGCCAGGATCTCATGTGTCCGCGCTTCGAAGCGCCAGCGCTCCGCCGCATCCCGCCCTACCCGGAAGATATTCTCCACAAAGGTCGCGCGACCCCAGCGCGCCAGCCCCGCCTTGACGTTTTCGACGACGCTCAGCCGGTCGAACAAGGCATTGTGCTGGAAGGTCCGGCCAATGCCGAGATGAGCCGCCTTGTAGGGATGAATAGCCTCGAATCTGGCGCCGTCGAAAACGACATCGCCTTCGTCGGCCCGGTAGACACCGTTGATCACATTGAGGAGGGAACTCTTGCCGGCGCCGTTGGGCCCGATCAGCGCGCAGATCTCCCCTTGCTCGACCGAAAAGCTCAGCCGGCTCAGGGCGCTGACGCCCTTGAAAGACAAGGAGACGTCCTGAAGCTGCAGGAGAGGCGCCGGCATCGGCATCACCGTCCGGTGGCGAGGCGGGAGACACCGGCCTCGCGTTCGTCAGCCTCGCGGCGCTTCACGGCTTCAATGTCGCGATAGGCATGGGCGGGATGGCTGGCCGGCAGATAGGGACCTTCGCCGAACAGCTTCTCGCGAAGGGTGCCCGGCTTGTAGGCGGTGGGATAGGCCCCGCGCTTCTGCAGCTCCGGCACGAGATAGCCGACGGCGTCCTCGAAGCTCTCGGGCGTCACCGCATAAGCGAGGTTGAAGCCGTCGACATCGGTCTCCTCGACCCATTCCTGCAGCGTATCGGCGATATGGGAAGCCGAACCGACGAAAACCGGGCCGAGGCCGCCAATGCCGCCCCAGCGCGCCAGCTCCTCCATGGTCCAGGTCTTGTCCTCGCCGGCGAAATGCTCGACCACCGAGATGATGGCGTTGGTCTCGACCTTCTTGATCGGATCGCTGGGCGCATATTGGCCGAAATCGATGCCGCTCCAGCCGGAGAGGAAGACCAGCGAGCCATCATAGGACGTATAGGATTCATAGTCCTTGAACTTGGCCTGTGCCTTGGCCTCGGTCTCGTCGACGATCACCGTGGTGAGGTTGTAGATCAGGATCTTGCGCGGATCTCGGCCGGCAGCCGCGGCCTGGCGGCGGATATCGGCGACATAGGCCTTCAGCAGCGACTTGGTCGGCGCCGCCACGAAGACGCATTCGGCGTGGCCCGCGGCAAAGGCCTTGCCCGGCCCCGAGGCACCGGCTTGGTAGAGCACCGGCGTGCGTTGCGGCGAGGGTTCGGTAAGTTGGTAGCCGGGCACCTCGAAATATTTGCCCTTGTGGCCGATCTCATGGACCTTGTCGGGATCGGTGAAGATGCGGTTTTCACGGTCGCGCCGCACCGCCCCTTCCTCCCAGGAGCCTTCCAGCAGCTTGTAGAGCACCTCGACATATTCGCTGGCGACTTCGTAGCGGTTGTAGTGCTGGCGCAGGCCGCCCTGGCTGATATTCTTGGCCCCGCTCTCCAGATAGGAGGTGACGATGTTCCAACCGACGCGCCCTTTGGAGTGATGATCGGCCGTGGCGAGGCGCCGGGCGAAGGTATAGGGATGCTCGAAGGAGGTCGATGCGGTGATGCCGATGCCCAGATGCTCGGTGGCCAGCGCGATCGGCGCCGCCAGTTGGAGAGGATCGTTGACCGGGATCTGCGCCGCCTGGTGGAGGGCGTGGTAGTTCGAGCCCTTGTAGACGTCGTAATAACCGATGACGTCTGCGATGAAGATGCCATCGAAGATGCCCTTCTCCAGCGTCCGCGCCAGATCCTGCCAGTAGTCGAGATCCTTGTATTTCCACGATTTGTCGCGCGGATGCGCCCACAGGCCCGGCGATTGGTGGCCCACGCAATTCATGTCGAAGGCGTTGAAGCGTATCTGGCGGGGCATTCCCAATCTCCAAATCTGAAAACAGCGGCGGCGTCGCGGCTCTGAAACAGCGGCGGGGCCGCACCCGGCTACCGCATCGGTCAGGGCGTATGAAAACGCCCTCCAAACTAAATGTCTAGTATTTTTATAGAGAATATATACAAAATAGTCCGGATCGATGCTACGGCAGACTGGGCAGGCAGCCGCGCCGGTATCGGATCGTTCGATAAAAGCTAAGAGAATCAGATAGATGACACAGAAGGCATCGACAGTGACGGCGGGTTGGGGCAATGGGCCAGGTCGCAACTATGAGGAACTCGCCGCCAATTTCCGCCCGGTTTTCGATCGCATCCGCGAGGGCGCCGTCGAACGGGAACTCAATCGGACCTTGCCGCACGAGCCGATCGGCTGGCTCAAGGATGCCCGCTTCGGCGCCCTGCGTGTGCCGGAGAAGGAGGGCGGCTTCGGCGCCAACCTGCCACAGCTCTTCGCCCTGCTGATCGAGCTGTCTCACGCCGATTCCAACGTCACGCAGGCCCTGCGCGCCCATTTCGGCTTTGCCGAGGACATCGTCAACGCCCGCGCGCAGGATCGCCGCGACCGCTGGCTGCCGCGCCTCTCCCGCGGGGAGATCGCCGGCAGTGCCTGGACGGAGATCGGCGAAGCCAAGCAGGCGGCCTTCTCCACCATCGTGAAGCTCAGGGACGGCAAGGCAGCTTCCGTCACGGGCGCCAAATATTACACAACCGGTTCCCTCTTCGCCGACTGGATCGATATCGGCGCCAGTGGTGAGGAAGGCCAGTCGCTTTCCGCGGTGGTTGCCCGCCATGCCCCGGGCGTCGACGTGATCGACGATTGGGACGGCTTCGGCCAGATCCTCACCGCCAGCGGTACCACCACCTTCACCGACGCGCCCGTCGACCCCGCCGATGTCGTCATCGACGATGACCGCTTCAAATATTCGGCCGCCTTCTATCAGCTCGTGCATCTGGCGACGCTCGCGGGTATCGGTCGCGCCGCCAGCGACGACGTCGCCAAGGCGGTGAAGGCCCGCCGCCGCAGCTATTCCAACGCCCCCTCCCCGCGTCCCAGCGAGGATGCCCAGGTACTGCAGGTGGTCGGCCGGATCCGCAGCGCGGCCTATTGCGCCAGCGCCATCGTGCTCAAGGCCGCCGAAGCCGTGCAGCGCGCCTTCGATACCCGCTTTGCCGGCGACGCCGCGGCGGAGGAAGAGGCGAATGCCATCGCCGAGCTCGAGGTGGCGCAGGCCCAGACCGTGGTCACCACCCTGATCCTCGATGCCTCCACCATCGTTTTCGACGCGCTCGGCGCCTCCGCCACGCTGCGCTCCGCCGCTCTCGACCGCCACTGGCGCAATGCACGCACGCTCTCCTCGCATAATCCGCGCATCTACAAGGACCGGATCATCGGGGACTTTGCCGTCAACGGCACGCCGCCGCCCTATCAATGGCGCATCGGGCAGGTGTGAAGGGGCGAAAGCGCCCCAAACAGACGCCACCTCACTGTACTCACCAGCGCCGGCATAGGCACAAAGAGCGCAGACATCCTTCCCCGGGTTCGGGGAAGGTGGCGCTGCGCAGCAGCGACGGTAGGGGGAGAGTGGTGCTGCGGAGGCTGCATAGTTGCAAAATCGCGCCACTCGCCCCCATCCGGCCCGGCTCTGCCGGTCCACCTTCCCCGAAACCGGGGAAGGATTTCTTCGCCTTAGTCGGTCAATCGAGACGCCACGCCAGCCGGCCTGAATCGAGCATGAAGACTGGTTCGACGACCTTCGGGGAGCCAACCATTTCCGCTCGCCATTTGACGGAATCACCGGGCATTGCGAGATCTTGGGACAGAATGAGGCGGCGCCACGCCGCCACTCGAAAGCCCCAAGGAGCCGATGTCGCCTCTGGTCGAAACCGTGCTGTTCGTCTTCGGCCTGGTCGCGCTCGGCTATGGCGCGGGGGCGAGCGGCTATCTCAAACCCGAGACCGGCGACGCCCTTTCCGATTTCGCCGTCCGCGTGGCACTGCCGCTGCTGCTGTTCCGCACCATGGTCACCTCGAGCTTCCACGGCTCGGCACCCTGGCAGTTATGGGCCACCTATTTCACCGCCGTCATCGTGGCCTGGATCGCCGGCCATCTCGCGACCACCCGCCTGTTCCGGCGCGATGGCCAGGCCGGGGTGATCGGCGGCGTCTCCGCCGCCTTCTCCAATCTGGTGCTGCTCGGCATTCCCTTCATGCTCGGCGTCTTCGGCAATGAAGGCTTCGAGATCCTGTCTCTGATCATCTCGGTGCATCTGCCTACCATGCTGATGGCCTCGATCCTGCTGTTCCACTGGCTCGGGCCACGGCGCCAGGAGCCGCTGCATCCTCTGGCTGTTATCCGCGACTTCCTGGGCAGGCTGCTCACCAATCCCCTGATCATCGGCATCTTCGCCGGCCTGGCCTGGCGGGCGGGCGGGCTTCCCCTGCCTGCTATCGCCAATCGCTTCGTCGATGCTCTCGCCGACGTGGCCGGGCCGATCGCCCTGTTCGCCATGGGCCTCGGCCTGAAGAAGTTCGGGCTAACCGGCAATCTCAAGCCGGCGCTGGTCCTGTCCGGCCTGAAACTGCTGCTGATGCCGGCGGTGGCCCTCGGCGCAGCCTGGCTGTTCGGCTTGCCGCCCTTCCCGGCCAAGGTGGCCGTGGCTGCGGCGAGCCTGCCGTCGGGCGTGAACTCCTATTTGATCGCGATCCAGCTCAAGACAGAGCAATCCCTGGCTTCCAACCAGATCACCATCGCGACGGCGTTTTCCGTGGTGACCACCGCGCTCTGGCTCGAGATCGCTACCGCGCTGCTGGGTTGAGGCGTCTCCTCAGACCTCCTCGTCTGGATTCCGGGTCCAGGGCGCGAAGATCTCGGCCGCGAATTCGACGAAGGCCTGTATCTTGCGGTCACGCGTGGCGCGCTTGGAATAGAGCGCCCAGACTTCGGCATCCTCGGCCCGATGCCAGTCCGGTAGGACGATCTCGAAGGGCTGGTCTCCCGCCCGATTGGCCATCAGCCGGGTGGACACCAGGGCAATGCCGGCGCCCTTGAGCATCTGGCGGATGATGGTGTCGGATTCGTTCGACATCAGGATCGGGCGGACGGCGACCTCGACTTCGCTTCCGGCCTTGCTTCTCAGCCGCCAGGTGGTCAGGAGCTCGCCCTGGCCATGGGCCAGCACGGCATGGCCGGAGAGATCCTGCGGCGAGGCGGGGCGCCCCGCCCGATCGAGATAGCCGGGACTCGCGAGCAGGCGGGCCCGTGATCGCCCCAGCCGCCGGGCGACATAGCTTGAATCGGGCAGAACGCCAGTCCGCAGCGCCACGTCGAAGCCGTGCTCCACCAGATCGAGCGGATGGTTATCGAAGGTCAGCGCCAGCCTGATCCTGGGATAGCGGCGCCGAAACTCTTCCAGGGCCGGCTCCAGCGCAATCAGGCCAAGGGCATAGGGAACCAGCAGCCGCAGCGTGCCCTCCGGTTCGGTCCTCAAGGAGCGGACCGACAGATCGGCTTCCTCCAGGATCTCCTCCGCGAGGCTGCAGCGCTCATAGAAATCCCGTCCGGCTTCGGTGAGCGACACGCGCCTCGTCGTCCGGTTGAGCAGGCGCACGCCGAGATCCTCCTCGAGCGCCGTGACGCGCCGGCTCACCGTGCTGAGCGGCAGACCGAGCTGGCTCGCCGCAGCGGTGAAACCGCCCCTTTCGACCACGCGCAGAAAGATCCAAAGGCTCTGGAGATTGTGCAATCGGCACTCCAATGGAATCATGCCAAGCCTCGAAAATGCTGACGCATTCTCGGCTTGGACACCTGGCGTTTTCGACATCAAATCAAAGATTTGGCGAAAATCACCAGAAGGTGCCGAGAGTCATTTTCAATGACTCTCGGAATTATTCCATATTCAGCAATAGTTTTTGCCAGATAGCCATAGTTATTCCATTCCCGGTCCCGCGCTATAAGCGTTCCCATGACCGCCCTGTCCACGTCCACGCATGGGCCGACGCCCTTCTGGACGCGGCTGACCCAGGCACCGCCCGGCACCAGCTGGAGCAGCATCGCGTTTGCGTTGAGAACGACGGCTGCCTCGCTGATCGCGCTCTACATCGCCTTCCTGATCAATCTGGACAGCCCGAAATGGGCGGCCATGACGGTATGGATCGTGGCCCAGGGCAGCCGCGGCATGACGCTGTCGAAGGCGCGCTATCGCGTCCTCGGCACCTTCGCGGGAACGGGCATCGCTGTCTCCCTCACAGCGCTGTTCGCCCAGGCGCCGGAATTGCTTCTCTGCGCGCTCGCCGTCTGGGTCGGGCTGTGCACCGGCGTCGCCACGGCGCTGCGGAATTTCCGCGCCTATGGCGCCGTGCTGGCCGGCTATACCGCGGCGATCATCACCCTGGATGCGGCTGCCAACCCCTCGCAGATCTTCGACGTCGCCGAGGCGCGCCTCATCTACATCCTGCTCGGCATCGGGGTGGAGGCAACGCTGAGCGCCATCCTTGCTCCCTCCCGGCCCCTGGACGATGTCCGCGCAGGCCTCGACGCCTATATCCGGCAAGCCGCCGGTATCTGCGCCCGTGCCCTCGGCGGCGAGGCGGCGGCAACACCGGCGCTGCAGCGCCTCTTCGCCAAGGCCCTGGCCCTGGACACCACGGCCGAATATGCCGCGTCCGCCTCCGCTGTCGCACGTGGCGCTCTCGGGCATGTGCGCGCAGCTGCGAGCGCAACCCTGGCCCAGCTCGCCGCCGCGCACAGCCTGCGGGACTATCTGGCCCGGCGGGACGGCCAGAGCGGTATTCTCCTGGCTGAAATTTCCGCCCTGCTGCAGGCCGTCGCCAATGGCAGCACCAACGAGCAGACCCCAATTGCCGCCTTGCGCGGGGGCCTTGGTGCAGCCTTCGCCTGCTCCGATGATCGAGGCGAAGGCGGGAACGAGCGGCTGTTCCTGTATGACAGGCTCGATGCGCTGCTCTCTTCCCTGCAGACGGCCCTGGCGCGCCAGGCTCTCCTGGCCCGCCCGGAACCGCCTCCCTCGCGCCTCGACTTCGCCTTCCACATCGACTTGACCGCTGCGCTGCATAACGGCATCCGCGCTATTGCGGCCGTCCTGCTCGCCTCGGCCGCCTGGATCCTGACGGCAGCGCCCACCGGCTCGGGTTTCGTCACCATCGTCAGCGTGGTCTGCGCCCTGTTCGCCACGCGGGACAATCCGGTTGCCGCCGGTCTCGGCTTCCTGAAGGGTACAGGCTGGGCCTTTGCCGCCAGCGCCATCTGCAATTTCGCGCTGATCCCGATGATTTCGAGCTTTCCCTTGCTCGCTGCCTTGGTCAGCCTGTTCATGGTTCCCGCCGGGATCGCCATGCGCCATCCACGCACGGCGGCCCCCGCCGCGAGCTTTGCCATCTTCTTCTGGGACCTCGTCGGGCCGAGCAACGAAGTCCGTACTGAAGCCGCCGGTTTCTTCAACGGCGGCATGACACTGGTGGCCGGCATCGCCTGCGGCACGCTGGCTTTCGCCTTGCTGTTCCCGCCGAATGTCCAGGCGACGCGACGCCGCCTGCACCGGGCCATCCGGCGCGATCTCTCCCTGATCGGCAGCACCCCGGGGTTCTGGACCGCGGCGGAATGGTTCAGCCGGACCGCCGACCGTTTCGGCCGGCAGCTTGCGGCCGAAAAAACCCTGCCCGCCGCTGTGATGGATCGGGACATGGCCGGCATGCTGGCAAGCCTGACCATCGGCGCGGCCGCCATGGATCTCGACCGGCTGGCGCAGACCCGCAAAGGCACCATGCGACCGGTTCGCGCCGTGTTGCGCCGCCTTGCCGCCGCCGATCCGCACATCCTGGCACGGGCCGCCCGGCAGGCGGCGGCGCATCTGATGCGGCAGGCCAGGCGGACGGGCAGCCCTGCCTCGCGCGAGTTGCATCGAGGCGCCGTGCTGCTGCAGGAAATCGCGCGCGAAGCCACCGAACAGGCCGCGTTTCTGAAGGGGTGAAAGGCAGCACAGGCCTCTGCGAGCCATTCCAAAAAAGAAGGGCGCCGGATGGTTCCGGCGCCCTTGGTGTTTCTGGTCTGCCCGCGGCAATCAGATGTCGAGCGTGTGGTCGCGCTCCCACTGGGTCAGATGGCTGGCGTAGCTGTTCCACTCCTGACGCTTGAGCTTGAGATAGGCAGCCGAGAAGTCATTGCCCAGAGCGGCTTTCAGCGACTCGTCCCCGTCGAAATTGCGCAGGGCGTCGAGCAGGTTCAGCGGCAGCTTGGGCGCGTCGGTCACGGTATGGCCTTGCTGGTACATGTCGATGTCGTAGCGCTTGCCGGGATCGGCCTTGGAATGGATACCGTCGAGGCCGGCCGCGACGATCACTGCCTGCATCAGATAGGGGTTGGCGGCACCGTCGGGCAAGCGCAGCTCGAAGCGCCCCTTGCCGGGCACGCGCACCATGTGGGTGCGATTGTTGCCGGTCCAGGTCACCGAATTCGGCGCCCAGGTCGCGCCGGAGATGGTGCGGGGCGCATTGATGCGCTTGTAGGAGTTCACGGTCGGATTGGTGATCGCCGACAGGCTTTCGGCGTGCTTCATGATGCCGCCAAGGAAGTGATAGCCCTGCCGCGACAGGCCCATCTCGTCCTTGTTGTCGTAGAACATGTTGACCTTGCCGGTCTCGTCCCACACCGAGATATGAGCATGGCAGCCCGAGCCGGTCAGCCCCATGAAGGGCTTGGGCATGAAGGTGGCGCGCAGGCCGTGCTTTTCGGCCACCGAGCGCACCATGAACTTGAAGAAGGAGTGCCGGTCGGCCGTGATGAGGCAGTCGTCGAAGTTCCAGTTCATTTCGAACTGGCCGTTGGCGTCCTCGTGATCGTTCTGATAGGGACCCCAGCCGAGCTCCAGCATGTAGTCGCAGATCTCGGCGATGATATCATAGCGGCGCATCAGGGCCTGCTGGTCGTAGCAGGGCTTGGCGGCGCAATCCATGGCATCGGAGATGGCCGTGCCGTCGGCATCGATCAGGAAGAACTCGGCCTCGACGCCGGTCTTCACATAGAGCCCTTCCTTGGCCGCATTGGCCATGACGTTCTTGAGCACCACGCGCGGCGCCTGGCCGACATGCTTGTCTTCCATGACGCAATCGGCGGGGACCCAGGCAACCTCCTTCTTCCAGGGCAGCTGGATGACGGCGCTGGGATCGGGCAGGCCGAAAAGATCGGGATGGGCCGGTGTCAGGTCCAGAAAGGTGGCAAAGCCGGCAAAACCGGCACCGTCCTTCTGCATGTCGGCGATCGCTGCTGCCGGAACCAGCTTGGCACGCTGGGCGCCGAACAGGTCCGTATAGGAAATCATAAAATAGCGAATGCCTTTTTCCCTAGCGAGCGTCGCCAAATCCTGGGTCATGGTCAAAGTTCCTGGTTCGGGATGTCTATCGTTTTGATTTATGAGGTATTCTGTCATTTCCGATGGCTTCGGCCCTGATGCCTTTTTAATCCGGGGGGATCGGAAGGCCTGCTCGGCTCTTTGAAGCCCACAGGGAAATCCGACGTCCGGAGAGCCGATTTCATCTGGGGATGGCAGTACGCAAAGGGCGCCCGCTTACCGGCGGGCGCCCTTTCATGATGTCAGAAGCCCTGTCCGGGGATCCAGCTCGTACCGGCCAGCGGCACGCGGGCCATGGCGGCGGCCTCGATGGTGAGGGCGCACAGATCTTCCGGCTCGAGATTGTGGACGTGGTTCTTGCCGCAGGCACGGGCGATGGTCTGGGCCTCCAGCGTCATCACCTTGAGATAATTGGCGAGGCGGCGGCCGGCCTTGACGGGGTCGAGCCTTTCCATCAGCTCGGGATCCTGGGTGGTGATGCCGGCCGGATCCCTGCCCTCGTGCCAGTCGTCATAGGCGCCGGCCGTGGTGCCGAGCTTGCGATATTCGTCCTCGAGCGCTGGGTCGTTGTCGCCGAGGGCGATCAGGGCGGCCGAACCGACGGACACCGCGTCCGCGCCGAGCGCCAAGGCCTTGGCGACATCGGCGCCGTTGCGGATGCCGCCGGAGACGATCAACTGCACCTTGCGATGCATGTTGAGATCCTGCAGCGCCTGCACGGCGGGACGGATGCAGGCGAGCGTCGGCTGGCCGACATTCTCGATGAAGACTTCCTGGGTGGCAGCCGTGCCGCCTTGCATGCCGTCGAGCACCACCACGTCGGCACCGGCCTTCACCGCCAGGGCCACGTCGTAATAGGGACGGGCGCCGCCGACCTTCACATAGATCGGCTTCTCCCAATCGGTGATCTCGCGCAGCTCCAGGATCTTGATCTCGAGATCATCCGGCCCGGTCCAGTCGGGGTGGCGGCAGGCGGAGCGCTGGTCGATGCCCTTGGGCAGCGTCCGCATCTGGGCGACGCGGTCGGAGATCTTCTGGCCAAGCAGCATGCCGCCGCCGCCGGGCTTGGCACCCTGGCCAACCACCACCTCGATGGCGTCAGCCTTGCGCAGATCGTCCGGATTCATGCCGTAGCGCGAGGGCAGATATTGATAGACCAGCGTCTTGGACTGGCCGCGCTCCTCCGGCGTCATGCCGCCGTCACCCGTGGTGGTCGAGGTGCCTGCCAGCGAAGCGCCGCGTCCGAGGGCTTCCTTGGCGCGGCCCGACAGGGAGCCGAAGCTCATGCCGGCGACGGTGATCGGGATCTTCAGCTCGATGGGCTTCTTGGCGAAGCGCGAACCGAGCACGACATTGGTGGCGCAGCGCTCGCGATAGCCTTCGAGCGGATAGCGCGAGATCGAGGCGCCGAGAAAGAGCAGGTCGTCGAAATGCGGGACCTTGCGCTTGGCGCCGCCGCCGCGGATGTCATAGATGCCGGTGGTGGCAGCGCGGCGGATCTCGGACAGGGTGTAATCGTCGAAGGTCGCGGACTTGCGCGGAACGGTCGGTGGATTGTGATAGCTCATGAGGTCAATCCTGGGATCGCAGGCCTGTAGCCTGCTCTTGAAACGGTCGATGCAGAGGGGAAGAGCAGGCCGGAAGCCTGCGATCCCAGGTCAGTACGCATCCGCATTGTCGATGTTGAAGTTGTAGAGCGTACGGGCGGAGCCGTAGCGCTTGAACTCCTCGGGCTTGGCGTCGGCAAAGCCCGCCTTGGCCAGCAGCCCTGCCAGGATTTCGAGATGCTCGGGGCGCATCTCCTTCTCGATGCAGTCGGCTCCCAGGCTCTTGACCTTGCCGCGCACGAACAGCCGGGCCTCATAGATGGAATCGCCCAGGGCGTCGCCGGCATCGCCGCAGACCACCAGATTGCCGGACTGGGCCATGAAAGCGGACATGTGGCCGATATTGCCCTTCACCACGATGTCGATGCCCTTCATCGAGATGCCGCAGCGCGAGGAGGCATTGCCCTCGATCACCAGGAGGCCGCCCTTGCCGGTGGCGCCGGCATATTGGCTGGCATCGCCCTTGATGCGGACCTCGCCCGACATCATGTTCTCGGCCACGCCGGGGCCAGCCGAGCCGTGCACGACCACGGTGGCTTCCTTGTTCATGCCGGCGCAGTAATAGCCGACGCTGCCCCTGACATCGATGCGCACAGGCGCGTCGACACCGACGGCCAAAGCGTGCGAGCCCTTTGGATTGCTCACCTCCCAGGAGGTGGCGTTGGTACCGGCCTTCAGAGCATGCAACGCCTGATTGAGCTCGCGCAACGGCGTCTTGGCCAGATCGATCTTCTCAACGTCCACACTCACGCTCGCGACCTTTTTCGCAAGTTGATCCATGCCTCAGCGCTCCCAGAAGTAAACGGTGGCGGGCTCGGGCTCCCACACCTTGGCATCCTCGATGCCGGGCAGGTTCACCAGAGCGCGATATTCGGAACCGAAGGCGACATACTGATCCGTCTCGGCGAGCACGGCCGGCTTGCACGCGACAGGATCGCGCACGACACCGAAGCCGTCCTTGGTGCCGACCACGAAGGTGTAGAAGCCGTCGAGATCGTCGAGCCCCTTCTCCATGGCATCGCCCAGGTTGAGACCCTGATTCATGCGCCAGGTCAGATAGGCGGCCGCGACCTCGGAATCATTCTCGGTCTCGAAGGTCATGCCGTCATGCTTGAGCTCGCGGCGCAGATTGTTGTGATTGGACAGCGAGCCATTATGGACCAGGCACTCGTCGGCACCGGTCGAGAACGGGTGGGCACCGAGCGTGGTCACCGCCGATTCCGTCGCCATGCGGGTGTGGCCGATGCCGTGGCTGCCGGTCATCTCCGCCAGGCCGAAGCGCCTGGCGACCTCGGTGGGATAGCCCACCTCCTTGTAGATCTCGATCGCCTCGCCGGCACCCATGACGCGGATCGAAGGCCGCTCCGCCTTGATTGCCCCGCGCGCCGCTTCCGCCTTGTCGGCATCGAGGGTGAGGACAGCGTGGGTGTCCTTCGGCGTGATGGAGACCTTGCCACCGACAGCCTTCTCGACCAGGGCCGCGAGCCCGTCGAAATCCTTGGCCGCATCCGGCGACTGCACGGTGATCTTGGCCTTGCCGGCTTGCGGCGCGCCATAGATCGCGAACCCGGCCGAATCCGGGCCGCGGTCGCACATGGTGGCGAGCATACCGGACAGGAGCGCACCCAATTGTGGCTCCAGGCTCTTATCCTTCAGAAACAGGCCGACAATGCCACACATAGCACGGGTCCTTCATGCGATTGATTTTAGGGAGGCTAGCAATTTCCTGAGGCGCCAGCAATATCCACCTGAACATTTTTTTCCTGTGAGGAATATTTTTTAGGAATCGGATTTTCCTGACAGGAAACTAGGTGAAAAACCAGGGACTCAAGCCTGATGACGCCAGCGCTCCCAGCGCAGGCGTGCCACCCGATAGGCATCCGGAACCGAAAGCGCCCAGACGAAGAGCCCCCCGGCCATCCGACCGATCGGAGACGTCTCCGGCGTCGACAGATGCCAGCTCAGGAAAGCAAACAGGAGCGTGAAGAAAGCAAACCCCAGCCCGCGCATCTGGCGGCCGAGGGCGACATGGCCGACCCCCGGCAGCACCACGGCAAGTATGAGGATGACATAGGGGTGAAAGGGTTTCACGAGCATGGCTGCGGCCACGGCGGCCTCCTCGGGCGGTGATTCAAGCATGACGATTGCGGTCTGATCGTCATTGCGGACATCGTTGTAATTCTTGGCGACTCCGCCCAATCGCAAAACCGTTCGCGAACAGCCTCTTAGGCCCGCTGTCCGCGCGTTTCGGGCAGTTGCGCCAGCATCGCCGCGGGCAACAGCGTTCGGGCGATCTCCTCCAAACCGTCATAAAGCCGCATGAACAGAGCGGGATCGAAGCGTTCGTCGCCAAAGTCACATTGGCGCAGCAGCAGATGCTGGCCCCGGTTTCCCTCGGCGGCCTGGAAGATTACCCTGAGGCCGGCCGGCATCACCAGCACTTCCTTGACCCTGGCGTCGGCCATGAGGTCGGCAACGGCCCGCTCCGCCTGGGCCAGGAAAGCAGCGCCGCGGCGCCGGCCTCGCACCATCACGTCCTCGGGCAAGCCGATCGGCGGCTCGAGACGCACGGGCAGATCGGGCGTGCGTGCATAGAATTCGCTGCCGGAAGGGCGCGCCAGCGCACCGAAAGCGGCACCATCAGGCAGCGGCGTCATCACTGTTAGTGATAGCCAGAGCTGCGGCAAGCGCCGCAGCGTCATGGTGTCGGGTAGCAATTCCACCACAACGCGGCGGCCGGCGATCTCGCCGGCGAGGCGGGGGAAACCTGCGACGCCATCCACCTGTTCCGCCCGCTCGAACAGCGGGCGGCAATCGGCCAGCAGGGCCTTGCGCCGGCGCCAGAGCGCCGACCTCTCGCGGTTGACCAGCCAGAACAGGCCGGCAAGCCCCGCCACGATGATGATGAGGAACGCAAAAGTAGTCATGCTGGCCGCCTCCTCATCGCCTCAATATCCCCTGGGCTTGGGCCAGGGCATGGTGAACTGGTCGCCCCGCCGCACGAATTTATAGCGGTGGAAGGCGAACCACATCGAGACCACGATATAGAACACCATCATGGCAATGAGCTGGGTGCCGTAGCCCAGGAACACCGCGAAATAGGCGGTCGAGCACAGCACGAACAGCACGATCGCCGGCAGCGGATGCATGGGATGCACATAGCCACGCTTGATGGTGCCGATCGGCCATTTCGAGCGGAACATCGTGATGTTGAAGGTCATGAAGGAATAGCCGAGCAGGCCCGACAGGATCGAGAAGGTCACCACCTGGTCGAGCGGCGCTCCCAGGGCGAAGATCAGGGCGATCGGCACCAGGAAGAAGATCGACCGGAAGGGCGTGCGGTATTTGGGATGTACCGCGCCGAACCAGGCCGGCATGTAGCGGTCGCGCCCCATGGAGAACCAGGCGCGCGAGGCGTCGTTAATGCAGCCATTGGCCGAGGCCAGCGTGGCGAAGATTGTGCCGACGAAGAGCAGGACCATCAGCCCAGTCGAGCCGGTCATGCGGGCCGCGTCGAACAGCGGCGTGGTGGCCTGGCCGAGATATTCCCAAGGCATCAGGCTGACGCAGACATACCAGGTCATGGCGGCGGCGATCAAAAGGGTGATCATGCCGAGCATGGTGCCGAGCGGCAGCGAGCGTGCGGGAGAGCGCACCTCTTCAGCCGCCTGGCAGGTGCCTTCGATGCCCAGATAGAACCACAGGCCGAAATGCAGCGAAGCAACCACGCCGAGCCAACCATACGGCAAGCCAGACAGCAATTCTCCGGGCTTGAGCAGGTCTTCCGACCAGGGCTTGGCGCCGATGAACAGGAAGACGATGGCAAGAAAGGCGATGGCCGTGATCACCAGGTTGAAGGTGAGCGTGGCATAGACGCCGCGATAGTTCAGCAAGGCGAGGCCCATGATGGTCAGCACGATGAAGGGCTTGTCATGCACCCCTTCGAAGCCCGCCATGCCGCCGACTGTCTGGATCAGATAGCCGGCCGTGATCGCATTGGCCGCTTCCAGCATGGTATAGGCCATTACCAGGAAGAGGCCGACATTGAAGGCCATCAGCGGCCCGACGATATGCTTGGCCTGCGCATATTGGCCACCGGCCGCGGCAACCGTCGAGGTCACTTCGGAATCGATCATGGCGACGCAGGTATAGAGCAGCCCCGCCGTCCAGCAAGCGATCAGCGCCGCGAGGGCACCGCCCTTGCCGACGGCGAAGTTCCAGCCCATGAACTCGCCGACCAGCACGATGCCGACCCCGAGCGCCCAGACATGGGCGGGGCCGAGCACACGCAACAGCGAGATCTTCTCGCCATGGATGACGGTGTGCTGGACGTGCGCCTGCGCCCCCGTCGCATTGGAGGTGATCTCACTCATTGGGCGCCCCTGTGCGTTGGGTCGATGATCAGTTCATCTTCGATTTCGCCTTCGCGGGAAGACATCAACATGTCCTCGGAATAGGCGGCATTGGTCTTGATGAGATCGTAAAGCAACCAGGCGCCGATCAGGATCGAGATCGCCCAGGCGGCATATTCGAGAAGTTGGAATGCATTCATGGTGCCGCCCTCACTTGTCGTCAAAGCGTTCGGCGATCACGTCCCGGTATTCCTTGTCCGAGAAATAGATCAGGAAGCCGAAATAGATCACGATGATCGCCGCGGTGAGCAGGAAGGCCGGCAGCGAGAAGGAATAGTCGAAACGCGAGGCGATGATCGGCGCCGCCGTCTCGGCGGTGAAGCCGAGCTTCTCCCAGAGCGACTGGGCGAGCGACGATTGGCCCATGCCGGTCCAACTCTTGTCGGCGAAGGCGATATCCATCTTGCCGCCACCTGCGAGGCCGAAAAAGATGGGCGCGAACAGGCTGGCGACCACCAGGACGAGGAGGACGAGTGAATCGATGATCTGGCCGAACGCCGATTGCTCGGGCGGCTGATAGGGGGTCTTGGCAGAGGGGGCTTTGGCCATGTCAGGTCCTCACCGCTTGTTCTTCTTCATTTCGTCGATGTAGTGGAGGTCGAGCCCGTAGAGATGCTGCTTGTCCTCGTGGTAGTGACGCACCAGCGCGGCGATTGCAGCTGTGTTGAACAGCAGCACGAGGCTGCCGGCGACGAGCAAGGCGACGGTGACGCCTGTCGAACCGGTGTCGGGCATGATCTTGAAAAAGACGAATAAGAGGATGAGCCAGAGAACGCCGACGGCGGCGAAGGCCCAGGCGCGGTCGCGGCGATACATCACCTCGATCCGCGGATCTTCCGATCCCGGTGTCATAGATATTTCCTCCCGATTACAGCCTCTTGCGGGTTCGCTTTTGTTACTGAGAGGCAATTTGTTTTTATACCAGGAAAGTCTGCGCCCGTTGCGCGGCCGCTGTCAAGCGCTTGTCTGACAAAAAACTTCGCATTCACGACACTTTTTGGCTGATTCAGGCCATTTTTGCAGTCGTTTAATGCTCGGAAAATTTCTTGCACTTCAGGAAGACCCGCCGCAAGATCGCTGGGAGCAGGAGGCGGGCATGAGGGTCCACTGCAGTTTGCGCGAGCGCAGACCGCGCCGGGAGCGGGCGGGCGATTCGCCAATGGTGCTCGCGCGATCGCAGGCAGGACCGCCACCGCGGGGCAGAAATGCCGCCTCGCGCATCCCCGGCTTCAAAAATCGTAGCTCTTTGTCTGGAATCCCGACCTATGCTCGCCATATTGGCGGGATAACGGGCGGCATCCAGCTTGTCGCTCGGTGGGCCGCACGGTATTTTTCAAGCGTCAGCCCAATGCAGCCAGTGACTTGGCGGCGATACAGCTGGGCAGCCGCCACTGGGTTGCCTTCATACGAGCCGGAACAACTCGTCTCTCCTTGGGGGAGAACGTGTTTTTTCTGCCGCCGGCCGAGTGCTCGAAGTCTAGAACTACGGGCTGCGAGGCGAATGGGAATGAGCGAAGGGGGCATGCCAAGCGCCAGCCCCTCTCCGCAGGGACGTGAAAGGAGCGAGCATGACGAAGCGGGTGGTTACGCCGGCTGTCAGGACAGTGCCGACGCACGCCGCCGGGCGTGGAGACCAGACGGTCATTGCCCCGACATTGGGTCCCCGTTATGCCGATCCGATCGATCCGGGTGACGGCGAGGGCCTGTTCTCCGATGCCTTCCCCACCCGCGAGCTGCCGCCTGCCTCCGCCTTTCCCGGCCAGGATCCGCATGCACTCGGCGGCGCGCGCGACAATATCCTGGAAGTGGCGATCGGGCGCGAGGTTCGCTCTTTCCGCAACAAGCTCGGCATTACGGTCGCCGACCTCGCCGCCGCGACGGGCCTGTCGCTCGGCATGCTCTCCAAGATCGAGAACGGCGTGACCTCGCCGTCGCTCACCACGCTGCAGACCCTGTCGCGCGCGCTCGGCGTGCCGGTGACCGCCTTCTTCCGCCGCTTCGAGGAACGCCGCGAAGCCGTGTTCGTCAAGGCGGGCGAAGGCCTGCTTATCGAGCGGCGAGGCACGCGCGCCGGCCATCAATACCGCCTGCTCGGCCACAATGCCGGCAATACCGGCCGCGTGGTGGTCGAACCCTATGTCATCACGCTGACGGAAGAATCCGACGTCTTCCCGCTGTTCCAGCATTCCGGCCTGGAGTTCATCTACATGCTGGAAGGCGAGGTGATCTACCGTCACGCCGACAAGCTCTACCACCTCACGCCCGGCGACAGCCTGTTCTTCGACGCCGATGCCCCGCACGGCCCGGACGAGATGCGGCAATTGCCGATCCGCTTCCTGTCGATCATCTCCTATGCGAAGGATGAGGTGTAGGGCGCCTCGCTATCCGCGACCCGCAGCCGTCTTTGGTGCATCAAGGAAGGAACCGAGCGGCAGGCCACGCAAGAAGCTCATCGCCACCGTGATGCAGAGAATGAGCGAGGCACCGTGAAGGCTGAAAGGCAATTTCAGGTGGCGCTCGAGCCATTCCCCTCCCAGGCAACTGGTGATCTGAAGCGCGCAAAGCATCCCGAAAACAAGTCTGGAGCGTGTCACCAAACCAGCCTGTGCGCCATCACGAAGCCAAGTTCGCATGTAGGCAAAGCAAAAGAGTGGAAGCAGTACGGCGAGCAAAAACAGGCGAACCGGGCGTCCATAGCCCAGCCACGCATAGGCTGTATCGACCGATGGGCCCAACGCCAGAAACAGTGACATGACATAGCCCAGAACGATATTGGCAAGCAGCGGCGGCCAGATCAGTGCCAGGCTCGCCGTCCTGGCGGATAGGATCGCCTCGTGGTTCGAGGCCGCCTGAGGTCCGACATCGAGATAGGTCTGATCGACAAGCAGCAAGTTCACGATGACGGCTGCAAGGCATATGGCCAACAGGAAGCCGGCCAAGATCAACCAGATATCAGTCCCCACCCAGCCGGTCTGCGTCAGGTCCACCAGCTGCGCCGCATTCTTCGGGAAGCTTGAAACGATACCGGCCGCCCAGACCAGCCAGAAACCGTTGCCAAGTCCCAGCAAGGTGATGCGATCGACGAGCCACCACAGCAGGACACAGCCTCCGAGCAAGGTTGCGATCGTCGCCAGGACGAAACCGCCTTGTGCTTCGGCGACGAGATTGGCTCCCTGTTGCAACCCCACCGCCACGCCATAGGCCTGAAAGACGGCGATCACGACGGCAACGAGACGCGCATAATCGTTCAGCTTGAACATGTTGTCGGCAGATGCCCTCTGCCATCGCGCCAGCCCTGGAAACAGCAGTTTTGCCATCTCCAGATAGGCCAGCACCGCGAAGAGCGGATTGAGGCCGAGAGCAAAGATGGAAATCTGCTTCAGCATTCCATGGCTGAAGGGGCCGAATAGCGACTCCATCGCCTCCTGGCTCAATCCCGGAAGCGAGATGGCGTTACCCAGCCTGCATAGCGCCAGAAGCAACACCAGCAATGTCAGGCGAAACCATAATCGTCTGCCACCTAGCGCAACCATGCCAGCCCCTTCCAGCCCATGGTCGTATCCTGCTCCAGTGCCCCATCCTCGACAAGGCGCCCGCCACAAGCTGCCCGAGCATTCGACTTGACAACGGCGACCTTCACAGCCGAAACTCATTTGTATACGAACGATTTTCCGCCTTTTCAGCCTGCCTGCGGCGGTTTGCGCCCTCTCCCAGCAGCCATGACGCTGGACCGCGAGGACGCGAGCCGACACAGTTCAAGAATCATAAAGCCTCCAACATCCAGAGCGGAGACCCTGAATGCGGATCTTGTCTCGACTGGCCCTCGCCGGCACCGTTGCCGTGACCTTGTTCACCGCCCTTCCTTCCCTAGCGGCCGACAGCATCAAGATCGGCGAGATCAATTCCTATTCCGGCCTGCCCGCCTTCACCGAGCCCTACCGCAAGGGCTGGCAGCTCGCGCTGGAGGAGATCAACGCCGCCGGCGGCATCAACGGCAAGCCGCTCGAAGTGATCTCCAAGGACGATGGCGGCAAGCCGGCCAGCGCCATCACCGCCGCCAACGAGCTCACGTCGAGCGACGGCGCGGTCATGCTGATGGGCACCTTCTTCTCCAATGTCGGCTTGGCCGTCTCGGACTTCGCCAAGCAGAAGAACGTGATGTTCCTGGCGGCCGAGCCGCTGACGGACGCCATCACCTGGTCGAAGGGCAATGCCCAGACCTTCCGCCTGCGTCCCTCCAACTACATGCAGGCGGCGATGCTGGCGGAGGAAGCCGCCAAGCTGCCGGCGAAGAACTGGGCCACTGTGGCGCCCAATTACGAATATGGCCAGTCGGCCGTGACCGTGTTCAAGCAGATCCTCAGTGCCAAGCGCCCCGACGTGAAATGGGTAGGCGAGCAATGGCCGACACAGGGCAAGATCGATGCCGGCCCCGTGGTGGAAGCGCTGATCGCCACCAAGCCGGATGCCATTCTCAATGTCACCTTCGGCGGAGACCTGGTGAAGTTCGTGCGCGAGGGCTCGACCCGCGGCTTGTTCAAGGACCGGGCGGTGGTGAGCTTCCTCACCGGCGAGCCGGAATATCTCGCTCCCCTCAAGGACGAAGCGCCGACGGGCTGGATCGTCACCGGCTACCCATGGAACGCCGTGAAGACACCGGCGCATGAGGCTTTCCTGAAGGCCTATCAGGCCAAATACAACGACTATCCCCGCCTCGGCTCGATCGTCGGCTACGTCACCATGAGGGCCGCCGCTGCCATCCTCGCCAAGGCCGGCTCGACGGAGACGGAGGCCTTGATCAAGGCGGCGGAAGGCCTGCCGCTGGATACCCCGTTCGGCCCGATCAGCTTCCGCGCCATCGACCATCAATCGACCATGGGCGCCTTCGTCGGCAAGACGGCCGTGCAGGACGGCAATGGCGTGATGACTGATTTCGTCTATCGCGACGGCAAGGACTATCTGCCGGATGACGCCACGGTGAAGGGCATGCGGCCGGCCCAGTAAGGAAGACCAAGCCGAGAAGGGCGCGATATGCCTCCTCCACGAAGCAGGGGGAGGCGAATTGCGCTCCAGGTGACAGGTCGAGAACCCCCTGATCCGAGGTCTTCGTGGGAACCATCATCGCCCAATTCCTGAGCGGCCTGGCCGGGGCCGCTTCCCTGTTCCTGGTCGCGTCGGGCCTGTCGCTGATCTTCGGCGTCACCCGCATCGTCAATTTCGCCCATGGTGCCTTCTACATGCTGGGCGCCTATATCGCCTGCACGCTCGCCAACGCCTGGTCCGGCCCGCTCGGCTTCTGGCTTGCTCTGCCGGCTGCCGTGGTAATCGTGGCCGTCCTGGGCGGGTTGCTGGAGATGACGCTGCTGAGAAGGATCTACCGGGCGCCGGAACTGTTCCAGCTGCTCGCCACCTTCGGTGTCACGCTGGTGGTGCAGGACCTCGTTGTGATCGTCTTCGGTGCCGACGACCTGCTCGGGCCGCGCGCGCCGGGATTGAAGGGCGCGGTCGAGATCGCCGGGAAGGCCATTCCCAGCTATGACCTTTTCCTCATCGCCATGTCGCCGCTGGTGCTCGGCCTGATCTGGCTGCTGCTCAACCGCACCCGTTGGGGCATCCTGGTGCGTGCCGCCACGCAGGATCGCGACATGGTCGCCGCTCTCGGCGTCAACCAGAAATGGCTGTTCACCGGCCTATTCATGCTCGGTGTCGGCCTCGCCGCGCTCGGCGGGGCCCTGCAGATCCCACGCGATGCCGTGACCCACCAGATGGACCTCGCCATCATCGTCGAGGCCTTCATCATCGTGGTCACCGGCGGGCTCGGCTCCATCGTGGGAGCACTCGTCGCCGCCATCCTGATCTCCGAGCTCAACGCTTTCGGCATCCTTGCCTTCCCCAAGATCTCCATCGTGCTGATCTTCCTGGTGATGGCGGTGGTGCTGGTGGTCAGGCCCTGGGGGCTGTTCGGCAAGCCGACAAGCCCGCAGCGCACCGCTCCAGGCCTCACGACACAGCCCTGGCAGCCCATGCGCATTTCCGGACGGCTGGTCGCGGCAGCCGCCATTGCCCTGGCGGCCCTGCTTCCGCTCGGCGCCAGCCCCTATGTGCTGTCGGTCGGCAGCGAGATCCTGATCTTCGTGCTTTTCGCGGCCAGCCTGCAGTTCCTGGTCTCGGTGGGCGGCCTCGTCTCCTTCGGCCATGCCGCATTTTTTGGCCTGGGCAGCTATGGCGCCGCTTTGCTGACGACGATGCTGGGTTGGCCGATGGAAGCTGTGCTTCTGGTCGCGCCCCTGCTGGCGCTGGCGGGGGCGGTGCTCTTCGCAGGCTTCGCGGTCCGGCTCTCTGGCGTCTATCTCGCCATGCTCAGCCTCGCCTTTGCGCAGATCTGCTGGTCGATTGCCTCGCAATGGGTCGATTTCACCGGCGGCGACAATGGCATCTTGAGCGTGTGGCCGGCAACATGGGCGTCGAAGTCCTGGGCCTTCTACGAGTTGACATTGGTTCTGGCCATGCTGGGTGTCGGCCTGCTCAGGCTCGCGACCTTCGCGCCTTTCGGCTTCATGCTGCGGGCCGTGCGCGATTCCGACCTGCGTGCCGAAGCGGTCGGCATTGCCAAGGCGCCGGTGCAATGGGCCGCCTTCGTGCTGGCCGGCCTGCTGGCCGGTGTTTCCGGCGCCCTGTTCGCCTTCTTGAAAGGCAGCGTGTTTCCCGACGCGTTCGGCGTCACCACCTCGGTGGACGGGCTGGTGATGGTGCTGCTTGGCGGCATGGGCAGCGTCTCCGGCGCCGTGCTCGGTGCCGGCGTGTTCAAGACCCTGTCGATCTGGCTGATGAGCGCAACCGACTATTCCAAGCTCGCCATCGGCCTGTTCATCGTCGCCGTCGTGGTGCTGCTGCCGCGTGGTCTGGCGGGCCTGCGCGATCTCCTGCCCACCAAGGAGAATCGGCCATGACGGCGCTGCTGGAGGTCCGGGGGCTCGCCAAGACCTATGGCGGGGTCGAAGCGGTGAAGGACGTTTCGCTCACCGTCGCGGCGGGCGAAATGGTGGCGCTGATCGGCCCCAACGGCGCCGGCAAGAGCACCTGCTTCAACATGGTCCACGGCCAGATCAAGCCCGACCGCGGCTCCATCCGCCTGTTCGGCCGTGAGACGGCCGGGATGCGGCCCGCCGCAATTTCCCGCCTCGGTGTCGGGCGCACCTTCCAGATCACCGCCACCTTCGCCTCCATGCGCGTGATCGAGAACCTTCAGGTCGCCCTGGCGAGCCATGACGGCATCATTTGGCGGCGCTTTTCCCGCCTCGACCGCTACAAGCGAGCAGAGGCCCAGGCCCTGCTCGATCTCGTCGGCATCGGCGCCCTGGCCGATCATCCCTGTGCCGAACTCGCCTATGGCGATCTCAAGCGGCTGGAACTGGCCGTGGCTCTTTCCAACGAGCCGCGCCTTCTCCTGATGGATGAACCGACGGCCGGCATGGCGCCTGGTGCGCGCATCGCCATGATGGCCCTGGCAGCGGGCATCGCCCGTGGGCACGGCATCGGCATCCTGTTCACCGAGCACGACATGGACGTGGTGTTCGAGCATGCCGACAGGCTCCTGGTGCTCGATCGCGGCCGCCTGATCGCCGCGGGCGACGCCGAGACCGTGCGCAACGACCCGCAAGTGCGCGCCGTCTACCTTGGCGATGGCACGGTCTTCGCGCCCGCCGGGACTCATGCGGAGGAACAGGCCCGATGAAGCTGGAGATCGCCGACCTCGACAGTTTCTATGGCCCCGCCCATATCCTGCACCAGGTCAGCCTCGAGATCGGACAGGGCGAGGTCGTGGCCTTGCTCGGCCGCAACGGCGCCGGCAAATCCACCACCTTCCGCTCGATCATCGGGCTGGTCGCCGACCGGCGCGGCGCCATCCGCCTCGACGGCGCCGACATCATCCGCCTACCCGTCTACGAGATCGCCCGCCTTGGCATCGGCTATGTACCGGAGGATCGCCGCATCTTCACCGACCTGACGGTCGCCGAGAATCTGGAGGTGGGCCGCCGACCGCCTCGCCAGGGCCTGAAACCCTGGACGCCGGAACGCCTCTACGAACTCTTTCCCAATCTCGCCGCCATGCCGGGCCGGCTGGGCGGGCGGATGAGCGGCGGCGAGCAGCAGATGCTCACCATCGCCCGCACCTTGATGGGCAATCCCGCCATCCTGCTGCTGGACGAGCCCTCCGAAGGCCTCGCGCCCAAGATCGTCGAGGACATGGCGCGTGCCATCCTGCTTCTCAAGCAAGAGGGGCTGTCGATCCTGCTCTCCGAGCAGAACCTGCATTTCGCCCGCCTGATCGCCGATCGCGCCTATGTCATCGAGAGCGGCGTGATCCGTTATTCCGGTACGATGGCGGCACTGGAAGCCGACAGTGCCGTGCAGACGGAGTATCTGGCGTTGTAGCCTCGCCGAAATGGGCGTATATACAAACTCGTATATACGCCCATTGGGATTGTCGATGCCACACTACGCCAAGGTTTTTCGCTCCGGGAATTCCCAGGCCGTCCGCCTGCCAAAGGAATTCCGCTTCCAGGTCGACGAGGTCGAGGTCATCCGGGAAGGCGATGCTCTCATCCTGCGCCCCCGTGCCGACCCCGCCCAGAACTGGGCCTCCCTGCGGGCGGCTCTCGAACTCGGTTTCAGCAACGACTTTCTGGCTGACGGCCGCGAAGAGCCAGCGACGCCGGATCGGCCCGGGCTCGACGAGTTCTTCGAATGATCCGCTACCTCATCGACACCAACGCGATTATTGCTCTCAAGAACCAGCGTTCACGCGTATTGCTCGATCGCATACTGGCCTGCAGGCCGGGTGAGATCGCCCTTTCCACCATTGTCCTACATGAACTCTATTACGGCGCCTATCGCAGCCAGAAGATCGACCGCAATCTCGAGGTCATCCGCTTGATCAAGCGCGATTTCGAGGTTCTCGACCTCGATGACGGCGATGCCCGCGAAGCCGGTGATATCAGGGCCGCTCTGGCGGCGGCTGGAACGCCGATCGGACCCTATGACCTGCTGATAGCCGGGCAAGCTATCGCCCGATCGCTGACTCTGGTGTCGAATAATGTGGGCGAATTCAGCCGGATTCCAAAGCTCAGCCTGGAAGACTGGACGCTGCCGTCGCCAACGGGCTTTCACGAATCCTGAGGCGCAAGCCCGCCTGTCATCCTTCAGGTCCGCGCTCCCCTCGCTCACAAGCTACATCGGAAAAAAGTTGAACGCTCGGGAATAAAACCCCGATCGCCGTGATCTGGATCGGCATGGGCTGCCGGCAGCCCCTTTCAGCATCCGGAGCGAGAGATGATCCATTCCCACAAAACACCTTCTCCAGATGGAGATGGAGACGGTGCCGGCCGTCGCCGCCGCGCGAACCTGTTTGGATTGCCTCCGGCCGCCCGCCTCTACCGCCATGCCTTGGCGCGCCTCGCCCTGCAATTCGCCCTGCTGTCCCTACCCGCCTTGGTCGGCGCCCGCTGCCCTCTCCAAGCAACCGCAGACAACTTCGCCTTCGCGCAGGCCCGGGATTTCAGCTATTCCTGTTCCCGGCCCACGCCGATGACCGGCAAAGTCGCGATGCGGTGGGCTACGCATTGATCGAACTAGGGTTGGGGCGGGAAGGACGAGTGGCGATGACGGCGCATGCCGGCACGAATCCCGACACGCCATGGCTGCTGCCATCGATCCGGCGGCTGGCTGCATGGTGGCATGGCGCCTGGGCCATGGCCGCAACCGGGCAACCTTCCGCCCGGGCGGCCGGGAATGCCGAAACGCTCGCCCGGTTCCAGGCCGTGATACTGCCCCATCTCGACGCTGCGCATAATCTGGCACGTTATCTCTGCCGTGATGCCGACATCGCCGAGGACATCGTGCAGGAGGCTTTCCTGCGCGCCTTTCGCGGCTTTGCCGACTATCGCGGTGGCAGCGCGCGCGCCTGGCTGCTGACCATCGTGCGCAATTGCCATCGCTCCTGGTGGCAGGCGCGCCAGCGCAGCATCCATACCGAACCGCTCGATGATGGCGAAGGCGGGGAAGAACGCACCGACCTGCCGCATGACGAGGCGAGCCCGGAAGCCACCTTGCTGCAGGGCGCCGAAGCGGGTGAGATCCGCGAGGTTCTCGACGGCCTGCCCGAAGTCTTTCGCGAGATCCTGGTCCTGCGCGAAATGGAGGATCTGTCCTATCGGGAGATCGCGGACACCATAGTGGCCCCCATGGGCACGGTGATGTCGCGGCTTGCCCGCGCGCGGGCTTTGTTCGCCGCGGCGTGGAAAAGCCGGCAGGCGGGTCTGGGGGAGGAGGCATGAGCATGCCAGAAACATCCCACCAGGACTGGGACAAGCTGCTACAGCTCTATGCCGATGGCGAACTCGACGCTGCCAACGCCATGCGGGTGGAGGACCATCTCACCGGCTGCCCCGACTGCAACGCGCGACTTGCCGAAATCGAGGCGATCCGGGCAATGATCACCCAAGATGGCGTGCGCTGGCCGGCCTCCGCAACCTTGCATGGCCGAGTGGCCGCGGCCCTGCGCCGCGAAGCCGGTGCTCCCCGGACTTCCACCCTCGCCGGCCTCGACTGGCGCCTGTTTGTCGACCGTTTCACGCGCTGGAGCCTACTGCCTTCGCTGGCCGTCCTGGCCGCCTGCGCGCTGTTCGTGACGATGCGGCCGCAACCGGGCCCGTCACTGGAAGACGAGCTGATTTCCAGCCATGTCCATTCCTTGCTCGCCAACCACCTGACCGACGTCGCCACCTCCGACCAGCACACCGTCAAGCCCTGGTTCAACGGCAAGATCGATTTCTCGCCGCCGGTGATGGATCTCAAGACTCAGGGCTTTCCGCTGGTCGGCGGGCGTGTGGACTATCTCAATGGCCGGGTGGTCGCCGCGCTGATCTATCGGCGCAGCGGCCATGTTATCAATCTCTTCATCTGGCCTGACACGGGCGCCCCTGCCCCAGCCAGCGAGCGCGAGGGCTATAGCCTTCTGAACTGGACCCAGGCAGGGCTGAATTTCTGGGCGGTCTCCGATCTGAACCAAGCGGAGTTGAAGCAATTCCAGCAGGATTTCGTCGAGGCCTCACCGAAATGAGGGCTGTACTTCGGCCCACCAACGCTGGATGCCCGGGTCAAGCCCGGGCATGAGCATATCTGGAGCCTGCTATCCTACCGCGCGGCGGTAGAGATGCCAGGTCGCATGTCCCAGCACCGGCATGGCGACGATCAGGCCGAGCAGTGCGGGTAGCGAGCCGAGCACCAGGGCGCAGGCGACGATGAAACCCCAGGCCAGCATCGGGCCGGGATTGGCGCGCACCACATCCACCGATGTCCTGACCGCGGTGCCGATCCGCACCTTGCGGTCGAGCAGCATGGGAAAGGACACCACACTGATCGCCAGGACCACCAGGGCGAACAGGAAGCCGGCTCCCACGCCGAGCACGATCATCGCCCAGCCGGCGCCGGTGGTGAAGACATCCGAGACGAAGGCGGAAACCGAGACCGGCAGGGCCGGGCCGAGCGTATAGCGATAGATCAGCGCGGCGACACCGAGCCAGAGCGCGAAGATCACGGCCAGGATCAGGCTGAGCCCAAGGATGGCACCGAAATTGGGCGATCGCGCCACGTCGAGCGTATGCGCCCAGGTGGCCTCGAGACCCTGCTCGCGGCGGCGGCTCATTTCGTAGAGCCCGATCGCGGCAACCGGGCCGACCAGGGCAAAGCCCGATACCAGCGGGAAGAGCATTGGCAGCATGCCGTTGCCGAAGGCGAACTGAGCCAGTACCAGGCCGGCCAGCGGATAGATCAGGCCGATGAAGATGACGTCGGTGCGATAAGCGCCGAAATCCTGGAAGCCCTTGATCAGGACCTCGCGCAGATCGGCAAAACCGATCTGGCGGACGACGGGCGTCGAGGTCTCGAACTGGGCGGCGGGGCGATGCAGGGTGGTGCCGAGAGCGCCCACGCCATTGGCGGCGCCGCGGACAGCATCGATACCCCATTCGATGGGATTTCTGATCGTCATGGTCCTACTCCCGAAAGGAATTTCGAGAGGCCGCAACCGAAGTGGGAAGCGTCGAACGGGGATATCGACGCGGGAACAACCACGACGAACACGACCTGGAGAGCCGCGACAATACGCCTCATGAGGGCGAATGTCAGCCTCCTATCTCGCCCCGGTCCTGTCACTTGCGCGTGTGCTTGCCGCCCGCCCGGCCGTCGGTAAGAGTGGGCCTTCGGAACAGCATCGGATTCGCCAATGATCACACTTCTCGCACTATCCGGCAGCCTTCGCTTTGGCTCGTCGAATACCGTGCTGCTCGAAGCGGCGGGGTTGCTGGCGCCGGCCGGCATGCGGATCGAGCCTTATCATGCCATCGGCACGCTGCCCCATTTCAACCCGGATCTCGACGGTGATAATCCGCCCGAGGCTGTTACAGCCCTGCGGCGCCAGGTCGGCGCCTCCAACGGCCTCCTGATCTCCTGCCCGGAATATGCCCGCGGCATTCCGGGCTCCTTCAAGAACGCTCTCGACTGGCTGGTCGGAAGCTTCGAATTTCCGGGCAAGCCGGTCGCCCTGTTCAATGCCTCCCCGCGCGCCAGCGACGCGCAGGCGGCCTTGCGCCTGGTCTTGACCACGATGTCGGCCCGCATCGTCGAGGAAGCCTCGATCACGCTGCCTTTGCTGGCGTCCAGGCTGGACGCCGCCGGCATGGCCGGGAACGCCGAGATCGCTACGTCGGTCATGGCCGCACTGACGGCCCTCGCGCGGACGATCGAAGCCTCCGTACAGACGGAGTAGGGAGGCCCCGGCTAACTCACCCGTACCAGCCGACGGACATCGGCCTCGAGCTGGCGTGTCAGGGCCTTACGATCGGTGGTGGCGTCGCAGGCGATCGCTTCGCCCCAGTTCACCACCGCGTCGATCGGCGGACCGGAGAGAATGCCGACGAGATGCGGCGCCAGATCCATGTCGCCGATCCAGACGACCTCCTTCATCGCCCCGCGCCCGATCGGCAGCCCGCCGCGCTTGGCATAGCGCAAGGCGAGCGGCTGCACGTAGGCGGCGGCCTCGCCGCCATCGAGCGCCTCGCGCGCCGCACCCACCAGAGCCGAGCGGAAGGGCAGCACATGCACCCCGTCACCGGTGGTGCCTTCGCCGAACAGCACCATGGCATCGCCCGACTTCAGCCGGGCACCGATGGCGGCGGTGGCGTGGCCGGTCTTGTGGCGGCGTTCGCGCTCGATGAAAACCGAACGCTGCAGCCGGGCGAACAGGCCGATCACCGGCCAGCCGCGCACCTCGCTCTTGGCGATGAAGGACAGGGGAGCCAGGGCGCCGAGCACCACGATGTCGAGCCAGGAGACATGGTTGGCGACGATCAGCAGCGGCCGTTGCCGAGCCTGGACGCCGTTGACGGCAACCTTGACGCCGATGATGGCGAGCACGCTGCGATGGAAGAACACCGGCAGGCGGCGGGCGAGCGCCCAGTCCCGTTTCACGGCCAGCCATTGCAGCGGGATCAGGAGCAGGGCCAGCAAGGCGACGGCAGCAATACGGCAGATCGCCTTGAGGCGCATGGGAAGGCATCCGGGGAATCGGGGCCTTCATAGGCGAAAGCTGGGGTGGAGGGCAAATGGGGTTCGCCGGGTGCGCGGACGTCCCTGCCCATAGGCGCTAACTTTGGGTGGTGGCACCAGATTGGAGGGTCGATCTCCAGATCGACCATCTTGGAAATGTCGAGCCAGATAGAGGACAAAGGTGGTCGATCTCGCTCCATCAATTGATGGAGCTGTGGAGATCGACCCTCCACGCTACCCGCGCCTCCGGCCGCAAAATTAGCGCCTATGGGCTGGAAGCCTGCGATCCCAGGAAATTTACTCCGCCGCGGTCATCAGGCCGGACTTCTTCTCGGCGGCGATAGCGGGCACATCCGGCGCGGACGGCTGCACGTCGTGCTGCTCCGGTTCGGGCAGGACGTCGTCGGTGCGTGCCGGCAGATCCTCCGGCTTGCGGGAAAACCAGCCGGCGACACGGTCAAGGGCGAGGTAGACCACCGGCGTGATGTAGAGGGTGAGCATTTGCGACACGATCAGGCCGCCGACCACGGTGACACCGAGCGGCCGGCGCAGTTCGGCACCGGCGCCATGGCCGAGGGCGATCGGCAGCGCACCGAGGATGGCGGCGAGCGAGGTCATCATGATCGGGCGGAAGCGCAGCACCGCCGCCTCTACGATGGCCTCCTTGGCGGAAAGGCCTGCCGAGCGGCGCTGCACGGCGAAGTCCACCATCATGATGGCGTTCTTCTTGACGATACCGATCAGCATGATCAGGCCGATCATGGCGATGATGGAGAGGTCCATAGAGAACATCTGCAGGGTCAAAAGAGCCCCAATACCGGCCGTCGGCAGGCCCGACAGGATGGTGATCGGGTGGATGAAGCTCTCATAAAGAATGCCGAGCAGGATATAGACCACCAGCACCGCGGCGAAGAGCAGGAGCGGCATGCTGGCCAGGGAATCCTGGAACTGCTGCGCCGTGCCCTGGAACTGCGTGGAGATCGTCTTGGGAATGTCGAGCTCCGCCGTCGCCTGCTGGATGGCGTCCACCGCCTGGCTGAGTGCGACGCCGGGCTGGAGGTTGAAGGAGATCGTCACCGAAGGCAGCTGGCCGATATGGGAGAGCGAGACGGCCGACGGCTTTTGCTCGACTCGCGCCACGCTGTCGAGCGGGATCAGCACTCCCGAGTTCGAGCGAACATTGAGCTTTCGCATCAGGTCCTGCGGCGAGCTGTAGGCCTGGCTCGCCTCCAGGATCACTTCATAGGTATTTTCGGGCGCATAGATGGTCGAGACCTGGCTGGTGCCATAGGCCGAATAGAGCGCGGAGCGGATCTGGTCGACGGTGATGCCCAGCTTGGCGGCATTGTCACGGTCGATCGAGACGACGGCGTCGCGCGCCTTGATCTGCAGGTCGGAATTGACGCCAGTGATGCCCGGAATCTGGGTCATGCGCGTTTGCAGCTTCTGGGCGTTGGCCCTGAGCTCATCGACGTCGGGCGACATCAGGGCGTATTGATACTGGCTGCGCGAGCGGGTGGCGCCGATATTGATCGACTGCACCGCCTGGAAATAGGTGTTGATGCCCGGCACCTTCGCCGCTTCCTGGGAGAGGCGCTTGATCACCACATCGATCGGGTCCTGGCGTGCCGGCTTGTCGCGCAACTGGATATTCATGGAGCCGGAGCTGATCTGGCTGGTCGCTCCGCCGCCGATGCTCGACAGGATGGAGACGACGTCGGGATCCTTGCGCAATTCGGTGACGACGGCCTGCTGGCGCGCCATCATGGCCTCGAAGGAGACATCGTCGGGGCCTACCGTCGAGACGCTGACAAAGCCCATGTCTTCCTGCGGGAAGAAGCCCTTGGGGATGTTGACGAACAGGATGGCGGTAACGACGAAGGTCGCTGCCGTGACGGTGAGCATGAAGCCAGGCGAATTGACCGCCCAGCGCACCGTGAGGGCATAGCCCCTGGTCAACCAGTTGAAGCCGGCCTCGAACAGGCGCAGCAGCAGACCCGGACGCTTTTCCTCCTGATGCTCCTTGATCAGCCGCGAGCACAGCATCGGTGTCAGCGTCAGCGAGACCACGCCGGAGATCAGGATGGCGATGGCCATGACATAGCCGAATTCGGAGAACATCCGCCCGACGATGCCGCCCATGAAGATCACCGGGATGAACACGGCGATCAGCGACAGCGTCATCGCCAGGATGGTGAAGCCGACTTCGCGCGAGCCGATCAGAGCGGCCGCGAAGGGCTTCTGCCCCAGTTCGACATGGCGGACGATGTTCTCCAGCATGACGATAGCGTCGTCGACCACGAAGCCCACGCACAGCGTCAAGGCGAGCAGGGAGATGTTGTCGATCGAAAAGCCGAGCACATACATGCCCGCAAAGGTGCCGATCAGCGAGATCGGCAGGGCGATGGCCGGGATCAGGGTGGCCCGCGCGCTGCGCAGGAAGAAGTAGATCACCATGATCACCAGCAGGATCGACAGGCCCAGTGTGAACTCGACGTCCTCCACCGCGGCGCGGATCGGCACGGAGCGATCCAACAGCATGTCGAGGCTGACCCCGACCGGCAGGCTTTCGCGGATCTTGGGCAGGGTGTTCTTGACCGCGTCGACCACGGCGACCGTGTTGGCGTCAGGCTGGCGCTGGATGGCGATGATGATGCCGCGGGTATCGTTGCGCCAGGCTGCGGTCTTGTCGTTCTCCACGCTGTCGACGGCCCGCGCCACATCCTGCAGCAGCACGGGGGCGCCGTTCTTGGACGACACCACGATCGGCATATAGCCCTTGGCATAGCGGATCGGGCCGGTGGCATCGAGGATGAGGTTGCGGCCGTTATTGCTGGTCGAACCGACTGGCGTGTTGGAATTGGCGGCCGCAACGGCCTTCTGCACATCGTCGAGGGTCAGGCCACGCGCAGTGAGCTGGTCGAGGTCCGCCTCCACCCGCACGGCATATTGCTGCGAACCCCAGATATTGACCTGGGCGACGCCCGGCAACGTCGCCAGCAGCGGCTGAATGTTGGACTGGGCGAAGCGGTCGATATCCGATGTGCGCGCCTGGTCGGAGGTCAGCGCCATGAAGATCACCGGCTGGTCGGCCGGGTTGACCTTCCTGAAGCTTGGCGGTGTCGTCATCTCGTTCGGCAACTGGCGCTGCGCCGTAGCAATCGCCGCCTGCACGTCCAGCGCCGCGCCATCAACGTTGCGGTTGAGGTCGAACTGCAGGACGATCTGGGTCGAGCCGAGATAGGAGGTCGACGACATCGTCGAGATGCCGGAGATCGCCGAGAACTGCTTCTCGAGAATGGCGGCCACCGAAGACGCCATGGTTTCGGGGCTGGCGCCCGGCAGGGTCGCGGTCACCGAAATGGTTGGGAAATCGACGCGTGGCACGGCCGCCACCGGCAATTGCCGGTAGCCGAACCAACCGGCCGCAATGAAGGAGACCATCAACAGGATGGTCATGACCGGGCGGCGGATGCACAGTTCCGAAAGCAACGGCTTGTCTCCCGGCTTCAGCTCTTGGCACTGGTATTGGCGGCGGTGCTCTCCTTGGCTCCCGCATTGATGGCGACCGGCGCACCGTCGACCAGGCGCAACACGCCGTCGACCACCACCTGCTCGCCGCTCTCGACGCCGCTGGTGAGCACGGCATCGGCGCCGGTGACGCGCGCCACGGTCACGGGCCGAAGCTCAGCCGTTTTACCATCTTTCACCACGAAGACGTAGCTCCCCTTTTGGCCGAGCTGAACGGCAGCGTCCGGAACCACCACCTGCGGGCTGGCATCGGGCAGGACCACCTGCACATTGACGAAGGCACCGCCCCACAGGACCTCGTGCGGATTAGGAATGTCGGCCTTGACCAGGATGGTTCCCGTGGCGGCATCGATGGTGTTCTCCACGAAGGAGACCTGCCCGGTGAGCGTATTCTTGCCGGTGATGGCGTCGACACGCACAGGCCCCTTCGCCATGCCCTCACGCAACTCGGCCAGGCGTGCCTGCGGGATCGAGAAGGCCACCACGGCCGGATCGAGCTGGTTCACGGTGGCGAGCGGACTGGTGTCGGAGGTGCGCACCGTCGAACCGGGCTTGACCGGGATCGAGCCGATGCGGCCGGGCACGGGCGCGCGGATCACGGTATAATCGAGCGTCACCTGCGCCGCTTCCAGCGAGGCCTGGTCTGCCTGGAGCTGAGCCTGCCCGACCTTGAGAGCGGTGGCGGCCGTATCGCGCGTGGTCGCCGCGCCGGCATTGCGGGCGAGCAGGTCATTGGCGCGGGAAAGGTCGATCTGGGCCTGAGCGATCTGGGCCTGGTCGCGCGCGATCTGGGCCTGGATCTGCGCGACCTGCGCCTTGATGGCACGATCGTCCAGGGTGAAGAGAATGTCGCCCTGCTTGACCTCGGATCCCTCGGCGACGTTGACGCTCGTCACCGCGGTGTTGTCGAGGCGGGTGCGGATCTGGATGGAGGCATAGGGCGTGGCGGTGCCGACGGCATCGATCACCATCGGCATCTGCTTGGCGACCGCCTGGGTGAGCACCACGGGCACGGGCGCGACGTTGCGCTGCGCGGACTTGCTGCCGCCGCCGGCTGGCTGGGGCTCCTCGGGCTTGTGCAGAGCATCGGCAAAACCGGGAAGAGCAGCGATAAGTGACTTCGAGGCCGGCACCGTCTGTACCAGCCAGGGCACCAGGGCGGCACGCTGCCACCAGGCCAGGCCAACGACCACAACGAGAATAAGCACGAAATTGAGAAGACGCTTCATCGAGCCGCCATCAGATCTTCATTAAATCCGGGCAGGCGAGGCCTCCCCCTTTTTCAAAACGACACGCCCCGCTCCCGAATATATCCGGAAACGGGTGCTGCAGTGTATCCATGCGCACAAATTGCAGCGAGTATGTGAACGCATTGTTTCTCGCCCGGCATAACAAGGCTCCGCCCGCACACGTTTTCGTGTAAAGGAACCGAAATTTCGTGATCACGGCTCGGGCGGATCGCGGTCGCGACCAACAGTCTACAAGATTGATAGAAATATATTGACCGTTATAACCGGCTTGCCTAATCGTCACGGCTGAAGGGCCGTGAACCGGGCATTCATCGAAGGTTCCGGCTGTCATGAGGTGTGAAATGGGTAAGTTCTGGAAGAAGGCCGGCATCGCCATGCTGGCTGGCCTGTCGACCATGCTGGTGGCCACGGCACAGGCCGAGACGCCGCCCGGCCTGCTGGTGGTCGGCCAGTCAATCGACGATGCCGTCAGCTTCGATCCGGCCGAAGGCTTCGAGCTGACGACGGTGCAGGCCTTCAACGCCCTCTACCAGCGCCTCGTGCAGTCGAACCGCCAGGAGGGCACCCGCATCGAGCCGGCGCTCGCCACCTCGTGGGAGGCAGGCAGCGATGGCAAGAGCCTGACTTTCAACTTGGCCAAGGACGCCAAATTCGCCTCCGGCAATCCCGTCCGCCCGGAAGACGTGATTTTCTCCTTCTCCCGGGCCGTGAAGCTCAATAAGGCGCCCTCCTTCATCCTGGGCGAACTCGGCTGGAACGCCGACAATGTCGACAAGTCCATTACCAAGGTCGATGACGGCAAGCTCAAGCTGAGCTGGCAGGCCGATGTCGGCCCCGCCTTCGTGCTCGCCATCCTGACCGCGCCGATTGCCTCCGTCGTCGATGAGGCCACGGTCGCTCCGCAGGCTGCCAATGGTGATTTCGGCAATGGCTGGCTGAAGTCGCACTCGGCCGGCAGCGGCGCCTTCAAGATCAACACCTATACCGCGCATGAGGCGCTGGTGCTGGATGCCAACCCGACCTCGCCGGGTGGCGCCCCCAAGCTGCAGGGCGTGATCCTGCGCAATGTTCCCGATGCCGCCGCCCGCCGCCTCCTGGTGGAGCAGGGCGACATCGACATCGCCCGTGGGCTCGGCGCCGATCAGATCGACGCTCTCAAGAAGGAGGGCAAGCTCAACGTGCTCGCCGTACCCTCGGCGCGCTCGGACTATCTCCTGATCAACACCAAGGCCAAAGCCGCCCTCGGCAATCCGGCCTTCTGGGAGGCAGCGCGCTATCTTGTCGACTATGAGGGCATCGCCAAGAATCTCTTGCGCGGCCAGTCGCAGGTACACCAGGCCTTCCTGCCCGCCGGCTTCCCGGGTGCGCTGAACGACAATCCCTACAAGCTTGACGTCGAGAAGGCCAAGAAGATCCTGGCCGATGCCGGCATCGGCCCGACGAAGATCGCCTTCCCCGTCTTCAACGAGGAACCCTATCTGCAGATCGCCCAGTCCCTGCAGCAGACCTTCGGCCAGGCCGGCCTCACGCTCGACATCCAGCCGGGCGTCGCCAGCGACATCTATGCCAAGGGCCGCTCGGGCCAGTATGAATTCACGCTGCGCTACTGGATCCCGGACTATTTCGACCCGCATTCCAATGCCAGCGCCTTCGCGATCAACCGCGACAACAAGTACAACACCATCGCCAAACAGGCCGGCTGGGTGATCCCCGAGCTCAGCAACGAGACGGCCGCCGCGGTGAAAGAGCAGGATCCGGCCAAGCGCGCCGCCCTCTATGAGGAACTGCAGCGCAAGATCCAGAAGAGCGCCCCCTATGTGCTGATGTTCCAGGGCAGTGATCAGGTGGTGCTCAGCAAGGCCGTCAAGGGCTATGCCCAGGGCCTGAACGCCGATCAGGTCTATTACGATCAGGTCGAGAAATGACTTGAGGTCTCGTTCCAATCGCCGAGAGTGGAACGAGACGGCTTTCTCCCTCATGACGCCGTGGCGTAGCACCTGCGCCACCTCCAGGACCCGGACATGCAAACTGACGAAACGTCGGGCACCAGGCCCTTCTTCCGCCCGGTGCTCAGGGTGCTGCGCTGGCTGCTTTCCGTCGCGCTCACGCTGTTCGGCCTGATCGTCGTCACCTTCGTCCTGACCCGGCTCTCCACCATCGACCCCGCGCTGCAGCAGGTCGGCGATCACGCCAGCCAATCGAGCTATGAGGCCGCGCGCCGCGAGCTCGGGCTCGACCAGCCGCTGGTGATGCAATTCCTGCGCTATCTCGGCCATGTCGTCCAGGGCGATCTCGGCATCGCCTCCTCGACCGGCCAGCCCGTCCGCTCCGACATCCTGCGTACCTTCACCGCGACGCTCGAACTCGCCACAGCCGCAGCGCTGATCGGTGCATTGCTCGGCCTGGCGCTCGGCATCCTGGCGGCGCTGCGGCCGCGCGGCCTTTTCGACAATATTGCCCGCCTGTTGTCGCTGATCGGCTATTCGACTCCGATCTTCTGGCTCGGCCTGATCTTTCTGCTGCTCTTCTATGCCCGACTGCACTGGGCGCCGGGGCCCGGCCGTCTCGACATCGTCTTTCAATATACCATGAAGCCCGTCACCGGTTTCGCCCTGATCGACGCCTGGCTTTCGGGAACGCCCGGCGCCCTGCGCAGCGCCCTTGCCCATCTCGTCCTGCCGACGGCGGTGCTGGCCCTCTATGCCATGGCCGGCATTTCGAGGCTGACGCGCGCGGCCATTCTCGAACAGCTTTCCAAGGAATATGTGCTCACCGCCCGCGCCAAGGGAGCCGGCGCCCTGCGGGTGGTGCTGGTCCATATTCTGCCCAATGTGGCCGGCACGCTGATCACCGTGATCGCCCTCGCCTATGCCAGCCTGCTCGAGGGCGCCGTGCTCACCGAGACCGTGTTCGCCTGGCCCGGCATCGGGCGCTACCTCACCGTCGCCATGTTCGCTGGCGACACCGCCGCCATCCTCGGCTCGACGCTGGCGATCGGCATGGCCTTCGTGCTGCTCAACAGCCTTACCGACCTGATCGTCACCCGCGTCGATCCGGCTGCCTTGGCGGAGCGCTCCTGATGGCCTCCCTTGCAATCTCTCTCGCGGCGCTGCGCCGTTCGTCATCCGCCCTAATCGGGGCCAGCGTGCTCGCTCTGCTCGTCTTCATGGCCCTGGCCGCCCCGCTGATCGCTCCCTACGATCCCAACCTGCAGGACAGTGCCATCCGCCTCGCCGCTCCGTCCTGGCAGCACTGGCTCGGCACGGACGGCTTCGGACGCGACCTACTTTCGCGCCTGATCTACGGTGCCCAGCCGACCCTGCTCTTGATCGTCCTGGTCACCGTGCTGATGGCCCCGCTCGGCGTAGCGGTCGGCCTTCTCGCCGGCTTTTTCGGCGGCCTCACCGAGCGGACACTGATGCGCCTGACCGACATCGTGATGTCCTTCCCGCGCCTGGTGCTGGCTTTCGCCTTCGTCGCCATTCTAGGCCCGGGCCTGGTCAACGGCGCCCTCGCTCTGGCCCTGACGAGTTGGCCGGCCTATGCGCGGCTCGCCAGGGTGGAGACCGCAGCCCTTGCTCGCAGCGACTATCTTGCCGCCGCGTCCATGGTCGGCATCAGGGGGCCACGCCTGCTTCTCGGCCATGTGCTGCCCCTCGTGCTGCCCTCGGCCATCATCCGCCTGGCGCTCGATCTCGCTGGAATCATCCTGGCCGCCGCCGGCCTCGGCTTCCTCGGCCTCGGCGTGCGCCCACCCATGGCCGAATGGGGCTCGATGGTGGCCGATGGCACCAAGGTAATCTTCGATCAATGGTGGATCGCCGCCGCACCGGGCCTTGCCATCTTCATCACCAGCCTTGCCCTGAACCTGCTGGGGGATGGACTGCGCGACATATTGGATCCGCGCCATGACTGATACCCTGCTGCAGGTCGAGGATCTGGTGATCGAAACCAAGAGCCGGACAGCCGGGGGCAAAGCGGACGGCGGTGCGGCACCCCGGCAGCTCGTGCACGGCATCTCCTTCGAGGTCGGGCGCGAGAAAGTGGCTGTTGTCGGCGAATCCGGCTCGGGCAAGTCGCTGACCGCGCGGGCGATCATGGGCCTGCTGCCGACGAGCCTTACGGCACGGGCCGCGGGGCTGCGGCTCGGCGAAACGGACCTCGCCGACCTCGACACCCGGGGCTGGCAGCGCCTGCGCGGCCGACGGATCGGCCTTGTGCTGCAGGATCCGAAATTTTCGCTCAATCCGGCCCACCGTATTGGACGCCAGGTGGAGGAAGCTCTGCTGCTGCATGGTCGCCTGCCCAGGGCCGAACGACGACGAAAGGCTCTCAGCATGCTCACCCAGGTCGGGCTCGACGATCCGGAGCGTGTCTATGGCAGCCTGCCCGCCGAGCTCTCCGGCGGTATGGGCCAGCGCGTGATGATCGCGGCCATGCTGATCGGCGAGCCGGAGCTGCTCATCGCCGACGAACCGACTTCCGCTCTCGACCATGTCGTGCGCGATCAGATTCTCGAATTGCTGGAGCGGCTGGCGCGCGAGCGCGGCATGGGCCTGCTCCTGATCAGCCACGACCTGCAGCAGGTCTCCCGCTTCGCCGACCGTGTCCTGGTGATGCGCCAGGGGTCGATCGTCGATGCCCTCCCGGCCAACGAACTCGCCCACGCAAGCCATCCCTATACGCGCGGCCTGTGGCAGGCGCGGCCGTCGGCAGCGACCTACGGCACCCGCCTGCCGACCCCCGACATGCCACAAGCGCTTCTCTCGGGGTATGAACGGCCATGATGGCGCTGTCGATCGACAATCTCGAGGTCAGCTTCCAACGCCGGGGCCGAAGCTTCGCCGCCGTGCGCGGAGTGAGCTTTGCCGCAGCGCCCGGCGAGACCTTTGGCCTGGTCGGCCCGTCGGGCTGCGGCAAGAGTACGGTGCTACGAGTCATTGCCGGGCTGAACCTGAACTGGCAGGGCGCGATCTCGGTATTCGGGCCCCCCCTGCAGCCGGGACGCGCCATCGAGGGCGCCCTGAGGCGTGACATCCAGATGGTGTTCCAGGACCCCTATGCCTCGCTGCATCCGCGCCATACGATCGCGCGCGTGCTCGGCGAGCCCCTCGAAGTGCAGGGGGAGACCGATATTCCCGGGCGTGTCGACAGCATTCTCGCCGATGTCGGCCTCGCCGCCGAGATCGCCGGGCGCTATCCGCACGAGCTGTCCGGCGGCCAGCGCCAGCGCGTGGCCATCGCCCGGGCCCTGCTGCTCAAGCCCCGCCTGCTGCTGCTCGACGAGCCGACCTCGGCGCTCGACATCTCGGTCCAGGCCGGCATTCTCAATTTGCTCAACGACCTCAAGCGGCGCCATGGCATGACGCTGGTATTGGTGAGCCATGACCCGGACGTGATCGGCCATATGTGCGACAGGGCGGCGCGCATGGCGGGCGGCAGGATCGAGGCGCTGCTCGACCGGCAGGATCTGGCACGCGGCTGAGGCCCCCTCCGTCGGTAAACGCGGACGTCCTCGCGTAGAGGCCCAATCATCCGCCACCTTTTCTGGAAAACGCTCCAAAATCTACTTCTTGTCTTCGAGGATCCTGAAATCATCGAGGCAGGTCTTGCGGTCGATGTCCGGCTTCGGCAGACAAGCCGTTAGTTGTTTACCGCGCAGCTCGAAAGCGGAACGTACGCAAGCACGCCCCAGCACCGGCGGAATGCCGCCAACCGCGCCGAGCGGACAGGTTCCTTGCACGAAGGAGAGCCATAAGCGCTGGCTTTCAACCAGAAGCTTCCTGTCCGGCTCACCGCCCGCGGTCTTCTTCACATTTTCGTAGATGGCAGCGAGCTTGATGTCCGCTTGCCCGAGGTCCGAGTCGGCGCAGATGGCGATTTCCAGCGGCGTGGAGGGTTTGTCGCAATCGAAACTCGCCCGCCGGGCCGGATCGGCCGCATTGGCTGCGCCGTCCTCCGTCCCGGCAAGGCAATCGACGCTGATGCCCGCCTCGCCGCAACTGTCGAGCAAGGCAAAGCGCTGCTCGAAAGCGCCGCGGACACAGGCAAGGCTCTTGGCAGAAAACGGCGTGCCGCCATCGGCAAGTTGGCATTTTCGGGCGACACGATCGAGCCAGCGACGCTGATCGGCTATGAGAGCACCGCGCGTCTCCCCGTCAGCATCCAGGCTCGCGACCGCCTCGCGATAGCTCTGCGCCAAGACGAGATCGGCCCGTCCCAATTTCCGGTCGGAACAAATCGCCTTCTCCAGCGTCGTTACCGCCTTGCCGCAGTTGAAGCTCGCGCGGCCAAGCGGCTCGCGGGCAGCGTCCGGATCGGCAAAGCGCGCCGCGACCTCGCTCTGGCACGTCGCTGCCATCGACATATAGAGCGTGCCCTGCTGGCCGGCATAACGGTAGGCACATAGCTGCATGCGCTCGCCATAATCGGTCTGAGCCGCCTTGGAGAGCCCCTGGTAAAACTCCTTTTCGCAGATGGAGACGACGATGGCGCTGAACTCGGTATCGGCGCTGGAACCCCACCGACATTCGCTCAGCAGCGCCGTCGCCGCCTTGCAGCTCTTCTGCTCTCGCAGCAGGTTTTCGAGGCCCTCTATACCGGTCTCCCCCGGCTTGGCGCAGGCATTGTCCTGCGCCAAGGCCGGCTGCGCGACCGCGAGCAGGATCGAAAGGATCAGAAAACCCAAATAGCGCATCGCCGACACTCGCAAAGGAGAATGGTGAGAGGCTATAGAAGGTCCGGCCTGTCCGGCCATCGCCTTTGACCGGCATTCTCGGTACAAAACCGGCGGATCCATGCCGGAATGTACGGATGGTCCGCGACTGAAGCTCAGCTCAGGATAGGACTGCTCTTGAGCGTGTTGCTGACCGTGCAGATCCGCTCCGCATCGGCAATGATTGCCGCTTTCGTCGCCTCGTCGAAATCGCCGCTGATCTCGATCGCGACATGGAAGCGTTCGATGCGCGAGGGTTCGTCCGCCGCCTTCTCGCCCTTCACCTCGGCTCGCACCTCGCCGAGCCTGTCGAGCAAGCCGAGATTACTGGCGGCGATACGGGCGCTCAGCACGAGGCAGGCCGACAGCGAGGCATAGAGCAGGTCGAGCGGATTGAAGCCGGCCTCCGAAGGGCGGGTGACCACGCCGATCTCGCCACCAGTGGCCGATGTCACCACCGGCTGTCCCAAACGGGACAGCACGGCCGTCGCCCCCGTCTGCCTCGGCTTCACTTTTGCAACCGACATGCCGTTCTCCCAAAAACGCTTTGCGGTCAGACGGAAGCGCCAGAAATCACAAAGACGCCTCGAAACGCGGTACCAGAGCAAACAGACGCTCAGTCATGAACGCGCTTGCGGCCTCGGTACCACCAAATTACCGCAATAGCTTCATTACGCTCCGCCCGCGGTACTCGACCGCGGGCGATCCGCCTCATTGCTCGAGACTCTTCATCCAACAGGCCGGAGACGTTTTCAATGACCATGACCATGCTGAACCGTCGCACCCTCCTTGCCGCCGCGACAGGCGCTGCCTTGGCCGCCAGCGCCAGGCTTGCTCCCGCCAGCGCCGCTGCCTCGGCGTCGACGGACCCGAAGGGGCCGGCCGAACTGCCGCCTCTCCCCTACGAGGCCTCGTCGCTGGCGCCGACCATCGATGCCGAAACCATGACTCTGCATCACGACAAGCACCACCAGGCCTATGTCAGCAATTTCAACGCGGCCCTGAAGCAGGAACCGTCATTGGCAGACCTGGCTTATACCGACATTCTGGCCAGCCTGGACAAGGTGCCGCAGAGTGTCCGCCAGATGGTGCGCAACAATCTCGGAGGCCATGTCAATCACTCCATGTTCTGGCAGATCATGGGCGCCAAGGGCGGCGAGCCCGAAGGCGAGGTTCTCGCTGCCATCGAGCGCGATTTCGGCGGTGTCGCCAAGCTGCAGGAAGCCTTCGGTGCCGCCGGCGCCAAGGTCTTCGGCTCGGGCTGGGTCTTCGTCACGGTGACGAACGAGGGCAAGCTCGCCCTCGACAGCAAGCCCAATCAAGACACGCCGCTGATGGACGGCAAGCGCGCGCTCTTCGGCAACGACGTCTGGGAGCACGCCTATTACCTGACCTACCGCAACCGCCGGCCGGATTATCTCAAGGCCTGGTGGCAGGTGGTCGACTGGCGCAAGATTGGCGACCGCTACGCACTCGCCAAGCAGGGCAAGCTGGTGATCTGACGGCCGTAGCAGGGCGGTACGGCAAGCGACAAAAAAGCCCTCCCCGCAGTTGCGGGAAGGGCTGAAACGCATGCGTGTCGAGCGAACTCAGTAGCGGTAGAGTTCCGGCTTGAACGGGCCGTTCTGGTCCACGCCGATATAGGCGGACTGCTTGTCCGAGAGCTTGGTCAAGGTGGCGCCGACCTTGGCGAGGTGGAGCGAGGCGACCTTCTCGTCCAGATGCTTGGGCAACGTGTAGACCTGCTTGCCGTACTGGCTGGGATTGGTCCACAGCTCGATCTGAGCCAGCGTCTGGTTGGTGAAGGATGCCGACATCACGAAGGAGGGATGGCCGGTGGCATTGCCGAGATTGACCAGGCGGCCTTCCGACAGGAGGATGATGCGGTGGCCGTCGGTGAACTGGATCTCGTCGACCTGCGGCTTCACATTGGTCCACTTCAGGTTGCGCAGGCCGGCGACCTGGATCTCCGAATCGAAGTGACCGATGTTGCAGACGATGGCACGGTCCTTCATGGCGCGCATATGGTCGAGGGTGATGACGTCGACATTGCCCGTGCAGGTGACGAAGATGTCGGCACGCGGCGCAGCCTGCTCCATGGTGACGACTTCATAGCCTTCCATCGCGGCCTGCAGGGCGCAGATCGGATCGACTTCCGAAACCAGCACGCGGCAGCCGGCGTTGCGCAAGGAAGCAGCCGAGCCCTTGCCGACATCGCCGAAGCCGGCGACCATGGCGATCTTGCCGGCCATCATGACGTCGGTGCCGCGGCGGATGCCGTCCACCAGCGATTCACGGCAGCCATAGAGATTGTCGAACTTCGACTTGGTCACCGAGTCATTCACATTGATGGCCGGGAACAGGAGCGTGCCCTTCTTGGCCATCTCGTAAAGGCGATGCACGCCCGTGGTGGTCTCTTCGGTCACGCCGGTGATGGCGAGGGCATTCTTGGTGTACCAGCCCGGATGGGTAGTGAGCCGCTTCTTGATCGCGGCGAACAGTACTTCCGCCTCTTCATTGTCGGCGGTATCGAGGAAGGCGACGTCACCCTTCTCGGCGCGCAGGCCCAGATGCATCAGCATGGTGGCGTCGCCGCCATCGTCGAGGATCAAATTGGGCGTGCCGCCATCGGCCCATTCGAAGATCTTGTGGGTGTATTCCCAATATTCTTCGAGCGACTCGCCCTTGACGGCGAAGACCGGCGTACCGGCGGCGGCGATGGCTGCGGCGGCATGATCCTGGGTCGAATAGATGTTGCACGAAGCCCAGCGCACATCGGCGCCGAGGGCCTTCAGCGTCTCGATCAGCACGGCCGTCTGGATGGTCATGTGGAGCGAGCCGGCGATGCGGGCGCCCTTGAGCACCTGGCGCGGACCATATTCGGCGCGCGTGGCCATCAGGCCCGGCATTTCGCTCTCGGCGATCTCGATTTCCTTACGGCCCCAATCGGCCAGACCCATATCCTTGACGATGTAATCGTGCGTGCTCATTCGATGCATCCCGCATTTGACATGGCGGGCGTCTAGCACAGTCGGCAGCCATCGGCAATAAGGATATAAGGATTTCTTTATGTGACGCACGTACTGCTGCCGGCCGATCATGCAAAAGGGCGAGCCGTCAGGCCCGCCCTTGCTGAGAGCTTCATCCGGCTCGCAAACCGGCCTTTACTGCCCGAGTTCGTTCTGATTGGGCAGGCGGCCGTTCGGCGTGAGCTTGTTGATGATCTCGGGCAGGTGCTGGGCGAGTTGGCCGAGCAGATCGTTGGGATTGACGCCGGCCTTCTGGGCCAGGTTGTTCAGCGTGTCCTGGCCGAGGACCTGACCGAGCTGGCCCGGCTGAATGGGCTGGTTCTGCCCGCCGCCGATCCAGGATTTGATCACGTCACCCTGGCCAGACTGCTGGAACTTCTCCAGGAGACCACCGAGGCCACCAAGCAACCCGCCATCGCCGGAGGTATCCGCCTGCTGTGCAGACGGCTCGGGAGCCGGCGCCGGCACGGGAGTGGAAGCTTGCGTATCGGGCTGGGCATCCTCGCTGCCCCCCTTCAGCCATTTCGCGAGCAGGAGCGCACCGGCCGCGATGATCAGCGGCTTGGTGAGACTGTTCTGTGGCACGGCATCGTTCACGGCGGTGTCGAAAAAGCCCATGTCTGCGTCTCCTCGTGAAAGAATGGGGTCCCGCGATAACCGCGGTCTCCTCCAATGTTGTGTATCCTGTCTCCAACGACAAGCATTTTACAACAGTGAATGCGGCAAAAATTTTTCCGAGATTGACTTTGCCTTACGGCAGGTTGCCTCTTGCCAAAAGAATTTGCGCCCCTACGATCATTTAATGGTAAGATTCGGATCTGTCATCCGCCACGAGGGAAAGGCGACTCCATGGGTATCTTGTCTTGGATTATTCTGGGCCTGATTGCGGGCTTTGTCGGCAGCAAAGTCGTCAACAAATCGGGTTCCGGTTTGCTGATGGATATCGTGATCGGCATCATCGGCGCCCTCGTCGGCGGCTTCATTGCCAAGGCCATGGGTATCGGCACCGTCGATGGCATCAACATCGGCAGTATTCTCATTGCCATTGCCGGCGCGATCATCGTGCTGGTGGGTTACAACGCCCTGGCCCGGCGCTGACCCTGCCGAGATCAAATCGTGCTGAAAGGCCGGTCGCATGACCGGCCTTTTTCTTGTCGGCCCCTAGCTCCTTGTTTCGATGCGTCTTTGCAATTTTCGCCGATGCCGGCAAATCGCTAAACGCCTTGGCGATGCAGCACGAAGGCGGGATCGTAGGGCACGCTGAATTCGCCGACGTCGGACAGCACGGCCAGCCGGTCTGCGCGCGCCTCCACCTCCGTCACCCGGTCCCAGCCCGGCGGCACCGGCATGATGCCGATCGCCTGCCGCAGATCGACCTCTCCCGACGGCGTCAGGCTGATCGAGGTCGGGATGCCCTGCTCGCTATAGTCATTCGGTTCGACCGACGCCCTGTGGCCCGCCAGCAGATAGGTCCGCACTTCCTCCAGGCCGAGCACGCCGCGATGGCGGCTGTTCCAGGGGCTGTAATAGCGCCCCCCATTGCTCATCCACAAAAGGGTGGAGGGAAAATCTTCCGGCCGCTTTAGGCTCAGTACCAGATCCGCCTCGTGGTGCCGCAGTGCGGCGCCCCAGGCGAGCTCCCGGCCAGGCGCCTCGGGCATCATCACGCAATCCTCGTGATTGCGATCGAAGGGGTAGCAGCTGAGGTTGGCCGTGCCGCCATCGGCAAGCGGCGCCTTCTTGAGATCGCTGAAGCGCGCGGGATAAGCCAGCGCCGAGCGCCCCTTGAGCGGATCGGCCTCTTGCGGATCGGCTGGCGTCTCGACGAACCGCTTGGGCGAAAAGCTCAGATGTCCGCCCTGCGGCAGCGACACCATCATGTGCAGGCCGACCGAGACGGCACCATCCCCGCCCTGGAACAGATGGCGCTGGTAGAGGAAGGGATGGCCGTCGCGAACAGTGAGTTCCTTGACGACGCGTGCGCCCATCACCCGTTTTTCCAGCTCGAAACGAGCCTGGCGCCCACCATCGATCGCGCGGATTTCGACAGGTTTCCAGGCCGAATTGGCCGGCCAGCCATGGGCCGGCGAACCATCGACATCGCTGAGGCCGAACGGGGCGCAGAGAAAGTCGCCCGACAGGCGCCGGAGATGGGCCGGCGTATCGGCGGCATGCGCCTCCTCCAACCAGGGCGCACGATGCAGGGGCGCGACCTGACGGCCGTCCCGTTCCACCATGAGTTCCCGGATATGCCCGACCGCAAGATCCAGAGTCACGCGGATGCCGCGCGCCTCGACCGTGACAAACTCCTCATCGGCGGCCATGAACTGCATCTCCCCTGAATCGGCTGTTTTTATTCGTGTCAAAACAACAAGATAGACTTCCCTTGCCGCCAGTATGATCCAAAAGCGGCCAGACGCAACAGGCGGCAAGCTGCCGCAAAGTGCCGCTCCTCGCCGCTTGTCTTCTGTCCCGCCGGAGGATTTCGAACCCCGGCGAAGAAGGCGCTTGCAACAATATAAATGCACTAATATATTAATCGACGTCACGCAGGAACCGATCATCGGAGCTATCCGCCATGCTGGACACGCTGCGACATGCGAATGTGAGGCCGCGCTCCACCGCTACCAATGTCTATGAGATGTTGCGCAGCGACATCGTGCTTGGCGTGCTCAGGCCCCAGCAGCCGATCCGCGAGGCGGAGATCGCCGCCAGCCTTTCCGTGTCCCGCACGCCGGTGCGCGAAGCCCTGCTGCGTCTTGCCAATCTCGGCCTGGTCGAGATCTTTCCGCAGAGCGGTACGGTCGTTGCGCCGATCCGGGTGGAAAAGGTCAAGGCTGCCCAGCTCATTCGCGAGGTCGTCGAGGTGGAAGTCAGCCGCAGGGCCTGCCAGGCGGCGAATCAGGCCGACCTCGACGCTCTGGCCGGCATCGTGGACGAGCAGGAATTCGCCGCCGGCCGCAAGGATTTGCGCCGTTTCTACGAATTGGATGAAGCCTTCCATCGCCGCATCTTCGCAACGGTCGATTGCCTCGCCGCCGCTGACGAGCTGGAGGACATGAAGGCCCATCTCAACCGCCTGCGCTTCGTCACCGTGAACTGGCCGAACCGGTCGGACGCCATCATCGCAGAACATCGCGACATCCTTGCCGGCCTCGCCGCCGGCGACCAGGACGCCGCAGCCATCGCGATGCGCAACCATCTGCGCACGATCCTGCAGGCGCTCGACAGTTTCGTCGCGCGCACGCCTTGAACCAGAGCCGCCGGAAAGGCGGCCGCCCTAACGACAAAACCAAAGCTTCGGCAACGACCGCAAGCAGGAGGGAACCCATGATCGTCACGAAGCTCCGCCAATTTCTGGCATCTTGCAGATTCCCCTTGAGCGGGCCCAGGGCTCGATCAGGGGGAATCTGCCTGGCGGCCGTCGCCGGCCTGCTCGCCGCGGGATTGTTGGCCTCGGCGACCCACGCCGCCGACAAGCCGCAGCTGACGGTCTCGCATGACAAGGCTGGCTGGCAGGCCAATTTCGAGGCCTATGGCAAGGACGACCCTACTGCGAGCTGGCAGGTCACGCCTTTCGGCGACACCACCAATTACCAGGCCGCCGTCCGAGCCGCCCTGCCGACCACCTCGGCGCCGGGCATGTTCACCTGGTGGTCCGGCTACCGCATGAAGGACCTGGTGGAAGCAGGCCTGCTGGAGGACCTGACGGCGATCTGGAAGCCTCTGCTGGCCGAAGGCAAGGTCAAGCAGGAAGTGGCCGATGCCTTCAGCTTCGATGGCAAGATCTATGCCGTGCCCAACAATGTCGCCTATTGGGCGATGTTCTATAACAAGAACGTCTACAAGGAACTCGGCCTCGAGGTTCCCAAGACCTGGGAAGAACTGGAGGGCAACCTCGCCAAGATCAAGGCTGCCAACAAGATCCCGATCGGCCAGACCATCGAGGGACGCTGGCCGGCCTTCATCTGGTTTTCCGAGTTCCTGGTGCGATCCGATCCGGATTTCTATGTGAAGCTGATGGCCGGCAAGGCCAAATATACCGAGCCGCAGGTCGCCGCCGCCTTCGCCACCTGGAAGGACTGGATGGCCAAGGGCTGGATGGATGACGGCACCTCGCCCTTCGGCTTCACCACCGGCGACAGCATGAACAATTCCTTCGCCCAGGGAAAAGTCGTTCACATGCTGGTCGGCACCTGGTTTGCCGACACCGTCACCAAGGCTGGCACGATCGAGGGACGCGATTGGGGCCTGTTCGTGCTGCCCAACAGAAATGCCAGCCTGCCGCCCAGCGTGATCTTCGAGGCGGGGCCGCTGCTGGTGTCGAAGAATTCCGACACGCATGAGACCGCCGTGAAGGCCGCCGCCCATTGGATGAGCAAGGAAGGCGAGCAGCGCTGGGCCGACCTCACCGGTTTCCTCGTCGCCAATAGCGATGCCAAGCTGCCGGATGACAAGGAGGTGGCGAAGCTGAACGATGCGGTCGTCAAGGGCAACTACAAGCTGCTCGGCCGCTATTGGGAAACCACGCCCTCGCCGATCGCCGAAGCGGCCGTCGACGAGATCTCCAAATTCGTGCTCGACCCGAATTCCGCGCCGGAGGTGATGCAGAACCTGCAGAAGATCGCCGACGATTACTGGGCGGCGCATCCCAAGCCGTGAGAGACGGCACTTCTCCACGACGCTCGCAGAATGAGGCTCAGTTCGCCTCCCCCACGAAGCTGGGGGAGGTGGTCCGACGAAGTCGGGTCGGAGGGGGGCGGCGGGCGCGGTGGGCCTTGGCATGCCTGCTCGACCGTCGTGTCAGCTCGGCATGTTCCACGCGCTGCCCGCCACACCCCTTCCGTCGTTGTTTTGCAACGACACCTTCCCCAGCTTCGTGGGGAAGGAGAATGGCGCCTTATCCTGAACCCCAGCACTCGGCTCTCCCATGCCCCCCCTGTCCGACCACAAGCAGCGCGAAGCCTATCTCTATGTCGCCCCGGCGGCGCTGATGGTGGGCGTCTTCCTGATCCTGCCGATGCTCTACACCACCCTGCTCGCCTTCACCGACTGGAACGGCATGACCGCGCCGCGTTTCATCGGCCTGCAGAACTTCTTCAAGCTGGTGACGGATGCCAATTTCACCCGCCCCTTCGTCAACACGCTGAAATGGATGGTGCTGGGCGTGGTTTTGCCGGTCGGGCTCGGCTTCTTCTTCGCCTATGCCATTTCAGGGCTGAAGGGGGCGAAGCTGATGCAGATCTGCATCTACATTCCCGCCACCATCTCGGCCTCCGCTGCCGGCATCGTCTTCGGCTTCGTGCTGCGCGACCAGGGCGCCCTCAACATCCTCCTGGACACCATCGGCCTGGGGGCACTCAAGGTGAACTGGCTTTATGTCCAGCCTTACAACACCTATGCGATGATCGGTGCCTATACCTGGCAGGCGACCGGGCTGAACGTGATGATCTTCCTGGTCGGCCTGCAGGGGTTGCCCAAGGAACCGGTGGAAGCAGCCACCCTCGACGGTGCCGCCGGCTTCGTGCTCGCCACCAAGATCATCATCCCCATGCTGATGCCCTACGTGGTGATCGCCTCCCTCCTGGCGGTGATCAACTCGTTCAAGGTGTTCGACACCATCTGGGTGATGACCGGCGGCGGCCCGGCCCGCATGTCCGAAACCCTGGCGGTGACCATGTACAAGGAGGGTTTCGCCAACTTCAAGATGGGCTACGCCTCGGCCGTCGCCGTGGTGATCTCCGCCCTCTCGCTGGTGTTCTCCTATCTCTATCTGCGCAACATGCTCGCGCGCGAAAGCCAGGTTTAGTCATGGAGCGTATAGCCATGGAACGTGCAAGCGTGGCGCAATCCGGCGATCGCAGGAAAACCATCCTTTCGGGCGCCATGCTGGCGGCGACGCTGGTCTGGCTCTCGCCAATGGCCTTCCTCTTGATGAACACGCTCAAGACGGCCACCGATTACACCCGTGGCCCACTGAAGCTGCCGACCAGCTTCAACCTCCTCAACAACATCGCCAATGCCTGGGCACAGGGTATCCAGAGCGGCTTTATCAACTCGCTGCTCTATGGCGCGGCGAGTTCCCTCACGGCCGTGCTGCTCGCCGCCCTCGCCGCCTATGGCATCGTCAGGCTGAAGCTGCCGCGGGGCCTGGGCTGGTTCCTGTTCATCTATTCGGGCACGATCTTCCCGCTGCAGATGTATCTGATCCCGCTGTTCAAGAGCTATATCGCCCTCGGCATCTACGACACCAAGATCGGGCTGTTCGCCTTCTACACCGCGATCTGCATCCCCTTCGCCACCTTCGTAATGCGTGGCTTCTTCCTCACCGTGCCCTGGGACATCCAGGAAGCGGCCGAAATGGACGGTGCCTCGAGCTGGAAGGTGTTCTGGAAAATCATGATGCCGCTCGCCAAGGCGCCCTTCCTGATGCTGACGCTGGTGCAGTTCACCTGGGTGTGGAACGACCTGCTCTTCGGCATGATCCTGGTGCGTTCACCCGATGCCCGCCCCGTTCAGGTCGCCCTGCTCGGCATGCAGAGCCTCTACGGCCAGGCCGACGCACCCACCATCATCACCGCCACCCTGATCGTCTCGCTGCCGACCTTCCTCTTGTTCCTCATACTGCAGAAGCACTTCGTGCGCGGCCTCGCTCTATAGCGTTTTGCGATGCTGACCGAATCACCAAGAATCGCAAAGACGCGTTCGAACAAAGAGCCAGAGCAAAAGTGCGTTTTCGCTAAAACGCGCTTTGCTTCTGGGAACCGCGAGCTGATGCGTCATTTCTCCCTTTTCTCTTCCTGCAACCGGATAGTGCGATGAAGATCGTCGACCTTAAGGCCACCACCGTCGCCGTGCCGCTCGAAGCGCCGCTGCGCCATGCCGCGGGCGCGCATTGGGGGCGCTTCATCCGCACCATCGTGGAAGTGATCACCGACGAAGGCATTATCGGGCTCGGCGAGATGGGCGGCGGCGGCGAGTCGGCCGAGGCAGCGGTGCGCGCCCTCCTACCCTATCTCGAGGGCCATGATCCGCTGCAGCTCGAGCAGCTGCGCTGGAAGATCATGAATCCCACCGCCTCGCTCTACAACAACCGCATGCAACTCCACGCCGCCATCGAAATGGCCTGCATGGATGCCGCCGGCAAGAAACTCGGCATCCGGGCCTGCGACCTCATAGGCGGCGCCATACGCGAGACGATTCCTTTTGCCAGCTATCTTTTCTATCGCTATCCGCATGAAGAAACCGGCCAAGGCGGCGAGACCAGCCCGGACGAGATCGTCGCCCATGCCCGCGAACTCAAGGCCCGGCATGGCTTCACCAGCCACAAGTTGAAGGGCGGTCTCTTCCCGCCGGAGCACGACATCGAAACCTTCCGCGCCCTAGGCGCTGCCTTCCCGAACGATCGGCTGCGCCTCGATCCCAATGCTGCCTGGTCGGTGGAGGAAGCGGTCCGGGTCGGGCGAGCGATCGAGCATCTCAACAACGACTATTTCGAGGATCCGACCTGGGGCCTCGAAGGCATGCGCCGGTTGCGAGGCCTCGTCCGCATCCCCACCGCCACCAACACGGTGGTGGTGAATTTCGAGCAGCTCGCCGCCAATCTGCGCCTGGAAGCGGTGGATGTCGTGCTGCTCGACACCACCTTCTGGGGCGGCCTGCGCCAGGCGCACAAGGCCGGCACGGTGCTGGAGACCTTCCAGTACGGCGCCGCCGTGCATTCCTCGGGCGAACTCGGCATCCAGCTTGCCTCGATGCTGCATCTGGGCGCGGCGCTACCGAACCTCTCCTTCGCCGCCGATGCGCATTACCATCATCTCACCGACGACATCATCGTCGGCGGGCCGCTGCGCTATGTCGATGGGGCCATCGCCCTGCCGCAGGGACCGGGCCTCGGCGTCGAGCTCGATCGCGACAAGCTCGCCCACTATGCCGAGTACTACCGTGAGGTCGGCGGCTATACCTATGACCGCGACCCCGGCCGCCCGGGCTGGTATTCGATCCTGCCCGAGCAGCGCTTCGCCACTCCCCAAAAATAAAGGGAATCCGGTCAGGCCGACCGATAGCGCTCGGCTGCGTGCTCCTGCCGGAAGTTCGGCAGCATGGCGCGGCGGGCGGCATCGAAGGCCTCCCACTGCCCCGCATCCGGCAAGGGCGGAATGGTGACGCTTTCCCGCCTGTCGAAGCCGACCAACGCGGCGTCGACCAGTTCGCCGACGTCCATCACGCCTTCCAGCGTGTTCACATCGCGGCCGGAGCGCTCCCAGATTTCGGTGCGGGTCGCAGCCGGCAGCACGGCCTGGACATAGAGGCCGCGCGGGCCGAGCTCCACCTGCAGGCTCTGCGACAAGGTCAGCACGAAAGCCTTGGTCGCTGCGTAGACACCCAGGCCGAATTCCGGCGCCAGCGCCACCACCGAGGCGATGTTGACGATGGCACCCGTTCCCGCCGCCAGGAACCGGGGCGTCACCGCACCGGCCAGCCGCGTCAGTGCCGTCACGTTGAGACGGATGAGCCTCTCCAGCGCATCCGGATCCTGGTCGGCAAACCCGCCATGGGCGGCCGCGCCGGCGTTGTTGATCAGGATGCCGATCTTGGCGTCCTCGCGCAGCCGCGCCTCGACGCGCGCCAGATCCTCGGCGGCCGTCAGATCCGCCCTGAGGATGTCGACGGCCACGCCGTTCTCCTGGCGAAGGCGGTCGGCAAGCGCGTTCAATCGCGCCTCGTCCCGCGCCACCAGCACAAGGTCGTGGCCGCGCCGGGCGAAGCGTTCGGCATAGGTTGCGCCGATGCCGGTGGAGGCACCGGTGATGAGAACCGTGGGTCGTGTTTGGGTCATGACATCTCTCCGTTCCTATTCATGATGATCATCATATATAGTGCATTCATGATAGACATCATGTATAAAGTCAAGCGAGACAGGAGAGCCCGTCATGAAAGTCAGCCGCGAACAGGTCGCTGAGCATCGCCACCGCATCCTGGATGCGGCTGCGCGCCTCTATCGGGAGAAGGGGTTGGACGGCGTGAGCGTTGCGCAAATCATGGCGGCCGCAGGTCTGACGCATGGCGGCTTTTATGGTCACTTCAAGTCGAAGGAGGATCTGATCGCCCAGGCGCTCGCTCATGTGCTGTTTCAGCCGGAGGCGGCCAAGCCTCCGGGCCGGACGATGGCCGACTATGCTACGACCTATCTCAGCCGGACGCATCGCGATGCGCGTGCCGAGGGCTGCCCCTTTGCCGCGCTCGGCACAGAAGCTGTGCGTGGATCGCAGGATATCCGTGCCGTGCTGACCCGTTCCTTGCGTGAGCAGATCGAGGATTTCAGCGCGACCGCCCCGGGCGAAACGCCGCAAGAACGGCGTAGCGCGGCGATCGCCGGGTGGGCCGCCATGGTCGGCGCCGTGGTTCTGGCCCGCATCGCCGACGATCCCGCCCTTTCCGACGAGATCCTGAAGGCGACGCTTCGGCAGGTAGCCGGTTCGTAACGACGCCTGGCTTTCCCTCACCAAGCCGCCGGCGCTCGTCCATGCGGCCCGATCCCTCCTGGCTCAGGCCCAGCCGAACAAGGTGGGTTCCGGCTTTGGCAGGGCGCCCTCGATCTCGAGCAGCCGGCGCTTGGTCTCCACGCCGCCATAGGCCGAAAAGCCGCCGAACTTGCCACCGGCCGCCATCACCCGGTGACAGGGCATCACGATGGTGAAGGGGTTCTGCCCCATGGCCTGGCCGACGTCGCGCGCCAACAGGGGATCGCCCAATTGCTTGGCGATCTCGCCATAGGTCATGGTGGAGCCGGGAGGGATGCCCCGCGCCACGGCATAGACCCGGCGATTGAATTCCGGCACTGCCGTCATGTCGAGCTCGATGAAGCCGAGATCGGCTGTCTCTCCCGCCAGCAGGGCTTGGATGGCCGCGATGGCCTGGCGAACCAGCGCCGGCGGTTCGGCCTCGATCGCACCCGGCAGGGAGCGCAGCATGCGCGCCCGCAGGCCCGTCGGACTGTGGGATGGCAGTTGCACACTGACCAGGCCCTTATCGCCCCAAGCGAGGGCGCAAGTGCCGATTTCGGTGTCGAACAAGGCAAAATGGGGGGAAGTCATCGCTTCGTCTCCCTGTGATTGAACTTGCCGCGATATCACCGCAAAAAGTCCCGCGCTTCCACCCGATATCTATGGTCGGCAAGTATAGTCCGCCAGTCCGGTGCTGTCCCCTGGAGCAAAGCGTAGGCCGGCAAAAATGCTTCCTTATTCTAACCCACTGATCTCCAAGGCATCTTTGCAATCCCTGGCGGGGTCCGTCAAAGCGCAAGGCATTTTCATCGCATCGCCGGCCGGGTGCTTACTTTACCAAACGGCATCGCCAAACAGGCGTTTGCAAACTCAAACCGCTCCAAACAAGAGCTGGGCGCGAGAAAATCCGTTCATATCCGTTGAAAAAGCAGGATTTCCGTGCGTTTCCGGTGTACATGCGATGGCGATATCGAACCGGTCATGCGATAACGCCATCGGACGAATCATCGAAAGGATAACATCATGCCCGTCAGCACCAGCGATCTTGCCGACCGTATTGCCGCCGCTCATGGCCTGACTAAGACTGCCGCTAAGGCAGCTGTCGAGGACGTTCTGAAAGGGATCACCGAGGCGGCTGTCAAGGGTGAGGAAGTCTCCCTGAACGGCTTCGGTAAGTTCAAGGTGCAGGCCAAGCCCGCACGCGAAGGCCGCAACCCTTCCACCGGCGCCACGATCAAGATCGCCGCTTCCAAGAAGGTGGTCTTCCAGCCTGCCAAGGCGCTCAAGGATGCCGTGAACGGCTGATTTCGCGGGCCGCAAGCCCCGTTTCAAACACGGGACGGTGTCAGCTAGACACCGTCCCGTTTTATTTTGCGCATACTATTTCGATCTCAGGCAGGTGGCATTGCAAGGCCGCAGCCGCGCAGAACGATATCGCCGATGGCGAGCGCGGCCGCCTCGAAATCCTTCTTGGTCAGCCGGCTGACTTCCATGGCATCGCAGGCCAGCACCTCGAAATCGGCGTAGAATTGTGTCGTGCTCCACAGCATGATGAAGAAATGCGGAATGGCGATCGGCGCCATCCTGCCGGCAGCGACCCAGCCTTCGACCACGGCCGCCTTGGCGCGGGTCGCCTGCTGCACGTGGCTGCGGGCCGCCTTGTCGAGAAATTTCGCACCGCTGAGAATCTCGTTGGCGAACAGCTTGGACTGGGCGGCGAAGCGGCGTGAATAATCGAGCTTGGCCCGGATATAGGCCATGATGGCTTCGGCCGGATCGCGCCCGGGCTGCAGTTCCTCAAGCGCCGTATCCCAGCTGGCGATCAGCCGGCCGATCAAGGCACGGTAAATATCCTCCTTGGCCGGGAAGTAGTAATAGACGTTCGCCTTGGGCAATCCTGAATGTTCGGCGACCTCGGCGATCCGCGTCCCGTCGAAACCCTTGCGGGCGAACAGGTCGATAGCAGCGGCCAGGATCGCCGCCTCGTTGCGGGCCCGGATGCGTTCCTCGTTGTCCGAGCCATCCTTGCGCGCCTTCTTTGCGCTGGTCGTCGCCACCTTGTCCTCCCGCACTCTCGAGATGCGTCCGTGCTCCGGAAATGCCGGTATCGGAACCCAATGTCAAAACCTGACCGAAACGTCAGATTTTTTCAACTCATAACTTGACGTTTTGGTCAGGTTTTGACTATCCTTCATGCAACGAGGGGGATGCAGCGGCGATGTCGACATCATTGCGCGAAGTCATGCGGGACGTGCTGGATGGCTGGCAGGCCGATCTGCCGCCCGCCTGGCGCGACATCCTCGGCCCGGTCGAACTGGGCTTCGCCGACATGGATGCCGGCCTGACGCTGGAGCCGTGGGAACCGGTCTTCCCCGTACGCAAGGGGCGCCTCTTTCCCGGGCAACCCAAGGGCGCGCATATGCTGCGCGCCTTCGACGGTCTCGACCCCCACCAGGTGCACTGCGTGGTGCTCGGCCAGGATCCGTATCCGAGCCCCGACTTTTCGACCGGCCGCGCCTTCGAGGCCGGCAATGTCGCCGAATGGCGCGAGCTGGAGAAGATGTTCTCGGTCTCCATCCGCACGGTGATGCAGATGATCGTCGCCGCCCGCACCGGTGAGGGCAGCTGGACTGGCAGCATCGCCGATTGGCCGCGCCTGCGCTCCGCCATCGAGGCCGGCGCCGTCGCACTCGAGCCGGCCAATGCCGTCGCCGATCGCTGGGTTGCCAGCGGTGCCCTGCTGCTCAACGCCTCGCTAACCCTCAGCCGCTTCCAGGTCTCCATCGATCCGCATCAGAGCCGGGGCCACCTACCGCTGTGGCGGCCGCTGATGCTGGCGGTGTTGCGCCATCTCGCCGGTTCCGGACAGAAAGTGATCTTCCTCGGCTTTGGCGAGGCGGCGGCGCAGACCCTCCGGGCGGCCGGCATCATGGAGGGCGACGACTGCATCCTGCGCGAGCATCCGGCCCGGGGCGACGCGGTGCTCGGCCTGCCCAATCCCTTCATTCTCGGCAATGAGCGTCTCAAGGCGCTCGGCGCTGCCCCGATCGACTGGTAAGGCCATGCGTAACGATGCCGAATACGACTATGTGATCATCGGCGCCGGTTCGGCAGGCTGCGTCGTCGCCAATCGCCTGTCCGCGGATCCCGGCAACCGCGTGCTGCTGCTCGAAGCGGGCGGACGCGACCGCAATCCCCTGTTCCGCCTACCCATGCTGATGGGCAAGCTCTTCAATTCCGGCCTCTACAACTGGAATTACCGCACCGAGCCCGAGCCCCATCTCAACAACCGCACGCTCTATTGGCCGCGCGGCAAGGCGCTTGGCGGCACCTCCACCATCAACGGCATGATCTATGTGCGCGGCAACGCCCATGACTATGACCGCTGGGCGCAGATGGGCCTGCCGGGCTGGTCTTATGACGAGGTTCTTCCCGCTTTTCGTCGCTCCGAAACCCATGTCGAACGCAATGGCAGCTTCCATGGTACCGAGGGCGCCCTCACCGTCTGCCGTGCCCGCGGCCGCAACGGGTTGTTCGATGTCTTCATCGAGGCCGGCGTGCAGGCGGGCTATCCCCGCAATGATGATTTCAACGGGGCCGAACAGGAAGGCTTCGGGCGCTACGATTTCACCATCCGCAAAGGCAAGCGCTGGTCGACTTCCCATGCCTTCCTGCGACCGGTGCTCGACCGGCCCAATCTCACGGTAGAGGTGAACGCGCTCAGCCAGCGCATCCTCGTGGAGAACGGGCGCGCTAACGGCGTCCTGTTCACGCAGGGTGGGCGGCCGTGCACCGTGCGGGCCAGACGGGAAGTGATTTTGTGCGGCGGAGCAGTCAACTCACCGCAATTGCTGATGCTTTCCGGCATCGGCCCGGCTGATGAGCTGGCTAAGCATGGCATCGCCGTACTTAATGATCTGCCGGGCGTGGGGCGAAACTTGCAGGACCATGTCGATTGCTGCCTGAGCTATGAATGCAAGCAGCCGGTGACGCTCTATGGCGATTTGCGCGCCGACAAGCTGATCGCCTCGGTCGCACAGGGCATGGTGCTGGGCACCGGCATCACCACCACCTTTCCCTATGAGGCCGGCGCCTTCATGAAGTCGCGGCCCGACCTGGTGGCGCCCGACATCCAGGCCCATTTCATGCCGGCGCTGGAGAAGACCGCCAATCTCCATTGGCCCAATCCCTTCCGCAAGCAGGCAGTGGAGGCCAATCACGGCTTCACAATCCGCGTCGGCCCGGTCAATCCGGAGAGCCGGGGCACCATCACGCTGCGCTCCGCCGATCCGGCGGCGCCGCCCCGCATCCGAGCCAATTACCTCGCCACCGAATTCGACCGCAAGACCATGATCACCGCCATCCGCATGATGCGTGAGGTCATCGCCCAACCGGCCTTCGATCCCTATCGCGGCAAGGAACTGGCGCCCGGGCCCGGCGCGCTCAGCGACGACGCGTTGCTGGAATGGCTGCGGGCTTCGGCCCTGACCACCCTCCATCCGGTCGGCACCTGCAAGATGGGCAATGATGCCGACGCCGTCGTCGATGCCGAGCTCAGGGTCCATGGCGTCGAGGGCCTGAGGGTCGCGGACGCCTCGATCATGCCGATCATTTCCAGCGGCAACACCAACGCGCCGACCATCATGATCGGCGAACGGGCTGCCGATTTCATCCTCGACGCCAAACCATGACGGAGGCACGGCGGCCATGATCATCGAACAGCGCACCTACAGCTTCAAGCCGGGCCAGCTCGACCGCTGGCTGAAGAAATACGAGACCGAAGGCCTGCCGATCCAGAAGAAGCATCTGGGCACCTTCATGGGCCTATGGGTCAGCGAGATCGGCCCGCTGCACCAGATCGTGATGATGTGGGCCTATCAGGGCCTGGGCGATCGCGAGACACGGCGCGCCGCCATGGCCGCGGATCCGGCCTGGACAAAGTTCATCGGCGAGGTCTGGGGCCTGGACGCCATGATCTCGCAGGAGGTCAAGATGCTCAAGCCGACCTCGATCTGCCCGCCCTTGCCGGCGGCCTGACGGCCCGGGGCGCTGAAGCTCCCCGGAGAACAACAAAAATCAACACCATCCAAACCAAAAAAGGGAACTGACAGATGACGAAGACTCCCTCCGTTTCAGGCCTGTTCCGGTATTCGGCATCACGCCGCCAATTCCTCATCGGCACCGCAGGCGTGGCGGCCTTCGGCCTGCTGTCGAGCCAGGCCCGGGCCGCCGAAGGCCTGGTGGCACTGGTCCATACCCAGGCGGCGGGCGACAACGGCCCGGTCGACGGCATGATCGCGTCGCTGAAGAAACTGGCCGGCGAAAAGGGCTTTGCCACCCGCATCATCTATGCGCAGGACGCCGCGACCTATGAATCGATCTTCCGCAGCCTCGGCGATGCCGGCGCCAGCGTGGTCGTCTCGACCTTCAACGAGGTCGCCGAGCCCTTCAAGGCCGTGGCGCCCGAATATCCCAACACCAAATTCGTGCAGCTCTACGCCGACCCATTCGAGCCTGCGATCCCGAATGTGGTGACGGTGGCCTATGACTATTATCTGGGCTGCTATCTCTCGGGCCTGTTCGGCAGCCGCATCTCCAAGACCGGCGCGATCGGCTATATCGGCGGCGCCAGCATTCCCGGCCAGATCGCCGATCTCAACGCCCTCAAGGCCGCGGCCGCTGTGATCGGCCCCAACATCAAGTTCACCGGGGCCTTCGCCGGCTCGTTCCAGGATCCCGCCAAGGGTCATGAGATCGCCAATCAGTTGTTCCAGTCCGGCGTCGACTATATCCAGACCGACTCAGCCGCCACGGATACCGGCATCATCCAGGCCGCCACCGAAGCGCCCGGCCGCCTGGTCAGCGCCATCTCCAGAGAGCAGTACAAGCTCGGCCCCAAGGCGGTGGCCGCCATCGTCAAGCTCGATTTCGGCCTGTCGCTCTATCAGGAAGTCAGCAAGGCGCTGATCGAGGGCTGGAAGGGACATCACGTCGCCACCGGCATCGATACCGGCGTGATCGACTTTGAGCTCTCCGACACCTTCCTCAAGGAAGGCCCGGCCGATCTCGTTGCCAAGGCCAAGGAGATCTGGCCCGACATCGAGAAGGCAAAGAAGGAGATCATCGCCGGAACGCTCAAGGTGCCGCTCAACACCGCGCTCTAGAGCCCCCTGCCTTCTCCTCCTCGTCGCGCGCCGGCTTGCCTCTGGCGGTGACGAGGCGCAGTGCTCCATCCGACAGGTTGCGGCCCGATGGCCCGCGCATCCGGGAAGACCACCATGCCCCAGCACGCCCTCGAATGCGGCGATGTCAGTGTCCTCTTCGGCGAGGTTGCGGCGCTCAGGCAGGTGAGCCTGGGCTTCGAGGCCGGCCGCATCCATGCCGTCGTCGGGCAGAACGGCGCCGGCAAGACGACCTTTGCCCGGGTCTGCGCCGGCATCGTCAGGCCTTCCTCCGGGCAATTGCTGATCGGGGGACAACCCGTACCGCTCGGCAAGGTCAATGCCGCCCGTGCCGCCGGGGTCGAGCTCGTGCACCAAAGCTTCGCCCTGCCGCCCTCCTTCACCGTCGCCGAGGCCATGGAATTCGGCGCGCAAGGGCGGGGGGCGTTGTTCTCCGCCAAGGCTCTGCGCGCCCGCTGGGCCGCCCATCTCGAAGGCCTCGGTGTGAAGGTCGATCCACGCGCCCGCATCCGCGACCTGCCGGTGGAGACCCGCCAGGCGGTCGAGATCGCCCGCGCTTTGGTGACTGATGCCCGTATCCTCATCCTGGACGAGCCGACCGCCGTGCTCTCGCCCTCGGGTATCGAGACCCTGTTCGAACGGCTGCGTGGCCTGCGCGAGCGCGGCGTCACCATCATCCTCATCCTGCACAAGATCCGCGAGGTGCTCGGTATCGCCGAGACGGTCAGCGTCCTGCGCGGCGGGCGCCTGATCGAGGCCTGCGTGCCCGTGAGCGAGATCGATGCCACCCGCCTCGCCAACTCGATCATCGGTACCGCCGCCGGCCTCGACAAGGCGGACAAGGCCGCTCTCGTCGGCGAGGGCGCCAACGCACCTCCCGCCCACGACATGAAGCCATCCACCGGCGCCCCCATCCTTGAGATGAAGGCCGTCACCACCCGTCCCGACGGTGAAGGGCGTCCGCTCGAGCGGGCCGATCTCGCCATCCGCGCCGGCGAGATCGTCGGCATTGCCGGTGTCGAGGGCAACGGCCAGCAAACTCTGGTCCGTGCCCTCGCCGGGCTTGTCGGCCTGGAGCGTGGCACCATTGCGCTCGATGGGCTGGATGTCACCAGGCGCCCCGTGCTCGAGCGCCGCGCCGCCGGCCTGCGCATCATTCCCTTCGACCGCAACAGCGAGGGGCTGAGCCTGACCAGCTCGCTCTGGGAGAACTGGGCCGCCCGCAACCTGCTGCTGGGACGCATCCTTTCCTTCATTGCTCCCGCGCGGCTGAGGAAGGCCTGCCAGGCCAGCCTGCACGGGTGGGACGTCCGTTTCTCCACCACGACCCAACCGGCCGGCTCGCTCTCGGGAGGCAATGCCCAGAAGGTCATCCTCGCCCGCGAGATCGACGAGACGGCGCGGCTGGTAATCGCGGCCCAGCCCACCCGTGGCCTCGACATCGGCGCTACCGCCTTCGTCTGGCGCGCTCTGAGAGCCTGCCGCGACCAGGGCTGCGGCGTGCTGCTGATCTCTTCGGATCTCGACGAGCTCTTCGACATCGCCGACCGGGTGGTCGTGATGTTCTCCGGCCGCATCGTCGCCGAGTTCACCGCCCCCTTCGAGATAGCGGCCGTGGGACAGGCCATGGTCGGCGACGTCGCCCTGGAGGAAGCCGCATGACCGCCCGCCTCCTTTCCATCCTGCGCGCCGTCAGTTTCGTAGCCCTGGCACTGGGCTTGTGCGGCATCGTGTTCGAATTTGCCGGCTACTCGGCTCCGGAGATGTTCCGCAGCATCGCCGACGGCGCCTTCACCTCACCCAATGCGCTGATGAAGAGTCTGCGCTGGGCCCTGCCGCTGGTGATCACCGCCGCCGGCGTGCTGGTCTGCTTTCGCTGCGGCTATTTCAACGTCGGCGCGCAGGGCCAGTTCTACCTCGGCGCCATCGGAGCTGCGACCGCCGTCGAATTGCTCAACGGGGCACCCGCATTGTTGGTGGTGCCATCGGCCATGCTGGCCGGCATGCTGGCGGGCGCCCTGTGGGCGGCCTGGCCCGGCTTCCTCAGGCTGCGCTACGGCACCGATGAGGTGATCACCACGCTGATGGGCAATTTCATGGCCGGCCTGCTCCTGGTCTATGTCACCTCCGGCCCGCTGAAGGATCCCTCCGGCACCGGACAGGTCACGGCAAGCCGGCCCGTCGCCTCAGCCTACCGCATCGCCACCTCGGCCGGCGTCTCGCCCACCATGATCGCGCTGTCCGTGCTGGTTCTGGTGCTGGTCTGGCTCCTGGTGAACCGCACCGCTTATGGCGTGCTCTCCAGCCTCGCCGGCCGCAATGCGGTGATGATCGCGTGGCAGGGCGCCCGGCTCTCCCGCCTTGGGCTGTCGGCCTTCCTGATCAGCGGCGCGCTGGCGGGCCTCGCCGGCTCGATCGAGCTGCTCGGTCCCAATGGCCGCCTGGTCAGCGGCTTCCTGCCCGGCCATGGCTTCACCGCGATCCTGATCGCCCTGGTCGCGGGGCTCTCCGTGGCCGGCGCGGCCATCGTCTCGCTGTTCTTCGGCGGCCTTGCCGCCGCCAGCCTCTATCTGCCGGTGATCGCCGGCCTGCCGGCCGCCGCCATCGACGTGATCAACGCCGCCATCGCCCTGTTCATCACGGCGCGCACCTGGCTGCTGCCCGGCTTCATCAAGCGGCGCCTGCCGGCGCGGAGGACCCAGCCATGAGCGACATCCTCATTGCCATCCTGCGCTCGGGCACGCCGCTGATCTATGTGGCCATGGCCGGCATGCTGGCCCAGCGGGCCGGCATCTGGAATCTCGGCCTGGAAGGGCTGATGATCGCGGGCGCCTGCGCCGCTGCCGTCGGTACCGCCAAATCCGGCTCGGTCGCCTTCGGCCTCGGCCTTGCCATCGTGGTCTGCGTGCTCGGCTCGATGCTGCTGTGGTTCGTGGTCGAGAAGCTGCGCGCCCATCCCATCATCGCCGGCCTCGGCCTCACCGGCCTCGGGCTCGGCGGCACGGATCTCGCCGTCCAGGCCATTTATGGCAGCCAGGCCTCGGTGATGGCCGGCCGGGGACTGCCCCGGCTCGGCGAGGCCTTCGGCCCCTTCGGGGTGCTCTCCGTGCTGGTGATCGCCATGCCCTTCGTGGTGCTGGCGCTCTGGGTCATCGTGCGGCGCACCCGCTTCGGCCTGCAATTGACGGCCTGCGGCGAACATCCCTTCGCCGCCCGCAGCGTGGGCGTGGCGCCGGCCCGCATGCGCCTGATCGCCCTGATGGGCGGCGGCGTGCTCTGCGCCCTCGGTGGTGCCGAACTGGCGCTCGGCACGCTCCAGCTCTTCAGCATCAACATGACGGCCGGCCGCGGCTTCATGGGCTTTGCCTCGGTGATCTTCGGCGGCGGACATCCCATCGGCTCGGCCCTGGCCGCGCTGTTCTTTTCCGTCGTCGATGCCCTCGGCATCCGGGCCCAGCTCGTCTTCGGCGACAAGGTGCCGCGCGATCTCCTGCTCGCACTGCCCTATCTGGCCACCGTGCTGGGCGTGTGGATCAGCGGGCAGCTGCGCGGCGGCGTCAAGGCAGCCGCGACCGGCGGCGAATTACGGGATTACTGACAATGACGGCCTTTGCCCAACGCCACGCGATCAGCGATATCTGCATCCTCACCGCGGACATCGAACGCTCGATCGCCTTCTACACCGACAGGCTCGGCTTCACCCTGAAGCACCGCGCTCCTGGTTTCGCCGATTTCAACGGCGCCGGGCTCACACTGGCCCTATGGGACATCGGCCATATCAGCCATCATGCCGGCCTGTCGGCCGAGCGCGGTTCGGGCCATCACAATGTGCTGATCGCCGTGCTGATGTCCTCGCCGGCCGAACTGGATGCCTGCCACGCCGAGCTCGCCGCCAAGGGCGTGGCCTTCGAAAGACCCCCAGCCGATTATGCCTGGAATGCGCGCTGCTGCTATTTCGCCGGCCCGGATGGAGAGGTCTGGGAGCTCTATGCCTGGCTCGACGGCGGTGCGCCGGGGAAACTGGCATGAGCAGGGTCCTGATCCGCAACGCCACCATCCTTGCCATGGGCGGCGAGCATGGCAGCACGCCCTTCGCGGGCGATATCCTGGTCGAGGGCAACTGCATCGCCGCCATCGGCCCTGATCTCGGCGACCACCCCGGCGCGAGGCTGATCGACGGGCGCGGCCGGCTGGTGATGCCGGGCCTCGTCAACGCCCACACCCATTCCGGCGAAACCTTCTTCCGGGGGCGTTATGAACGCCTGCCGCTGGAATTATGGCTGCTCTATGCCTATCCGCTGCTGATGGGCCCGCTGCTGTCGCCGCGCCTGCTCTATCTGCGCACGCTGCTGCTCGCGATGGAATCGCTGAAGGGCGGCGTCACCCTGCTGTGCGACGATTTCTTCGACCCGCCCCGTCACGATCTCGACCGGCTCGGCACCGTGTTCCGTGCCTATGAGGATGCCGGCATCCGCGCCAATGTCTCCAGCGCGGTGATGAATATCCACCCGCTCGATGCCGTTACCTATGGCCGGCAGATCATGCCGGCAGACCTGCAGGCGAAACTCGATTTCGGCCCGCCGATCACCGCTGCCGCCTATGTCGACTATTGCCGCTCCGCCCTGGCGGCCTTCCAGGACAGGGCCGGACGGCTGCGCTTCATGATCGCTCCCTCCGCGCCCCAGCGCTGCACGCCCGAGCTGATGCTGGCCTGTAACGAGCTGGCCCAGCAATGGCGCGTGCCCTTCCATACCCACATCCTGGAAACCAAGACCCAGGCGGTGACCGGCGAACTCCTGCATGGCAAGAGCCTGATCCGCTACCTGCACGATCTCGGCCTGCTCCATTCCGGCATCACCATTGCCCATTCGGTCTGGGTCGACGAGAACGATATCGCCCTGATGGGCGCGGCGGGCTGCTCGGTGGCTCACAATGCCGTCTCCAATCTGAAGCTCGGTGCCGGCATCGCGCCGCTCCGCCGCCTCATCAATGCCGGCGTCACCATCGGCCTTGGCACGGACGGCGTCTCATCGAACGACAGCGCGCGCATCTTCGACGTCATGCGTACGGCGGCCCTGGTACAAAGTGCCACCGGCCCCGATCATGAACGCTGGGTCTCCGCCCGGGAAATCCTCAACGCCGCCACGCTGGGCGGCGCGCGTACGGCCCTTCTGGGAGAGCTCACCGGCTCCCTCGAAGTCGGCAAGCGCGCCGACCTGATCATGCTTCGGCTCGACAGCCTCGCCTTCACGCCGCTCAACGACATCGTCAGGCAGTTGGTCTATGCCGAGAACGGCGCTTCGATCGAACGCGTGATGGTCGAGGGTGAGATCGTGGTGGAACAGGGCCTGTTGACCCGTATCGACGAGGAAGCCGTCCTGGCCGAGATCCGCGAGGCCATGCCGGCTTTCCTGGCTGGTCATGCCGAGATCGAAGCCCGCAACGCCATCTTCCATCCCTATTTCGAGCAGATGCATCAGCGCGCCACGGCCCTGGATGTCGGCATGGACAGATATGCCGGAACGCGGGGGTGAGCGATACCACTTCCATTGAAGCCTGACCGTCATTCCCGGCGAGGCCATAGGCCGAGGGAAGGGGATCCAGGGGCCATAAGTTGAGCCCTCCAGCCCTGGATCCCCTTCCCCTCGCCCTCTCTCGCTTTGCTCGCGAGCGGCTCGGCCGGGGATGACGGACTCACCTCTCCAGGTCCGCCAAAGCCCGCTGCGAGCGGCGTGATACATCGATAGCCGGAAGCCGTCTGGTCAAGCGGCCACTGGGCCTGACCGCCGCCCCGTCTCGACCAGGCCGGCCCAACGCCCCGGGGTCACCCCATAGGCCTTCTTGAAATGGCGTGTGAGGTGGCTCTGATCGGCAAAGCCGGTGGCGGCGGCGACCTCGGCGAGCGATTCGCCTGACGCAATCAGGGCGCGGGCCTGGCCCAGGCGCCGCATCAGCAGGAAGCGGTGCGGACTGGTGGCGAAAGCCGCCCGGAAATGCCGTGACAGGGCGTAGCGATCGAGCCCCGCGATCTCCTCCAGTTCCTCCGAACGTACCGCCTCGAGAGCATGGGCCTCGAGATAGTCGCGCACCCGGTCGACCTGCCGCCAGGCCAGGCTGCCGAGAGGCTTGAGCGGTTGGCCGGCGTGGCGAGCGAGCCCCTGTGCCAGGCGGGCAATGAGATCGTCAGCGGCAAGCTGTTCCAGCCCGCGGTCGAGCGGGCCGAGCAAGCCGAGAATATCCTCGCGTAGCGCCGGATCGCTGAAAACCGGCTGGCGCAGGAAAGGCAGCGACACCGCGCCGTCGCCGAGCCCCCGCATCAGGAGCGAGGGTTCCAGATAAAGGATGCGGTAGTGCAATCCCTCTTCGGTGCCGGCGCCGCCATCATGCAGCTCATCGGGATGCAGCACTAGCACCTGCCCTGGCAGGCTGGCGCGCGATACGCCGCGGTAACGGAAGCTCTGGATACCGTCGAGGGTGACGCCGACGGCATAGGTATCGTGGCGGTGGAGTTCGAAGGCATTGCCGTGGAACCAGGCTTCCATGCGCTCGATACCGGGCAGCGGCGGCGCGGTGCGGACGCTGTCGCCGCACGAACGTTCAAGACCCTGGAAGGCCTGCTGCCCTAGGGCTGACGGCGTGGTTCCGGCTAGGGGCTCGGCCTCCGGAGATTCTGACTCGAAAGTCGTCATTCATGTTCGATACCAAGTTTGCCATCGTGTTGCGAGACGATCTTGCCTCCTGGCAGGCACTCAACGTCACCGCCTTCCTCACCAGCGGCATCATCGCCCAGACACCCGACATGATCGGCGAGGCCTATCGTGATCGCGCCGGGCGCTTCTACAATGCCCTGTCGGTGCAGCCGGCGATCGTGCTGGCGGCCGACGCGGAAACGATGAGCGCGATCCACCGCCGCTCGCTCGACCGGGGCATCAGGACCTCGCTCTATATCGAGGAGATGTTCAAGACCGGTCACGATGCCGCCAATCGCGCCGTCTTCGCCGATTACGCCGTCGACGATGCCAAGGTGGTCGGTATCGCGCTCCGGGCCGACAAGAAGGTCGTCGACAAGATCGTCAAGGGCGCGAAAATGCACCCCTAGGGCAGGGTGATTCGAATGCTCAAACCTCGAACTCGTCCAGCCTGACCGGACGGTTTTCGGCGAGCGAGCGGTATCCGGCCTCCACCAGCGCCATGGTGCGGACATTGTCGCCGGCCGAGAGCTGGGGGGTGGTCGCCGTCTTCACCGCATATTGCAATTGCTCCATCACGCCGATGAAGGCCTGCGGAAACCATTTGCTCGTCCAGCTCGGGCTGACCCAGCGCCCGCCGGTCGCCGTCATCGAGGCATAACGCAGGGTGGAGGGCGTACCATCCGGCCAGCCGATGGTGCCCTGCGCCACGCCGTCGGTGCCCTCGACCCGCCACTTGATGTAGACGTCGGAATCGAAGCCCTCCTGCCGCGGCCCCGACCAGACGTCCTCCATGGAGACTGCTAGCAGGCCGGACGGGAATTTCAGCGTGGAAACCGTGATGCCGTCGGTGTGCTCGAAACGGGTGCGCGGATCGGGGCGGGCGGCGGTATAGATTTCGCTAGGCTCGCCGAACAGGAAGCGCAGCACGTCGAGGTGATGCACGCTCATATTGGCGAGGGTCAGCCGGTCGTAATCCGCCAGGAAACCCTGCCAATGCGGGATGGCGCGCATCTCGATGGTGGCGAAGACCGGACTTCCCAGCTCGCCGCGATCGAGAATCTGCCGCAGCACCCGCATCGCCTGGTCGAAGCGCATGTTCTGGTTGACCGACAGGATCTTGCCGGCGGCATCGGCCTCGTCGCGCAGGCGGCGAGCCTCCTCAAGAGTCAGCGCGAAGGGTTTCTGGGCAAGGATACCGCGAATATGGGGCGCGGCCAGCGCCCGCCGGATCAGGGCTGGCTGCTGGTCCGGCGGAAAGGCGATGTCGAGAATCTCAACTCTTTCGTCCGCGATCAGCGTCTCGGGCGTGTCGTGCACGGTTGGGATGGCGTAGCGCCCAGCGACGGCCGCCGCCTTCTCCCGGGTGCGCGAGGCGATGGCGACCACGGGAAAGCCGGCCTCGCGATAGGCGGCGAGCTGCACGTCGGCCATGATCATGCCGGCGCCGATGCAGCCGATGCGATAATCACGCGTGCGGATCTCGACATCGGGGCTGAAAGGCCCGGCAGGATCGGTCATCGCCTCAAGCCTTCACATTCGCCACCGAACCGCCGGTCACCCGCACGAGTTCGGCCGGCGTGGTGCGGAAGGCATGGGTCGGCGACCCCGCCGCTGCCCAGACAGGATCGAGGGCAAGCAGGTCCTCGTCGATCAAAATGAGGGCCGGCGCGAGATGCCCTACCGGCGCCACGCCGCCCACCGCAAAGCCGGTGGTGGCTTCGACCCAGGCCGGATCGGCCCGCTCGACCTTGCGGCCGAGGGCGGCGCCGACCTTGGCGCGGTCGATGCGGTTGATGCCTGACGCGACCACCAGGATCGGCATCTCGCCCGAGCGGAAGATGATCGACTTGGCAATCTGCGCCACACTGCAGCCCACGGAAGCGGCAGCCTCGGCCGCGGTATGGGTGCCCTCGGCGAACATCGCGATAGTGTCGGGATGCCCGGCCTGCAGCAGGGCCTGGCGGACCCGGTCAATGGCTTGCGTCATGAAATCGTCCTCATCCGAAAGCCGGGAAGGTTAGGGCAGGCCGGCGAGGGTGCCAAGCGAAGCATGGTTGTCCTGGGATCGCAGGCGTCTCGCCTGCTTTTGGAAGCGCCGCGCTTAGGAAAGACAGAGGCAGGCGAGACGCCTGCGATCCCAGGGATACCAATCAGGACAGCGCGTAGCAGAAGCGCGGAATCAGGCCGTTCTCGCGGGCCTCGCGTTCCAGCCCCTCGCGAAAATCGGGATGGGCGAGGCCGATCAGGGCCTTGGCCCGCTCGGCCACCGAACGCCCCTTCAGATTGACCATGCCATATTCGGTGACGACATACATCACGTCCGTCCGCGGCGTGGTGACCACATTACCCGGCGTCAGATTGAGCACGATGCGGCTGCGGCGATCGCCACGCTTGTCGAAGGTCGAGGACATGCACAGGAACGACTTGCCGCCCTTGGAGGCATAGGCACCGCGCACGAATTGGAGCTGGCCGCCGGTGCCCGAGATATGGCGATGGCCATCGCTCTCGGAGGCAGCCTGGCCCTGCAGGTCCATCTGCGTGGTATTGTTGATCGACACCACATGGTCGTTCTGCGCGATATTGTGCGGCAAATTGGTGTAGTCGACCGGGTAGGATTTGAAATCGGGGTTGCGGTCGATCGCTTCATATTGGCGGCGCGAACCAGCCGCGAAGGTGAAGGCCGAGCAGCCCCGGTCGATATTCTTGCGCGCACCGGTCACCAGGCCGGCGTCATAGAGCGAGACGATGCCGTCAGTCATCATCTCGGTATGGATGCCGAGATCATGGATGCCGCTGTCCTTGAGGATGGTGCAGACGGCGTTGGGCATGCCGCCGATGCCGATCTGCAGGCAGGCGCCGTCGTCGATCTCCGCGACGATGCGGGCTGCGACTGCCCGGTCGATCTCGCTCGGCTCGGGATTACCGATCTCCGGTGCCTTCTGGCCGTCACCCTCGATGATGTGGTCGACTGCGCTGACATGGATGCGGTTGCCCTCGCCAAAGACATAGGGCGTATCCTCGTTGACCTCGACGACAACGGTACGGGCCCGTTCGAGGATGGCCTCGACATAGGTAGCGCCGCCGCCGAAGTTGAAATAGCCCTCCGCATCCATCGGTGCCGTCTTGATCACGACAATGTCCACGGGATCGATGAAGCGGCGATAGAAGTCCGGCGCCTCGCCGAAATTCATCGGAATGTAGTTGCAGCGTCCGGCATCGTGCTGCTTGCGGTCATAGCCGGAGAAGTGCCAGTTGAACCAGCCGAAATGCTCGCCATTGGGATCGCATTCCTGGGTGGCGCGCGCCCGCATGGTGAGGCAGTGGCGGATCTTGACGTCATGGAGTTCGTCGCGCCGGGCAGCGAGGGCCACCTCGAAGGCATCTGGCTGGGTCAGCCCGAATCCATAGTCGAGCCACATGCCCGGCTTGACCCGCGCCGCCGCCTCGGCCGCCGTGATCTTGGTCGCCTGCTTGCCCCGAAGGCCAATGGTCATGGCGCTTCCTCCCAATCGTGACGGCGCTTTGCGCCCTTTGCGGCAGCTTCCCTGACGACCACAGCGCTGTCAACCAAAGGGGAGGGACGGACACGGCTTTCCGGAAGCCCGAGCATCCCGTCCGCTGACGCGGTGCGCCGATCTCCTTAGCGCCATCAGGTGATGGAGCGGGATCGGCGTCTTCCTCGAGCAAAATGCGGTGTTTCCAAAGATGCCGATCTGGAGGTCGACACACCGGACACACGCCGCCGACGAAAGGCCATTGCGTCCGTCAGCAATCTCATCTATATCCCTATTGAAATGAATATCATGTAGTGAAATTTATTTCAACATTAATCGAAAGCACCGGGAAACAAGCCCGGCAAACACCATCGGGAGGTGAGGATGCCCATCAGGAAATGGCTCATCGGACTGGCTGCGAGCGCGGCCTTTGTCTCCGGCGCGAGCGCGCAGGCAGACAGCAAGTTCCGCTGCAAGGAAGGCGAGACCTATGTGATGAACGTCATGGTCTCGGGTGTGGAATATTGGTTCCCGGTCTATGAGGCCTTCAAGCAGGCCGCCCAGTCGATGGGTTGCAAGACGGCCTATACCGGCACGCCGGAATATGACGTCACCAAGCAGATCGCGAGCTTCGACCAGGCCCTGGCCAAGAAACCGGCGGGCATCCTCGTCCACCCGATGAATTCGGATCCCTTCATCGAGCCGATCAATCGCGCCGTCGACTCCGGCGTTTCGGTGGTGACCTTTGCGGCCGACTCGCCCAATTCCAAGCGCGCTTCCTATGTCACCTCCGACAATAACCGGGAAGGCAGCGCCGCCGCCGACATGGTCGCCAAGGCGCTCGACGGCAAGGGCGACTATGCCGTCTTGGAAAACCCCGGACAGGACAATCACGACAAGCGTGTCGCCGCCTTCATCGCCCGCATGGGCGAGAAATATCCCGGCATGAAGCTGGTCGGCCGGACCGCCACCAACCAGGATCCGAACAAGGCCTATCAGGCGGTGCAGTCCCTCGCCCAGGCCAATCCCAATCTCGCCGCTTTGTTCATGCCCGAGGCCAATTCGGCCCTCGGGGCAGCCCAGGCCTCCCAGGAGCTCGGCGGCAAGATCAAGGTGATGACCGCCGACGTGAACGGCAAGATCCTCGACATGATCAAGGCCGGACAAGTCTTCGGCTCTGTCAATCCCAATCAGGGCATCCAGGGCTATATGGGCTTCATGCTCCTGTTCATGGCCCAGCACCCCGATCTGATCGACCCCATGAACGATTGGAAGCGCGCCGGCTATAACCCGATGGGTGTCCCCTTCGTCGACAATGGCTTTGCCGTCGTCTCCAAGGACAATGCCGACGACTTCTATTGGGACGCCTATCTCAAGCGCCGCGGCACCAAGGGCATCGAGGAGTGAGGCAGCCCGCCTGCCTCTTCCAGCAGCTCCGCTATTCGAGGCTCGTTCAAGAATAGCCTCGGTGTCGCCCCGATGCGGCTCCCTACCTGGCATCCTCGCAAGCTTTGCTTGTGAGAGGGATCCAGAGGTCGATGTGCTGACTGACCTCTGGATCCCATTCCATCTCCTACGTCCCGCCAGTTTCCTTGCCATTATCCAGGACGAAGACCGGTCATGACCCAAGATCTCGCCCTTGAAGTGACTGGCATCAGCAAAGCCTATGGAGCGATCCAGGCCCTGCGCAATGTCAGCCTCAGCGTCCGCAAGGGCGAGATCCATGCCCTCGCCGGGGAGAACGGCGCGGGCAAATCCACCCTGATGAACATCATCGACGGCATCGTCAGGCCCGATACCGGCGAGATCCGCATCCGCGGCGAAAAGGTCGAGATCGGTTCGCCGGCTCGGGCACAGGCCCTCGGCATCGGCCTGGTGCATCAGGAGATCGCCCTGTGCGGCGGCATTTCGGTGGCCGAGAACATCTTCATGGCCGCCACCAACGCCCGCCGCGGCTTTTTCATGAATTATGGCGAGCTCCGCGAAAAGGCGCGCGCCCTCCTGGCCGATCTCGGCCGTATCGACCCCGACAGCCTGGTCGGTGATCTCACCATCTCCGAGCAGCAGATCGTCGAGATCGCCAAGGCGCTGACCCTCGACTGCTCGATCCTCATTCTCGACGAGCCGACCGCCGCTCTGACCGAGCGCGAAGCCGGCAAGCTCTTCGCCATCATGGCCGGCCTCAAGGCGCGCGGCATTTCCATCATCTATATCAGCCACCGCATGGCGGAGATCTTCGCCCATTGCGACCGCATCACCGTGCTGCGCGACGGCCAGCACGTCTCGACCGACGATATCGCCGACATGACGCCCGAAAGCGTGGTCGGCAAGATGGTCGGGCGGACCCTGGGCACGCTCTATCCGCCGAAGAACCCAGGCAGCGCCGAAGCGTCCGCCTTGATGAGTGTGGACGGCCTCTCCGACGGTGTGCATTTCAAGGACATCTCCTTCGAGCTCCGGCGCGGCGAGGTCTTGGGTGTCGCCGGGCTGATCGGCGCCGGCCGTACCGAAATGGCGCTCGGCATTTGCGGGCTGATGCGTCGCAGCACCGGCAGGATCGTGCTCGACGGACGCGATGTCACGCCCTCGACCTATGCCGACAGTATCGCCAGCGGCATCGTCTATCTCTCGGAGGACCGCAAGGGGTCGGGCATCTTCCTCGATCTGCCGATCGCGGCGAATGTCTCGGCACTCGACCTCGGCCGTGTCTCCACCCGCATCGGCTTCGTCGATCGTGCGGCCGAACTGGAGCAGGCGCGCCGCCTCGGCGATCTCCTGCGCCTCCGCCGCGGCTCGCTGAACGATGCGGTCGCCACGCTGTCGGGCGGCAACCAGCAGAAGGTCGCCATCGCCAAGATGCTGTCGGTGTCCCCCAAGGTCATCCTGCTCGACGAGCCGACCCGCGGCGTCGATGTCGGCGCCAAGGCGGAGATCCATCGCATCCTGCGCGAACTCGCCGACCAGGGCACCGGCATCCTGGTGATCTCTTCCGAACTGCCCGAACTGATTGGCCTCGCCGATCGCATCCTCGTCATCCACGAGGGCGAAATCGTCGGCGAGGTCACGGAAACGGAAATGACTGAAGACAAGCTGATCCGCCTCGCATCCGGATTGGGCAAAGACGCCGGGAGGGCGGCATGACTGTCATGGGTGAAACCTCAGTGAATCAAAAACACCCCGAAGCGCCGTCGCGCGCCCGTCTCGGCTGGCTGCGCGGTCTCGGCAACATGCGCGAACTCGGCCTCCTGCTGATCATCCTGGCTCTGTGCGTGGTGATGTCCTTCGCCTCGCCCTATTTCCTGACCTGGACCAATCTGCGCGCCATGACGATGTCATTCGCCGTCGAGGGCATCGTGGTGGTTGGCATGACCGTGCTCCTGATTGTCGGCGCCATCGACCTGTCGGTCGGCTCTGTCGTCTGCATCGCCATGGTCATCGGCGGCTGGCTCTTCCTGGCGGGCGTCGATCCCTGGCTCGCCAGCGCCATGGCGATCCTTGCCTGCTCCGCCATCGGCGCCGCCATGGCGCTGGCGGTCACGCGCATCGGCCTGCATTCCTTCATCGTCTCGCTCGCTTTCATGGTCATCATCCGAGGCCTGTGCCTGGCGATCACCGGCGGCACGCCGCTGTCGCTGTTCTCCCTGCCGCCGAGCTTCAAATTCATCGGGCAAGGCTCGGTCTACGGCGTGCCGGTGGTGATCCTGATCTTCCTGGCCGTGGTCGTCACCTTCGACCTCCTCCTGCGCAAGGCCACCCTGTTCCGCCGCGTGTTCTACACCGGCTCCAACGAACGGGCCGCCGCCTATTCGGGCATCCGCACGGCCCGGGTGAAGTTCTTCTGCATCGTGCTGTGCTCGACGCTCGCGGGAGTGGCCGGCGTCATCTACATGGCCCGCTTCGGGGCGGCGACGCCGACATTCGGCGTCGGCATGGAGCTCAACATCATCGCCGCCGCCGTGATCGGCGGGGCCAGCCTTAATGGGGGCTCGGGCACCATCCTCGGCGCCATCCTTGGCATGGCCCTTCTATCGGTGGTGTCGAGCTCGCTGATCCTGCTCGACGTCTCGCCCTACTGGCAGGACACCATCCGTGGCCTGATCCTGTTTGCCGCCGTCGCCTTCGATCACCTGCTACATAAGCGCAAGCAGGCCCTGACTCGTAAGGCATAGGACAAGCATCGTGGCAAAAGAGAACGAAGGCGACCAGCGGCTCCGCCGCATCCATCGGGTATTGGTCATGCATTACATCGAGGGCCTTTCGCAGGCGGAGATCGCCAAGCGCACCGGCCTGTCCCATCCGATGGTCAATCGCCTCGTCAAGGAAGGGCACGAGCGCGGCTATGTCCGGATCGAGGTGAAGTCGCCGCGCCAGGACTTGTTCGAGCTCGAACAGGCCCTGGCTGAGGCGAGCGGCCTCACCGAAGCGATCGTGGTGCCCTCCGCCTCCGACCAGGAGGGCGTCAACCTCCAGGCTGCCGGGCGTTCGGTCGCCGACCATATCCTCACCGTGCTCCGGGACGGCGACACCATCTGCGTCTCCGGCGGCGTCGGCGTCAGTGCCGTCATCCAGGCCCTGGCGCCCACCCGTGCCTATGACGTCACCGTGGTGCCGGCGACCGGCGGCGTGCAGGGCAAGCATTTCGTCGACGTCAACCACCTCGCCGCCCAACTCGCCTCCAAGCTGCAGGGACGCGCCTTCCAGATCCATGCGCCGATCTTCGCGGCCTCGCGCGCCGAGCGGGACGTGCTGATGTCGCTGCAATCGGTCGGCGAAGTGCTGGACCGGGCGCGCGGCGCCCGCATCGCCCTGGTCGGCATCGGCTCGGTGCTGTCGGAAAGTTCGACCTATTTCAGCCTCCACGCCCCGGACGCCGGTGGGCTCGACGGCCTCAGGCAAAGCCGGGCGGCCGGGGAGCTGATCGCCCATCTCATCGATGCCGACGGCCGCCCCTGCGACTACCCCCTCAACGAACGCGTCGTCGCGCTCAGCCCCGAGGAACTCAGGGCCATCCCGATGACCATCGGCATCGCCACCGGCGCGCACAAGGCCGAGCCGATCGCCGGTATCCTGCGCGGCGGCTATCTCGACATCCTCGCCACCGACGAGGCGACCGGCACCCACGTTCTCGACATTCTCAAGAGGCCGACATGACCCCTCCGTTTCCCTTGCGCAAACTGGGCCACTCCGACATCGCAGCCAGCGCCATCGCGCTCGGCACCTGGGCCATGGGCGGCTGGATGTGGGGCGGCCATGATGACGAGGCCTCGATCGCCGCGATCCGCGCCTCCATCGACAAGGGCGTTACGCTGATCGACACCGCCCCGGCCTATGGCCTCGGCCGCGCCGAGGCGCTGGTGGGGCAGGCCGTCAAGGGCCGCCGCCACGAGGTCGTGATCGCCACCAAATGCGGGCTCAACTGGCATCACGGCAAGGGCAATCACTTCTTCGACGAGATGGGCCACAAGGTGCATCGCTATCTCGGCCGCGACGGCATCCTGCACGAGATCGAGCAGAGCCTGGCGCGCCTGCAGACCGACTATATCGACCTCTACATCACCCACTGGCAGGACCCGACCATCCCGGTGGCCGAGACCATGGACACGCTGCTCGAACTGAAGCGGGCCGGCAAGGTCCGGGCCATCGGCGTCAGCAATGTCACCGCCGACGACCTGAAGGCCTATCTCGCCGCAGGCCCCGTCGACGCCATTCAGGAACGCTACTCCATGCTCGACCGCGAGATCGAGACCAGCCTCCTGCCGGTTACCGCGGCCAACGGCGTCTCCACGCTCAGCTATTCCTCGCTGGCGCTGGGGCTGCTTACCGGCAAGATCGGGCCGGAGCGCGATTTCAACGGCGACGACCTGCGCAAGGACAATCCGCGTTTCTCGCGCGACAACCGGGCCCGCGTCGCCGATTTCGCCACAGAGGTGGCCCCGATCGCCTCGGCCCATGGCGCGACGATCGCCCAGCTCGTGATCGCCTGGACCATCGCCCAGCCGGGCATCACCTATGCCCTGTGCGGGGCGCGCGACGAGCAGCAAGCCAGCGAGAATGCCGCCGCCGGACGCCTCGTTCTGTCGGCGGATGACCTTGCCGCCATCGATCGCGCCATCGCGGCGCATCTTGCCGCCGTCACGGCCTGACAGGGTGGAGTTGGTGGCATGACGCTCACCCGGGCGGAACGGCTCGACAGGCTGCGCGCAAAGGGCCACACGGCGGTCCTTGTCGTCGGCGGCGGCATCAACGGCATCAGCACCTTTCGCGAGCTTGCTCTGCAGGGGATCGATGTCGTGCTCGTCGAGCGCGGCGACTTCATGAGCGGGGCCAGCGCGGCGCCCTCCCGCATGATCCATGGCGGACTGCGCTATCTGGAGAATGGCGAGTTCGGCCTGGTGAAGGAGTCCCTGCTGGAGCGCAACCGCCTCCTGCGCAACGCGCCCCATTACGTCAGCGCCCTGCCGACCCTGGTCCCGCTGGCCAACCGCTTTTCCGGCACCGCCTCGGCGATCCGCCGCTTTTTTGGCGGGCGGCCGAAGCCGGGGCCACGCGGTGCCCTGATCGTGCGGCTGGGGCTCGCCCTCTACGATTTCTATGCCAGCCGCGAGCGCCAATTGCCGAAGAGCCGCTTCTTCGGCCGCCGCGCCACCCGCCTGAACTGGCCCGCCTTCCATCCCGACATCAGCTATGCCGCCCTTTATCATGACGCCAAGATCAGCCGGCCGGAGCAGCTCGGCCTCGAACTGATCGCCGATGCGGAGGCGGCCTCGCCCCAAGCGCTCGCGCTCAACCATCTCGGTCTCTCCAGCCTGGATGGCACTGTCGCTGAACTCACCGACAGCCTGACCGGCGAGCGCATCACCCTTGCCGCCGCGGTGATCGTCAATGCCAGCGGAGCCTGGATCGACCAGACCAACACCCTGCTCTCGGGCCGGCAGAGCACACTGATCGGCGGCACCAAGGGCTCCCATCTCGTCCTCGACAGCCCAGCCCTGTTGAACGCCATCGGCGAGCGCATGGTCTATTTCGCCAATCGCGAAGGGCGCGTGTGCATCCTGTTCGCCCATTTCGGCCATATCCTCGCCGGATCGACCGACATTCGCGTCGACACGCCCGACGGCGTGCGCTGCGAGGCTGGTGAAACCGCCTATATCCTGGAGTCGATCCGCGAGGTCTTTCCGGCCATCCCCCTGTCGGAAGCCGATATCCTGTTCCGCTTCGCCGGGGTTCGCCCCCTGCCGCGCGCCGATGCAAATGTGAACGCCGAGATCTCGCGTGACCACAGCTGTGAATGGTCGACGCCTCCGGGGCCGGTTCCCATCCTCAACCTCGTCGGCGGCAAATGGACGACCTTCCGCGCTTTCGGTGCCCAGGCCGCGGACACGGTGCTGGCCCGCCTCGAGGCGACCCGTATGCTGTCGAGCGAGGCCATGGCGATCGGCGGCGGCAAGGGCTTTCCGCAAGGCGAAGCCGGACGCCGGGACTGGCTGCACCAGGCGGCCATCTCGACGGGAGCTTCGCAGGCGCGCTGCGCCGCCTTGTTCGAACGCTACGGCACGCGCATGCTCGATTTCACGCCCGGCGCCGACGATGCTCCCCTCGCCGGTCTACCGAGCTACAGCCGTGACGAGATCCGCTGGATCCTCGCCACCGGCCAGGTCGCCACTCTGGCCGACCTTGTTCTCCGGCGCATGACCATCGCCTTCAGCGGCGAGCTGTCGCTCGATGCGATCCACGAACTCGCCGCGCTGGCGGCTTCCTCTCTGGGCTGGAGCCAGGCGCATACCCAAGTCGAGATCGACCGGCTGCTCACCCATCTCGATCACTTTCACGGCCTCGCGGCAGCGACGCTCGCGGCCCGCAATTCTTCACTTTCGGCCCCTTTTTTACCCTCCCCTGGAGGGGGAGGGTCGACGCGAAGCGTCGGGGTGGGGTGATTTCTTGACGAGGAAGTTCCGTTCTCCACGCCAAACCCCTGCCTATTCCCACCCCACCCCACCCCCGCCCTATGGGCCGACCCTCCCCCTCCAGGGGAGGGTAAGAAAAGCCACAGGGAAGACCCATGTACCTCACCAAGAAAGTCCGGATGAACCGCCTGTTCGGCGCCGGCAAATGTCTTGACGTCGCCATCGACCATGGCGTCTGCAACGAGCCCTCCTTCCTCGACGGGCTGGAGGATATGGGCAAGGTCGTGCGCATGCTGGCCGATGCCGGCCCCGATGCCATCCAGATGAATTACGGCCAGGCCGACCTGCTGCAGGAGATCCCGGGCAAGCACAAGCCTGCCCTGGTGATGCGCATCGACATGGGCAATCCCTACAACCGCCAGCGTCATCGCGAGATGTGGGCTCTGCTGCAGAACGCGCAGGATCCGATTGCCCCGGCGCTCCGCATGGATGCGGCCTGTGTGGTGGTCAATCTCTTCATGCTGCCGGACGAACCCGACCTGTTCCGCCAATGCATCGAGAATATTTCGCGCGTCGCCCAGGATTGCGAGAAATACGGCATGCCGCTGATGATCGAGCCTCTGGTCATGCAGCCGGCCAGCGAGCGCGGCGGCTATCTCGTCGACGGTGACGCCGAAAAGATCGTGACGCTGGTGCGCCTCGCCCGCGAGCTCGGCGCCGACATCGTCAAGGCCGATCCCACCAGCGATTCCGGCGATTTCCATCGCGTAGTCGAGGCCGCCCGCTGCCCCGTGCTGGTGCGCGGCGGCGGCAAGGCGGATCTGCGCCAGGTCTTCGCCAACTCCCACGCTTTGATGCGCCAGGGCGCGCATGGCATGGTCTATGGCCGCAACATCTACCAGCACGACAACCCCGCCCGCGTGGTCAAGGCCCTGATGGCGATGATCCATCAGGGCGCCGACGATACGCAGGCCTGGGCCATCTACGAGGCCGCAGCGTGACGCGCCATCTCCTCGGCATCGATGCCGGCAACACCGTGGTCAAGGCCGCCCTGTTCGACCTCGAAGGACGGGTCTTGGCGCGGGCAGCGCTCGACGGCCAATCGCGACAGCCCCATCCCGGCCATGTCGAGCGCGACATCGCCGAACTCTGGGCCAATGCCGCCACGGTGATCCGGCGCTGCCTCGAGCAGGCCGGCGTCGAGGGCAAGGACGTCATCGGCATCGGCACCGCCGGTCACGGCAACGGCCTCTATCTCATCGACCAGAACGACCAGCCTCTTATCGGCATCCAGTCGATCGACAACCGGGCCGCCGACCTCGCCGCCGAACTGCGCGCTTCGCCGGCTGCCGACGCCCTCTATCCGCTCTGCCTGCAGCGGCCATGGCCGGCCCAGACGGCGACGCTCCTGATCTGGCTGAAGCAAAACCGGCCCGATCTCTACACCAGGGCCGGTACCGCCTTCCTGTGCAAGGACGCGATGACGCTGATGCTTACCGGCAGGCGCGTCTCCGATTTTTCGGACATGAGCGGCGCCGGCCTGCTGCGCCTCCCCGAGCGGCGCTATGACGACGCCTTGCTGGCGGCCTACGGCCTCGGCGATGCAGCAGGACTGCTGCCCGATCTCGTCGAGTCCGAAGCTTCGGCAGGCGGCGTGACCGCCGGCGCCGCCGCCACCACCGGGCTCGCCGAGGGTACGCCGGTTGCCGCCGGCTTCTTCGACATCATCGCCTCGATGATCGGCGCCGGCATCAACACGCCCGGCGAGGCGGCGATCGTGGCCGGCACCTGGGGCATCAACCAGGTGGTACGCGAGACGCCGCTAATCGACCAGCGGGTGTTCCACGCCTCGACCTGGCGCCCCAACCGCTATGTCGCCGTCGAATCCAGCGCTACCTCGGCCGTCAATCTCGAATGGTTCGTGCGCGAGTTCGGCGGCGGACATGGTCCCACCGAGTTCGAAGCCTGCAACGCGCTGGTTGCCTCGGTCACGCCCCATGCGGAACTGCCGCTGTTCCTGCCCTTCCTGTTCGGCGCTTCCACGCATCCCGACGCACGCGGCGCCTTCATCGGCCTCGCCGGCTGGCACGGCAAAGCGGAAATGCTCCACGCGCTCTATGAGGGCGTGGTGTTCGAACATCGCCGCCATATCGAGCGCCTGCGCAGCGCCGGCGCCGAGATCACCCGTGCCTCGCTGTCCGGCGGGGGCTCGCGCAGCCCGGTCTGGTGCCAGATGTTCGCTGATATTCTCGACCTGCCGGTCACGGTAGCCGAATGCCAGGAAACCGGTGCGCTTGGCGCGGCCATCGCGGCGGGCGTCGCAGCCACGGCCTTCCCGACGCTCGACGACGGCATCGCCGCCATGGTGCGCCAGGCCGCGCAGTACCAGCCCCGCATCTCGGACCGGGCGCTCGTGGAGGCACGCTACCGCCTCTATTGCAGCCTCGCCGAGACCATGCCCGAACACTGGAAACGCTATCGCGAGGGCGCATGAGCGAACGCATCGAGCGCGAATGCACAGATCTTGGCGCCTACGACTATGTCGTCGTCGGTGCCGGCTCCGGCGGCTGCGTGCTGGCCAACCGGCTCAGCGCCGATCCCAAGACCAGGGTGTTGCTGCTCGAAGCCGGCGGCTCGGATCGCTATCACTGGATCCACATCCCGGTCGGCTATCTCTATTGCATGGGCAATCCCCGCACCGACTGGGGCTACAGGACCGTGGACGAGCCAGGCCTGAACGGGCGCTCGCTCGCTTATCCGCGCGGCCGGGTGATGGGGGGCTGCTCCTCCATCAACGGCATGATCTATATGCGCGGCCAGGCCGCCGACTATGACCATTGGCAGCAGCTCGGCAATGCCGGCTGGGGCTGGGACGACGTACTGCCGCTGTTCCGACGCTCGGAGAACCACCATGCCGGAAGCGCGCCCTTTCATGGTTCGGAGGGCGAGCTGCGCGTCGAGCGCCAGCGCCTGTCCTGGCCGATCCTGGACTCGGTGCGCGAGGCGGCCGAGGAACTCGGCGTGCCCCAGATCGACGACTTCAATGCCGGCGACAACACCGGCTCGGCCTATTTCGAGGTCAACCAGAAGGCCGGCTTTCGCTTCAATGCCGTGCGGGCCTTCATCAATCCCGTCAGGCACCGCAAGAACCTCACCATTCTCACCGGGGCGATGGCCGAGCGCATCCGTTTCGTCGACGGACGCGCCGATGGCCTCGAACTGAGGCTGGATGGCAAGCCCGCCTGCGTCCGCGTCAAGCGCGAGCTGGTGCTGGCCGCCGGCGCCATCGGCACGCCGCAGCTCCTGCAGCTTTCTGGCGTTGGTCCGGCGGGGCTGCTGGCCAGGCACGGCATCCCCCTCGTGCTGGATGCGCCCGGCGTCGGCGAGAACCTGCAGGACCATCTGCAGATCCGCACCGTGTTCAGGATCAGCGGCGCACGTACCCTGAACGAATGGCAGGCCTCGCTGCTGGGCAAGGCTGAGATCGCCCTCACCTATGTCCTCAAGCGCTCCGGGCCGATGGCGATGGCACCGAGCCAACTCGGCATCTTCATGAAGTCGGATGCGCGTTTTGGCAGCGCCAATATCGAGTTCCATGTCCAGCCTCTGTCGCTCGACGCCTTCGGGTCTCCGCTCCATCCCTTTCCGGCCATAACCGTCTCGGTCTGCAATCTCAGGCCGGAGGCACGCGGCCATGTCCGCATCGTCTCGCCGGATGCCCAGACCCATCCGGAAATCGCGCCGAACTACCTTTCCACGGAAGGCGACCGTGCGGTCGCGGCCGATTCGATCCGCGCGGCCCGCCGCCTGATGGCGACCCGGCGCATGCAGGCCTTCCGGCCGGAGGAGCTGAAGCCGGGGCCGGCGATCCAGTCGGCCGACGATCTCGCCAAGGCCGCCGGCGACATCGCCACCACCATCTTCCACCCGGTCGGAACGGCGCGGATGGGCACCGACGCGGCGGCCGTGGTCGACCCCGAGCTGCGCCTGCGCGGCATGTCCGGCCTGCGCATCGCCGATGCCTCGATCATGCCGACAATCGTCTCCGGCAATACCCATGCGCCCGTGGTGATGATCGCCGAGAAGGCCTCGGACATGATCGCCGCTGCCTGGCGGGGGTGAGGTCGTCCTTTGGAGAGGCGGGTCTTCGGACCCGGCTCTTTCAAGGTGTTGAGGTCCGAAGTCCAAACAGGGCAGAGCGACCCCTCATCCGCCCCTTCGGGGCACCCAGTCCACTCCAAGTGGAGTGGACGATACCCGCAAGGGGAGAAGGCGATCGGCCAACGCTGCGCTTTCCAGGATCCCCCCTTCTCCCCTTGCGGGAGAAGGGGCCGGCAGGCGGATGAGGGATGGCAACGCTCCTTCTTCCAAAATAATGCGACAATCCTTCCCTCTGGACGCCCGGCGATTCCGGGTCTAACCTTGGAATCGTTCCGAGGGGTGTCCTGCGCAAGCGGGGCTGAGATGGCCTAGAGCCGAACCCTTCGAACCTGATCCGGGTCATGCCGGCGAAGGGACGGGAACAGGGCTTTGGCGCTAGGAATTGGCTCCAGGTCCCGGAATCGGCTGGGATGCCGGTTCTGCCCAGACAATCGTCGCCCCGGATCTCCATGACTCGCAACGAGGAGGAGATCCATGAACATCCAAAATCCCAAGACCAAGATTGCCGCGCCGCAAAGCGTGACCACGGGGCCCATCGCCGGCTCCCGCAAGGTCTATGCGGCCCCCGCTTCGCATCCCCAGATGCAGGTGCCCTTTCGTGAGATCGCGCTGAGCGATGCTTCGCTCGCCCCGATCCGCGTCTATGATCCCTCCGGCCCCTATACCGAGGACAGCGCTAGCATCGACCTGAAGCAGGGCCTGCCAACCCTGCGCGAAAGCTGGATCGCCGGCCGCGGCTTCGGCGCGATCGAGGGCCGGACCGTCAAGCCCGAGGACAACGGCAACGTCTCGGCCGACAGGCTGGTGGAGCCCTGCCCGGCCCAGCGCCTGCTGCGCCGCGGAGCGGACGGCCAGCGCGTCACTCAGTACGAGTTTGCCAAGGCCGGCATCGTCACCGAAGAGATGGTCTATGCCGCCTTCCGCGAGAATCTCGCCCGCGAGAAGGCGCTGGAGGGAGCGGCCGAGCGCCGCGCCGACGGCGAGGATTTCGGCGCCGCCATCCCTAAATTCGTCACGCCCGAATTCGTGCGCGACGAGATCGCCCTGGGCCGGGCGATCCTGCCCGCCAACATCAACCATCTCGAACTCGAGCCGATGGTGATCGGCCGCAACTTCCTGGTGAAGGTCAACGCCAATATCGGCAACTCAGCCGTCACCTCGGGTGCTGCCGAGGAGGTGGAGAAGCTGGTCTGGGCCACGCGCTGGGGCGCCGACACCGTTATGGACCTCTCCACCGGGCGCAACATCCACAACATCCGCTCCTGGATCCTGCGCAACTCGCCGGTGCCGATCGGCACGGTGCCGATCTACCAGGCGCTGGAGAAGGTCGACGGCGATCCCTTGAAGCTCGATTGGGAGGTGTTCAAGGACACGCTGATCGAGCAGGCCGAGCAGGGCGTCGACTATTTCACCATCCATGCCGGCGTTCGCCTCGCCCATGTGCCGCTCACCGCCAGCCGCGTCACCGGTATCGTCTCGCGCGGCGGCTCGATCATGGCGCGCTGGTGCCTGGCCGGTCATCGCGAAAGCTTCCTCTACGAGCATTTCGGCGACATCTGCGACATCATGCGCCGCTATGACGTCTCCTTCTCGCTCGGCGACGGCTTGCGTCCGGGCTCGATTGCCGATGCCAACGACGCCGCCCAGTTCGCCGAACTGGAGACGCTGGGCGAATTGACCAAGATCGCCTGGGACAGGGGCTGCCAGGTGATGATCGAGGGGCCGGGCCATGTGCCGATGCACAAGATCAAGCAGAACATGGACAAGCAGCTCGCCGCCTGCGGCGAGGCTCCCTTCTACACCCTCGGGCCGCTGACCACCGACATCGCGCCGGGCTATGACCACATCACCTCCGGCATCGGTGCGGCGATGATCGGCTGGTTCGGCACCGCGATGCTCTGCTACGTCACGCCCAAGGAGCATCTCGGCCTGCCCAACCGCGACGACGTCAAGACCGGCGTGATCACCTATCGCATCGCCGCCCATGCCGCCGACCTCGCCAAGGGCCATCCGGCGGCCAAGGTCCGCGACGATGCCCTGTCGCAGGCGCGCTTCGACTTCCGCTGGGAGGACCAGTTCAACCTCTCCCTCGATCCGGATACCGCGCGCGCCTATCACGACGAGACCTTGCCCAAGGACGTGCACAAGGTCGCCCATTTCTGCTCGATGTGCGGGCCGAAATTCTGCTCGATGAAGATCACGCAGGATCTGCGAGAAGAAGTCCGGGCGATGGAAGAAGCCGCACGGCAGGGCATGGCGGAAAAATCGCGCGAATTCCTCGAACAGGGCGGGGCCCTCTATGTCCCGGCCGAGTGACGGACGACGGCGCATCACCATTGTCGGGGCCGGCGTTGCCGGCCTCGTTACGGCAATGGAATGCGCGGCGCGAGGTGCCAAGGTCGAGATCCTGGAGCGCAGCGAGGTCCTGGGTGCCCAGGCCTGTTCCTGGCTGGCCGGCGGCATGCTGGCGCCCTGGTGCGAGCGGGAAAGTGCCGAGGTCGAGGTCGAGCGGCGCGGCGAACTCGCTCTCGCCTGGTGGCCGCACCATGTGCGGGAAACCGTTCAGCGCGGCACGCTGGTGGTCGCTCCCGCCCGCGACGGCAGCGAGATCGCCCGTTTCGCCCGCCGCACCCAAGCCCATCTCCCGGTGGATGAGCCCGGCATTGCCACGCTCGAGCCCGATCTTGCGGGCCGCTTCCACCAAGGCCTGTTCTTTCCGCGCGAAGCCCATCTCGACCCGAGACGGGCGCTGCAGGTGCTGGCAGGGCGCCTCGCCGACCTCGGCGTCGCCATCCGCTTCGGGGTCGAGGCCAGGCCGCATGCCCTCGATGCGGACGCCGTGATCGACTGCCGGGGCTTTGCCGCACGTGCAGAGCTGCCCGATCTACGCGGTGTCCGGGGCGAGGCCATCGTCGTCCACGCGCCCGGCGTCAGCCTGTCCCGGCCCGTGCGTTTCCTGCATCCGCGCTTTCCGCTCTATATCGTGCCGCGCGCCGACCATCGCTTCATGATCGGCGCCACCATGATCGAGAGCGAGCATGATGGGCCGCCCACTCTGCGCTCGACCATGGAGCTGATCGCTGCGGCCTTCAGCCTGCATCCGGCCTTCGGGGAGGCCGAAATCCTCGAGCTCGAGGCCGGGCTGCGTCCTGCTTTTCCCGACAATCTGCCGCGCCTCACCGTGGTCGGGCGCGTCATCTCGCTCAACGGCCTGTTCCGCCACGGCTTCCTGCTCTCGCCGGCCCTGGCTCAGGAAGCCGCCGACCGGATCCTGCCCGTGCGGACAGCCCATCAAGGAGTTTTCGCATGACCTTGACCGTCAACGGTGAACGTCAGGAAACCGATGCCGCCACCCTCGCCCGCCTGCTCGAAGCGCTCGAACTCGGCGACAGCGTGGTGGCCACCGCCCTCAACGGTCGCTTCGTGCGAGCCGTTGATCGCGACCGAACCGCCCTCAAGGACGGCGATGCCGTCGAGATCCTTGCCCCCCGGCAAGGAGGATGACCATGGCCGACACCCTCATTTTCTACGACACACCCTTCACCTCCCGCCTGTTGCTCGGCACGGCGCAATATCCCTCGCCCGCCATCCTGGCGCAGGCCGTGCGCGCGTCCGGTGCCGGTATCGTCACCGTCTCGCTGCGCCGGGAATCCGGTGGGGAGCGCAGCGGCCAGAGTTTCTGGAGCCTGATCCGAGAACTCGACGTCAAGGTGCTGCCCAACACTGCTGGCTGCCACAGCGTGAAGGAAGCGGTGACGACGGCGCAGATGGCGCGCGAAGTCTTCGGCACGACCTGGATCAAGCTGGAGGTGATCGGCGAGGCCGATACCTTGCAGCCCGATGTCTTCGGTCTGGTGGAAGCGGCCCGCATCCTCATTTCCGAAGGCTTCGAGGTCTTTCCCTACACCACCGAAGACCTGGTGGTCGCCGAACGCCTGGTCAATGCCGGCTGCCGGGTCCTGATGCCCTGGGGCGCGCCGATCGGCTCGGCGCGCGGCCTCAACAATGTCTATGGCTTGCGCAGCATGCGCGCGCACTTCCCCGACATTCCGCTGGTTGTTGATGCCGGCATCGGCACGCCTTCACATGCAGCGCACGCCATGGAACTCGGCTATGACGCGGTGCTGCTCAACACCGCCGTCGCCAAGGCGGGCGATCCCGCCGGCATGGCGCGGGCCTTTGCGCTGGGTATCGAGGCCGGGCGGCTCGCCTTCCTCGCCGACCCCATGGTGCCGCGTGACATGGCGGCTCCCTCGACGCCGGTCTTCGGCAAGGCGGTGCTGGCATGAGCATCATCGACACTATCTGGCGTCTCGATCCCTTCTATCCCGTGGTCGAGAGCGTCGACTGGGTGGAGCGCCTGGTGAAGCAGGGCACGAAACTGGTGCAGTTGCGCATCAAGGAACGCGACGACGAGACTGTTATGCCCGAGATCCGCGCCGCCTTGGCAGTCTGCCGCGCCCATGGCGCCGATCTGGTGGTGAACGACTATTGGCAGGCGGCCATCGCGGCCGGCGCCGATTTTCTCCATCTCGGCCAGGGCGACCTCGACACCGCCGACCTCGCGGCCATACGCAGCGCGGGCCTGAAGCTTGGCATCTCGACGCATGATCATGCCGAACTTGCGCGCGCGCTCGCATGCGGGCCTGATTATGTGGCGCTGGGACCTATCTATCCCACCACGCTCAAGGTGATGCCTTTCGCGCCGCAGGGGCTCGAGCGCATCGGCGAATGGAAGAAGCTGATCGGCAAGCTACCGCTGGTCGCCATCGGCGGCATCACCCTCGAACGGGCGGCGGGTTGTCTCGCCGCAGGGGCCGACGTAACAGCCATGGTCAGCGACGTTACCCGTCATCCCGACCCGGATGCACGGATCCAGGCATGGCTGGCGGCAACCCGTCCAGCTTCGGTCATGGCATGACGGCGATCGCGCTCAGCATTGCCGGTTCCGATTCGGGCGGCGGCGCCGGCATCCAGGCCGATCTTGCCGCCTTTCGCGCCTTCGGCGTGTTCGGCACCACGGCAATCACCGCAGTTACGGCGCAGAACACCCGTGGCATCCGCGCCATCCACGCGGTGCCGCCGCCGGTGCTCGCCGTGCAGATCGAGGCCGTGCTCGACGATTTCGACGTCGCCGCCATCAAGATCGGCATGGTGCCGACAGCCGAACACGCACGAATCATCGCCGAACTGCTGGCAGACCGGCGGCTACCGATCGTGCTCGATCCCGTGATGTCAGCCACCACAGGTCGGCTGCTGGGCGAGAGGGGCACATTCGAGGCCCTCAAATCCCGTCTCCTGCCGCTGGCCACCTGTCTCACGCCGAATCTGCCGGAAGCGGCGGCTCTGCTGAACGGCGCGCCAGCGGAGGGTGAAGCAGAGATGGTCGAGCAAGCCCAGGCACTCCTCGGCCTCGGCCCGCAGGCGGTACTGCTGAAGGGCGGGCATGGCCATCTCGGCGAGGCGGTCGATATTCTCGCCACCCGCGACGGCACCCGGCGCTTTGCCGGCGCCTGGGTCAGGAGCCCGAACCTGCACGGGACGGGCTGTGCCCTCTCGTCGGCCATCGCCGCCAATCTCGCAGGCGGCTGTACGCTTGCCGAGGCGGTTCACCACGCCAAGCAATGGCTGGCAGGTCGCCTCAAAGCTGGAATCGGGCTTCAGATCGGGCGGGGCAGCGGTCCTGCCGTGCCTTTCTGAGAGAAAATCGGGCAGCCATGCGAAAGATGCAGAGCAGCCCCTTCATTGCAGCAAAGCAATCCCATGCCACATTCCGCCCCATAATGTGGCGCAAATGGGGCAGGTTCTTTGCACAACTGCCGATGGGATCGACTTGGCTGCGAATGTGCTGCAGAGCAGCATGAAGCGTCCCACAAGCATAGATCGCCCCTGTTTGCCTCCGATTCCCACGATACCCAGCGGCTAATTCATCGATGTTCGATTCAAACAACACGTATAGATCTCATCATTTCATGAATTATCGCAAAATTTAAATTCTATTGGGAAAAATTTTATGTTCTTTCAAGTTATTTAATTGCATTTTAACTATCGGCAGCCATCAAGTCCGTCTTATTTTTGCCTTGAAATCTGCGCGGCCTTGTCACCAGTTCGAAAGCTGGTGTGGCGAAAACGCTACAGACTCCGTCAACGCTTTCTGCTTATATCCAGCCACTGTGATTTCCGGTTTTTTGGAGTATCGAACTATGAAAATGCGTTTGGCCCTCGCGGCTCTTCTGTTGACCTCGACCTCGGCCTTCGCTGCCGACCTGGCTCCCCAGGCTGTCGAGCCGGTGGCCCCGATCGTTGCCCCCGTCTACAATTGGACCGGCTTCTACGCTGGTGTCCACGCTGGCGCTACCATCGTCCAGGGCAAACTTGATCAGGTCAAGCACGATGGCGCTGGCTTCCTCGGCGGCGTGCATGCCGGCTACAATGCCCAGTTCGACGGAGGCTTCGTCGTTGGCCTTGAGACCGACATCGACTATTCGAGCTTCAAGAAGTCGAAGACGGATGCTGCTGGTCTGCGCGGCACCCTCAAGAATGATTGGCAGGGTTCGACGCGCGCTCGCTTCGGCTATGCCTTCGACAACATCCTGCCCTACGTGACGGGTGGTGTCGCTTACGGCAACGTCAAGAGCAGCATTGCCGGCCTGGGGTCCAAGAGCGATACCCGCGTTGGCTGGACCGCTGGCGCCGGCGTCGAGTATGCCATCGACCAGAACTGGATCGTTCGCGGCGAAGCTCGCTACGTCGACCTCGGCGACAAGAATGTCACCTTCGGCGGCGTCCGCCACAAGGTGAAGTTTGACGCGGTCAACGCCACCCTCGGCGTGAGCTACAAGTTCTGATCCGCGTATCTGGATCATTGCGTAAGGAAGAGCCCGGCGAAAGCCGGGCTTTTTCTTTGCCGGTATCGGGGTGCAAAATGGCTACACCGAAGCGCCAACTACCGTCATGGCTCGGTGCCGCACGCCACAGGCAGCCTCTATAGCGGCTCCAAGCGAGTCCCGGAACAAAATGCGTTCTGACTGAGCCCATTCCTGCGGCCGAGCTCGCCGGTAACCAGAACATTTTGCGATTCCTGGCGATTCGTTACGACTGTAGGACGTTCCAGTTCCCTCGAGCCCCTGCGCCAGGGTGTCCTGGTACCGAACGGACCTTTGGCAAGACCGCCTCTGCCGCGCAACGGCTGCTGAGAAGCACAACTCGACACTATACTTGTATTGAAGATGGCATAACTGCCTAGATCCGACCTGCACTTGCTGCAACGCGGTCACATATTTGAAATGGATTCAAAATTTCTTCGAATTCAATTATTACGCCCTTAAATATAATAAAATTTTAACCTTATCTGAATGGATGCATTTTAGAGTTTTCGAAACAAGCACGACTCCGGTTTCGTTCGTTTGTCTAGCACTGTGACCGGAATGCTACAGACTCCCAGGATGGTTTCTGTTTATGTGCTCCCACACTGAATTTCCGGCCTTGGAGTCCTAGTAATGAAAATGCGTTTGGCCCTCGCGGCTCTCCTGTTGACCTCGACCTCGGCTTTCGCTGCCGATCTGGCTCCCCAGGCTGTCGAGCCGGCCGCTCCGGTCGTCGCTCCCGTCTACAATTGGACCGGCTTCTACGCAGGTGTCGATCTGGGCGCCGACATCGTCCAGAGCAAGGTCGGACCGAACAAGTTCAACGGCGCCGGCTTCCTGGCTGGTGGCCACCTTGGCTACAATGCCCAGTTCGATGGCAACATCGTTGTCGGCCTCGAAACCGACATGATGTATTCGAGCTTCAGCAAGAAGAAGACCGTCGTGGAAGGTGGCACCAGCTATCGCGACAAGCTTCAGAACCAGTGGCAGGGATCGACCCGCGCTCGCGTCGGCTATGCCTTCGATAACATTCTGCCCTACATCACCGGCGGTGTCGCCTATGGTGGTGTGAAGAGCTCGCTTGAAACCCTCGGCTCCAAGAGCGAGACCCGCGTGGGTTGGACAGCTGGCCTTGGCGTCGAATACGCCATCGACCCGAACTGGATCGTTCGCGGCGAAGCCCGTTACGTCGACCTCGGCGACAAGAACGTCACCATCGCGGGTGATCGCCGCAAGGTCAAGTTCGACTCCACCGACCTCACTCTCGGCGTGAGCTACAAGTTCTGATCCGCGTATCTGGATCAATGTGCAGGAAAAGCCCGGCGAAAGCCGGGCCTTTTCTTTTTCTGACCATGAATCGAATATCGCCACATGTCTGGGTGCGGCTGGCGCGAATATTGGTAAAAACATCTCCTGCGATGGCCTTGCTTCGATGCATGGTCCTGCAGTCATTATTTTCTTCGTCTCATCAAATCATATCGAAAGCCTCTCATGTCCGCCCAGGACACGCCCTCCCTTTTCCGCCATAGCGGTTTCGGACTGTTCTGGACAGCCCGCGTGCTTTCCACCGGCTGTTTCCAGATCATCTCCGTGGTGATCGGCTGGCAGATCTATGATCTTACCCGTTCCGCCCTTCATCTCGGCCTCGTCGGCCTGTGCCAATTCCTGCCGATGCTGGTGCTGACCATTCCGGCGGGCCACATTGCGGATCGCTTCGACCGGCGTACGGTCGTGCGTTGCTGCCAGATGGTGGCGGGACTGACGGGGGCCGCGCTGGCTTTTGCCTCGTGGCAGGGCATGATCAGCCCGACGATCATTTTCGCCGCCGCCGTCGTGATCGGCGCTTGTCGCACTTTCGAGATGCCGACGACAGCCGCTCTGCTGCCGATGATCGTCAGCCCCCTCCAATTGCCGCGAGCCCTTGCGTTGTCGGCCTCCGCCATCCAGACCGCCACCATCATCGGTCCCGCCTTGGGTGGCCTGCTCTATATCATCGGCCCCGGCTCAGCCTATCTTTTCGTGGCTTTGTTCTACGGCCTGGCCTCGATCCTGGTTTCACGCCTGCGGATCCTCACGCCATCAACTGCGCGCGAGCCGGCAACTCTCAGATCGGTGTTCTCGGGCTTCTCCTTCATCAGGAGCCGGCCGATCATACTCGGAGCGATCTCGCTCGACATGGTCGCGGTGCTGCTCGGCGGCGCTACGGCATTGCTGCCGATCTATGCCCGCGACATTCTCCACACGAATGCCTTCGGCCTCGGCGTGCTCCGGGCATCCCCGGCCCTCGGCGCCCTGTCCATGTCCCTGATTCTGGCGCGTTGGCCGCTGGAGCGGCGGGTTGGCCTGAAGATGTTCGCGGCTGTCGCAGTGTTCGGCCTGGCCACCATCGTCTTCGGCCTGTCGTCCTGGTTTGCGCTCTCGCTGCCGGCGCTGGTGGTCATGGGGGCCGCCGATGTCGTGAGCGTGGTGGTGCGTTCAACCCTGGTCCAACTCGGCACGCCCGATGCGATGCGTGGGCGCGTCAGCGCCGTCAACTCGATGTTTGTCGGCACTTCGAACCAATTGGGAGAGTTCGAATCGGGCCTTACTGCCGCACTGTTCGGCCCGGTTGAGGCCGTGGTGCTGGGCGGCCTAGGCACGATCCTCGTCGCTCTTGCCTGGTCGCGCCTGTTCAAGCCATTGCGCGATGCCGACCGTTTCCCCAGCAGGAGCGCCTGAGTTCGGCCGGCCTGGCCCTCATTCACTACCCGCTCATCCGCCCTTACACGACATGCCTCGACAAGTCGCGTCGGCCTGCCCATGGTGCCGATATGCGCACGCCATCCTTCAAACGCGATTCGAAGCCGGCCCCTCCCGACGAGGTACCTGGAGACCTGACGATCTCCGGCGTTATCGACCGAGTGACCTATCACAATGCCGAAAACGGCTTTGCGGTACTGCGCGTAAAGATCAAGGGCCGCAAGGATCTTGCCACCGTGCTCGGCCGCACCGCCGCGATCGCGCCCGGCGAGAAGCTCGAAGCCGAGGGGCGCTGGAGCGTCGACCCCGAGCGTGGCCTACAGTTTCGCGCCGATGTCATCCGGACCACCCCGCCGGGCTCCGCCTCGGGCATTGAACGCTACCTCGCTTCCGGCCTAGTGCGCGGCATCGGCCAGGAGACCGCCAAGAAGCTGGTCGCGGCCTTCGGCAAGGACACCCTCAAGGTGCTCGACAGCGAACCAGACCGGCTGAGTGAGGTGGCGGGCCTGTCGCCCCAGCGCATCCGGTTGATCCGGGAAGGCTGGAGCGCCCAGCAGGAATTTCGCGACGTCCTGGTGTTCCTCACCGAGCATGGACTCGGCGCGACGCGCGCCGCCAGCGTGCAGAAGGCGCTGGGCACCAATGCCGTCGAGCTGATCAAGGCCGACCCCTATCGCCTGTCACGCGAGATCAAAGGGTTCGACTTCCGCACCGCCGACCAGTTCGCCCTCAGTCTCGGGCGTGAGCGCGAGGATCCTTCGCGCCTCACCGCCGGCCTGCTCTGGGCGCTGGGCGAGGGTGCCACCAACGGCCATTGCGGTGTGCCGCGCGAAGCCTTGTTCGAACGGGCCGGGCGGGTGCTGGAGGTCGACGACTATCTCTTCAACGATGCGGCCACTCGCCTGCTGCAGACTCGCTCGATCATCGGCGACACCATCGAAGGGGCGCCGTCCTACTTCCTGCCGGCGTTGTGGAACGCCGAGGAGGCCGTCGCCACGCGGCTGAAGCAAATGGCCGGTGGCAACCCACCCTGGCGCCAGGAGGGCCTGCACCAGGCGGTGCTGGACACGGAAGCGCGCACAGCCAAGCGTCTCGCTCCCGCCCAGGCCCTGGCGGTGGAAACCGCCCTCGCCTCCAAGCTGCTGGTCATTACCGGCGGCCCCGGCGTCGGCAAGACCACCATCATCGATACCATCATCAAGGCGCTCGAACGCAAGGACGTGACGATCGCGCTGTGCGCGCCGACGGGTCGTGCCGCCAAACGCATGGCCGAAAGCACCGGCCAGGAGGCCAAGACTATCCATCGACTGCTGGAAATCGATCCGATTTCCGGCACTTTCCGCCGGCAGCGAGCCTATCCGCTCGATGCCGACCTCGTCATCGCCGACGAGGCCAGCATGATCGACATCGAGCTGATGCGCGCTCTGCTCGATGCCCTTTCGCCGCGCGCTGCCCTCGTCCTGGTGGGCGATGCCGACCAGCTTCCTTCCGTCGGCGCCGGTCAGGTGCTGGCCGATATCATCGCATCCGAGGTCATCCCGGTGGTCAGGCTCACCGAAGTGTTCCGCCAGGCCGAGACCAGCCGCATCATCGCCGCCGCGCATGCCGTCAATCACGGCGAGGTCCCGGAGGGGGCCAAGAGCCCGGATGAGGGTGATTTCTTCGTCGTCGACATGGCGTCGGCCGAGGATGGCGCCAACAAGGTCGTCGACATCGTCACCAATCGCCTGCCGCGCCGTTTCGGCCTCGATCCCGTCAGGGACATTCATGTGCTGACCCCCATGAACAAGGGGCCGCTCGGTTCGCAGACGCTGACGCAGGCCCTGCGAGAAGTCCTCAATCCGACCCGCGAGGGCGCGATCGTGCGCGAATTCGGCACCTTCGCTCCGCATGACAAGGTCATGCAGATCGACAATGACTACGACCGCGAAATCTTCAACGGCGATATCGGCTTCATCACACGCACCGATGTGAAGGTGGGGCAGCTCACCGTCACCTTCGACGGACGCGACGTCCACTACACCACCGCGCAGCTCGACAGCTTGGTGCCGGCCTACGCCACCACCATCCACAAGGCCCAGGGTTCGGAATATCCGGCGGTGGTGGTGGTGATCTCCAACGCGCACTATCCGATGCTGGCCCGCAACCTGCTCTACACGGCCATTACCCGCGGCAAGCGCCTGGTTGTGGTCGTCGCCGAGAAGCGCGCTTTGCGACTGGCGGCGGAAAATGCCATGGGGCGCCGACGCTGGACCCGGCTGCGGGAGAAACTGGCTGCGCCGACGCCGAATGTTTCCTGAAGAACGCTTGCCGTCGTGGCGCAGCGCTATACAAAGACAGTTGGGCGAAGGGGGACAGCAGGAATGCGGCGGATACGGACGATTGGCGCTTGCTTGCTGGCGATTTCGGCCGTCTGGGCCGGCCATGCCTTCGCCCAGACGAAGCCTGCGCCCACCACGCCGGCACCGGCCGCTCCCGTCGATGCCGTCTTCGAAGCGGCCAAGGCAGCCGCCTCGGCGATGGGGGCGGAGGATTTTGCCTCCATCCAGCAGGACCTGATCTGGACCGGCGATCTCAACTCCCTGCCTTCAGGCGAGATGGGCAAGCGCAGCTATGAGGCCATCCGCGCCTTCCAGAAGCGGATCAAGGCCAAGGAAACCGGCATATTCACGCCGCCTCAGCGCATCACTCTTGCCCAGCACGCCGCCAAGTTCACGGCCCGTTACGGCTTTACGACCATCACCGAGCACGGCATCACGCTGGGCTATCCGGCCAAGCTCACCACCGCGCGCATGGAAGGCAAGAACGGTCCCCATTTCGCTACGCCCAAGAACGACGTCACCCTCGACATTCTCGCCATCCCCGCCGAGAAGGAGAGTTTCGAGGCCTTGTTCGCACGCCTCAAGACCGAGCGCCCCGGTCGCAAGGTAACCTATTCACTGCTGCGCCCGGATTTCCTGGTGGTCGCCGGCAGCAATGACGGCAAGAGCTTCTATCTGCGCTTCGTCAAGACCGACACCGATTCACGCGGCTTCGCGCTCGGCTGGGACCCGGCGCTTTCCCCCGGCTTCGACCGCGTTTCCATCGCAATGGCCTCATCGATGAAATTGGCCGATGACGGTAAGCCAGCCGCCACCGAGGCTCCTCCGATTGCCAAGCCCGCCGACAAGCCGGCTCAGGCCCCCGAGCCGTCGAAACCGGCAGGACCGCCCGTGCCATTACCGTCGGGCGCCTCGACGGCGGCCAAGACTGGCTTGGGCACCCTGGTGTCATCGAACGGCGATATTTTGACCTATGCCGGCCTGGTGGCCGGGTGCGAGACAGTGACGCTCCAGGGCGGTGCCACGGCCAAGGTGATCGGCGGCGACCTCGGCAACGACGTCGCGCTGGTCCGAGCAACCCCGCCCCCCGGCCCGGCGCCTCTCGCCTGGCGGCAGCCGCCCCTGACACAAGGCGAGGCCGTCGCTCTGCTGTCCGGCCCCACGCCGACAGCGACCACCGTCACGGCGCTGATCGGCGGCAACGACGACAGTCGCCGCATCTCGCTGGGCTCAGGCGCACCTGGCGCCCTGATCGATAAGGACGGGGCCCTGGCAGGCCTCGCCGCCGCCAACGGCGAAGCGACGGCCTTGAAGGGACTGTTCGTCACCGCTTTCCTGCGCGCCAGTGGCGTCACCCCTCCGGAACGCGGCGGTGACCCGAGCAAAGCCACCGTCACACTGAGCTGCACGCCCAAATCATAGAGCAAAGGCCGCGTCCACCAACCGGCGCATTACTTCCTTATCGCCCCACCCGCAGCGCAGCGGTAAGAAAAGACCACTATCCTTCTTCGCGGAGAACGGTGCTTCGCTACGATAGGTCCCGGTGCATCGTCGTCTGCACTTTTCATTATTGCCAAACGCCAATCCATTGTAACAAATGGTCCAGAGTTCGGCCCCGTCTCCAAGCCTGCCGACGAGGATCCCGGCGGGCACGGATCTCAAGCGGGTTGCCGGCTCGCTGTACGGGCCGAGGTAAGACTTGAGATGTTTCGACTGAAGGCGATCGCCGCTTCCCTCAGCGGGAAGCTCTGCCTGTTCATGGCCCTTGCTGTGGCCGCGCCCCATGTTGCGCTAAGCCAGGAGGGCACCTTCGCCTCGGCCCAGGCGGCGGCCAACCAGTTGAGCGCCCAGCAAATCGCCAATCTACAGGAAGACCTGGCCTGGGCCGGCATGTTTTCGGAAGGGGGTTCTCCCCCTGTTTCGGGAATTTTCTACAACGCTACCTACCAGGCCATCCGCCAATATCAACGCAGCAACAATCTGCCTGAAACGGGTGCGCCCAGTGCGGCCCTGGTCAGTGAATTGGACGGCCGCGTCGCCTCGATCCGGCGCACGGCCAATCTCAAGACCCTGGAAAACAGCGTCCTGAAGATCAGCTACCCTGCCGGCGTGCTGACCAAACAGCAGGCAGTCAAGGGTGATACACGCTATACGACGCCATCGGGCGACGCGATCGTCCAACTGGTCAACATGGCGGGATCGCGCGAGCGGCTCGATCGAATGTTCGCCGACATGAAGAAGGCGGCCGGCAAGGTAAAATACGCCATCATGCTCGATGATCAGGGTGAGGCACAGCCCACCCGTTTCGTGATCGTCGGCGGTGATGCCAAACAAGGCCTCTATACGAGCATCGCGCAGAAGGACGATGCAATCGTCGGCTTCATCGCCAGCTGGGATCGCAAGAAAAGGCCCAGTTTCACGAATGCCGCCATCGTCATGGCCCTTTCGATCCGGCCGAAAACCATTGCCAATCCCTATGCCGCAGCAGCGGCTGGACAGAACGCGCAAGGCACCACCAAGATGTCGACGGCCGAACTGAACCGGCAGCTCGACATCTGCGCCAAGGCAAAGGATGCCGCCGAGATCGTCACCGCCTGCACGGCGGCGTTGTCGGCCGACACCCTGCTGGCGAAAAACCGGCCGACCCTCCTGTTCAATCGCGCCGTCGGTTACAACAGACAGAACAAGGCCGATCTGGCCCTTGCCGATCTCGACCAGGCCATCGCCATCGATCCCAATCAGGCAAGCTATTACACACAGCGTGGACATGTGCGCTACGGCCAGTCGAAATATGATGCGGCAGTGGCGGATTACAGCCAGGCCATCGCCAAGAAAACGCCGACGGCCGCCGACTACACCAATCGCGGCAACAGCTATTTCGGCCTGGAAGACTACCAGAAGGCTGTCGCAGATTACGATGCATCGCTGCGCCTCAATCCCGATGACATCGACACCCGCGCCTTTCGCGGTTCGGCCCTGCTGAGGCTGAGCAGGCCGGCGGACGCCATGGCCGATCTGAACTTCACCATCGAGCGGGGCGGAGACAAGGTCGGCGCCGGCGACTACAAGAATCGCGGCGAAGCGCTGGCCGAACTCGGCCGCGCGGATGAAGGCAGGCCGGACTTCGCCAAGGCCGAGGCCATCGCCACCGCGAAGATCGAGACGGACAGCTATAATTTGGTCTATCGCGCCTTCGCCCGGGCCTTCAATGGCAATGCCGAGGGCGCGATTGCCGATGCGGACAAATATCTGTCCATCGATCCCAAGGCCAGCGAAGCCTTCCATGCGCGCGCGCTCGGCGATGTCGCCGGGAAGGATTTCGCCAAAGCGCTCGCCGATTTCTCCCAGGCCATCAGCATGGGGCGCAAGCGGTTGTTCATCCTGCGCCAGCGCGGCGATGTCTATCTGGCGACCGGCCAGCCCGAACAGGCGATCGCCGATTACCAGGCCCAGCTCAACCTCACGCCTGGTAACGCCCTGGCGATGGTGGGCCTTGAAAAGGCCAAGCAGGCGATGGCGGCCAAGCTTTTGGCGACTGCCGGCGCGCCGCAAGGCAATGGCTCCCCAGCCGCCGCCGGTTCGCCGCAGGCCGCCACGCTGGCCGCCCTGCCGCCCCAGGCCAAGGTCGCGCTCGGCCGCCGGGTCGCTCTGGTGATCGGCAATTCCAACTATGCCAATGTCGCCGCCCTGCCCAATCCCAGGAACGACGCGGCCAAGGTCGCCGACACCCTGCGCAAGATCGGCTTTGCCGAGGTGACGCTGGCCGAAGACACCGATTTCCGCAGCCTCAACCGCGCCTTGCAGGATTTCGCCAGCCAGGCCGACGGGGCCGATTGGGCGGTGATCTACTATGCCGGTCATGGCATCGAGATCGCCAACACCAATTATCTGGTGCCCGTGGATGCCAAGCTCGCCTCGGACCGCGACGTCACCTTCGAAGCCGTGCCGCTCGACCGGGTGATGGCCGCCAGCGAGGGCGCCAAGGGCATGCGCCTGGTCATTCTCGATGCCTGCCGCAACAACCCCTTCCTCGCCAACATGACACGCAAGACGGCAACGCGTGCCGTCTCGCGCGGCCTCAGCCGGGTCGAGCCGGATGGTGGCACCCTCGTCGTCTACGCTGCCAAGGCCGGCGAGGTCGCCCTCGACGGCAGTGGCGGCAACTCGCCCTTCGTCACCGCCCTGACCAGCAACCTGCAGAAGCCGGGCCTGGAGATCGGCAAGCTGTTTCGCCTGGTGCGCGACGACGTGATGAAGGCGACCGACCGCAAGCAGGAGCCCTTCACCTATGGCTCCCTGCCCGGCGAGGACTTCATCTTCAATCCAGGCTGAGGGACGGGCCGTGAATCATCCGTGTTCTCCAGGGAACTGCGGCATCTTGCGGTTGTGGCGAGAAGCTCCATGGTGCAGGAATACGCCCAAACTCAGGTCCTTCGACTTGCCGGCCGCGACTTGGCCGGCCGAAGTTCTGGCCAAAAATATCGATCCGGGGTTCCCCAATGTTGCGCTTGAAGACGATTGCCGCCCTGATCGGGCTGACGCTGGCCATCACCACCCCGGCCGCGGCGCAGATCATCGACTATTCCCGCTTCGAGAAAGCCAAGCGGATCGGCGATCAATTGAGCGGCACGCAACTGCGCCAGTTGCAATCCGACCTGTCGTGGAACACCGGCTATAACAGCCTCACCAATTTCCCCCTCTGGGGCAGTTTCGACGAGGCGACCTTCGTCGCGATCCGGAACTTCCAGTCGCACAATCTGAGAAGCCTGAACGTCAAGTCGTTCGAGGAAAACAGCATTCCCTCGCCCGAATTGATCAAGCTCGCCCGCACCAAGGCGGCCAAGCAGAAAGCCCTGCTCGACTTCAGGACCGCCAGCGCCCAGGGCATGACCATCGACTACCCCGCCTCGCTGCTGCCGGACCGCGAGGACACCCCGACGGGCCTGCGCCTGCACGCGCCGCGCTGGGACATGAGCGTGGAACTGCAGGCTTTTTCGGCAGGGGACATGCCGTTCGAGGCGCGCTTCGAGGCTTTGAAGGCCACACCGGAGATGACCCGAATCGTCCAGGCCAAGCTGTTCAAGGCGCGGGCCGGGCGTAACCCGACCTATTTCGTGCTGTTCGGCACCAAGGACAGCCTGGGTTTCTATGCCCGCTTCATCAAGGGTGCCGACGGCTCGACACGGGGCATGATCATCCGCTGGAACGCCGATACCGGCAAGGACACCACGCAGATGGTGGAGATGTTCGAGGCTTATGACGCTTTCGGGGTCATGCTCGGTTCCTTGAGACTGGATGACGACGACAGTGGCTCGGCAGCCGAGGCGCCGCTCTCCGAAGCCGCCGACCTCAGGGCCAATCGCCAGCTCTGTGGACAGGCCAAGGCTGCCGACGACATCGTCAAGGCCTGCAGCGACGTGCTGGTGGTGGGTGACCTGCTACTGCCCCAAACGCTCGCCGAAACTCGTTCGAACCGGGGCTGGGGCTTCTACCTCAAGGGCGACTACGACAAGGCCATCGCCGACTACAACGAAGCCATCGCGCTGCGCCAGGACGACGACCTTCCCTTCTCCGGACGCGGCTATGCCCGTTTCGCCAAGGGCGACAATGCCCAGGCCATCGCCGATTTCGACCAGGCCTTGCGCCTGAAGCCCGCCCGGACCGAACTCCTGAGCTATCGCGCTTCCGCCGCCCTCAAGCTCGGCCGCCTGCAAGAAAGCGTCGACAACATCACCTCTGTGGTTGCCGGCGGCAAAGCCGTCACCCCCGATTACCTCAATCGTGGCGTCGCCCTGCTCGAACTCGGCCGCAAGGACGAGGCCACGGCGGACCTGAGCCGAGCCATCGATCTGGCGAGCAATGATTTGGCGGCCGATCCAGCCAAGAACGCCTATAGCCTGATGTATCGCGCCATGGCCAAGGCCTATGGCAACGACCCGGATGGCGCCATTGCCGACGCGACGCGCTTTCTGTCGAGCACACCGCAATCCCCCGAGGCCTTCCACGCCCGCGGGCTCGCCAATGCGGTCAAGCAGAATTACGACGCGGCCATCGCGGACTATACCAAGGCCATCGATCTGGGACGCAAGAGCTTCATCCTGCGCCAGCGCGGCGATGCCTATCTCGCCTCCGGCCAGCCCGATCTGGCCGCCACCGACTATCTGGCGATGCTGCACCAGTTTCCGACCAATCCGCTGGCCGCCTCCGGTCTCGAAAAAGCCAAGCAGGCGGTGATCCAGAAATTCGGAACGAACAATCCGCCTGCTTCGGACCCAAATGCTTCGGGGCAAGGCACACCCAGCACGCAGAAGCTCGCGCAAGCCCCCGCGGCGATGGGCAAGCGCATCGCCCTCATCATCGGCAATGGCGCCTATACCGGCACCAGCCCCCTGCCCAATCCCAAGCGTGATGCGGCCAGGTTGGCGGAGACCTTCCGCAGCATAGGCTTCACCGATGTGACGCTATTGGAGGACCTCGACAATCAGGGCTTCAACCGAGCCCTGCAGGAATTTTCGGACAAGGCGTCGCAGGCCGATTGGGCGGTGGTCTACTATGCCGGCCACGGCATGGAGGTCGACAACGTCAACTACCTCATTCCAGTCGATGCCAAGCTGAAGAGCGATCGCGACATTCTGTTCGAGGCCGTTCCGCTCGATCGGGTGATGGCGGCCGGCGAAGGGGCCAAGTCGTTGCGACTGGTCATTCTCGATGCCTGCCGCAACAATCCCTTCGAGGGCGCCATGACCAAGAAGACCGCGACCCGCTCGGTCACGCGCGGCCTCAGCCGGGTCGAGCCAGATGGGGCGTCCCTGGTGGTCTACGCCGCCAAGGCCGGCCAGGTGGCACTGGACGGCGATAGCGGCAACTCACCCTTCGTCACCGCGCTCGACACCAATCTGCGCAAGCCCAATGTCGAGATCGGCAAGCTTTTCCGCCTGGTGCGCGACGACGTGATGAAAGCAACGGATCGCCAGCAGGAGCCCTTCACCTACGGCTCGCTGCCGGGCGAGGATTTCTTCTTCAATCAAGGCAAGTAGGGGGCGAGGCGTGTCACCCCTCAAACCTCGAAACAGGCGACCATGCGCTCGTGCTTCAGTTCGAGGAGCGGGCGCTCGTCCCGGCAATGGGGCTTGACGATCGGGCAGCGCGGATTGAAGGCGCAGCCAGCCGGCGGAGAGAAGGGCGATGGCAGTTCGCCCTGCAAGACGATGCGCTCGCGCTTGCGGTCGGGATCGGCCTGCGGCGTCGCCGACATCAGTGCTCTCGTGTAGGGGTGCTGCGGCGCCGAGAACAGGGCCTCGCGCGTGCCCATCTCGACCGCCCGCCCCAGATACATCACCATCACGTCGTCGGCGATGTGGCGCACCACCGACAGATCATGGCTGATGAAGATGTAAGCGAGCTTGAACTCCTGCTGCAGCTCGGCAAGCAGGTTGAGTACTTGCGCGCGCACCGAGACGTCCAGCGCGGAGACCGGTTCGTCCAGCACCAGGATCTTCGGCCTGAGCATCAGGGCCCTGGCGATGGCGATGCGCTGACGCTGGCCACCGGAAAACATGTGCGGATAGCGCATCGCCTGCTCGGGACGAAGGCCCACCCGCTTCATCATGGCAATGGCGGCCTCGCGCCGTTCTCCCGAGCTCAACTTGGTGTTGACGAGCAGGGGCTCCTCCAGCGCCTGCGCGATAGTCTGGCGCGGATTGAGAGAGCCGAAGGGGTTCTGGAACACGATCTGGATTTCGCGACGCAAGGTTTTGCGCTGTGCCGCCGTCGCGAGCTTCACATCGATGCCGCCAATGGTCAGCGAACCGGCGCTGGGCTGCTCGATCATGGTGAGGAGGCGCGCGAGAGTCGACTTGCCGCAGCCCGATTCGCCCACCACCGCCAGCGTCTTGCCGGCATCGAGCGTGAAGCTCACGCCGGCGAGCGCCTTCACGGTGGCCTTGCCGCCGAACATGCCGCGCTTGACTTCATAGGAGCGCACGAGATCCCGTGCGTCGACGAGAACTGTCACGATACGGCCTCCATGCGGGCCGTCTTGCCACCAGTCAGCGGGTGGATGCACAGGGCCTCGTTATATTCGATGCCGGCTCGCTTCGGCGGTGCCGCACGGCATTCATCGGTGACATAGGAACAGCGCGGCGAGAACAGGCAGCCGCGCGGGCGGTCATACTGCCCCGGCACGACGCCGGGAATGGACGGCAGCATCTGCGACGTCGCCCGCTCGGGCAGGGCGGCCAGCAGGGCAGACGTATAAGGATGGCGCGGCGTATGGAACAAGGCGGCGGTCTTGGCCCTCTCGACCTGCTGGCCGGCATATTGCACGATCACGCGCTCGGCCGTCTCGGCAACCACGCCCATATCGTGGGTGATCAGCACCACCGCCATGCCACGCTCGTCGCGCAGCTTGACCAGGAGGTCGAGGATCTGGGCCTGAATGGTCACATCGAGCGCCGTGGTCGGCTCGTCCGCGATCAGGAGCTTAGGATTGCAGGAAATCGCCATGGCGATCATCACGCGCTGGCTCATGCCCCCCGACATCTGATGCGGAAAGGCCGATAAGCGGCGCGCAGGATCGGTGATGCCGACGTCCTTCAGCAATTCCACCGACCGTTCCTGCGCCTCGCGCCGGGACATCGGCAGATGGGCGCGAATGGCTTCGGCGAGCTGGAAGCCCACCGTGAAGCACGGATTGAGCGAGGTCATTGGCTCCTGGAAGATCATCGCCATGTCGCGGCCGATGATCTTGCGCCGTTCGCGCGCTGAGATCTTCTGCAGATCCAGGCCGTTGAAAGCCAGCTTGTCGGCGGTGATGCGGGCCGTCTTCGGCAGGAGCCCCATCAACGCCAGCATGGCCACCGACTTGCCAGATCCCGACTCACCGACGATGGAAACGATCTCGCCGGGGTCGATCGAGAGCGAGACGCTGTCGACCGCCCGGAAGAAGCCGTGCTTGACCTGGAATTCGACCGCGAGATTGGAGATTTCGAGCAGCGCCATGTCTAGCCTCGCTTCAACTTGGGATCGAGCGCATCGCGCAGGCCGTCGCCGAACAAATTGATGGCGACCACGGTGATCAGAATGCACACGCCCGGCGCGATAGCGAGCCAGGGTGCGCTCTGGATGTCCTGACGCACGTCGGAAAGCATGGCGCCCCATTCGGGTATCGGGGGTTGTGCGCCCATGCCGAGAAAGCCCAGTGCCGCTGCCTGCAGAATAGCATCGGAGACGCCCAATGTCGCCTGCACGATCAGCGGCGCCATGCAATTGGGCAGGATGGTGCGGAACAGCAATCGGGGTGGCTTGACCCCGACGACCGTGGCGGCCGTGACATAGTCCTTCGACAATTCGCCGAGGGCGGCCGCTCTGACGATGCGTACGTAACGCGGCAGGAACACGATGGTGATGGCCGCGACCGTCGGTCCCAGTCCCGGCTGCAGAATGGCGACGATCACCATGGAGAGCACCAGATCCGGGATCGACATGATCATGTCCATCAGCCGCATCAGGACGAAATCGAACCAGCCGCCCAGATAGGCCGCGATGAGCCCGAGCACCACGCCGAGCAGCATCGAGACCAGCATCACGGTCAGGCCGATACCGAGCGAGTAGCGTGCGCCGTAGATCAGGCGGGACAGCACGTCACGGCCGCCGGTCTTGTCGGTGCCAAGGATGAAATCCCAGCTGCCGCCCTCGACCCAGGCAGGTGGCTGGCCGACATGGCCGGGATGGCCGGCGTCCGGCCAGCCGGGTGCATTGTAGGGTGCGTAGGGCGCCAGGAAATCGGCGAAGACAGCAACCAGTACCACCAGAACCAGGATGACGAGGCCCGCGACGGCGCCCTTGTTGTGCTTGAGAGAGTCCCAGATCTCGGCGACGGCCGAGGGCGGCTTGGCCGAGCGGACCACGGCCGAAGCATGCGTATCAGCGGCCATGGCGAATCCTCGGATTGATGATGCCGTAGAGCAGGTCCACGAAGAGATTGATGAAGGTGACGAGGATGGCGATGATCAGGATGCCGCCCTGGAGCGCCGGATAATCGCGACGCGAGAAGGAATCGATCAGCCACTTGCCGACACCGGGCCAGGAGAACACCGATTCCGTCTGCACCGCGCCGGCGAACAGCATGCCGATCATCAGGCCGACCACGGTGACGATCGGGATCATGGCATTGCGCAGGGCATGCAGGCCGATCACCCGCAGGGGCGACAGCCCCTTGGCCCTGGCCGTACGGACATAATCCTCGTTCAGCACTTCCAGCATGGCCGAGCGCGTGATGCGCATGATCACCGCCAGCGGGATGGTGCCGAGCACGATGGCAGGCAGGATGAGATGCTGCAGCGCCGACCAGACGGCCCCCTCCTGGTCGGACCAGAAGGCATCCCAGATCATGAAGCCGGTAGTGGTTTCCTCATCGAAATAGAACATCGTGTCGATGCGCCCGCCGACCGGCGTCAGATCGAGCTTGAGGGAAACCAACAGGATCAGAAGGATGCCGAACCAGAAGATCGGCATGGAATTGCCGAGCACGGCAAGGGCGGTGGCGATGTAGTCGGCGAACTTGCCACGCTGGAGAGCAGCGAGGATGCCGAAGGGAATGCCGAGGCAGACGGCGAAAATCATGGCCGCGACGGCCAGTTCCACCGTGGCGGGAAAGAGCGTGAAGAACTCAGTCAGCACCGGCCTCTGGGTGACGAGGGAGGTACCGAAATCGCCGTGCAGGAGCTTCCACAGATAACGGCCGAACTGCTCATAGACAGGTTGGTCGAGACCGAGTTGATGACGAAATTCGGCTAGGCGCTCGGGCGAAATACCTCTTTCGCCCACACGCACTTCGACCGGGTCGCCTGGAACCATTCGAATGGCGAAGAACGCCAGAGCGACCAACGCGATGAAGGTCGGAATGGTCATGGCGACACGCTTGAGCAGGAAGGTCAGCATGGGCGCTCGCGGGTCAGCAGTAGAAAACAGGATACAAAAAGGCTGCCGGGCCGATGAAGACCTGGCAGCCTGAGAGTGCGATTACTTCTTCAAGTCGGTATCGAAGAATTCGAAGCGGCCGAGCGGCGAGGGCTTGAAGCCTTCGACATTCTTGCGAACGGGCGTGTAGACCACCGTATGGGCGATGTTCAGATACGGAACTTCGTCATGGGCGATCTGCAGCATCTCCTGGTAGAGCTTGGTGCGCTCGGCCTTGTCGAAGCTGGCGCGGGCCTTCTCCAGGCGTTCCTGGTGATCCTTGTTGCACCAGCGCGGATAGTTCTGCGAGACGGGCTTCTTCTTCTCGATATCGCAGGCGAACAGGAAGAAGAAATTGTCGGGATCGCCATTGTCGCCGGTCCAGCCCATCTGAGGCAGCGAGGCTTCGGCGTTCTGGAGGCGCTTGCGGTAATCACCCCATTCATAGGTGACGAGCTTGGCGTTGACGCCGATCTTGGCGAGATCGGCCTGCATCAGCTCGCCCATGCGCTTGCCGTTGGGATTATAGGGCCGGTAGACCGGCATGTACCACAGGTCGATATCGATCGGGGTCTTCACCCCGGCATCGGCCAGCAGCTTCTTGGAAGCCTCGGGGTCATAGCCATATTCGGGGATCTTGTCGTTGTAGCCCAGCATGAAGGAGGGGATCAGCGTGGTCGAGGGCTTGCCGCTGCCTTCATAGACGTCCGAGAGGATGGCCTTCAGGTTGATCGCCTTGGCCAGAGCCAGACGCACTTCCTTCTTGTCCAGCGGGGGCTTCTCCGTGTTGAAGGAGAAGTACATGTCGTTCAGGCCTTCATTGGTCAGGACCTTGATGTCCTTGTTGGCCTCCATCGCCTTGAGGTCGGACGGGTTGGGGCCGACCATCACCTGGCATTCGTTCTTCTGCAGCTTGGCATAGCGGGCGGCGGCATCCGGCGTGATCGCGTAGACAAGCTGGTCGATCTTGACCTTGGTGCCCCAATATTGGGGGAAGGCCTTGTAGCGGATGACCGCGTCCTTCTGATAGGCGACGAACTGGAACGCGCCGGTACCGACTGGCTCCTGGTCAAACTTCTCGGGCGTGCCGGCCTTGAGCAGGTAGTCGGCATATTCGGCCGACTGGATGGTCGCGAAGTCCATGCCGAGATTGGCCATGAAGGGCGCGTTCGGTTTGGTCAGCGTCATCTTGACCGTATAGTCGTCGACCTTCTCGATCGTTTTCAACAACTCCGGCATCGCCATGTCGTTGAAGTAGTCGTAAGCGCCGCCCGAAACCTTGTGATAGGGGTTGTCATCCTTCCACTGCCGGTTGAAGGAGAACAGAACGTCATCGGCGTTGAAATCCCGCGTCGGCTTGAAGCCCTTCCAGGAGTGGAACTTCACGCCCTTGCGCAGGTGGAAGACGATCTCGGTGCCGTCCTTGGAGACATCCCACTTCTCGGCAAGGCCGGGCCGGAGATCGGTGGTGCCGGGCGTAAATTCCACGAGCTGGTTGTAGACCGGTCGGGCGGCATCGAGCGAAGTGCCGGTGGTGTTCAAGGCCGGGGTGAAGTTCTCGGGGCTTCCCTCCGAGCAATAGACCAGCGTCTTGGTCGCGGCCATTGCCGTCGTTCCCAGCAACGCGGCAAAGCCGGCCGCCAGAAGGCCTGTCTTCAGCAGTTTTGACATTTGTTCCCCACTGTCATGGTGCATTGTTCCGTCCGCTTCCGAGCGAACGCAAACGCCGAACGGGCATTCAGGGCGTGCCGTCCTTATGGTTTCTGGCCAGACAAGGGCGTTTCGAGCCGAGGAGAAGAAGTTCGAGGACGCAAGCCTTCCGGCTTGTTACGCCCGCCACAGGCAAGGCCCATGACTGAAACGACCTGCTCATCGGCCAAAGCCGCAGCGCCACCAAAGGCGGTGAGGCAACGAATGGCTTTCTGCAGCGTCGCTCCGCTCACCAGGGATGCATATCCTGGTTGCGATGCGCCTCCCGTCCGGCCATTTCCGGCCTCATCTAGCTCCAAACCATACTCGACGTTACGCCCCTTGCCCAGTTGGCGCGTATGGAAGCCTTTTTATGCGTTTTCGGCAATCGGAATCTGACATTTTCGTGGCGTTTGTAATTTTTGTATCAGGAAGCGCCAACGAAAAACCCCGCGGCAATTCCACGGGGCTTTTCTGTATCATAAAGTTACCCAAGCGGGCGGCGCGGCGGACGCGCCGAAGCAAGAATCAGGCGGATTTCACAAAGAGGTCGAGCTTCTTGTAGTGCTCGGCGAGGAGATAATAGACCGTCACGCGCGATTTCGAATGGTCCGCCTTGAGCTTCTCGATCACCGCGGCAACCGCTGCATCAAGCTTGTCGTCGGCATCCGTCAGAGCGAGCTTCTTCTTCAGGAAGCTGTCACGAACGCGGGCAAGTTCGGTGGGATCCTTGCCAGCAACGAGCGAAGAGTCGCGATTACGCAGAGCAATGCCAAGATGCTTCACGATGCCGGCAGCAGCGGCTTCGTTCACACTGGACGTGTATTTCTTGATATCAGCGACGTAGGTAGCCAGATCAGACATCGGCGTGCATTCCTCCTGGATCACGATGCATCGGACACAGTTATTTGCTGGTCGAAACAAGCGTGGAATATTAGGGCATGATTTGCCCAAAGGCGCTACCGCAAAGTGCAACTTTCCCTACGGAAGGCGCACAGAAATGCACCCAGAAGGCACTCAGCGCCGTTTTTCCTCGATCGCATCCCAGATCTGGGCAGCCAGATCCGGGCCACCGAGCCGCTTGATCGCCCGCAAGCCCGTCGGCGAAGTCACGTTGATCTCGGTAAGATGACCGTCGATCACATCGATACCTGTGAACAGCAACCCCTTGTCACGCAGGGTCGGCCCGATTCGCTCGCAAATCTCGAGTTCGCGCGGAGACAGGTCCGTCGGCTTGGCCGCACCGCCACGCACCATGTTGGAACGGATGTCGCCCGGCTGCGGCACCCGGTTGACGGCGCCCGCCGCGACCCCGTCGACCAGGATGATGCGCTTGTCGCCCTCGGAGACCTTGGGTAGGAAGTGCTGCACCACCCAGGGCTCACGCGACAGCGAGGCGAAGAGATCGTAGAGCGAGCCGAAATTCGGGTCCTGCCGCGCCACCTTGAACACGGCCGCACCGCCATTGCCGTAAAGCGGCTTCATCACCACGTCGCCATGCTCGGCCCGGAAGGCCTCGATCTCGGCTCGGTCGCGGGTGATCAGCGTCGCCGGCATCAGGTCCGGAAACTCGGTGACCAGGATCTTCTCGGGCGCGTTGCGCACGTGGAAGGGGTCGTTCACCACCAGCGTCTTGGGATGGATGCGCTCGAGCATGTGGGTGGTGGTGACATAGGCCATGTCGAAGGGCGGATCCTGGCGCAGCAGCACCACGTCGAAGCCGGAGAGATCGGTGCGGCTCTCGGCGCCGGCCGTGACGTGGTCGCCCTCGACATCCTGCACGGTGACAGGCCTGACCTGCGCAGAGACGATGCCATCCCGCTGGGACAGCGTATCGGGCGTGTAGACGGCGAGCGAATGGCCGCGCGCCTGTGCCTCCAGCATCAGGGCGAAAGTGGAATCCCCCTTGATGTTGATGCGCTCGATCGGATCCATCTGCACGGCAACATTGAGCTTCATCAGGCAGTTCCTCGGAATTCCAGGGCGTATCGAAAAGGACTGCTAGTTAGATAGCGCTCAACGCCGCGTCGCAACAGAAGCCGAGGGGATCACGACAAAAAAAGAGGCGCGCTGGCGCGCGCCCTATTGTGCCTTGGACGCGTCGCCGACATAGCCGGCAATCAAGGTCTGGCCGCTGGCCTCGTCGCGCAAGGCGAACAGGAAAGGCTTGTCGGCGACGAAGGAGAGTTCCGGTTTGTCGGCAAGGCTGCGGGAGGTGATGGCGGTGGCCGCTGCCGCCTCCGTGCCCTTCTCGTCGACGGCGATCACAACCTTCTGGATGATCTCGTCGATCTTCTGCGGCTTGGCCGAGAACTGACGCAGCGCATCCGGCGCTCCGGCGGCCGGATCGAGCCCGAGGCTGTCCAGGCTTGCCCTCAAGTCACCACCAGCCTTGATGGCGAGGCGCGGCAGGGCGACGGTACCGGCTATCTCCGTGAAGCCATCACCCGTCAACCAGCTCGAGACTTCCGAGAAATCCGCGAGGCCGGCCGGCTTGTCGGTGGTGGTGATCAGAATCAGCGCATAGCCCTTGGTGCGGTAGGGCAGGGAAACACCGACGAAGCGTCCGTCCTGGCGGGCGAGCCGGGGCGCCGAGCCGGAATGCATCATCGCCACCTTGGCCGCGCCGCCCTCGGCCCGGTGGAAATCGGCCTCGCCGGTCTGGGCGGGATCGAAGGCCATGCGCCACTCGTCCTTGAAATGAAGGGCGTTGAGCAGGACGAGGCCGCCCTTGTGCAGGGGATTGTCGATGAGGCTGGGGATGAGCCCGCGCGTGCGCTCCTTGACCAGGGCATTGATGGCGTCGCGCGTCGCCGAGCTGGCGAGATCGGTAACCTCGACCATCGCACCCGCCTGCTTCAACTTCGTCACGGCGGCCGGCTTGGGATCGGCCTCCCGGTCGAAATAGACAGCGCCGATGCCGGTCAGCGGGCTGTCGGGTTTGCCGCCCGCGATCAGGGGCGACAGGACCTGCCGCAGTTTCGTGAAATCGCCGGCCTTGCCCTCGAGACGCAGCGTCTTGAGCAGCGCAGCATGCAGCTTCGGGCTGGCACCGAGATCGAGCAGCGAGAAGGCGGCAGCCAGGCTGGCCGGGGAGACCACGAGATTGGGCTCGCTCGCTGCTGTCTTGCCGAGCGTGACGAGCAGGTCGAAGCCGAAACGGGCGGAGGCCTGCGAAATGGCGTTCGGGGGAGATTTTGCCTTCTCGGCCTTGGCATCAACCGGCTTGGCATCGGCTGATTTGGACTTCGACGCGGCCTGGGCCTGCCATGGCAAGGCGGCCAGCAAGCCGAGGATCATCAAGGCTCTCCTCGAAACTGCAAACTCTGCGCGGCGGCCCATGCCCCATCCTCCTCAACGGGCCCCGGAGCAAAGCGCGTCTCGACGGAAACGCTTGTTTGCTCCAGCCCCCTGTTTCGGCGCGTCGTTGCGATTCTTGCCGAATTCCGTCAAATCGCAAAACACTCTCGCGCCCGGTTCCTAAACCCCAGATAAACATGATGCCATGGACGCGCTGTATCGCAGAGCACCTTTCTGCGTGAATGCACCGCACAATACGGGCTTTCCCCGCACCCGCCACCCCGCTATAAGGCTGCCCCTTAGGGGTTATGGTCACGGCTCGGCGATCGAATCCAGCCATGTCCCTGGAGCAAAGCGCGTTTAGACGAAAACGCTTGTTTGCTCTCACTCTTTAGTTAGACGCGTCTTTGCGATTCTTGGCGATTCCGCTAAATCGCAAAACGCTTTGAGCAAATTCCCCGAGGCCCATTCATGGCTCTCATCGGGAAACTCTGCTTAGTCGTTGTATCGCCCATGCCGAAGGTCGCCACCGTCTTTCGGCACAAGGTTCTAGCGGGGTCAGCCATGCGCAACGCGTCGATCGAGCGCGTCACCAATGAAACGTCGGTGTCCGCAACCGTCGAACTCGACGGCACCGGCAAGCACGACATCGCCACCGGTGTCGGCTTCTTCGACCATATGCTCGACCAGCTCGCCCGCCATTCGCTGATCGACATCAGCGTGCGTACCAAGGGCGATCTGCATATCGACGACCACCATGCCGTCGAGGATACCGGCATTGCCCTGGGGCAGGCCATCCGCAAGGCGCTGGGCGACCTGAAGGGCGTCACGCGTTATGCCGATGCCTATCTGCCGATGGACGAGACGCTGACGCGCGCCGCCATCGACATATCTGGCCGCCCCTTCCTGGTGTTCAAGGTCGATTTCCCGCGCGAGAAGATCGGCACCTTCGATACCGAACTGGTGCGCGAATGGTTCCAGGCCTTCGCCATGAATGCCGGCATCACGCTGCATGTCGAAACGCTCTATGGCAGCAATGCCCATCACATCGCCGAAAGCTGCTTCAAGGCGCTCGCTCGAGCCCTGAAGTCGGCTATTGCCATTGACCCACGCCTGGAAGGCCAATTGCCGACCACCAAGGGCAAGCTCGGAGGCTGAGACGATGCCGAGCTGGTTCGTGTTCGAGCCTGCCAAGACCGCTCCCGGCACGCTGGCGGCGGCCGACAAATCCGTCTTCGTCAAGGATGGTTTCAGCCTCGGCGCCTTCCTCGTCACGCCGGTCTGGCTGTTGTGGCGCAAGATGTGGCTGGTGTTCCTGGCCTGGCTGGCGCTGCAGGTGGCGCTCGCCGTGCTGACAACGATGCTGTCGCTGGACCAGCGCGCAGCCGGGATCGTCTCGCTGCTGGTCAGCCTGTGCTTCGCCCTTGAAGCGAATGCCCTGCGCAGTTGGACCATGCGCCGGCAGGGCTGGCGCTTTGCCGGCATCGCATCCGGCCAGAGCCTCGACGAGGCCGAACAACGCCATTTCGAGGGACGGTCCATCGCCTCCCCGAACCCGCCAGCATCAGGCCAGGTGCTGCCTGGCCATGAATTCCCCGGCCCCTGGTCATCAGCCCTTGGCCAGAGCAGCGGTTCGCCGGGCGTGCTCGGCGTCTTTCCCGAACCGTATGGAACAAAGCCTTGATCGCAACCATCATCGACTATGGCTCGGGCAATCTGCACTCGGCCCGCAAGGCCTTCGAGCGCGCCGCGAGCGAAGCCGGGCTGGCCGCCACCATCGAGGTGACCAATGATCCCGAACGGGTTGCCAGCGCCGATCATGTCGTGTTGCCGGGCGTGGGCGCTTATGCCGACTGCAAGCGCGGGCTCATCGCCGTATCCGGCATGATCGAGGCTCTCGGCCATGCCGTCACCGTCAAGGGCCGCCCGTTCCTCGGCATCTGCGTCGGCATGCAGTTGATGGCCGAGCGCGGGCTCGAATTCGAGACCACGCAGGGCCTTGGCTGGATCGGCGGCGACGTCAAAGCCATCCAGCCTGCAAATCCAATCCTCAAAGTGCCGCATATGGGCTGGAACACGCTGTCGGTCCGGCGGGAGCATGCGCTCCTCGCCGGCATCCCGACCGGTCCTTCCGGCCTGCACGCCTATTTCGTCCATTCCTATCATCTGGCGGCAGCCGATCCGGCCAATGTGATCGCCGAGGCCGATTATGGCGGCCCGGTCACGGCCATGGTCGGCCGCGCCAACATGGTGGGAACCCAGTTTCATCCCGAGAAGAGCCAGGCTCTCGGCCTGGCTTTGATCGCCAACTTCCTGCGGTGGCGCCCGTGATCCTCTTTCCCGCAATCGATCTCAAGGAAGGGCGCTGCGTGCGCCTCATCCAGGGCGACATGGCCCAGGTCACCGTCTTCAACGACGATCCGGCCGAACAGGCGATCGCCTTCGAGGACATGGGCTTTTCCCATCTCCACGTCGTCGACCTCGACGGTGCCTTCGCCGGCAAGCCGATGAACTCGGCCRCCGTGGAGCGCATCCTCGCCGCCTGCACCATGAAGGTGCAACTCGGCGGCGGCATCCGCGACATGCGCACGGTGGCCGCCTGGCTCGACAAGGGCATCGCGCGCGTGATCATCGGCACGGCTGCCGTACGCGATCCCACCTTCGTCAAGGAAGCCGCCAAGGCCTTTCCGGGGCAGATCGCCGTGGGCCTCGACGCACGCGACGGCCTCGTCGCGGTCGAGGGTTGGGCCGAGGTCTCCACAGTGACCGCCGAGGAAATCGCCAAGCGTTTCGAGGATGCGGGTGTATCAGCCATCATCTACACCAACATCGCCCGGGACGGCATGCTCAAGGGCATCGACTGGGACGGCACCCTGGCTCTGGCCCGGGCAGTCTCGATCCCGGTGATCGCCTCGGGCGGTCTTGCCTCCATTGCCGATGTCGAACGCCTGGTCCAGCCCGATGCCGCCCTGCTGGAAGGCGCCATCGCCGGGCGCGCCCTCTATGACCACCGCCTGGACCCGCAGGAAGCCCTCGCTTTGCTGAGCAGGGTGGCCTGACGTGCCAGCGAAGCACGTGATTTTCCTCTATAATTCTGTCATGGTGCCGGCAACGGCCCGCAGTCCCGGTCAAGAAGGTCGATGCTCAAAGCCCGCGTGATCCCCTGCCTCGACGTCAAGGACGGCCGTGTCGTCAAGGGCGTGAATTTCGTCGATCTCATTGATGCCGGCGATCCGGTCGAGAGCGCGCGTGCCTATGACGCCGCCGGCGCCGACGAATTGTGCTTCCTCGACATCGCCGCCACCCATGAGAACCGCGGCCTGCTGCTCGATGTGATCAGCAGGACCGCCGAGGCCTGCTTCATGCCGCTCACCGTCGGCGGCGGCGTGCGCGCGGTCGAGGATATCCGCCAGCTCCTGCTCGCCGGTGCCGACAAGGTCTCGATCAATTCGGCGGCCGTGGCCGACAGGCAATTCGTCGCCCGCGCGGCCGAGAAGTTCGGCCAGCAATGCATCGTCGTCGCCATCGACGCCAAAAGAGTTTCTGCCGAAGGCGAGGCGCCCCGCTGGGAGATCTTCACCCATGGCGGGCGCCGCCCGACCGGCATTGACGCCATCGCCTTTGCCGAGGACGTGGTGCGGCTGGGCGCCGGCGAATTGCTGCTCACCTCCATGGACCGCGACGGCACCAAGATCGGCTTCGATCTCGATCTCACCCGCGCCGTCGCCGACAGGGTCGGCGTGCCGGTGATCGCCTCGGGCGGTGTGGGAACGCTCGAACATCTGGTCGAGGGTGTGCGCGACGGCCATGCCAGCGCGGTCCTCGCCGCCTCGATCTTCCATTTCGGTACCTTCTCGATCCGCGAGGCCAAGACCTATATGGCCAAGGCGGGCCTGCCGATGCGCCTTGATGGACAAGTGGGGAATTCGATCGGAGACGATCGCATTCCCAACATGACTCAAAATAAGGAGACGCGTTTTGCGATCTAACCAGATCGCAAAACGCTATTGCGGCATGAGCTTTTCGCTGAACGATCTCGAAGCCCGGGTGGCGGAGCGCGCCAAGGCGCCGCCGGAGCAGTCCTGGACGGCCAAGCTGCTGGCGGGCGGGCCGCCGCGTGCCGCCAAGAAGTTCGGAGAGGAGGCAGTGGAGTTCGTAATCGCCCTCACCGAAGGCGATGAAGGCCCGATCGTCTCGGAGGCCGCAGACGTGCTCTATCATCTGCTCGTTGGCCTCAAGGCACGCGACATCCCGCTGGCGTTGGTCCTGCAGGAACTCGAGCGGCGCACCGGGCAATCAGGCCTTGCCGAAAAAGCGGCCCGTCCGAAGTGACGCCAATCAATTGAGGGGGCAGGCAAACGCCATGGATCAACTCGTGAAGTCGCCGGTCTCCCCCTATTCGGTATTCACTCGCAGCGAGTGGGCCAAGCTGAGGGCCGACACACCCATGACCTTGACGGCGGCCGAGCTCGACCGCCTGCGCGCCCTCAACGACCCGGTCTCGCTGACCGACGTCGAGGAAATCTACCTGCCACTATCGCGCCTGCTCTCACTTTATGTCGCGGCGACGCAGGGCCTGCATCGCGCAACCCAGCGCTTTCTCGGCACCCGCGACGGCAAGGTGCCCTATCTGATCGGCGTGGCAGGCTCGGTCGCGGTCGGCAAATCGACCACCGCCCGCGTGCTACGCCAATTGCTGACGCGCTGGCCGAACACGCCGAAGGTCGACCTGATCACCACCGACGGATTCCTGTTTCCGAATGCCTTCCTGCGCGAGCACGGGCTGATGGAGCGCAAGGGCTTTCCGGAAAGCTACGACACCCAGCGCCTCCTGCGCTTCTTGGCCGACATCAAGGCGGGCCAGGGCAAGGTCACGGCGCCGGTCTATTCCCATCTCGTCTACGACGTGGTGCCGGGCGAGATCGTCACGGTGGACCAGCCCGACATCCTGATCGTCGAAGGGCTCAACGTCTTGCAGCCGGCTCGCCTTCCCCGCGACGGCAAGGCGATCCCCTTCACCTCCGACTTCTTTGACTTCGCCGTCTACCTCGACGCCGAGGTACCGCTGCTCAGGCGCTGGTATGTCGAGCGTTTCATGACCCTGCGCGAGACGGCCTTCCGCAACCCGCTCTCCTTCTTCCACAAATATGCCGACCTGACCGAGGCCGAAGCCCTGGAGACGGCACTTGGCCTGTGGAGCCGTATCAACCAGCCCAATTTGATCGAGAACATCCTGCCGACCCGCCCGCGCGCCGATCTGATCCTGCGCAAGGGAGACAGCCACGACATCGAGCAGGTTTCGCTCCGGAAGTTGTGAGCCCGAGGATAGTCTCAGGGCGCCCGGGCTCCGGCCCTCTCGGTGAGAAAGGTCGCCAGGGCCGCAAGACCGAAAGCCGCGCCTACCGCGCAGATGCCGGGCCAGCCGGCCGCGATCCAGGCCACGCCCGACAGACCCGATCCCACCGACGTGCCGATGAAAAACAGGCCGGTGAACAGGCCGTTGATGCGCCCGCGCGCCTCCGGCTGCAGCAGGTTGATGGCGCGGCGCCCCAGAGTCTGGTCGCAGACGACGCCGAGGTCGAGCAGGATGGCGGCGGTGGCCAGCACCGCCAGGGCGACGGGCGACGAAGGCGGCGATGCACTGCGGGTCATCAGATCGCCGCCGATCTCGGCCAAGGCCATGGCGCAGATCACGGCGCAATGAGCGAGCAGAGTGGCGCAGCGCGTCCGGCCCCGGTCCCCGGCCCGTCCGGCCAGCGGCGCCACCACGGCACCGGCCGCACCCGCCAGCGCAAACAGGGCTATCCCCGTCTGGCCAAGCCCGAAGGGCGCCTCGGCAAGGCGCAACGCCACCGAGGTCCAGAACACGCCGAACGCCCCCATGCACAAAGCCTGATAAAGCGCCCGCCGCTGCAGCACCGGTTCCTGTCGCAGGATCGTCCACAATGAGCCTATAAGGCCGAGATAGCCGACGCCACCGGCCGGCCGGCGCTGAGGGATGATGAAGGCCAGGCTCGCCGCCAGCAGGGCCACCAGGATGGCAAGGCCGCCATAGAACCAGCGCCAGCCCGCGATCTCCGCCACGAGGCTGGCGGACGGTCGCGAGACCAGGATGCCGAACATCAAGCCACTCATCACATTGCCGACCACCCGGCCGCGCTGGCTCGCCGGGCTCAATTGCGCCGCCGCAGGCACCAGCATCTGGATGGCGCTCGCCGTCAGCCCCGCGACATAGCAGGCGCCGAGGAAAAGAGCCGGCGTCGGCGCGCAGGCGACCGCAGCCAGGGCCAGCACGTCGACGGCCAGGGTCGCCACGATCAGCGCCCGGTTCTCGACGATGTCGGTGAGCGGCACCAACAGAAACAGGCCGCTGGCATACCCCAGCAAGGTGAGCGTGGTGACGAGCCCGGCTTCGGCGGCATCGAGGCCGAAGGCCGGGCCGATCAGGCCGATGAGAGGCTGCGAGGCAAACAGGCCGAGAACGACGATGGCGACAGCAGACGCGAACAGCAGGGTCAGGCCGGCGGACAGGCCGTCAACCGGTTCGGCGGGCGCCTGCGCCATTCCGGCGGTCGAGGTGGAGGGCATGATGCTCTTTCCCAATGAGAAAATCGGGTCGCAGTTTGCATCCATCCGATTAAGGTGATAATTGCTATTATTCTTGAATAATTATTCCTTTATTCGTGATAATATGGCGAGCCTTGAGCAATATGAAGCCTTTGTCGAAACGGTCGAGCGCGGCAGCCTGACGGCAGCGGCACATCATCTCAACCGCTCGCTGCAGGCGGTAAGCCGGGCGATCGCTACACTCGAGGCGGAATTGGGCGTCGAGCTCATCCGGCGCACCACGCGTCGCCTGCAGACGACGCCGACCGGGATGCTCCTGCGCGAGCGGTTGCGCGCGGCCCTGAAGGACATCGACGATGCCCGCTCGCAGGCCCAGCGCGAGGGGCAGCGCATCGCCGGCCTGTTCCGCATCAGTGCCTCGATCCATTTCGCCGCGCAATTCGTCGTGCCGACCGCCGTGGCCTTCGCCCAGCGTTATCCGGAGGTCGAGATCGAGTTCGTGCTGGACGACGCCTTCTCCCATCTCATCGAAGAACGCCTGGACGTGGCGATCCGGGTCGGCGATCTCGGCGCTGCCAGCCTGCGGTCGCGCAAGATCACCCAGTTGCGCCGCGTGGTGGTGGCCGCGCCGGCCTATCTGATGCAGCATGGCCGGCCGCGCCTGCCGGCCGAGCTTGCCGCCCACCGCTGCGTCATCCGCACCATCGGGCCGGAGGGCGATGCCTGGCCGTTCATGATCGGGGACCGGCTCGTGCGCATCCCGGTCAAAGGCGCGATGAAATGCAACGATGCCGCCGCGGCCAATGCAGCCGTCGCCCTCGGGGCCGGTATCGGCATCGCCCCGCTCTGGCAGGTACGACGGGAAATCGACGATGGTCGCCTGGAAGTGCTGCTCCCCGACTACGAGCCGCCGCCGACGCCGGTGAGCGCCGTGTGGCCCGCCCAGGCCGGCACGCCGGCCCGAACCCGCCTTTTCGTCGAGATGCTCGCCCACCGGCTGACGGGCGAGCGGATCTGAGAAAGATGCTCTCGACGATGGGCTGCGTTCCCCATCCTGCGGATGGACGAAGCCCCCTGGTTCCGCCATGATCCCGGCAATTCTGGAACCAACGCCAGATTCCCGGCAGTCATTGGGAGCGCTTCATGGAGACCAGCACCGGCACGGCAGCCGTTCATCGTCCGCTCGACCTCGATCCGAAGCGGGCGGGACGCCTCGATCGGGCGCATTATGGCGTCATTGACATCGGCTCCAATTCGGTCCGCCTGGTGGTCTACGACCAGCTTGGCCGCGCCCCATTGCCGCGCTTCAATGAAAAATCGCTCTGTCGTCTCGGTGAAGGGCTGGCCCAGACCGGCCTGATCTCCGTCGAGGGATTCCAGCGGACGGTCGAGGCCGTGCGACGTTTTCGCGCCGTGGCCGATGCCATGGGCGTGGCGCGCCTGGATGCCACCGCGACGGAGGCGGTGCGCCGGGCCGAGAACGGCAAGGATCTGGTCGAGGCCATTCGCGCGGAGGCGGGCGTCGATGTCCGCATCCTCAGCGGCGCCGAGGAGGCGAGATTTGCGGCGCTTGGCGTGATCTCCGGCTTTCACCGGCCCGTCGGCATCGTCGGCGATATGGGCGGGGGCAGCCTGGAGCTCGCCGCCGCCCTGGATGACCGGGTTGGCGAGGACTGGGTCAGCTTCCCCCTGGGGGCCCTGCCGGTCGAGGCGCTAATGCAAGGCCCGGACGATGCGAAACGGCGGATCGATGCACTGCTGAAGGAGAAAACGCCCGCCTCCTTCCTGAAACAGCCGATCTTCTTTGCCGTCGGTGGGGGATGGCGGACACTCGCCAAGGCCCATATGGCACTCAATGCGGCGCCGGTTCCCGTGGTACATGGCTATCGCCTCCCGGCGACCGAGGCCCGGGCCTTTGCCAAGACGCTGCTGCGCCTGCCCCTGGCCAAGATCGCTGAATTGCCGGGCATATCGCGTCGGCGCGCGCGAACCATGCCTGCCGCCGCCTTGGTTCTGGACCGCGTGCTCAAATATCTGGCGCCGGACGAGGTGGTATTCTCGGCCCTCGGCCTGAGGGAAGGCTGGCTCTACTCGCAGCTCGACGCCGAGGAGCGCTATCTCGATCCCTTGGTCGAAGGCGCCCAGCTGATCGGGCTGCCGGGTTCGCGCGTGCCAGACTTTCCTCCCGCTCTGGTTGCCTGGACCGCCGGGCTGTTCCCGGACGAGAGTCCGGCCGAAAAGCGCCTGCGCGTGACCTTGTGTGCGCTCTCGGACCTCGGCTGGCGCGACCATCCCGACATACGGGCGGAAGAAAGCCACCGCCGCGTGCTGCAATTTCCCTTCATCGGCCTGGATCACGCCGAGCGGGCCTTCCTCGCCGTCGCGCTTCACGCCCGTCACGCCGGCCGGCTCGATGCGCCCTATCTCGCCGGGGCCTTGAAGTTGCTGTCCCCGGCGGATCGTCGCCGCGCCGAGATCCTTGGACGGGCTTTGCTGGTGGCCTACCGCTTGTCCGGCGGCACGCCGGCCGTGCTGGCCAATTCACGCCTCTCCATCGGCTCCAACCGCCTCCGCCTGGAAGTCGGCCGTTCGGCCCGCGTGCCGGACAGCGAAGCGGTGAGCGAGCGCCTGTCCCTGCTGGCCGCCGCGGCCGGGGTCAAGTTCTCGGAGATCACCGAACTCGCCCAAGAGGGTTGATCGGCTTCGCCAGGCGTCTCACTTCAAGGTTCTTGTTCCGATAGATCACAATTCTTGACTGGCTCGCGGCTGGTCGCTGTGGGAGAAAATCCCTCGAAGGCGCAGAGGGTAGCGAATTCCAGCTCCGAAGGAGCGCCTCCCACGCTTGTCTTGTTGCACCGGCTGACTATAGTCGCGCGCGATTTTCGTCGCCGGGTTCCCTGCCCGGTGCCATCCCAACCCGAAGGCTCTTTGATGTCTCAATCCGTCAAGAAGGTGGTGCTCGCCTATTCCGGTGGCCTCGACACCTCGATCATCCTGAAATGGCTGCAGACGACCTATAAGTGCGAGGTCGTCACCTTCACCGCCGATCTCGGCCAGGGCGAGGAATTGGAGCCGGCGCGCCAGAAGGCGCTGCTGCTCGGCATCAAGCCTGAGAACATCTACATCGAGGACCTGCGCGAGGAATTCGTGCGCGACTATGTCTTCCCGATGTTTCGTGCCAATGCCCAATATGAAGGCGTCTATCTGCTCGGCACCTCGATCGCCCGCCCGCTGATCGCCAAGAAGCAGATCGAGATCGCCGAGAAGACCGGCGCCGACGCCGTCTGCCATGGCGCCACCGGCAAGGGCAACGACCAGGTGCGCTTCGAGCTCGGCTACTACGCCCTCAAGCCCGATGTCACCATCATCGCCCCCTGGCGCGAATGGGACCTGCGCTCGCGCGAACAATTGATCAAGTTCGCCGAAGAGCACCAGATCCCGATCGCCAAGGACAAGCGCGGCGAGGCGCCCTTCTCGGTCGACGCCAACCTGCTGCACTGCTCCTCCGAGGGCAAGGTGCTGGAGGATCCGGCGATCGAGGTGCCCGATTACGTCTATTCGCGCACGGTCAATCCGGAAGATGCGCCGGACACCCCTACCGTCATCACCATCGACTTCGAGAAGGGCGACGCCGTCGCCATCGACGGCGTGAAGATGAGCCCGGCCACCCTGCTCGCCAAGCTCAACGAACTCGGCCGCATCAACGGCATCGGCCGGCTGGATCTCGTCGAGAACCGCTTCGTCGGCATGAAGTCGCGCGGCATGTACGAGACGCCCGGCGGCACCATCCTGCTGCCGGCCCACCGTGCCATCGAGAGCATCACGCTCGACCGCGGCGCAGCGCATCTCAAAGATGAGCTGATGCCGAAATATGCCGAGCTCATCTACAATGGCTTCTGGTTCTCGCCCGAGCGCGAAATGCTGCAGGCCCTGATCGACAAGAGCCAGGAAGCGGTGACGGGCTCGGTGCGCCTCAAGCTCTACAAGGGCGGCGTGCATGTCATCGGCCGTGAGAGCCCCAACTCGCTCTACAGCCAGGACCTCGTCACCTTCGAGGAAGGCGCCGTGGCCTATGACCACCGCGACGCCGCCGGCTTCATCAAGCTCAACGCCCTGCGCCTGCGCACCCTCGGCAGCCGCAAACGCAAGCTGGGCGTCTGATCCGGTTCGCATCAAGTTTGAAATTGCTCACTGCCCTTCCCCACCCAGGGAAGGGCTTTTTATTTGTCAAAGCGCTTCAGATCGACAGCATCCAAGCCCAGCGGAACGATAGCGTGTTAACTTTGATGCATTGCAGCAAATAATTTCTGCGCCGCAAGATGAACCCTTGAAGTAAAATGAGTCCCTTTCTTTCGATCACCCCGACGAATGCTCTGTGATGATACGATCTCATATCAAAGATCGCATTGATTAATCGTAATACAATTGCAATGATCGTGCCTGTTGGTCCTCCAGAGACCGGAACACGAGCAAGGCACCCCCATGATCAGGAAATTCGTCTTGGCTGTTGCCGGCGCGATATTGGCGCTGGCTGCCTCTCTCCCGATGGCGCAAGCCGCCCCGAAGACATTCTACTGGATATCCCATGGCGGTCCGGCCGACCCGGTCTGGACCTATTTCCTGGCGGGCGCCAAGCAATGGGCCAGTGACACCGGCAACACGGTCAACACCTCCTTCCACAATGGCGACGTCGCCTCCCATCAGGAGGCCGTGCGCGCGGCGATCGCGGCGGGCGCCGCCGGCATCGTCACCACCAGCCCCGATCCCGGCAGCCTGATCAAGGTGGTCGAGGAAGCCAACGCCAAGAAGATCCCGATCATCAATTTCAACACGCCCGACCCCCAAGCCCAGTTCGGTGCCTATGTCGGCGGCGACAACGTCAAATTCGGCGCGGCCTGGGCCCAATATCTGGTCGACAAGAAGCTGGTGAAGGCCGGCGATTTCGTTTGGATGCCGGTGGAGATCCCCGGCGCCACCTATGGCGTGCAGGAGGAGCAGGGCATTTCCAGCGTGTTCAAGCCGCTCGGCATCACCTGGGAGATCACCGAGGCCACGCTCGACCAGGCCGAAGTCATCTCGCGCATGACCGACTACCTCACCACCAACCGCAAGAAGATCAAGGCGATCATCGGCCTGGGTGACCTCGTCACCGGCTCGATCAAACGCGTGTTCGACCAGGTCGGCGTCAAGCCCGGCGAGATCCCGGTCGTCGGTTGGGGCAATTCGCTCGACACCACCCAGGAAGTGCTGAACGGCTATGTCAACGCCGCCCAATGGCAGGATCCGCAGGCGACCAGCTATATCGCTCTGTCGATGGCGGCCATGGCGTCAAGCGGCATCCGCCCCGGCTTCAACGTCATCACCGGCGCGCTCTACGAGAAGGATGCCGCCCAGCAATATGACGACATCCTGAGCGGCAAGAAATAGGGCATTCACAGGCGCGGACGGCCGGGAATGGCTGTCCAGCGCGGTGGCCTCTTTTGATATCGTAGGAGACACGGACCGTTGTCATGCCCGGGCCTGACCCGGGCATCCAGGAGGCCGGGCCACCGCCTGCGCGGCAGGTTGGATTGCCGGGTCAAGCCCGGCAATGACAAATGTCGAGCCAATCTCAATATCATCACACCGCCCCCGAAGCGCCCCTTCCGCATCCGCCTCCATCACCCGCCAAGGAATTCTCGTGGAACAACGCTCCCTGCTCCAGCGCGCGATCGCCCGGCCCGAATTCGGCCCCTTCGTGCTCCTGGTCATCGAACTCGCCATCTTCGGCGGCATCAACCCCGACTTCCTCTCCCCGGACAATCTCAGCAACATTCTGGCCTTCACCGTCGAGCTCGGCCTGATCGCTTTGGCGATGACGCTGCTGATGACCTCGGGCGAGTTCGATCTCTCGGTCGGCTCGCTCTTCGGCTTCTCGCCGGTGCTGATGTGGACGCTGTTCAACAGCGGTGCGACCCCGCTATGGGTAGCCTTCCTCGTCGCGCTCGTCGTCGCGGCGCTGATCGGCTGGGTGAACGGCCTCTTCGTCACCAGGCTGAAGATCCCCTCCTTCCTGGTGACGCTCGGCATGCTCCTGGTGGTGCGCGGCACGGCCCTCTTCGTCACCAACGGCTTTCCCCAGCGCACCTGGAATGCGGGCGACCAGCCACTCGCCGACATCCTGGTCGGCACCTTCTATATCGGCGGCTTTCGCGTCTACATGTCCCTGCTCTGGTTCGCCATCGCGGCCGTCGTGCTCGGCTATGTCCTGACCAAGACCAAATACGGCAACTGGATCCAGGCGGCGGGCGGCAATCCCAATGCGGCGCGGGCGCGCGGCGTCAATGTCGATGCCACCAAGGTCTGGCTCTTCATCCTGTGCTCGGTGCTCTCGGCCTTTGCCGGCATCATCTCATCGATCCGGACCGCCTCGGCCAATCCCAATTCGGGCACGGGCTATGAATTGGAGGTGATCGCCATGGTGGTGATCGGCGGCACCGCGCTCACCGGCGGCCGGGGCACCATCATCGGCACCGTGCTCGGCATCTTCATCCTGCGCGTGATGCGCAACGGCATCGTGCTGATCGGCGTGCCGGGTCTGGCCTACAACATCTTCATCGGCGCGATCATCTTAGGCATGATGGCGCTGCATTCATGGCTCGACCGCCGGCACCAGGAAGGGAGATGAGCGATGGCTGAACCTCAAGAAGAACTCGTCCGCATGCAGAACATCGCCAAGTCCTATGGCCGCATCCGCGCCATCGAGGACGTCACCCTCACGGTGAACAGGCGCGAGATCGTCGGGCTGCTCGGCGACAACGGGGCTGGGAAATCGACCCTGATCAAGATCCTGTCCGGGGCGGTAGCGGCTACCTCCGGCGACATCTATGTCCGTGGCAAGAAGGTGGTGATGCGCTCCACCACCGACGCGATCGCCGAGGGTATCGAGACGATCTACCAGGATTCGGCCCTGGTGCCGCAGCTTTCGATCGCCCGCAACCTCTTCCTGGGGCGCGAGCCGATCAAGGGGCCGCGCTTCCTCAACCGCCTCGACCAGGCCAAGATGAACGAGGTCGCGACGACGCTCTTGAAAAGGGTCGGCATCTCCAAGAACATCGCACCGACCACGCCGATCGGCTCGCTCTCCGGCGGCGAGCGCCAGGCGGTGGCCATCGCCCGCGCCATGCATTTCGACAGCGACCTCATCATTCTCGACGAGCCCACCAACAATCTGGGCGTGGCGGAGACGCAAGGCGTCCTGAACTTCGTGCGCAATGCCCGCAGTTCCGGCCATTCCTGCATCTTCATCGCCCACAACATCCATCATGTCTTCCAAGTGGTAGACCGTATCGTCGTGATGCGCCGCGGCCGCGTCGTCGCCGACGACATCGATCCCAAAACGACCAGCGTGGAGGCGGTCGAACGGGTGATCACCGGCATGGATCACTGAGAGTTCCCGGGAAAGCGGCGTGCCCCGAAAGGGTGAGCCCGACTGTACCATCGTAGAGTGGCGCATCCGGCCAACTCGTTTATAACGGCCGGACTCTTTCCTTCCCCAGGGACATCGAAGCTCTTCATGAAGAAACTCGTCATTTTCGATCTCGACGGCACGCTTGCCAAGAGCAAATCGGCCATCGACGCCGAGATGGCTGCCCTCCTGGGCCAGCTTCTCACCGTCGCCCAGGTCGCCGTGATCTCGGGCGGCGACTGGCCGCAATTCGAAAAGCAGTTCCTCGCTAACCTCCCCGCCGGCGATCGTTTCGACCGGCTGCATCTGCTGCCCACCTGCGGCACGAAATTCTTCCATTTCGATGGGGGCGCCTGGGTGCCCGTCTATCGCGAGGACCTGTCCACGGAAGACAAGCAGCGCATCGTTGCTGCGCTGGAGGCGGCCTTCGTTGAGGCTGGCTTCAAGCCCGAGCGGATCTGGGGCGAGCGCATCGAGGATCGCGGCAGCCAAATCACCATGTCCGCACTCGGCCAGGAGGCACCCCTCGAGGCCAAGCACAGCTGGGATCCCGATTTCAAGAAGCGCACCATCCTCAAGACCTATCTCGACAAGTCGATACCGGATTTCTCGGTGCGCATGGGCGGCGCCACATCGATCGACGTGACCCGGCAGGGCATCGACAAGGCCTATGGCATCGCCAAGCTGCGCGACCGTCTGGGCATCGCCATCGAGGAGATGATCTTCGCCGGTGACGCCCTCTTCCCGGGCGGCAACGACTATGCGGCCAAGGAGGCCGGTGTCGATTCGATCCGCGTCAGGGATCCGGAGGAGACCAAGCGGGTGATCGAGACCATTATCGCCTGCCTGGGGTGAGAAACTGGGGCGCCTCACAACGGCGAGCTCCCGCGCCTTGGTAGGGTGCGCTCTATCGCCCTCGGCTTCAGCTGTTTGATTCACATATCTCGGCCGAGCCTCACAAAACGCAATAATCCTTCCTCGGTTTCGGGGAAGGATCTCTGCGCCACATCTTGGAACGCTGCGAGTCTACGGACAAGGCAGGCCCTTTCACCGAGCGATCCATCACCGCTCCTGCCGCCCCGCGATATATTTCTCCAGCACCGCCGCCACCTTGCGGGCGCCATAGCAGCGGAAGCGGAACGTGCCTTCGTCATGCTCGACGGCGACGATGCCGGTCACCCAACCGAATTCCCGCCAAGCCTTGCGGATGGCAGCCATTGGGATGTGCACGGGCTGCAAGCCGATATGAAAGGCCTTGTTCAGGCGATTGGCGGCGAAGGACAACCCTTCGGGCGTGATCTCGACACGTCCGCCGACCCACAGGCCTCCCATCTTGCGGCTCATTCGATCGACCGTGCTGACGGTGACGTCGGGCACCAGCTTCGAGGGCACCGCATTCGGGATGAGGGCGTTGCAAAGCTTGCGGATGTGAAGATCTGTCATGATGGCTGTCATGGAGGCTCGCCCTGTACGAGATTTCCGATTAGAGATATTTGTCTGACAACGGAAGCGGCTGCCTGTCAGGCCTAACCCGCCTGGGCGGGCGGAACTGCGCGTTGCAGCACAAATCGAATTGGAATCGGGAGGAACCCTATGTCGGGTCAAGGAAAGATCGCCATCGTCACAGGCGCCGCCAGCGGCATCGGAAAGGCCGTCGCGCATGCGCTGCTGGGCGATGGCTGGTCTGTCGTCTTCACGGGGCGTCGCAAGGAGGCCTTGGAAGCGGCGATCGCCGAAAGCCCGCATGCGGCCTCTGCCCGCGCCATCCCCTCCGACGTCACCGACCCCGCCTCGGTGGCGGCGCTGTTCGACGCCACCGTCGCCGCCCTCGGCCGTGTCGACCTCGTCTTCAACAATGCCGGCACCATCGCCCCCGGCGTGCCGATCGAGGACCTGCCCTTCGAGCAGTGGAAGGCGGTGATCGACACCAACGTTACCGGCGTGTTCCTGTGCACCAAGGAGGCCTTCCGTGTGATGAAGGCGCAGGAACCGCGGGGCGGGCGCATCATCAACAATGGTTCGATCTCGGCCACCGCGCCGCGCCCGAATTCGGCGCCCTACACCGCCTCCAAGCATGCGGTCACCGGCCTGACCAAATCCTCGTCGCTGGACGGGCGCAAATATGACATCGCCTGCGGCCAGATCGACATCGGCAACACGCTGACGCCGATGGCGTCCAAGATGCCGGGCGGCGTGCCGCAGGCCGACGGCTCGATCAAACCCGAGCCGACCTTCGACGTGAAGCATGTCGCCGATGCGGTGGTCTACATGGCCGGCCTGCCGCTCGAGGCCAATGTGCAGTTCATGACGGTAATGGCCACCAAGATGCCGCTGGTGGGGCGAGGATAAGCGCGGGATTGGCGTGCCGATCTTCTCAGTTCCATCGAGAGATGGGGCGAGATCGGCAAGGAAGATGCCGGTCTGAAGACCGGCACACCGCGCCGCGGGCATCGCGACATGCATGCATGTCGCTGTGATGCCCGCGCACCCGGGGAAGGCCCTCAGGCCCCGCTTCTCACAGCCGGCAGCACGCAGATCTCCTCGCCCGAGAAAGTGCGCGAACGGGTGATGAAGCGTTTTTCCGTGCCGTTCTCCAAGGAGAACATGCCGCCGCGCCCTGGCACCACGTCGATGATCAACTGGGTATGGCTCCAGGCGGCGAATTGCAGGGCGCTGATATAGACGGGCGCATCGCCGATGCTGCCCAAGAGCACGTCCTGGTCCCCGACAATGAACTCACCCTGCGGATAGCACATCGGCGAGGAACCGTCGCAACACCCGCCCGACTGGTGGAACAGCACGGGGCCGTAGCCGGCCTGGAGGCTCGCAATCAGGTCGAGGGCGGCCGGCGTCGCCGTCACGCGTTCGAGGGCGGTGTCCTGCATAATCGTTCCCTCATCCCAGCACGGATCGCCACTTCCGACCCTGCCTGGCTATCAAAAGGGCCGCCCGGCGTGAACCGGGCGGCCAAGGCGATCCCCGGAGCAAAATGCTCCGGCACGGATCAGAAGAAGCCAAGCTTCTTGGGGGAGTAGCTGACCAGCATGTTCTTGGTCTGCTGGTAGTGATCGAGCATCTTCTTGTGGTTCTCGCGGCCGATGCCGGACTGCTTGTAGCCACCGAAGGCCGCATGGGCCGGATAGGCGTGGTAGCAATTGGTCCAGACGCGGCCGGCCTGGATGGCGCGGCCGAAGCGATAGGCGCGCGTGCCGTCGCGTGTCCAGATGCCGGCGCCGAGGCCATAGAGCGTGTCGTTGGCGATGGAAAGCGCTTCCTCGTCATCCTTGAAGGTGGTGACGGAGACCACCGGGCCGAAGATCTCCTCCTGGAAGATCCGCATCTTGTTGTGACCCTTGAACACGGTCGGCTTGACGTAATAACCGCCGGCGAGGTCACCGGGCAGTTCGTTGCGCTCGCCGCCGATCAACACCTCGGCGCCTTCCTGGCGACCGATATCGAAATAGCTCAGGATCTTTTCGAGCTGTTCGGAGGACGCCTGCGCACCGATCATGGTGGTGGGATCGAGCGGATCGCCCTGCTTGATGGCGGCGACGCGCTTCAGCGCCTTCTCGATGAAGCGGTCGTAGATGCTTTCATGCACGAGGGCGCGGCTCGGGCAGGTGCAGACCTCGCCCTGGTTGAGGGCGAACATCACGAAGCCCTCGATCGCCTTGTCGAGGAAATCGTCGTCCTCGGCGGCGACGTCCTTGAAGAAGATATTGGGCGACTTGCCGCCGAGCTCCAGCGTCACCGGGATCAGGTTCTGGCTGGCGTATTGCATGATGAGGCGGCCGGTGGTGGTCTCGCCAGTGAAGGCGATCTTGGCGATCCGGCTGGAGGACGCCAAAGGTTTGCCGGCTTCCAAACCAAAGCCGTTGACGATGTTGAGCACGCCCGGCGGCAGGATGTCGCCGATCAGCTCGGCCAGGACCAGGATGGAGGCGGGTGTCTGCTCGGCCGGCTTGATCACCACGCAATTGCCGGCGGCGAGTGCCGGGGCGAGCTTCCATATCGCCATCAGCAATGGGAAGTTCCAGGGGATGATCTGGCCGACAACGCCGAGCGGTTCATGGAAATGATAAGCGACCGTGTCGTGGTCGATTTCGGAGATGCCGCCTTCCTGCGCGCGCAGCACGCCGGCGAAATAGCGGAAATGGTCGACGCCGAGCGGCAGGTCGGCGGCCGTGCTCTCGCGGATCGGCTTGCCATTGTCCCAGGTCTCGGCCAGAGCGAGCGTTTCCAGATTGTCTTCTATCACCTGGGCAATGCGCAGCAGCAGCAGCGAGCGTTCCGCCACGCTGGTGCGGCCCCAGGCGTCCTTGGCGGCATGGGCGGCGTCGAGGGCGGCTTCGACGTCAGCGGCATCGGAACGGGCGATCTGGCAGAGGACCCGGCCGTTTACGGGAGAGGTGTTCTCGAAATATTTGCCGCTGCGCGGCTCCTGCCATTGGCCACCGATGAAATTGCCGTAGCGGGGCTTGAACAGCGTTCCAGGCGAGCGGACGATCTCGGGCTTGTTCATCAATTTCCTCCTTCAGCGCGCCAATTGAGGTTTTGGGACTGGCGTCGTCTGGCCGGGAGGATGGGCGGGGCGAGGCTGCTTGTCAGGATGGGCACAGGCGATGACGAGGGCAATGTGTCTCAGGGATGAGACAGATTTAGGGGGCGGGTCTTCGGACCCGCCTATTCGACCAGCTCGGTCCTTCCAGGCTGGTCTGAAGACCAGCCCCCCGATCAGCTCTCGCGGCCGATGCCGAGGCGCGCGATCTTGCGATGCATGGTGGCACGGCTGACGCCGAGGAGACGGGCTGCCGTGGAGACATTGCCCTTGGCACGCGACAGCGCCTGGCGCACGGCGGCACGCTCGCCTGCAAGCAGCCCCTCGCCCGGCCCCACCCTTTCGCCATCGATGAGATCGCCGGCCGGGAAGGGGTGGTTGAGATGCTCGTCCGTCAGCCCGTAGACGAGGCGCGCCGCGCGGCTGGCGCCGATGACCAGGTCCTCCCTGTCCACGGCCAGCAGGCCGACCGGTCCGGAACCGGCATCGGGCCCGACCATGATGCGCGCATGGCGGAAGGCCTCGCGGAAATGCTGGGTCTCGATGCGGGTAGCGGCATCCCTCGTGGCAGCCGCCACCAGCTTGAGCAGGGCCGGCGTCACGTCGGAGCGGCAGGTCGAAACGTCGAGTGTGCCCGTCAGGCGGCCATTCGCGTCCCAGATCGGCGCCACCGTGCAACTCAGACCGATATTGCGGGTGAGGAAATGCTGGTCACGGTGAATGGTCAGCGCGCGCCCTTCGGCAATACAGGTGCCGACACCATTGGTGCCCTCGCTCTTTTCGCTCCAGACCATGCCCGTCCACAGCCCGAGCGCCTCGAAATCGGCATCGTCTCCCGCCTCGCCGCGCCGGTCGAGCGGCACCCCGTCTCCATCGGTGAGAAGGACGCAGCAGCCGGCGTCGCCAACGGCCTGGAACAGGCGGTCGAGCGTCGTCTGCGCAAGGCGGACCAGCAGTTCCATGCGCGACAAAGCCGCCCTGAATTCGCCTTCGCCGAGGCGCAGGGGCGGCGGCGCGTGATCGGGATCGAGGCCGTAATGGCTCATGGAGCGCGACCAGGAGGCCGCGACCGCAGACTGGGCACCCGATGTGCCGTCACTCAAGGTGGCATAGACCAGATCCGCATGATGCAGACGGTCCGACTTACCCATTCCTGGCATTCGCTCCGCCCTCCGCATGCATTCCGACAAGGGGAGTTCGGCAGCCCGCTCCCCAACATCGACGCGGTTGGCGTCATCTTCCGCTGGAATTTCCTGCCCTGTCAATCGCAGTCGCGATTTTCATCATCGCCCAAAACGTTTTGGAAAATGAATTCTTCATTCGATGCGTCAACATCGCGCAGAATGCGAGCGCGACCTCGCCCGCCAGAAATGCTCGGCCTGAGGGGTTTGGCAATTGATGGGCACGCCCTCAAGCAGCCCTCACCAAGGAACGGTCTGCCCTCGATAGTCGAGATATTCCAGGCCGGGCCTGCTGCGTTTTTCGAGAAGCACGTTCACGAGGCTCGGCACGCTCTCTTCAATGGACAGGCGTCCACTGGGGCCACCCATGTCGGTGCGAACCCATCCGGGAGCCATCAGCACCATCGGGTGAGCCTCCCCGGCACAGCGGGCCGCATAGCTGCGCATGAACATGTTCAAGGCTGCCTTGCTGCCGCGATAGACTTCACGCATGCCAGATGTGTTGTTGCTGACACTGCCCTGTCCGGACGACATCACGCCAATCAAGCCCGTTCCAGTGACGAGATCCGCCAGGTCCTCGATGACGCGCAGGGGGCTCAACGCATTGGTGACCATGACACGGATGAATTCCTCGGTCGTCACCTCCGCGATGGTTTCCTCGGGATCGTTGGTGACGCCTGCATTCACAAACAGAATGTCGAACCGGCGACCCGCCAGCCGGGCGCCGAGTACTGCGACCTCGGCCGGCTCGCAGATGTCGACGGTTTCGATCTCGACCTGGTTGCCATGCTCGTCGGCCAGGTCATGCAGTTTCGTTCTGCCTGCCTGGGCGCGAACAGTACCGACGACATGCCATCCCTTCTTGACGAATTCGACGGCCATGGCGTGGCCGAGACCACGGGACGCTCCGATGAGCAGGATGGTGCCGGCAGGCTTTGGAGATAAGGTATCAGGCATGGCTTCAACGCTCGTTGCTGGTGTGATCGGTCAGCAATAGGCCGAGGCGCATACCCTGCGCCAGACGCACGAGATGCAACAAATGAATGCACGAAAGGCCCTGCATACCCGCCGCGCGACGCACGATCAGTCAAATCAAGGCAGAGAGGAGCGTCGGAATTTCGTCTAGGCGCTGATCCTCGGCCGGCCCGACGCCCGGGCCGTCACCAGCGCCTCGACGAACAATTCCCGGCCCTCTGCCACGATCTTCTTCTCGTCCACACTCACCGAAATCTCGACCGAGGCGGCACCCGCCGTAAGGGCGTCGCTCTCGGCCTGGATCCGCGCCGCCTCCTGAGCATGGCCCAGCGCCTCGGCGAGATCGAGGATGTCGCGCGTGCCTGAACGCGTGAACACCCGGAAGATTCCCTCCACCGGCTGCAGCACCTTCACTTCGGCCGAAACATGCACGCCGCCGACCACGGCGCCGACGGCGTTGGCGACCTCGGCATGTTCGGGCACCAGCGAAGGCGCGCCGACCATGCCGGCGATATCGCCGTAATAGGTCGCGGCCGAGGCACCGAGCCCGACCACCGGGGCCGTGAGCGACAGGCCGATCTTGACGAGGCCGCTATGGCCGTCGAGCGCCGCCACCGACAAGGCATGGCGCGACAGGCCTGTCTCCCGAAAGCCGTCCTCGGCCAGAGCGCATTCCAGCAGGAACTCGGCCGAACGGCGCGTGAGGGTCTCGATGATCCGCCGCGCCAGCGCCTCGGCGCTGTCCGCGAAGGGCAATCCCATGGCGTTGCGCCGTCTGGCAAACAGAGTGAGTCCCTTCTCGGCCGCCACCCTGTCCCAGGCGTGATGCAGGCCGAGCTGGTGCGCGGCATCGGAGGGCGTCAGCGCCGCCATGATGGCAAGGCGCCTGACGACCAGGCGCTGGAGCGCGTTGAGCTCGCGCCGGCTGTTGATCAGCTTGTCGGCGGGCTGGGGTCCGTTCTCCAGCCGTGCCAGCACCTCGGCCTCCAATGCCGGCAGTTCCGCGAGAGGCGAATGCAGGCGCATGGCGAAGCGGCCGAAGAGGTCGTTGGGCAGATCGGCCCTGAGCTGGCGGTCGAGCGTTGAATGCACGAGGTCGGCATGGCTGTCGGCAAGCAGGGATAAAGGCACGGCCCGGCGCGGGCCGAGCTTGAGCGAGGTATCCAGGCCGTGCTGTTCGATCGCTACTTCGCTGTCGCCGCCGAGGCCGCAGGTGCGGATGGCGATGGCCTCAACCATGGTACGGAAGCCGCCGATCAGGGCGCCGGCCGGATCGATGCGCGGCCTGGCGCCGCGCAGCACGACGACATCCGTGGTGGTGCCGCCGATGTCGGAGATCAGGGCGTCCGGAGCACCGGCGAGGAAGGCTCCGCCCACGGCGCTGGCGGCCGGGCCCGAGAAAATCGTCTCGATCGGCTTGGCCTTGGCCACCTCGGCCGCCACCAGCGAGCCGTCACCGCGCACCACCATCAAAGGCGCAGCGATACCGAGCGCGGTGAGCTGGCCTTCGGTCGCGGCGATCAGCGCCTCGAGGAGATGGATCAGGCGCGCATTGAGCACACAGGTCAGGGCCCGCTTCGGCCCGTCCAGCTTGGCAGAGAGTTCATGGCCGCAGGTGACCGGCAGGCCGGTTTCGCGCCGCAGAATCTCGCGCGCCGCGATTTCATGGCTGGGATCGAGCACGGCAAAGCGCCCGGTCACCGCAAAGCCGGTCAGCCCCGGCGCCAAGGCGCGGGCCTGTTCGATCAGCGCTGCTTCGTCGAGCGGCGCGCGGACCTGGCCCATGGCGTCATGCCCGCCGGCAATCAGCAACACCGGATCGCCGTTCAATGCCGCCTTGAGATCCGGCCGCTCGGCATCATCGGCATCGAAGCCGATATAGACGAGGCCGACGCGCCCGCCCTGGCCTTCCACCATAGCGTTGGTGGCAAGCGTGGTGGAGAGCGAAACGAGGGCGATGCGCGCGGGCGCGACATCGGACTGGGCCAGCACCGCGCCGACGGCGCCGCCGACACCGATGGCGAGATCATGATGGGTGGTGAGCGACTTGGCCTTGGCGAGAACGCCCTTCTCCTCGTCATAGAGGACGGCATCGGTGAAGGTGCCGCCCGTATCGATACCCAACAAAACAGCCATAATGTCAGCCACTACCAATCCAATCGTCCTTTTGCTGATACGCGAATTCGGGCTGCGCCGCTCGCTCATACCGGCATTTTTTTGGACACTGGCGGCCTTTCCTCAAGCAAAGCGCCTTTCGGCTAAAACGCAATTACTCCCTCTGCCGTTGAGGGAGAGCACCACCGAGAGCAATTACGCGAAACGTCGCTTTGCTCTAACTCTTCGTTTCGAGGCGTCTTTGCGATTCGAGGTGATTCCGTGAAATCGCAGGACGCTTCGGCTATAGGGCAAAGCGGCGTGGACGGACAGGAGTGGGTTCCCAACCCTGCACGCTCCAGCAGGCGCCGCCAGTGTCGATGGCTTAAACATTCTAATTGATGTTCTAGACATCAATGTTGAAATATAGTATTTGATAAATGCGAGGCTGCCTATGATCACCGCTGCCCAGATGCGCGCTGCCCGTGCCCTCCTCGGCATCGACCAGCGCCAGCTCGCTGACCTGTCGGGGGTTTCCCTGCCAACGGTTCAGCGCATGGAAGCGAGCGAAGGCAATGTTCGCGGTGTGGTCGATACGTTGACGAAAGTGATCGAGGCGCTTGACCGCGCCGGCGTCGAGCTGATTGGCGACAATGCTGTCAGCCGCGAGGGTGGGCGAGGTGTGCGCCTCAAACAGCCCAAATCGTCGGAGGTGCCCTCGGCCTGACCTAGAGCAAAGCGCGTTCAGGCGTGAACGCTTCTCTGCTCTACCTCTTTGGTTCGACGCGTCTTTGCGATTTGAAGCGATGCGATCAGATCACAAGACGCTTTGAGGTTGAGTGGCGGCGGTCTGCAGAATGCTCTGCACCGTCTCCGGAAATGAGAGAAGCAATGACGGCCCGGGTGCATGAACCCAGCTTCAGCGAGCTCTATACGCCCAAGCTGGTGACGGTTCTCAAGGAAGGCTACGGGCTGGACAAGCTGAGGGCCGACATCCTCGCCGGATTGACGGTCGCCATCGTCGCTCTGCCGCTGTCCATGGCAATCGCCATCGCCTCCGGCGTGACGCCGGACCGCGGCCTCTATACCTCCATCGTCGGCGGCTTCGTGGTCTCGGTACTGGGCGGCAGCCGGTTCCAGATCGGCGGCCCCGCCGGCGCCTTCATCGTGCTGGTTGCCGCCGCCGTGCAACAGCATGGCGTGGACGGCCTCCTCCTCGCCACCTTCATGGCCGGTATCATCCTCACCTTGATAGGTGCCCTCCGGCTTGGCACCTTCATCAAATACATTCCCTACCCCGTTACCGTCGGCTTTACCTCCGGCATCGCGGTCATCATCTTCGCCAGCCAGATCAAGGAACTGCTCGGCCTGACGTTCAAAGATGGTGAACCCGGCCCCTTCGTCGAGAAGGTCGAGGCGCTCGCCACCGCCCTGCCGAGCTTCAGTCTGTCCGCCACGGCTGTCGCCGTCTTCGCCATCGGCCTTATCGTGGTCATCCGGCGCCTACGCCCCCATTGGCCCGCCTTCCTGATCGCAACCGTCACGGCGGCCGTGCTGGTCTGGCTGGCGGGCATACCTGTGGAAACGCTCGGCACGCGCTTCGGCGGCATCCCGCGCTCGCTGCCGGCTCCTCATCTGCCGACCCTGTCGCTCGACAAGGTCATCGAACTCCTGCCGACCGCGATCGCCTTCGCCCTGCTGGGCGGCATCGAGAGTCTGCTTTCCGCCGTGGTGGCCGACAGCATGAGCGGCCGGCGCCATCGCTCCAATATCGAGCTGGTGGCACAGGGAATCGCCAACATGGCCTCGGCCCTGTTCGGCGGCATCTGCGTCACCGGTACCATCGCCCGCACGGCCACCAATGTGCGGGCCGGGGCGCGCGGACCGGTCTCGGGCATTCTGCATTCGCTCTTCGTGCTCGCCTTCATGCTGCTGGCGGCCCCGCTTGCAAGCTATATCCCGTTGGCGGCCCTCGCGGCGGTGCTGGCGGTGGTGTGCTGGAACATGTTCGAGCTCCACCAGTTCGCCACGCTGGTGCGCGCCTCGCGCGGCGATGCCGTGGTGGTGACAGTCACTTTCCTGGTGGTGGTGTTCCGCGATCTCACCGAGGGCATCCTGATCGGCTTTGCCCTCGGTTGCCTCCTCTTCCTGCACCGCATGGCCGAGGCGGTCGAGATCGAGACATTGCGGCCGGTCGTCGAAGAGGATCTGTCCGACGCCGGCAGCGATCAGGACCCCCTGCCTTATGAGGCCGGCTTGGCCAGCAATCCCGACGTGGTCGCCTACCGGATTTCCGGTGCCTTCTTCTTCGGCGCGGCCGCCACGGTCGCCGCCGCCCTCGACGACATCGGCGAGCATCCGAAGACGACTATCATCGACTTTTCGGGCGTGCCGATCATCGATTCAACCGCTGCAGCCACCATTCACGGGCTGGTGCGCAAGGCCGCGGGCAGGGGTGGTACGGTGCAGATCGTCGGCGCCCGTCCCGCCGTGCTGCGGGTCTTGCTCTCCCACGGCGTGCGCCCGCCACAGGTGCGCTTCCGGGCCCGGCTGGCGCTACCGCGGGACGCGGCTTCGGACTGAACGTTCCCGCCGGCCCAGAAGAAGTTTCCGGTGAAACAGCTTGATTTTCGAACCTCATCTACCCCTGGATAGCTGATGGCATCGGAGGTCGCACGGATGAGAATTGCCTCACTCGCTTTCCTGCTTTCGGGGCTCGTCCTTGCGCCACAATTGGTATTTGCGGCGCAGTCGAGCGCTTCGATAGACCAGTGGAAAGCCCTGAACAGTCAATGCCGCGGCGGCAGTGGCGACGATCCCGCCACGCAGCAAGCCTGTGATCAGCGCGACGCCCTCACACGACAACTCGCCAAGGCGGGCTGGTGCTTCGGCCGCAAGGACGATCCCGACGCCGCTTCCTATCAGTGGCATCGTTGCACAGAGAAATCCCTGCGCCCAGAATAAACCGGAGCCAGCTGAGCACCAGACCCAGGCCGGTCAGAGCGAACGAAACAGGTGCGCCTATGATGTCGATCCTGATGCTACTGGTTCTTGTTGTCGCTATCGTGCGACCTCGATCGTGACGGCAATATTCTCCGACGGGTTATCAGCCGGATTGATAAAGTCCGTACGCAATTGAAGTGCATCCTTCCCGACAAATCCGGGACTCGATTGATAGTTCACCGCCGCCATCGGAACGGCATTACTATTACATCGATAGTTATTATTCCATTTCGGATAGTTTGTATGGCCCATTTTACGGGTAACGATGGCCGATCCATGCTGAGGCGGAACAATAATCTTTACCGATGGCACGGCTGAATTGGTATCACAAGGCGTCTTAAGTTGGTACGCGGTATAGAATTCAACCTTCTGCCCCGATTTGACATGATGGGTAAAAGCAGAGCTGGCTCTTAAATCATGTTCGAGCGGCGCGTTGTGCGGCACACAACCCGTTGCGACTGACATAATCGCCAAAGAAGAAAAAATAGGAGTAATTTTCACGGCAACAAATTCCCCAATTACACCGACACGATCAGTAAAGGATGAACCAGGGAATAAAGCAATCTTGGGATATAGCCCCGTCGAATGGAACCGACATACATCGCAAACGACGAAGCGGGGCCACTTCCAATCTGCTCGTTTTCTCGCATCCGGAATAAAAAGGCCGGCCGGGAACGATATCCGGGCCGGCCAGGCTGCGCTGCGACGGGCCGAGGCGAGGCCCCGTCGTCCGCTGGAAGAAGTTATGCTCCCGCCTTCTGGGGCAGGGGTTGGATCGGCATGCCGGGGAAGATCTTCTGAATGTTGCCGGTGATGATCTGGTCGGTTTCCTTGATCCCCTTGGTCACCGCAATCAGCGGTCCCTCGGCGGGGCCGAGTTCGATCAGGCGCATCTCGACCTTGTTGCCCTCGCCGACGACATAGACATATTTGCCGAGCTGGCTCGAGCCGAGACCGGCCTGCGGCACCAGCAGCGTGTCCGGCCGCTCGCCGATGCTGAGGCGCAGATTGACATACTGGCCCGGCAGCAAGTTGCGCTCGGCATTGGCCGTGGTGGCGCGGGCGGTGATGGTGCCGGTGGCCCGATCGACGACATTGTCGAGGAAGGTGAGTTCGCCCTGATGGGCGGCTTCGTTTTGCCCGGGCACGGTGATATCGGCCGGGACCTTGCCGGCCGCCTTGGCCTTGAGGATCTGCGTCAGCTCGGCTTCTGTCGGCGTGAAGGTGACATAGATCGGGCTGACCTGCACCAGCGTGTTGAGCACGGTGCCGCCGGGGCTGACCAGCGTGCCGGCGGCGGCCTGGTTGCGACCGATCCGCCCGTCGAAGGGCGCCTTGATCTCTGTATAGGACAGGTTGAGTTCCGCCGCCTGGATCGCCGCCTTGTCGGCGAGCAGGGTGGCCTCGCCCTGCTTGACCGCGCTGGTGCGCTGGTCGAACAGATCCTTCGACAGGAAGCCCGTCTTGCTGAGGTCGTTGCCGCGGGTCATGCTGTTCTTGGCATAGTCGAGTGCGGCGGTATCGCGCTCGGCCTGAGCTTTTACCTGCGCCAACGCAGCCTGATAGTCGCGCGCGTCGATGCGATAAAGGACATCGCCCTTCTTCACATCGGCGCCGTCGGTGACAGGCTGCTCGAGCATGTAACCCGAGACCTTGGCCTGCAGGGTGATGCTGCGGATCGACTCCGTGCGGGCGGGATAGTTGAGGAAGATCGGAATGGACTTCTTGACCACGGAGGCGACCGGCACCGGCATGGCCTGCATGGCCGGTGCCGGATTGGCGGAAGCCGGCTTGCTCAGCATCCCAGCCAAGAGTTCCTGGCCGGCGGCGATGAGATGCGGCTTGTCCTTGAGGTAGTAGCCGCCGCCAGCGGCGGCGACCACGACGATGGCGGTGGCGATTTTCCAGATACGCATCGGTATCCCCTTATTCGGCAGCCTGGATCCGGGGCGGCAAAGCCTCCTCGGACGCATCAGGCGCGCTGTCGGTATGGTGTGAGTCTTTTCTGGCGGAGGCGCGACGCTCGCGCCAACGCTCGATGATGGCGTAGAACACCGGCACGAAGACCAGCGTCAGCACGGTGGCGACCAGCATGCCGCCGAACACGGCCGTGCCAAGCGATTGCCGGCTGGCCGCGCCGGCCCCGGTCGCCTTCACCAGCGGCACCACGCCCAGGATGAAGGCGAAGGCCGTCATCAGAATCGGGCGCAGGCGCAGGCGGCCGGCTTCCATCGCTGCCTCGACGATGCCATGGCCCTGCTCACGCAGATGCTTGGCGAACTCGATGATCAGGATGGCGTTCTTGGCCGCCAGGCCGATCAGCATGACGAAGCCGATCTGCGAGTAGACGTCGAGCTGCATGTTGCGCAACCAGATGGCGAGCAGCGCACCGAACAGGCCGAGCGGCACCGCCAGCAGGACCATGAAGGGCATGGACCAGCTCTCATACTGGGCCGCCAGGATCAGGAAGACGAACACGATGGCAAGGGCGAACACAGCCGCTGCGATCGAGCCGGCCTTGAGCTCCTGGAAGGTGATGCCGGTCCATTCATAGTTGAAGCCGTTCGGCAGGGTCGTGGCGGCAACCCTCTGCATCGCCTCGATCGCCTGTCCCGAGGAGTAGCCCGGCGCAGGAGCACCGTTGATCAGAGCGGCACCGTAATTGTTGTAATGGGTCACCGTCTCCGGCCCGACGATCGGCTTCAACGATCCCAGCGTCGACAGGGGCACCATGTTGCCGGTGGCATTGCGGACGTAGAGGCGGCTGATGTCACCCGGGTCGGCACGCGAATCCTTGTCGGCCTGCAGCGTGACGCGGAAGGTGCGCCCGAACTGGTTGAAGTCGTTGACATAGAGCGAGCCGAGATAGATCTGCAGCGTGTTGAAGATATCAGGCAGGTTCAAACCGAGCAGCTTGGCCTTGTTACGATCGAGGTCGTAATTGAACTGCGGCGTCGAGGTCGAGAAGGTGGTGAACAGGGTCTGCGGGTTGAGTTCGGGCTGCTTGCGCGCCTCGGCAAGCAGAGCCTGGGCTGCATCGTTCACGGCGACGGGGCCGCGTCCGTTCAGGTCCTCGATCTGGAACTCGAAGCCACCAGTGGTTCCCAGGCCCTGGATGGAGGGTGGCTCGAAGGCCAGGACGAAACCATCGGCGATACCGAAGAGTTTCGGGCGCACCTTGTTGACGATATCGGTGGCGCTGAGTCCTCCCCCACGTTCATCCCAGGGCTTGAGGATCGCGAACTCGACCGCGGCGCTCGATTGCTGGGCATTGGTGAGGAAGTTCAGGCCAGAGATCGACATGATATCCTCGACCCCAGGCTCGGCCATCAGGATCTGCCGCACCTGCTTGGCGGCGGCATCGGTGCGTTCCAGCGAGGCGCCGTCCGGAAGCTGGAGCACCACGAAGAAATAACCCTGGTCTTCCGAAGGCAGGAAGGTGGAGGGCACCCGCGTCGAGATCCAGTAAGTCGCGCCGAGCACCACCACGAACGCTGCCATCATCAGCCAGCGCAGCCGGATGAAGCCACGCACCGAGGCGGCATAGCCGTGCGACAGCCTGTCGAAGCCGGCATTGAACCAGCGGAACAGGAAGAAGCGCGAGGCCGGCTTGTGGCTGAGGAAAGCTGCCGAAAGGGCAGGGCTTAGGGTCAGTGAGTTGAAGGCGGAGATGCCGACCGAGATCGCCACGGTCAGGGCGAACTGGTTGTAGAGCTGGCCGGCGACGCCGGGAATGAAGGCAACCGGGACGAACACCGCCATCAGCACCGCCGTGGTGGCGACGATCGGGCCTGTCACCTCCTTCATGGCGATCTTGGCCGCCTGCATCGGCGGATGACCCGCTTCGAGCTGTCTCTCGACGTTCTCCACCACGACGATGGCGTCGTCGACGACGAGGCCGATGGCGAGCACCATGCCCAGCAACGAGAGCATGTTGAGCGAGAAGCCCATGGCCAGCATCACCACCATGGTCGCGATCAGCGACACCGGGATGGCGATGACCGGAATGAGCACGGTGCGCCAGTTCTGCAGGAAGATGTAGACGACGAGGACCACGAGGATGAGCGCCTCGACCAGCGTCTTGACGACGTCCTCCATCGCGGCCGACACGAAGCGCGTCGTGTCGTATTTCATCGAATATTCGATGCCCTTGGGGAATCGCGCCGAAAGCTCCTTCATCTTGGCTTCGACGGATTCCTTCAGCTTGAGCGAGTTGGAGCCTGGCGCCTGGAAGACGCCGAGCACCACCATCGGCTTTTCGCCGTGATAGGCTGAGGATGAGTATTGCAGAGAGCCGAGCTCGATGCGGGCGACATCGCGCAGGCGCACCACCGAGCCACCGGCCGGGTTGGCCCGGACGACGATGTTGCCGAACTCCTCCGGATCGCTGAGGCGGCCGGTGGCGTTCACCTGCATTTCGAAGGCCGTGCCTGCGGGTGCCGGGTTCTGACCGATCTTGCCGGCAGCAACCTGCACGTTCTGCTCGGCGACGGCATTTTGCACGTCGACGGCCGTGATACCGAGATTGGCGAGCTTGTCCGGATCGAGCCAGATGCGCATGGAATAGCGGCGCTCGCCGAAGATCTTGACGTCGCCGACGCCCGGCAGGCGCTTCAGGGGATCAACGATCTGCAGATAAGCGTAGTTGCTGAGAGCGACCGAATCGACCGAATTGTCCGGCGAAGTCAGGTCGACGATCAGCACGAAATTCGGATTGGCCTTGGTGACCGAGACGCCGGACTGGTTGACGATCGCCGGCAGGGAGGAAGCGGCCTGGGCCACCCGGTTCTGCACGTCCATCGCCGCGATGTTCAGGGGATAGCCGACATCGAAGGTGACGGTGATGTTGGACGAACCGTCATTGGAGCTGGCCGAGGACATGTAGATCATGCCCGGCACGCCGTTGATCTGCTGCTCGAGCGGCGTGGTCACCGTATCGGCGACGACTTGCGAGCTGGCACCAGGATAGGAGGCGCTGACCTGGATCTGAGGCGGCGTGATGTTGGGAAACTGGGCGACCGGCAACAGAAAATACGCAATCGCCCCCGCCATCACCATGATGATGGCGATGGCCGAGGCGAAGATCGGACGTTGGATGAAATAATTGACCATTGTGAAGCTCTGCGTCAGCCGCCCTGGATGCCAGCATGTGGCATGACGGTGTCAGAAAATGTCAGGAGGATCGACGGCATGTCCCGCGTTTCGGCGAGACGGCGAGCCTGGCCGGTGAGCATCGTCCTGAGCGAAACCGGATCGACCCCGTCGGCCCGCATGAGGGCGAGCGTCAGCGGATCGTTCAGCAACTGATCGATTGTCATATTGCAGCCTTGCTGAGCCATGACTCCTCCAGCGCGGAAACATGGGTTCATGCTCCGCCGAATCCGATTGACGATGTGTTGTTTCCTAGAGCAAAGCGCGTTCAGGCGTGACCGTGCTTTGCTCCAGATTCCTGGTTCGACGCGCCTTGGCGATTTGAAGAGATTCGATCAAATCACAAGACGCTCTGGTGAATCGTCTCTCTAACAGGGCTGGATCGCAGTGCGATGACGAAACGGCCTTGACGACGCCTTACCAAACTGTTACCGATCAGTAACAGCGATTACTGTTACAGGTCGGTAACAGTTTGGTCAAGCCATGAGCCAGAAAATTTTGGAACAAAGCGAAGAGTCAGTCTGCTGCCCCGGACAACGTCCGCGAGACCGCATCGTCGTCACTGCGCGCGACCTCTTCCACCGACATGGCATCAATACCATCGGCGTCGACACGATTGCCAAGGTTGCCGGCACCAACAAGATGACGCTCTATCGTCACTTCGGCTCGAAGGACGATCTCATCGTGGAATGCCTGCGGGCGGCCGAGATCGACAACCAGACCCGCTGGGCTCAGCTCGAGACCGAGTATCCCGGTGACGCCCGCGCCCAGTTGCTGGCCTGGGTCGGCAAATGCGCCGACTATATCGAGAGCGACAATCGGGGCTGCGAATTCGCCAATGCGGCCGTGGAACTCTCGGGCGAGGACCACCCCGCCCGGCGCCTGGTCGAGGAATTCAAGAAAAGGCATCGCGACCGCCTGGCCCTGCTCTGCCGGCAGGCGGGCCTCGACCAGCCGGACCTGGTCGCCGATACGCTGCATCTCCTGCTCGAGGGTGCCCGCGTCAGCCGCCAAAGTTCCGGGGTGGAAGGGCCGAGCGCCCGCTTCGTGCGCATGGCCGAGGGCGTGATCGCTTCCTTCGGCAAAAGCGCCTGACTCCTGCGGACATTCTGAGAGCCCGATTATCACAGCGACGTGCTTGCACGACGCAATGGCTTCCTCTTCCCAAGCGCAGCGTTTAAAAGAGCGGACATATCGCGACATGCAAGCATGTCGCTGTGATGTCCGCGCTCCCAGGAACTCCCTTCGGCAGCGCCGAACAGCCTTAGTTCCTGCCAGGAAGCATCACCATGTCCCATCCAGCGCTCATTCCCGGCTCGGTCGCCGTCGTCACCGGCGGTGCCAGCGGCATCGGACTCGCCGCCGCCGTCAAATTTGCCTCCCTCGGCCTCAAGGTCGCCATCGCCGATCTCGGCGAGGACAGGCTGGCTGCAGCCGCCGAAAAGGTCGCTGCGGCCGCGCCGGACGGACTGAAGGCCGTTCTCGCCTCGGCCACCGATGTCAGCGACGTCGAGGCCCTGCTCGGCCTGCAGCAAGCAGTGCATGAGCACTTCGGCGGTGCGGATGTGCTGATGAACAATGCCGGCATCCAGCCGGGCTCGAAACTGTTCGATGCCCGGGAGGACCAGACCTGGGAACGCATTTTCTCCGTCAATCTCAAGGGTGTGATCCAGGGCACGCAGGTCTTCGCACCGGGCATGATCGCGCGGGGACGTCCCGGCCTGATCATCAACACCGGCTCCAAGCAGGGTATCACCACCCCACCCGGCGATCCTGCCTACAATGTCTCGAAAGCGGCGGTGAAGGCTTTCACCGAGGCCCTGCAGCACGAGCTGCGCAACACCGAGAGCTGCCGGATATCCGCCCACCTGCTGATCCCGGGCTTCGTCTTCACGCCGCTCGCCGCCAAGGGCCGTGCCGACAAGCCGGCCGGAGCCTGGACGCCCGAACAGACCGTTGATTTCATGCTCGAACGCTTGGCAGCCGGCGATTTCTACATTCTCTGCCCCGACAACGAGGTGCCACGCTCGCTCGACGAGCGCCGCATCGCCTGGGCTGCCGGCGACATCATCGAGAACCGTCCACCTTTGTCGCGCTGGCACCCTGATTATGCCGAGCAATTCGCCGAATTCCTGAAGGGGTGACGACGTTTGGGGGGCTGGTCTTCAGACCAGCCCGTAACCGCGGCCGGCAAGACTTGGTGGGTCTGAAGACCCGCCCCCATTCTACGGGGGCCTCACGAACAAGGCCCTATGACGGTGTGATCACCGTACGACGATTGCGCTTGGGCTTGACGGCGTGGGTTTCCCGGCCGGCTGCCGTCTGCAGCTCCCGGCGGAAGACGTCGCGCCGCTCATGGATGGAAGCGATCACCGGGCCGGCCGGCACGCCGAGGCCGGCAAGGGCTGCTTCGGACAGTTGCAGGCTCGCCTCGATGGTCTCGGGGACGGCGTCGGTGACGCCGAGGGCGTAGAGCTTGCTGGCATGATCGGCATCGCGCGAGCGGGCCACGATGACGAGATCCGGCCGCAGCGCCCGCGCAGTGGTGACCACGGCCTCGATCTGGCGGGGCTGGTCGATGGTAACGACCAGGGCAGAGGCCTCGGCGAGGCCGCAGCGTTCCAGGAACGCGGCGTTGGTGGCATCGCCCCAATAAACAGGCTTCTTGTCCTCGCGCCAGCGCGCCACCGCCTTGGCGTTCGCATCCACGGCAAGATAGGCGATCTTGTGCTCGCTGAGCATTTCGGCCACCAGGCGTCCGACGCGGCCATAGCCGACCACGATGGCACGGCGCTGCTTGTCCTCCGGCGGGCTTTCCAGGGCGGCCGCTTCCACCGGCACCGCCAGTTCATAGCGCTTGGCGATGCGACGGCCGAGCACCCCCAGCACCGGGATCGAGGCCATCGAAAGAGAGGCGATGGCTACCACCAGCGCCGACTGTTCCGGCGTGAGGATGGAAAGCTGGGTGGCGAGCGTGAACACCACGAAGGCAAACTCGCCGGCCGAAGCCAACAGGAAGGCGGTTTCGATCGAGACGGCCTTGGACAGCCGGTAGAGACGGCAAAGGCAGAAGATCAGAAGGCCCTTGACCAGCACCAGAGCCAGCACCGCACCGATGATCTGCAAGGGATAACGCACGACCACGGTGAGATCGACGCTCATGCCGACAGTGAAGAAGAACACGCCGAGCAGCAGGCTCTTGAAGGGCTCGATCGTCGCCTCGATGGCACGGCGATATTCGGTCTCGGCCAGCAGCAGCCCGGCGATGAAGGCGCCAAGGGCCATGGACAGCCCCTCGCTCGCCGCCGCCACGCCGGCCCCGATCGCCACGAACAAGGTAGCGGCGATGAAGAGTTCGGGATTCTCCGGATTGGCGACCAGGCGGAACAGCGGGCGCAGCAGGAAATGACCGGCGATCACGATGGCGGCAATGGTGAGCACGGCCAGGCCGAGGGCATAGCCGAGGCCGACCAGCACGGAGCGGTCGGAATGCCCGCCCATGGTGCCGACCAGGAACAGCACGGGCACCACGGCGAGATCCTGCAGGAGCAGCACCGCAAAATTGACACGTCCCGTGGCCGAGGCCATGCGTTTCTGCCCGGCCAACACCTCCACCACGATGGCCGTGGACGACAGAGCCAGACCTGCGGCAACCACCAGCGCCACCTCGGGCGGCAGCACCAATTGGGCAAGCAGGGCGACGATGATGGTTGACACCACCACCTGCAGGCCGCCCAGGCCGAAGACCAGCCGGCGCATGGTCATCAGGCGGGCGAGCGAGAGCTCGAGCCCGATGACGAAGAGCAGGAATACCACGCCGAATTCGGCGATGCGGGCGATGGTTTCGCGCTCGCTGATGGCAATCCAGTCGATATAGGGCACATAGGACGACAAGGAGCCGACACCTGTCGGCCCCATCACCGCGCCGGCCGCCAGGAAGCCGATGACCGGGCTGACGTGCAGGCGGCGCACGAGCGGCACCACCACGCCGGCCGTGCCGAGCACGACCAAAGCGTCCTTCAAAGCCGAGAGATCGACCGCTCCAGCCAAAACCACCCCCATGTTGTTCGATTATGCCTATCGAACAACGAAGGACCCTGCTTCGCCAATCGAAAACCGCAGCAGGCGAGCATTAATTTCAGGCAGGGGATAGCGCCTCCGGGATTGCAGGTGGTTCCGGCTACAGCTTCCAGCCCGAATGGATGGCGACGATGTTGCCCGTGTGCGAGCGATGGCTGACCTGGGCAAAGCCCGCTTCGCGGATCATGGCCGAGAAGGCTGATGGCTTGGGGAAGTTGCGGATCGACTCGACCAAGTAGCGATAGGGCTCGGCATCGCCGGTGACCATGCGGCCGATCGGCGGGATCAGGTTGAAGGAATAGAGATCGTAGATCTTGTCGAGGCCGGGCATGTCGACGGTGGAGAATTCCAGGCACAGGAAGCGCCCGCCCCGCTTGAGCACGCGATAGGCTTCGGCGAGGGCCTTGTCGATGCGCGGCACGTTGCGGATGCCGAAGGCAATGGTGTAGCCGTCGAAGCTGCCCGTCTCCAAAGGCAGTTCCTCGGCATTGGCCTCGACGAAATCGAGCTGGCCGGCAAGGCCGCGCTCCTCGCCGCGCTGGCGGCCGACTTCCAGCATCGAACCGTTGATGTCGAGCACGGTGACATGCGTGTCGGGACCGCCGGCCTTCACGATACGGAAGGCGACGTCGCCGGTGCCTCCGGCCACGTCGAGATGGCGGAAGGGCCGCTGGCGCGGCGGATTCAGCATGTTGACCAGGTCGTTCTTCCACAGCCGGTGCAGCCCGCCCGACATCAGGTCGTTCATCAGGTCGTAACGCCCTGCCACCTTGTGGAAGACATCATCGACCATCCCCTGCTTCTCCTCCAGCCGTACGGTGGAAAAGCCGAAATGGGTGTCGGTGCTGGCGGTCATCGGGTGAACTCCGGGCAAGGTCTGCGGGTGCTATAGACCATCACAAGGGCGAGGTGAACCGCATCTAGCGCAAGGCTCGGCTTCGTCCTATCTCTCCCCGGCAGCCTGCGCCGGAGGAATCATGCCTGAACTGCCTGAAGTCGAAACCGTCCGTCGCGGCCTGGAACCGGCCATGACCGGCGCCCGCTTCCTCGAGGTCGAGACGAGACGGCCGGATCTGCGCTTTCCGCTGCCCGCCGATTTCGCCCGCCGCCTCGCCGGCCAGACCATTCTCTCGATGGGGCGGCGTGCCAAATATCTCCTGGCGGATCTTTCTTCCGGCGAGGTTCTGGTGATGCATCTGGGCATGACCGGCCGTTTCCTGATCACGGCGCCGGATGGCGGCGTGGAGGCGCCGGGCGAATTCGCCATGGAGGTCAAGGAGGATGCCAAGCACGATCATGTCGTTTTCCGCCTCTCCAACCGTTTCACCATCACCTATAACGACGTGCGTCGCTTCGGCTTCATGGATCTGGTGCCGCGCACCGGGCTGGAGAGTTCGCGCCATTTCAAGGCCATGGGCATCGAGCCGCTTGGCAACGAGCTCAGCGGGGAGACGATAGCGCGCCTGTTTGCCGGCAAGATGGCGCCGCTCAAGGCCGCTTTGCTCGACCAGGGCCTGATCGCCGGGCTCGGCAACATCTATGTCTGCGAAGCCCTGCATCGCGCCGGCCTCGCGCCCGAGCGGGCCGCGGGCACGCTTGCCGACGGGCAGGCGGAACGTCTCTCCGGTGTGATCCGCGAGGTACTGGCCGAGGCGGTGGAAGCCGGCGGCTCGACCTTGAAGGATTACAGGCACACCGACGGCTCGCTCGGCTATTTCCAGCACCGTTTCCGCGTTTATGACCGCGAGGGCGAAGCCTGTCCGACGCCGGACTGCCGCGGCATCATCGAACGCCTGGTGCAATCGGGGCGCTCGACCTATTGGTGCCGGCACTGCCAGACATGAGCCGATGACATCTTTGGGCTAGCGCCCCAATCAATCGAGCGGAATGGTCGCCCGCACAGCCCAGTCCTCGATCGGAATGCTCTGTGCCGACCGGACCACGGCGATATGGTCGAAACGGATGACGCGTCCGGCCAGGCGCGCCTCGATTTGCCGCGCCGTTGCCTGCCTGAGCGGCCCGTCTTCCACGCCATAGGCCAGCGAGACATGCGGCATGAAGCTCTCGATCGCGGAAGCGGCGATCAAGGCGATGGCACGGCGCTTCAGTTCGAGCACGGGCCCTGCCTTCTCGAAACGGGCATAAAAGGCCCGGAAGAAGAGGTCGCTGGTGCCTATCGCCTGGATAGTGGCAGTGAAGGGCGCGATGCCGGCGGTGACGGCGACAAGCTGGCGCGCCAGCGTCTCTTCCTCGCAGACCCGGTCCTCGACCAAGGTGAGGTGCGGCTGGAAGCGCGGCGTGCCGAAGCGCTCGGCCAATTCGGCGACGATGGCGGCCAGCATAAGCTCGTCCTCGCCCGCAGGCATCAGCCAGACGGAATGCATGCCCTTCGCCGCATCCTCGGCCATGTCAGCGGCCCACCTTGGCCAGCACGTCGGCGCTGAGGAAACGCTCGACCACGAACATGAAGGCGATGGAGGGAACCAGCAGCACCAAAGCCGTGATCGAAGCGATCTGATAGTTGCCGCCGGCGCTGGCAGTGTAGAGCAGCAGCGGCATGGTCTTGATGTCGGGCGCGCCAACAAAATAGGTGCCGGTGAACTCGTCCAGCGATTCCAGGAAGACGAAGATGGCGCTCGCCATCAGCCCGGGCGCGGCGAGCGGCAGCACGATGTCGCGGAAGGCACGCGGCCCGCCGGCGCCGATCGAGCGCGCCGCCTCCTCCAGATCCACCGGCACCGCCGAGAAGGAGGCCGTGGCGATCCACACCGCATAAACGAGGCCATGCGTGGTGTGGACGAGCACCACTCCGAGGACTGTGCCGTTCAGGCCGATTTCATAGAACAGGCGCGCAATGTTGACGTAGACGGGCAAATTGGGAAAGGCCTGAGGCAGAAGCAGCAGCAGCAGGATGCCAGCGCGGAAGGGCAGTCTCAGCCGAGCGAGCGCATAGCCGGCGGGAATCGCGAGGGCGAGGGACAGCGCCACGGTGAGCAAGGCTATGGAGACACTGGTGCCGAGCGAAGCCAGGGCATCGCCACGCGGGGCGAACACGCGCGGCCAGAAGGAAAAGCCATATTGCAGCGGCAGGCTGTGCGGGAAATACCAGCGCTCCGCCACCGTCCACAGCAGCAGGTTGACCAGCGGGCCAAAGATGGCAAAGGCAAGGAGGCCGAGCCCGATGCCGCGCGGGATCCACAACCAGTCGATCCGCCAAATACGGGCAGGAAGCGCGTGACCGGCATCGCTCATCGCGCATTCTCCTTCATGGTCTGCTTGAGATAGATCCAGGCCACCGCGCCGGTGAAGGCGAGCGAGAGCAGGCCGAGCGCGTTGGCGACGCCGTAGTCGCCATAGGAATTGATGCGGAAGGCCATGTCGGCGGTGATCATGGTGGGCGATTGCGCATTGATCATCAGCGGTACCGAGAGCACCGACATCATCGTCACCAGGCTCAGCACGGCACCGACAAGCAGCGTGGAAGCAACCTGCGGCACCACGATCTCCAGGAGGATGCGCAGGCGCGAGGCCCCGAGATTGCGGGCGGCCTCGATGGTGGACCGGTCGAGCGAAGCCATGGCGCCGGCGGTGAGCAGGGTGACGAAGGGCATCTGCTTCCAGACGAAGGCGATCACGATGCCCCGCCAGTCGAGGAAGCTGACGGCCTGCAGCGGCGACAGCAGATCGGCATTCACCAGAAGGCTGTTCATCAACCCGTTCTTGGCGAGGAAGGTGCGCAGGATCTGGCCGACCACGATGAAGGGCACGAAGAGCGGCCAGCGATAGAGCCAGCGCAGCACGGCAACCGCGAGGGGATTGGACCCGAGCGTGAGATAGCCCGCAATGGCGATGGCGATCAGCACGATCAGCGCGGTGGAGATCAGGATGATCACCACCGAGAAAACCATGTCGGTCCAGTAGAGCTCGAAGGCCTTGCTGAAATTGCCGAGCCCCGGCCCCTCCGGCGTAGCGAAGGAGCCTGTGACCGAGCCGGCCAGCGGCACCACGAACAGCAGGATCACCACCGCGAGCGCCGGCGCTACCAGCAACAGGCCAGCGAGGGAAGGAGCGGTGCGTGAAGAAGCCATGTGGTGAAACCTCGAGATTTTTGAGCACCTTCTCCCGCAAGGGGAGAAGGCACACACCCCCTACTCCGCCACCTTCTTTTCATAGGCTTCGAGCAGATCGGCGTAATAAGGCCCGATCGGGAAGGACTTGCCGTATTTGGCGAGATCGTCGGGCGAAATGTCGGTGAACAGCTTCTGCCAGATCGCCGGATCGAGCTTGTCCTGCACATATTTGGCGTCGATGCCCGGATACCAGTTGAACTGCTTGACGATACCGTTGGCCTGCACGTCGGGGCTGGTGGCGAGCGCAATGAACTTCTCGGCCAGCGCCTTATGGGCGGTCTTGGCGGGGATGACGTAGTGCATCGGCTGGCCGGGCATGCCGGGTGCCGGCAGCACCAGCTTCATGGTGGGCGGCAGCTGGCCGTTGGCCTTCCAGGAATAGAACATGTCGACCCACACCGCACCCATGGCGATCTCGCCACGGCTGAGCATGTCGAGCGTGCCGGCATTGCCGGGGGTGAGCGCGACATTCTTGTTGAAGGCCTTCAGCTTGGCGAAGGCATCGTCCCATTTGGTCTTTTCATTGGCATCGTAAGGCCCTTCCTGCAGGACCTTGGCATCGCCGGCATAATTGTAGATCCAGCTGATCACGAAGGAGACGCCGGAGGCACCGCCCTTGATGCCGTTATAGCCGAACTGCTTGGGGTTCTTCTCGGTCCAGGTCACCAATTCGTCGAAGGTTTTGGGCGGATTGGACACCAGGTCCGGATTGTAGGCGATGGCCGTCTGGCTATTGAACATCGGCATGACATAGCCGTCGACATCGGCCCCGAGCGCCAGCTTGGCGTTGGTGCGCGTAACCAGCTTGCCCGTGTCGATATTGCCGCGATATTTATCGAGCAGCCCATCCTGGACCAGCTTGCCCGCCACCTTCTCGTGGATGACGGCGACGTCAACGTCATAGACTTCCTTGCCCGCCTTCTTCTGGGCATCGAGCCGCTCGACGATTTTCTGCGAACCGGCATCGCCAGGACCGGTGCCGACCACGCGGACCGTCGTGCCCGGATTCTGCTTTTCGAAAGCCGGCGCCAGGAAATTATTGACGTAGTCGACCATGTTCTGGTCGCCCGCCGTGATCACCGTCAGTTCCTCGGCCGATGCCGTGGTGCTTGCCAGGGGCAACGCGGCGGCAAGCAGCCCCGCGACGGCGGATAATGCAGCCAGTCTCATCCGAACTCTCCTGTCTCTCGTTACGGTTCAGCCATGTTCGCCGGGGAAGACGAACAGGCCTGTCTCGGGAATATGAACATTGACTTTCGCGCCATCAGGCCAGGCCTTGGGCGCATCGACGACCAGCGGCCCGGCCGGCGTGGCGACGACATGGCGCCAGAAGCCGCCCGGGAAACTGACCTGACCGATCTCCCCCGGCAGTGCCAGGAAGCCTCGCGTGGGATTCGCCAAAAGTTCGGCTGCCTGGCCCCCAGCTGCATGCAGTTCAGCCGCCTCGGCCCGGAAATGGGCGATGCATGGGCCTGAAACGACCGGCCGTCCGGCTGCAGCGATCAGGGCAGGCGCACCGCCCGTCCCCTCCACCCGCAACAGGCCCTCGCCAGAAGGAGCGGGGCTGCAAGTAAGGCGCAGGCTGTTCTCGGCGCCCATGAACGCGGCGACAAAAGCGGAAGCCGGTTGGTTGTAGACCTCCTCCGGCGTGCCGATCTGAGCGATCTTGCCAGCGTTGAGGATGACGATGCGGTCGGCCATCACCATGGCCTCCTCGCGATCATGGGTGACATGGATCGCGGTGATGCCGAGCCGGCGCTGCAGGGCGCTGATCTCCTGGCGCACCGTGAGGCGGATGCGCGCGTCGAGATTGGACAGCGGCTCGTCGAGCAGCAGGATGTCGGGGCTGACGGCGAGCGCCCGCCCGAGCGCCACACGCTGGCGCTGGCCGCCGGAGAGCGCCGCCGGCTTGCGTTCCTCCAGCCCGGAAAGGCCGAGCAACGCGGTGATGTCCTTGACCTTGGCAGCGATCTCGGTGCGATCGAGCCGGCGCAGCTTGAGGCCATAGCCGATATTCTGCGCCACCGTCATATGCGGCCAGAGCGCATAGGTCTGGAACACCAGCGCCATGCCGCGCCGATCCGGCGGCTCGCCGGTGATGTCGCGTCCCCGCACGCGGATGGCGCCGGAACGCGGCTGGATGAAGCCGGCGATGGTGCGCAGAAGCGAGGTCTTGCCGCAGCCCGACGAACCGAGCAGGGCGACGAATTCGCCCTCGCCCACCGTCAGGCTCAGATTCTCGAAGACCTGGGTGTTGCCCAGCCTTACCGAGGCCCTGTCGACCTCGAGCAGGGGCTGCCGCAAGGAGCCTGTCGCCAAGGATCGGTCCATCTGGGTTTGATCACTCGGCTTCACGGCACAACCTCCTGCGGGCAGAGCCCGGCGTCCTCGATTCAGGCAGGACGCCTGCAACCGGCGGCGCCATCCCCTCTCGTTTCCTCATCGCCATGTCTGATTGCACAGCTGTGCAATGCTCGCTCTGCCCGAAACTCCTGTCAATAGCGCAGAGCCATTCCATCGCAGTCGTTCGCTCAATCCTGAGTCGTTGGAATCTGCTCCAACGACACCGAAGCAGGGTTGCCGGTAAGCCAGCCTCTATTTGCACAGCTGTGCAGAAGCCTTGCCACGTTTTATCCCTGCCGTTTCGACGTGACAGGCATATGACGGTTCGCCGGCTCGGCATCCAAAATCGCCGGCCGTGGCTTTGCCTGTCGATTTCGCTGGCACCGCCTCCACAAATGCCGGAGGCTACTCTCCAGGGAGAGCATGGTTGAAACGGACGCGGCAGACAGCCAGAGGTCAACCGCATGGTCGATCCGAGATTTTCCACCCGACCGGTCACCACCGCCAATTGGGCCGACTTCGAGGCGTTGTTCGAAGGCAAGGGCGTGCCGAAATATTGCTGGTGCATGGCCTGGCGGCCGATGGAAGAGCGTAGCTCGGCCGACAATGCCGCCCGCAAGCAGGCACTGCATGAGCGTGTCCGGACCGGCGTGCCGATCGGCCTTCTCGGCTATCTCGACGACGAGCCCGTCGGCTGGTGCTCACTGGCACCGCGAGAGAGCTACCTCAGGCTCTCGCCCAGTCAGGACGACGGGGAGGCCGGCGTCTGGTCGATCGTCTGCTTTTTCGTGCGGCGCGACCACCGCAAGGCCGGCCTGTCCCGCGCCCTGCTCGATGCGGCCATCGCGCTTGCCGGCAGCCGGGGAGCGCGGGCGATCGAGGCCTATCCCGTCGATCCGAACTCGCCGAGCTACCGTTTCATGGGCTTCGTCGCACTGTTCGAAGGGCGTGGCTTTGCTGCCGCCGGCCGGGCCGGCTCCCGCCGGCAAGTGATGCGTCTGACCTTGTGAGCGTCAACAGCCCGGCATCAGGCCGAGGGCCGCCCTTCGACAGGATCGTCATCGCCCGTGTCGGTGACAATAAGCCGTTTGGGCAGATGCACCTCGACACCGAGGCCGCCGAGACTCGATCTGGCGATGTGAAGCTCGCCGCCATAGGCTTCGACGATGTCCTTGGCGATGGCGAGGCCGAAGCCGGTGCCACGCACGGTTTCATCGAGACGCTTGCCGCGTTCGATGAAGGATTTTTCCGCATCGGGCGGCAGGCCAGGTCCGTCATCCTCGATCGATAGCAGGATGATGGGCGAGGCCGTCTGCGCCATCAGGCGCACTTTTGCCTGGGAATTCCCCCATTTGCGGGCATTGTCGAGCAGGTTACCGGCGATGTTGGTGAAATCGCTCTCGTCCATGGCGATCACGATGCCCTGCGGGGCTTCGAGGCCGAACGTCATGTCCTTGTCACGAGAGAGCTTGTGCATGGTCGAGACCAGCTTGGACAACACGGCATGGGTGTCGACACGCCCCGACAATTGCGCCGCCGCCAGACTCGCTCTCGCCTCCGCAAGGGTGCGTTTGACCTGGGCGTCCATGCGCCAGACCTCGTCGCGGATGGCATTCGCCGCGGCCGCCTGCCCGCTGTCGGTCAGGGAGCGGGCGGTGGCCTCCAGTACCGCAAGCGGTGTCTTCAGGCCGTGAGCGAGGTCACCCGCCCGGCTGCGCGCCTCGATGAGTTGCGCCTCGCGCGAAGCGATCAGTGCATTCAGGTTGTCGATCAGCGGCTGGATCTCGTCGGGATAACGCCCGCTGATCTTGCGGGCCGGGCGGCTGCGCAGCGACAGCAATTCGACGCTGAGCTTGTCGAGCGGACGGAAGCCATAGCGCAGGAAGGCAATGACTGCGCCAAGCAGCGCCGCCATCAGCACGGCAAGCGAGGGGGCCATTGCATAGAAGAAGCGCCATTTCACCGGCGAAAGCTGGGCATTGTCGAGGGCGATGAGGGCACTGACGGTCTGATCGCCGTTCGCGGTCGAGATGACGATCGAACGTTCCACCGCCAGCAGCTGGCTGCCATTCGGTCCGACGAGATCGTTGACCTTGCCACCGCCTTTGACCGCCGTCGCATGCAGCCAGGGCAGGCCCTGGTCCCACAACGACTGCGAGCGCAGCTCGACATTGCCGCCCCGCCCGACCTGCCAATAGAGCCCGCCATTGGGCAATTCGAAGCGCGGGTCCTGCGGCCCCTCGTCGATCGTGAGCTGGTTGGAGCCGTTGACCTCGATGCTGCCGAGCAGCAGGCGCATTTCGTCCTCGACCTCGGACAATTCGAGAGCCCGGATCGCCAGGCCCGAGATCGCGTCGATGCCGATGCCGGCCAGGATGGTGGCGACCACGATCGCCACCACCGAGCCGAACAACATGCGACGCCTGAGGGAGAAGGAGGTCACGGTCGTTGAAGCTCGGCCGGAATGACATAGCCTTGGCCCCGGCGCGTCTCGATCACGGAGTTGTCGAGCTTGCGCCTGAGGCGGGCGACTACGACTTCGAGGGCGTTGGAGTCATGTTCCACATCCTGATCGTAGATCGAGTCGGTGATCTGGGACTGCGACATCACGGTGCCGGCATTATGGAGGAGATAGGCGAGCAGGCGATATTCCAGCGGCGTCACCTGTACCGGACTGCCATAGAAGGAGACGGCCCGCTGGCGCGTATCGAGCTCCAGCACGCCATTCGACAGGACGGGGGAGGACTGGCCCGAGGCACGGCGGACCAGGGCCCGGACACGCGCCAGCAATTCCTCCATGCGGAAGGGTTTGGTCAGGTAGTCGTCGGCGCCCGAATCCATGCCGTCGACCTTGTCGCGCCAATCGTCGCGCGCGGTGAGGATGAGTACCGGCATGCCACGCCGCGCCAGGCGCCAGCGCCGGAGCACCGTCAGCCCGTCGAGCTTGGGCAGGCCCAGATCCAGAATCACCAGGTCGAAATGCTCGTTCTCACCGGCAAAGAGGGCTTCCTCGCCATCGAACACCGTCACCACGATATATTGCTGGGCTTCGAGACTGCGACGGATATCGTCGACGATGGCTCGTTCGTCTTCGGCAACCAGAATACGCATGATGCGAGGCTAGGATCTCGGAGATAGGATCTCATGGGCTGATACGGCCGGGCCAAGGAAGTCACTGCCAAGCTAGGCCGGACATTAAGCCTATTTATCGACCAAGGCCAGCGTCACCGCATCGACAAGCACGTCGCGGCGCTTGCCGTCCGGCCTGAGGACGCGAACCATGTAAAGCAAGCGCCCACCGCGACGCAATTCGCGCACACGCAGGATGCGTCCCGGCACCTCGCGGGCCACGGCTGCGGAAATGTCCTTGAATGAATGCGCGCCAGGGCGGCGGATCAGCACGCCGCTGGGCTGACCACGATGAGCCCCCCCCGCCATCGCCCCTTCGAGCGGCGGCATGAAGCAAGCAATTGTCAGTAGCAGTCCCGCGCAAGCACTGGACCTGGCGTTGAAAGCCGTCATGAATCTCCTAAGCAGGGTTTCCCGGGCGCCCTCGCTCCCCCTCTGCACAGTGTACCGAAACCAAGCTTGCAATTGGCTTGCAGGCGCTGTCAGACGCTCGCAACGCGCACCTCGCTACAATACCTCGAAACGATTTTTGGCCACCATCCGAATCGCCGGCCGAAGGATTACGCGTGTGTTGTCTTCTCCTGTACCAGTAAATGCCGCCGGGCCGCTCGCCGTGGTTCGCGGCGAGCAGCGTCCCGACCTTCTCCGCGACGAAACCTTGGCGACGATCTTCAGGGCGTCCGCCGTGGCCTTTCCCGACAAGCAGGCCCTTGGTGCCATCGGCACCGGCGAGCGCCTGACCTATCGCGAGCTCGATGAGCGCTCCGACCGGGTCGCCGCCGCCCTGGTCCGTCGTGGTGTCGGCGCCGGCATGTTCGTCGGCCTCTGGTTCCAGCGCTCGATCGAGCTGCACGTCGCGCTGCTCGGCTTGGTCAAGACCGGCGCCAGCTTCATTCCCTTCGATGCCGACATTCCGCCCGAGCGGGTGACGGCGAGCCTCGCCGATGCCGGCGCGGGCCTCTTGATCTCCCATGCGCCGCAGGCCGAGAAATATGCCGCCGTCGAGGCCGAGACGGTGACGCTCGACGCCCTGCTGGCCGATCCGCGCCGCGATACGCCCGCCAGCCTCGCGCCAGTGCTGACCGACGCCGCCTATGCCATCTACACCTCCGGCACCAGCGGCAAGCCCAAGGGCATCAAGGTCTCCCACCGCAACATCTGCCACTATCTGCGTGCCGGCAATGAACGCCTGCGCATCACGGCCGACGATGTGGTGCTCCAGCAGGCTTCGATCGCCTTCGACCTCTCGCTGGAGGAGATCTTCATCCCCTATATGGTCGGCGCCACGCTGAAGATCGCCAGCGCAGCTGTGCTGCAGGACATCGACGCCCTGCCCCAAATGCTGGAAGCCGAGGGCATCACCGTGATCGACACGGTGCCGACGCTGCTGTCCATGCTGAGCCGGGACGTCGCCGGGCTGAACACCATCATCCTGGGCGGCGAGGCCTGCCCGCCCGCTCTGGTCGCCCGCTTTGCCAAGCCCGGCCGGCGCCTGCTCAACACCTACGGCCCCACCGAGACCACGGTGGTGGCGACCTCGGCCGAGCTCGAGGCCGGCGAAGACATCACGATCGGACGCCCGATCCCCAACTACACCGCCTATGTCGTCGACGACCAGCTCAACCTGCTGGCGCCCGGCGAGGTCGGCGAATTGCTGGTGGGCGGCCCCGGCGTCGCCATGGGCTATCTCAATCTGCCCGAGATGACGGCAGCCAAGTTCATCGCCAACCCCTTCGCCATCGATAGCTCCGATCCCGTGCTCTACCGCACCGGCGACGCGGTGAGCCTCAAGGCGGACGGCCGGATCGTCTTCCAGGGTCGCATCGACAGCCAGGTCAAGATCCGCGGCTATCGCATCGAGCTCGGCGAGATCGAGAGCCTGCTGGCAGCCGATCCTGCCATCCGTACTGCAGTGGTGACGGCCAATCAGAGCGAGGCCGGCGATACGCTGGTGGCCCATCTGGTGCCACAGGGCGAGATCGACCTCGACCGGATCAAACGTGAGCTTGCCGCCAAGATCCCGCGTTACATGTTGCCCTCGGCCTTCCAGCTCCATGACGCTCTGCCGGTGCTGCCGTCGGGCAAGGTCGACCGCAAGGCCCTCTCCGCCCTGCCGGTGCCGGAGCGCCAGGCCACGGCCGGCGAACAGGAGCCCCCGCGCTCCTGGACAGAGGCGCAACTGCTCAAGGCGGCGCAGGAATTGTTGCGCGCACCGGCGATCGATTTCGAGGCCGATTTCTTCACCGAGCTCGGCGGCCATTCGCTGCTGGCAGCGCGCTTCGTCTCCGAGGTCCGCCGCGTGCCGGCTTTGTCGGGTATCGCGATCCGCGACCTCTATACCCATCGCACCCTGCGCAATCTCGCCAGGGCCCTGGACGAGAGTGCCGCTGCAACGGCCTCGGCGCCGCCGCCCGACCGCAGCTTCGAGCCCGTGCCGCTCGCCCGACGCTTCCTGTGCGGCCTGGCCCAGGCCGTCACGCTGCCCTTCATCGTCGCCCTCGTCTCGGTGCAATGGATCGGCCTCCTGCTCGCCAGCATGCTGCTGGTGGGCGACGATGCCTCCATCGTCACCGAGCTAGCCGTGCTGTGCGGGGTCTATATCTGCCTCAACCTCGCCACCAAGCTGCTCGTCGTCGGCCTGAAATGGCTGGTGATCGGCCGCACCAAGCCGGGCGTCTACCCGCTCTGGGGCGCCTATTATTTCCGCATCTGGCTGATGCAGCGCATCGTGCAGCTCACCACGCCGAAATTCCTCAAGGGCTCGCCGCTCATCCGCGTCTATCTGCGCGCCCTCGGCGCACGCATCGGCGATGACGCCATGATCGACGACTTCGAAGAAGGCGCGATCGATCTCATCACCATCGGCGACCGGGCGAGCCTGGGCACCAAGCTCAAGCTTGCCAATGTCGAGGTGATCGGCAACGAGGTCCATGTCGGGCGCATCGAGATCGGTGCCGGCGCACGCATCGGCAATGGCAGCGTCATCGGTGGCGACGTCGTGATCGGCGACGGCGCCGAGATCGGCGACCTCACCGCCCTGCCGCAGGGCACGATGGTGGCACCGGGCAGCCATTGGGAGGGAGCGCCTGCCGCCGAAATCGGTCCTGCCGAGCAGGACGATCCGGCCGACCATCCCCGCCTCGGCCGCTTCGGCCGCTCCGTCCAGGCCGTCGGCTATTTCATCGCCTATAATCTTTGCCTGGTCATCGGCCTGCTGCCGATCTTCCCGGCCTTCTCGCTGTTCTCGGAAGTCGAGGCCCTGTTCGGCGCCAATCCGGACCAGCCCTTGTCCTGGAGCCTGGTGGCCATCGCCGCCTGGCCGGCGGCGCTCGCCTTGATCGTGGTCTCTATGGCGGTAATGGTGGTCCTGCGCTGGCTGCTGCTGCCCAAAGTGCGGGAGGGCTCCTATTCGATCTTCGGTTCGCTCTATTTCCGCAAATGGGTGATCGGCCTCTCGACCGAATCCCTCTTGGAAACGCTCAACTCGCTCTATGCCACCGTGTTCATGCGCAACTGGTACCGCATGATGGGGGCCAAGATCGGCAAGGGCACCGAGATCTCGGCGAGCTTTGCCGGGCGCTACGACCTGATCGAAATGGGCCGCGACAATTTCATCGGCGACGAGACCATCTTCGGCGACGAGGAGGTCCGCAATGGCCGCATGATCCTCAAGCGGCTGAAGACGGGCGACCGCTGCTTCTTCGGCAATTCCTCGGTGGTATCTCAGGGCTCTGTGGTGGCTGACGATGCCCTGATCGGCATCAAGTCGCGCCTGCCCGATTCTCTCAATGTCGGCGCCGGCCAGACCTGGCTGGGCAGCCCGCCCATCGCCATGCCGACCCGCCAGAGGGTGACGGCCGCCGCCGGCACGACCTATGCGCCGCCCTTGCGCATGCGCCTGCTGCGTGTGGTGTTCGAGACGCTGCACACTTCGCTGCCGACGGCCGTGCTGATCGCCGCAGCCTATATCACCGCCGACATCCTCGCCTCCGTGCTGGCCGAAGGGGCCTGGCTCGAGGCGACCGGCATCTTCCTCGTGGCGGGCCTGGCGATCTCCGGCCTGATGTACCTGGCCGCCGTCGCGGTGAAATGGCTGCTGATCGGCACCTACAAGCCGATGATGCGTCCGATGTGGTCCTGGTGGGCCATGCGCACGGAAGGCGTTGCGGTGATCTATGGCGGCCTCGCCAGCAAGATGCTGCTCGACTACCTCCGGGGTACGCCCTTCCTGCCCTGGCTGCTGCGCCCCTTCGGTGCCAAGATCGGCAAGGGCACCTGGATCAACACCACCGACATCTGCGAGTTCGACTGCACCGAGATCGGCGATTACGCCGTGCTCAACATGGGCGCCTGCCCGCAGACCCACCTCTATGAGGACCGGGTGATGAAGGTGGGTCGTATCCGCATCGGCCATGGCGCCACGATCGGCACCGGAGCGACCGTGCTCTACGATACCGAGATCGGCCCCTTTGCCCAGGTGGAATTGCTGACTTTGATCATGAAGGGCGAGGCGCTCCCCGCCTCGACGGTATGGACCGGCATACCGGCCCAGGCCCAGATCGCGGCCCCGGCAAGCGCCGAGGCCCATGAACCGGCCCTGATCCCCGTCCTCGCCGAGGCGGCGGAGTAACCCGCGCAGCCTCCATCGGACAAGGGCCGGTGGAGGCATCCGGCTCTTTGCGCGAAGAAGCATACCCGGTACCTCGATGACCGCGATATGCGATTGGCGAGCCTCTCGCGGTGCGGTGACGCGTAGCCATAATCCGACTCCAATCCCGCCCTAATTCCCTCCCAAAGCCGGGCAAACTGGCCGCGTCGCACCCCAAGGTGCGACGACACATAGTTTTTATGGACCCCGGCTAGGTTGCCGCTCGTCGCAGGGCGTGTTCCTGCGGATGCGCCAAGGACCGGGATTGCGTCGCGATCAAAATATGAAGAGCGTGGCCCGGCCCCACCATTTCCTCGTCGTGGCAGGTCTCCTGGCCAGTCTCCTGGCCGGTCTGGCCCTCGCCATGTCCGCCCTGATCCCGGCAAGGCAGCCGCCTGGGCGCCGCCTTACCCTGCATCATGAAAAGCTCGGCCCCGTCGATGTGCTCGCTCCGTCCGGAGAACCTGATGCCTTCATCGTGCTGCTGTCGGACAGCCAGGGCCTCACAGCCGCGCTGCAGGGAGCCGCGGAGCGTCTGGTGAAGCGAGGCGCGGCCGTTGCCCTGCTCTCCAGCCCCCATCTCCTGGCCGCGCTCGACGCCGGTACCCAGACCGGCTGCCACTATGCCCTGGGACTGTTCGAGGAGTTCTCGCAGACCGCGCAGCGGGACCTCGGCGTCGCGACCTATAAGCGCCCGGTGATCGTCGGCAGCGGCCTTGGCGGGACGCTGGCCTTCGTCTCGGACATGCAGGCGCCGGCGAACACGATCGCGGGGGCGGTCAGCCTCGGCTTCGATCCCACCCTCAGACCGCGGCTGCCCTTCTGCGGCGCCGATTCGATCCGCACCGCCGACGGCGCCGTCACCTATCACCTGCCTGCCAGGCTGCCCGCGCATTGGATCGCCATCCCCGACGGCGCCGGGGCTGGCGCTCTCACCGCGTTGGCGCGGACGGGATCGGTCGGCGAGATCAGGCCCATCGGCACGGACCGTCTCGAGGCGGTTGCGGACGCGGCCCTCGAGCTTGCGCGTCTGGATGCCGGCAGCGGCGTGCAGGACATGCCCGTGGAGGAAATTCCCGCCAGGGAGGCCGACACGCTGGTGGTGTTCTATTCGGGCGATGGCGGCTGGCGCGACATCGACAAGCGCATCTCGGATTATCTCAGCCGCAACGGTGTCGCCGTGGTCGGTGTCGATTCCCTGCGCTATTTCTGGCGCCGCAAATCGCCCGCCCAGATCGGAACCGACCTCGACCACCTGATCGATCGCTACAAGAGGCGCTGGAACGTCAGGCATGTCGCGCTGGTCGGCTATTCCATGGGTGCCGGTGTCCTGCCCTTCGCCTGGAGCAACCTGCAGCACAGCACGCATGAGACCATCAAGCTGGTCGCCCTGCTCAGTCTCGACCCCAGGGCAAGCTTCGAGATCTCGGTCTCCGGCTATCTCGGCATGAACAATGACAGCGATGTCGGCATCGAGCCGGCGGTGAAGACGATGCCGCTCGATCGCGTCATGTGCTTCTACGGTACAGAGGAGCGCGATCCCGGCCAGAGCGGTTGCCTGGGCCCGGCCATGACGGGGGCCACCCTGGTCGAACGGCCGGGCGGCCACCATTTCGACGGCAATTACGAGCCGATCGCCAGGATGATCCTCGGGCGGCTGAAATCGGCGCCGCACAATTTCTGATCGCCGGTCGTCAGCATAGTACCCGGCTTCTTGCACTCCCTCTCCCATCGCGGCCTCCGGCAGTGCGAATGGCTTGCCAAGCGCCCTGGGATGGCCTAGCCGGGGGCTTTCTCGCCTTCCGGACCGCTAGAGCAAAGCGCGTTTTGTTAAAAACACCCTTTTACTCTGACTCTTTGGTTCAACGCGCCTTTGCGATTTGAAATGATTCCGACAAATCGCAAAACGCTATGAGCGTGCCGGCTGCAGGCCTTTCGGAAGGAAGACGTTCGCTCGTGGAAATGACCTGGACTCTCATCGCCATATTGGGCGCCGTCGGCCTGGTGGCCGGCTTCGTCGATGCCCTTGCCGGCGGGGGCGGCCTGCTGACCATTCCGGCGCTGCTGCTCTCCGGGCTCGATCCGGTGGCGGCCCTGGCCACCAACAAGCTGCAATCGAGCTTCGGCTCGGGCTCTGCGGTGATCGCCTTTGCCCGGCGCGGCCATGTCGACTTTCACCAGACGCGCTGGATGGTGGTGACGACCCTGATCGGCGCCTGCCTCGGCGTGGCGGCCGTGAGTGTCGCACCCCTGTCGCTGCTGTCGGCGGCGCTGCCGGTGCTGCTGATCGCCATGGCGCTCTATTTTGCGTTCTCTTCCCGCTTCTCGCCCAAGGCCGGCATCGAGGACGGCAAGGCCCGCATGACGCCGGCCCTGTTCACCGTCACCATGGCGCCACTGATCGGCTTCTATGATGGCCTGTTCGGGCCTGGCACGGGGTCCTTCTTCATGCTCGCCTTCGTGGCGCTGTGCGGCTATGGCGTCATCCATGCCACCGCCAACACCAAGCTCCTTAACTTCACCTCCAACTTCGCCTCCCTGATCCTGTTCATCCTTGCAGGCAAGATCGTCTGGGTAGCGGGCCTGGTCATGGGGGTGGGGCAGTTCGTGGGCGCCCAGGCCGGCTCCTACATGGCGGTGCGCCAAGGCGCACGCCTCATCCGGCCTCTTCTGGTGCTGGTGTGCTGCTCGGTGGCCGTCAAACTGCTGCTCGACCCGACCAATCCCTTGCATCAGGCCGTTATTTCGCTGTTCCAGTGAAGTCCGTCGTTGACGGCGAAGTCATTGGCATGTAAAGAGCCGCCTTCCAATAGCGAGCGCTCGTAGCGCCCGCAACTTATCAATTTCAGGCAACGCACGGCCTTTCGGCGATTCTTAGGGATCGTTATGGATGCGGCCGGCTGAACAGGCAGGGACCATGGCCAATACGAAGTCGGCCAAGAAGGCTACGCGCAAGATCGAAGTGCGCACCGCAGTGAACAAGGCGCGCCGCTCGCGTATGCGCACCTTCATCCGCAATGTCGAGGAAGCCGTCGCTGCCGGTGACCAGACCAAGGCTGCCGCTGCACTCAAGAGCGCCGAGCCGGAGATCATGCGCGCTGCCCAGAAGGGCGTGCTGCCGGCCAACACGGCGTCGCGCAAGGTGTCGCGTCTGGCCCATGCGGTGAAGAAGCTCAGCGCCTGAGCCGAACAGCAGGACATCGAATAAAGACAGGTGATCGAACCACTTTATTTGCTTTCCCTTAGGTGACGAAACCCGGCCCTCGAAGCCGGGTTTTTGTTGTTTGGCGTCCCCCGGCCGAAGGGAGGGAAGGCGCCTGGGCCTACGGCCCCTCCGATGTCGCGCGCCATCGTTCCGGCCCCGTCCCTTGCCGCGCCGGCGTTCCAGCCGTCCGCGTCGACGGTGCCTGGGAAACATTTGTTCCGGGTTGAGCCTTGGCAGAAAGCGCGACCCACGATTGTCATCGTCTCGTAACAATATTTCCCGATTGAGGTATTATAATACTAATGATGATGGACTGGGCAATCTTTCCCCTTGACTCAAGGTTTGGCCAGGATGGCCATCCACCCTCCCTGGTCGGTCAAAATTTTCTCATATATTTCATGGCTTTATGGGATAAGAGAAAAGTAGGCCTGCAGCCATCCCGGCGCGTGCCGGGCAAATTACGAAGCCTCGCAATCTTTACGCATCCGAAATGAATATTTTTGAGTCATTTTGCCGCCTCCATGATTCCATCGACTCCTCAACACCTTGCGACTTTGGCGGCGAAGGCACCTGCTGTCCGAATCGGGAACATTGAGGGGCCATTAACGAATCATTGAGATTTGCCTGTTGCACCCGACTGGGCCGGTTCGGTATGTTTTTTCTCGGAACGGGTCATGTGTAGGTTCCTTCCCGATATTGCGAGCGGACGTCCGTCCATTCCGGGGCATCGGTGGGGTATGCTTTGATGACTACGTATAGTTTTGAAAACAGTAAGGTAATGCCACTAGCATTCGATTGCTGCTTTCGAGGCCAATAATGAGATGGACCTTCTGGTGGAGTGTCCCGTGCCGGCGTTACACGGCATGCTTTGTACAATTACGAACGAAGTCTGAAGAAGACGGAATTGGGGTGTCATGTCGTCGGGGTGGTTGAATGACTATGCGGGAGACGTTTCTGCGCAAGAAGCCTATGAGCTTCTCGGCCAGCAGCCTAAGGCACAGCTTGTGGATGTCCGTACCCGGGCCGAATGGTCGTTCGTTGGCGTTCCCGACCTCTCCGTGTTCGGCAAGGAACCCGTCCTGGCCGAATGGCAGCGCTACCCCAGCATGGAAGTCGCTTCCGATTTCGTTTCCCAGCTCGAGCGCGAACTCGAGCGCCGCGGCGTCGGCCAGGACCAGCCCGTCCTGTTCCTCTGCCGTTCGGGCGCCCGTTCGCTCGCGGCCGCCCAAGCCATGTTAGCCGCAGGCTGGAAGGGTGCCCGCAATATCGCGGCGGGCTTTGAAGGCCCGATGGATGCCTCGCGGCATCGTGGTATTGTCGAGGGCTGGAAAGCCTCCGGTTTGCCCTGGATCCAGTCCTAAAAAAGCCAATTCGCGCTCTGCTGCCGCCGGTCCTGGACCGGAGAAGGCCGGAGCTGTTTTTGAACTCATTTTGTCAGACGATAGCCCCATGACCTCGAGCGAACGCCTGTCAGCTGTTGCCAGCCAATCCGCGAAAACCCTTTCCGGCCTGGATGCTGTCTCCTCTGCTGTCGACACCGTCATCCAGCCGGCAGCCGCCTGGGATCGCGTCAAGCGCCGCCTGCGCGCCGAATATGGCGAGGACGTGTTTTCAAGCTGGTTCGCCCGCCTGGAACTCGACGCCGTCGTCGATGACACCGTGAGTCTGTCCGTGCCGACGCGCTTCCTGCGCAGCTGGATTCAGGCTCATTACATCGACAAGATCCTCGGCCTGCTATCGGCCGAACTGCCCGGCACCGCCCATATCGCCCTCAATGTCCGCACGGCGGTGGCCCGCCCGCCGGCAACACGCGACGCCGCGCCCTGCGCCAAGCCCACCGGCGAAGCAACGGCCGCCAAGTCGGCCGTCCCCTTCCTGCGGGCCGTGGAAACGCCGGTGCGCGAAGACGATCTTTCCGGCTCTCCCCTCGACCGCCGCATGTCGTTCGAAGCCTATTTCATCGGCCGTTCGAATTCGCTTGCCCATGCCGCCGCCCTGCAGGTCGCCAAGGCCGGCGCCCATGATCCGCTGCCCTATAATCCGCTGTTCATCCATGCCTCGGTAGGCCTGGGTAAATCGCATCTGATTCAGGCCATCGCGCATCAGTCCGAGGCCCTGGGCAAGCGTGCCCTCTATCTGACCGCCGAGCGCTTCATGTATGGCTTCGTCGCCGCCCTGAAGGCGCAGACGGCGATCCAGTTCAAGGAAAAGTTGCGCGCCATCGACCTGCTCGTCATCGACGACCTGCAATTCCTGGCCGGCAAGTCGATCCAGCAGGAGTTCTGCCATACGCTCAACGCCCTGATCGACGGTGGCAAGCAGGTCGTGGTGGCGGCGGACCGGCCGCCGGCCGATCTGGAGACCCTGGACGAGCGCGTGCGCTCGCGCCTGTCGGGCGGCCTGGTCGTGGAGATCGGCTCGCTCGACGAGGAACTGCGCATCAAGATCCTCAAGGCTCGCATCGAGGCGGCCCGCGCCCATCACGCCAATTTCGACGTGCCCGACAATGTCGTGGCCTATGTCGCCCATCAGGTCACGACCAATGGTCGCGACCTCGACGGCGCCGTCAACCGCCTGCTCGCCCATTCGGCCCTGTCCGGCTCGGGCATGTCGCTGGAGACGGCCGAGGCCGCCATCCGCGACCTCGTCAAGAACCGGGAGCCGCGTCGCGTCAAGATCGAGGACATCCAGCGCATCGTCGCCAAGCATTACAATGTCAGCCGCGCCGACATCCTGTCGCTGCGCCGCACCGCCACGGTGGTGAAGCCGCGCCAGGTCGCGATGTATCTCGCCAAGTCGCTGACGCCGCGTTCCCTGCCCGAAATCGGCCGCCGCTTCGGTGGGCGCGACCACACCACGGTGCTGCATGCCGTGCGCAAAATCGAGGGCCTGGTCGGCAAGGACACCGGCCTGGCGGAGGAAGTGGACCTGCTGCGCCGGCTGCTGTCGGAATAACCCCGGCACGGCCGCTAGGCCCAATGCGGTTCACTCAGGGTGGAAACGCTCCGATTTGTCATAGCCGGGCTTGATCCGGCTATCTGGAACCGACGCGAAGGGGCTGGATTGCCGGGTCAGGCCCGGCAATGACAAGGGTTGTGCAAACTCGAAGACACTTCAGTGAGTTGCATTACCACTAGGCCATATCCCGGCCCGGCCAGCGCTTTGGGATAATGACAAATCAAGCGGCTTGTGGTCCTAAGGATGACCCTTCCCGCATGAGATTGTCGCCATGCTCTATCTCGGTCTCGATATCGGAACTTCGGCCGTCAAGGCCGTCATCGTCGACGAACGCGAGACCGTGCTGGCCGAGAGCGAGCAGCCTCTCTCGCTGTCCCGGCCCGGGCCGGGACTCAGCGAGCAGAATGCCGATGACTGGATCGCGGCGATCGAAGCCGTCTTGGCGCGCTGGCGGGCCGAGCAGCCAGCCTTGCTGGCCGGCGTGGCAGGCATCGGGCTATCGGGCCAGATGCACGGCTCGGTCTGCCTCGATGCCGAGGACAGGCCGCTCGGCCCGGTGATGCTGTGGAACGATGGTCGCGCCGCAGCCGAGGCAGCCGAGCTCAACCGTGAGCATCCCGAACTCGCCTGGCAGCTCGGCGTGCCGGCCGCTCCCGGCTTTACCGCCCCCAAATTGCTGTGGCTCGCCCGCCATCAGCCGGCGCTGCGCGCCCGCCTGAAGCGGGTGCTGTTGCCCAAGGACTTCGTGCGCCTGTGGCTGACCGGCGAGCATGTCAGCGAAATGTCGGACGCCGCGGGAAGCTGGTGGCTCGATCAGGCCAGGCGTGATTGGTCCGATGCGGCCCTGGCGGCGACCGGCGTCGAACGCAGCCAGGTGCCGCGCCTGATCGAAGGCACCGAAATCTCCGGGCAACTACGCCCGGCGCTCGCCGCCCGTCTCGGCTTCAAGCCCAGCATTCCAGTGGCCGGCGGCGCGGGCGATGCCATGGCGGGAGCCATCGGCATCGGCACCATTGCCGATGGCGCTTTCCTCTCCATCGGCACTTCCGGCCAGTTCTTCGTGCCAGGCACCGACTATCGACCGCTGCCGGACAAGTTCCTGCATACGTTCTGCCATGCCGTGCCGGGCCATTGGGTGCAGATGGCCGCTTTGCTCAACGGCGCCTCCTGTCTCGCCTGGGCCGCGGGGCTGGTGGGCGAACCGATCGAGAAGCTGCTGGCCGATGTCGCCGCCCAGCCTTCCGGTCCGGGCAGCGTGTTGTTCCTGCCCTATCTGGCGGGCGAGCGCACCCCGCATAACGACGCCGAGGCGACCGGCCTGTTCACGGGCATGACCGGCGCGACCGGCAAGGCCGACCTCATTCGCGCCGTGCTGGAGGGCGTCGCCTATTCCTTCGCCGATGCGGCGGCCTGCCTGGCCGAAGCCGGCACCGAGTTGAGCGAGGCGGCCGTGATCGGTGGCGGCGCCCGCAGCGCCTTGTGGGTGCAGATTCTCGCCGACGTGCTCGGCCTCAGGCTGAAGCGCTATCGCGGCGGCGAAAAGGGACCGGCCTTCGGCGCCGCCCGCCTGGCGCGCGCTGCCGCCAGCGGCGAGCCGATCACCGCAATCGCCACCAAGCCGCCGGTCCTGGACATCGCCGAGCCGCGCGCCGAGCTGACGCAGGTCTATGCCGAAAAGGTCGCGGCCTTCCGCCGTCTCTATCAGGCAACCAAGGCGGCACGCTAGAGCGCAAATCGGGCAAATACGCGCGATAGCCTCCTGGTGCCGATATCGGTCTCCTCGTCCGTCAGGCCCGAGAACCCCAGCAACAGCTTGGGTTCGGTCGTGGCCGAGATGCACATCGGCGACACCGGTAGAACGACGACGCCTTCCTCGAGCGCGGCCTGCGCCACGGTGCGGTCATCAGACCAGGTTCCCGTGCTGCGCACGGTGAAGTGAATGCCCTGCTCGGGCACGGGCGCGATCAAATGCTCCGACAGCCGCTCGTTCAGCAAACGGGCAAGAAAGTCGCGCGAGGCGCGATAGCGCTCCCGCAAGCGCCGCAAATGGGCCGGGAAATAGCCTTCGTTCAGGAAATCGGCCACGACACGCTGATGAAGCGGCGCCGGGAAGCGATCGATGATAGGCCGCGCTGCCCTGAAGGCCGCGACGAGATCACCGGGAACGATGAGATAGCCCACGCGGATCCCGGGCAGCAGCGCTTTGCTGAAGGTTCCCAGATAGATGACGCGATCGGTCGCATCGAGGCCCTGGAGCGAAGTGATCGGCCTGCCGTCATAGCGGAACTCGCTGTCGTAATCGTCCTCGATGATCCAGCACCCCCGCTCCTGCGCAAAGGACAGCAGCTGCAGCCTGCGCGCCAGCGGCAGGGCCGAGCCGGAAGGATATTGATGCGAGGGCGTCACATAAACAGCCGCCGGCGCGGGACCGTCATAGCTCCCGAGCGCCTGGGTGATCAAACCGTCCCGATCAACGGGAATGCCGGCCAACCGGGCGCCATTGAAGGCAAAGGCCTGCCGCGCGGGCGGGTAGCAGGGATCTTCGACCAACACCGTCTCCCCCGGCGAGGCCAGCAGGCGAGCGGCCAGATCGAGGGCCTGCTGCGTACCCGAGGTAATGAAGATCTGTCCCGGTTCGCATCGCACGCCGCGTGAGGCGATGAGATGGGCGGCGATCGCTTCCCGCAGCGTTTGCTCGCCTTGCGGGTCGCGATAACCGTCATGCGTGTAGTCGAGATGACGAAGCGTGAGCCGTTTCAACAAGCTGGCTGTCTTGATGTCATGAATCACGCGGCCGGTCGTGAAGGGTGCCTGCAGGGGGAGGGCCGTCCCGATGCGCATGGCCAATCGCGCCGCCGTCGAAATGGCTCGGCTGTCGTTTCCCTGGGCCGCCTTGCGTCCGTCGCTCGCACCGGTCGGGATGGGCGGCAAGCCGCTCGCGACATAGGTCCCGGATCCGTGCAGCCCGACGGCATATCCCTCCGCAATCAGCATGTCGTAGGATTCGGCAATCAGGCCGCGCGAGAGTGACCACTCGCGTGACGCCGTGCGTGTCGATGGCAGACGGTGTCCCGGCTGAAGCCGGCCCGCAATGATGCCGTTGCGCAATTGCAGATAGAGCTGGCGCACGGCCGGCACCGGCGACGGCGTCTCGATCGCGGGAAGAAAACCTGCCGCCGCGCTCTCCCGGCGCAGCGATCGAGCTTGGCTGTTACGCGCTGAAGTGGCTCGCATCCGCACCTCGAAGTGGCCCTGGATTGGAGCTTCAGTTTGCCGTTTTATCGATCCACTTTCAACGGTGATGCAGATGCGCCAATCCTCCGCTCCTTTTCTCTTTGCCGGTACCATGCTGGCCGCCGCCGGCTACGGTGCTACCTTCCTGCTTGCCTCTTATTACCGGGCACAGGGCGGCGGCGACATCGAAACCGGCCTGACCCTAGGGGCAGCCATGGTCGGCACCTTTGTTGGCGTTCCGCTTGTCGGCTGGCTGTCCGGCCGCTTCGACGCCGCCCGCATGGGCGTGATCGCCTGTTGTGCCGTCGCTTCCGGCTTTCTGCTGCTGGCCTCTACAACGAATGCCGGTTTCAAACTTGGCATGGCTTCGGGATTTCTCATCGGGCTGGGCTGGGGCATGTTCTACATCTCGGCGCCCATGGCCCTCTCAGAGCGCATCACCGACGCCGACCGAGCCTTCTGGTTCACGCGCTTCGGCGCCTTCCAGATGGTAGGCATCGGCGGCGGGCCCTTCCTTCTCAATCTCGCCGTCCATCAGGCCGGCCTTTCCATCGAGACGGCGTTCCTGCTGGTCGGCCTGGCCTGCCTGGCGGCATCGGCGCTGCTTTGGATTTTCGGCAGCCTCGCTCCCGGCGGGCCACGCATCCAGGCCCTGCGCCCTTGGCTCACCGACATCGTCGTCATCGGCCGGAGCTCTTCGATACGTCCGATCATCATGGTGGCGCTCGGCGCTTGCGTCTTCTCCGGCATCTTGACCTTCCAGTCCACGCTGGTTGAGGGCACCACGGCGAGCGCGGCCACCTTCTTCGCCGTTTACGCCCTCACGGTCGTCGCCGCACGGCTGCTGCTCGCCCGCACCTTGGCGAAGCTGCCGCAGGCCGCGCTTGCAACCGGCCTGCTTGCCGCCATGGCACTGGGGGTCGTGGCGATGTGGTGCGTCGCCCTCCATCCCGCATTTCAGATCCTCGCCGCAATCCTGACGGGTATCGGCTATGGTCTGGTCTATTCGGTCATCCAGACCTGGGCAGTCAACGATACGCCGCAAGGCCTGCGCCACGCGGCGCTTACCTGGTTCGTCCTCAGCTATTTCATCGGCGTCTTCGGCTTTCCCGTCATCGGTGGCTGGGTGCTGGTCAATTTCGGCAAGAGCACCTTTCTGGTCATCCTGCTGGTCGCTGCGCTCGCCGAACTGCTGATCGCGGTCAATATCGGCTTCGCCCGCAGGCGTTCTGCAGCCCTCGTCGTCCCCGGCGCAGGCCGGACTTCCGGGTCCTGACAGCCTTATCGCCATCTGGACAAGGCCACCTTGCACGACGGCCCCCTCTTCTCGCCGCTTCCCCGGTGGCAGAACGCCTCGGAAGCGTGATTTCCGCAACTACGCCCGCTTCACCCGAAGCGGGCTCTTTCTTTCCAGCACCTTCAGGTACAGGCGCGGCTGCCTAGCCAACCATGCCTCCGCTCGAGGCCCGGATGACGAGCTCCGTGCCGAAGACGATGCGCGAGGGCTCGACCACTTCGCGCTTGAGCAACCGGATCAGCATGCGCGCCGCCGCCTCCCCCTGCTCGATCGCCGGGTTGCGGATGGTGGTGAGGGCAGGCCTGGTATAGGCCGCGATCGGCAGGTCGTCGAAACCGATGACGGCAATGTCTTCGGGCACCCGCAGGCCGGCCGCTTCGATCGCGGCCATTATGCCGAGCGCGATCGTATCGTTGCCGGCGAGTACGGCAGTGGGCCGTCGATGGGCTCGTGCCAGGAGTGCCTGCATGGCGGTGAAGCCGCTTTCGGCGCTGTGATGAGCAAAGCCGACCAGATCCGGATCAGGCTGAATGCCATGGCTGACGAGGCTGTCCTGATAGGCAGCCAGGCGCCGGTCCGTGGCGATGTTGCCCATCGCCGAGAAGCCGATATGGCCAATGCGCCGGTGCCCGAGCCCGACGAGATGATCAACGGCGCTCTGGATCGCCCGGCGGTTGGAGAAGTTCACCGCATGCTCGCGCGGGTGGCCGACGGAGCCGAGCAGCACCAGGGGATAGCCATCCTCGATCAGGCCGTGCAGGGCCTGATCGTTGCTGGCGGGGTTGAGCACGATCATGCCGTCGATGCGGCGGCTGCGCACCAGATCGGTGTAGACATTGGGCGCGCCACCTTTTTCGACGACCTCCAGCAACACGCCGTAGCCGTGATCGCGATTGACGCGGGTAATGCCATAGAGGAGTTGGGGCACGAAGCCGTCGACATTGAGGAGCGCCGGATCGGTAGCGACCAGGCCGATGGTCTCGGTATCGCCGCGCACCAGCATGCGGGCGGCCGAATTCGGCCGATAGCCCAGTTCCGCGGCGGCTTGCAGGACGCGTTCGCGCGTCTGGGTGCTGATCGAAACGGCAGTGGAGCCGTTCAGAACCATGGAAACGGTGGCACGGGACACGCCTGCGCGTTCCGCGACGTCATGGCTCGTCACCTTCATCCGCTCCATCCATCCTCCCAGAGCATCTTGCGATTTCGTTCAATCCCTTCAAATCACAAAACGCATCGAACCAAAGAACGAGAGCAAAGAAGCGTTCAATCATGAACGCACCTCGCTCTGGCCCTGGAACGAGCAACAGCCGGCCGCTCATGCCCGAGCAGCGAACCCTGCATCGCCGAGCCGGTGACGGACTGTCAAGCCGCCTCAGACCTGTCTTGACACGATTTCGATCCTCTGCATTAATCATACTAACACGTGTTAGTAAACAAATAACACGTGTCACTTAACAAACCAAACAATCGACCGGCCTGGGGAGGCAACACCTTTGGTATCGATCGGCGAGTCTGGATCACTGGCCAGGAGACGTCCCGCCTGGAGCGCAAAAAGCCAGCGCTGGCGCGAGAATCTGACGGGCTGGCTCTTCATCGCTCCCGCCCTCATCGGCTTCACGGTGTTCTACCTGCTGCCGACGCTGCGGGCGATCGAGATCAGCCTGACCGACTGGAACCTGATGCGGGCCCCGAAATTCGTCGGGCTCGACAATTATGTCCGGCTGATGGGCGATCCCCGCTTCTGGCAGTCGATCAAGATCACCTGCCTCTATGTCCTCTACAACATTCCGGTTCAGACCGTGCTCGGCCTGGCTCTGGCCGTGCTGATGGACAGGCTGTCGAAATCCGTGGCGTTGCGGGCTGTGGTGGTGGCGCCCTATCTCCTCTCCAACGTGGTCGCCGCCCTGATCTTCCTGTGGCTGCTCGATCCGATCCTCGGCATCACCAACGCCTTTCTCGGCCTGATCGGCATACCCCGGCAGCCTTTCCTGACCACGCCCGAGCTGTCGCTGGTCTCGGTGGCGGCGATCAATGTCTGGCGCCACACCGGCATGACCGCGATCCTGTTCTATGCCGGGCTGCAGGCCATTCCGCGCTCGCTCTACGAGGCAGCCAGGATCGACGGCGCCAGCGAATGGCACATGTTCCGGCATATCACCCTGCCGCTGCTGCGCCCTGTCCTGGTCTTCATCGTGGTCACCAGCGTGATCGGCTCGTTCCAGGTTTTCGACACCATCGCCGTGGCCACGAGGGGCGGGCCGGTCAATTCGACCAGCACCATCATCTGGTACATCTATGAGAGCGCCTTCCGCTTCTCCAAGATGGGCTATGCCTCGGCCATGTCCGTGCTGCTCTTCCTGGTGCTCATCGGCGTCACCCTCATCCAGATGCGGGTGATGCGCGCCGGCAGTTCGGATCTGGAGTAGGCGCCATGGCCATCGTCGCCCCACGCCGGAACCTCGGACGCGCCTTTGCCTGGCTGGTGCTCTGGCTCTTCGTCATCGGCTCGCTCTTCCCGCTCTGGATCGCCCTCAAGACGGCCTTCACGCCGTTGCCGAACCTCTATGACAGCGCCGGTTCGCTGCTGCCCGACAGCGTCACGACCACCAACTTCACCCGCATCTTCGGCCTCAGCCCGGAACAGGGAGGCTTCGTCGCCCGGATCAGTTTCGGGCCTGCCCTTGTGAACAGCCTCGTCTTCACGGCGATCTGCGTCGCCGGCCAGATCTTGTTTTCCTCGCTGGCGGCCTATGCCTTCGCCAGGCTGCGCTTCTTCGGGCGGGACGTGATCTTCTACCTCTTCATCTCCGCCACCATGGTGCCGGCGATCGTACTGTTCATCCCGAATTTCGTGCTGATCAAGGAACTCGGCTGGCTGAACACCATGACCGGGATGGTGGCGCCCTTCGTCTTGATGACACCCTTCGCCGTGTTCTTCCTGCGCCAGTTCTTCCTGTCGACGCCATCGGAACTGGAGGACGCCGCCCGTCTCGACGGCGCCTCGCCGCTTCGCATCTTCTGGAGCGTGGTGCTGCCTGTTCATCGCGGCGCCATCGCCACGCTCGCCATCCTGCTCGCCATCAACAGCTGGAACGAGTTTCTCTGGCCCTATCTGATCGGGCGCGATGAAAGCTCGCGCGTGCTGTCGGTCGCCCTCACCAATTTCCTGCAGCAGCAGCCGAACGGCAATCCGGACTGGACCGGCCTGATGGCCGCGACTTTCCTGTCGATCCTGCCGGTCATCGCGCTGCTCGTCATTCTCGGCCGACGGGTGGTCGAGTCCCTGCAATTCAGCGGCCTGAAATAACCTGAAACAATCAAGCCAAACACATCCGGGAGGAAGCCTTGAAGACCATCTCGAAAGCTCTCGCGTCACGACTGCGTTCTTGGTGCCATGCGCACAGCCGGCCCGGCGACCGTCCGAAGACTCCCAGGCGCGGGTCTCGCCGCCTGCAACTCGGCCTCGGCGCGCTTCTGCTGGCGGGAAGTGCCGTCCCGGCCCGGGCCGCAACCGAGATCAGCTATTGGCTGTGGGACAACAACCAGCTTGCGCCCTACCAGGCCTGCGCGGACGCCTTCCAGAAAGAGCACCCCGATATCAAGGTGAAGCTCACCCAGCTCGCCTGGAACGACTATTGGACGACGCTCTCAACCGGCTTCGTCTCCGGCACGGCGCCGGATGTCTTCACCAACCATCTCAGCCGCTATCCCGAATTCGTCGCCAACAGCCAGGTGATGGAGATCACCGACTTCATCAAGCGCGACAAGGTCCCGACCGACATCTACTACAAGGGCCTGCTCGACCTGTGGTCGAAGGAGGGCCACATCTATGGCCTGCCCAAGGACTGGGACACGGTCGCCGTCGTCTACAACAAGGATATGCTCGACAAGGCCGGTGTCAGCGTCGAGGAGCTTAACGAGGCTACCTGGAATCCGAAGGACGGCGGCAGCTTCGAAAAGATCCTGGCCCGGCTCTCCGTCGATGCCGGCGGCAATGACGGCCTCTCGGCCAAGTTCGACCCGAAATCCGTCAAGCAATATGGCATCGTCTTTCCCGAGATCGACGGCTATGGCCAGTCGGCCTGGGCGCATTTCGCCGCTTCCAACGGCTTCAAATTCGTCGACGGCCTATGGGCCACGTCCTACCATTACGATGCGCCGGAACTGGCTGCCTCCATCAGCTGGCAGCGCGATCTCGGCCTGAAGAAGGGCTTCGCCATCCCGCAAAAGGATGTCGGCAACAATGCCTCGGCCCTGTTCGTCGCCGGCAAGGCCGCGCTCACGCCGCAGGGCTCCTGGATGATCAGCTTCTTCGGCAGCAACGCCAAGTTCAAGCTCGGCTATGCCCTGCTGCCCAAGGGGCCCATGGGCCGCAAGACCATGTTCAACGGCCTGGCCGACGGCATCTGGACCGGCACCAAGCATCCCGAGGAAAGCTGGCAATGGGTGAAGTTCCTGGCCTCGCCCGGCTGCGCCCGCATCGTCGGCGCCTCCGGCGTGGTTTTCCCGGCGATCGAGGAAGCGGCCAAGCTGTCCCAGCAGGCTTCCACCGCCAAGGGCTGGGACGTCTCCGCCTTCCTCAAGGAAGCCACTCCCGACCAGACCTTCTATTTTCCGATCACCGACCATTCCTCCGAAATCAATTCGCTCATGAAGGCCGCCTTCGAGCAGATCTTCCTCAACGAAGTCGATGCGGCGAAGGTCCTCAAGGAAGCCAATGATGCCGTGAACGCCCTGTTCTGACCACCCTCCTCCCCCTTGTCGGCGGCGGTCACCGTCGCAGACCTTTTCTTCTCGATCAGGAGCTCCTGATGCCCTCCCCCAAGATCACCTTCATCGGTGCCGGCAGCACCGTTTTCGCCAAGAACCTGATGGGTGACATCCTCTCATTCCCGGAACTCGCCGGGGCGCATATCTGCCTCTATGACATCGATGCCGAACGCCTGGCCGTCTCCGAGCGCGTCGGCCGGCGCATCGTCGAGACCCTCAAGGTCCCCGCCCGCATCGAGGCCACCACCGACCGCTCGCGGGCCCTCGACGGGGCCGACTATGCCATCACCATGATCCAGGTTGCCGGCTACAAGCCCGGCACGGTGACCGACTTCGCGGTGCCCAAGAAATACGGCCTGCGCCAGACCATCGCCGACACGCTCGGCATCGGCGGCATCATGCGGGCCCTGCGCACCATTCCGGTGCTGCTCGACTATGCCCGCGACATGGAAAGGCTGTGCCCGAACGTCTTCCATCTGCAATATGCCAATCCGATGGCGATGAACGTCATGGCCCTGAACCGGTCGAGCAAGATCCGCAGCGTCGGGCTCTGCCACAGCGTGCAGGGCACGGCAGCCGAGATCGCCGAGGATATCGGCGTGCCACTCGAGGAGATCAACTACACCTGCGCCGGCATCAACCACATGGCGTTCTATCTGAAGTTCGAGCGCAATGGCGAGGATCTCTATCCGCTGATCCGCAAGGTGGTCGAGGAAGGGCGCGTGCCCGAATGGAACCGGGTGCGCTACGACATGTTCCTGCGGCTCGGCTATTTCGTCACCGAATCCAGCGAGCATTTTTGCGAATATGTGCCCTGGTACATCAAGACGGGGCAGGAGAAGCTGGTCGAGCGCTACAACATCCCGCTCGACGAATACATCACCCGCTCGGAGAACCAGATCCAGAAATGGAGCGAGCTCTCCAGGCAATTGCAGGACGCCTCCGTCCCGCTCGAGGTCGATCGCAGCGTCGAATATGGCTCGACCATCATCCATGCCATGGAGACGGGCAGGCCCGCCGTGGTCTATGGCAATGTCGAAAATCGCGGCCTGATCACCAATCTGCCGGCCGATTGCGCGGTGGAAGTACCCTGCCTGGTCGACAGGAACGGGTTGCAGCCCGTTCGCATCGGCAAGCTGCCACCCCAGCTCGCCGCGCTGATGCAGACCAACATCAACGTCCAGAACCTCACGGTCGAGGCCCTGCTGACCGGCAATCGCGACCATGTCTACCATGCCGCAATGCTCGACCCGCACACCGCCGCCGAGCTCAACCTCGACGAAATCTGGGCTCTGGTCGACGAACTCATGGCAGCCCATGGCGACTGGATCCCGCAAAATCTGCGCGAGACGACCGCCCACACTGCCTCGCAGTTGCGGGTGGCGTGAGCAGGTGGGAGCGGCCACAGGGGGCGGATGTGGCATCCTCGAATGGCCGTCTCGGAAAGCACTGCGCCGCCCCTCGCACCTGCAGCGCGAGTGCGAACCTCTCCCAGCAACGACGCTGGGGCATATGCACGTCGCTGCCAAGCCGACTGGAGCGCGCTAATCCCTCCCCGGTTTCGGGGAGGGTGGGCGAGCGAAGCGAGGTCGGGTGGGGGAGAGTGACACAAATCCAACCACCATCGGCGCGGCAGCGCCACCCTCCCCCATCCGTCGCTGCTGCACAGCGACACCTTCCCCGAAGTCGGGGAAGGATTCCCGCGCTTTATCTGGAGAGCATGAGATGTGTAGGTCCGCACTCGCTCTGCAAGAGCGAGGGGGCGGGCTACGCGACCGTGAGGCAATCTTCAGCAATGCCATTGAAGCTGCTAGACTCCATCATGCGCTCCGCGCCGCGCCGGCGCTGAGATCGGCCCAGTCGAACTCCTCCTCCAGCACATAATAGGCATCGTCGCCGATCGCCCCCTCGCGGCGCAGTTCGCCCGCCTTGAGCCGGGCGGCGGCGATCGCCCGCCGCCTGAGCGGATTGCCGGGCAGATCACCGATCTCGCCCTGCAACGGACTGGTCTCGCTCAGCTCCACCACCGCGCCATACTCCTTGCACAGCAGCCGGGCATGCTTGGATTCGTCGTCCTTGATCGCCTCGATGGCGGCGCGATAGGCCTCGGTGCGAGCCCATTTCACCTCCTGGCCGACGGGATCGCCGTCGCGCAGCTTCATCCAGCGGATCAGCGGCTTGAGCGTGAGGCCCTGCAGGACGAGCGTGCCGAACACCACACAGAAGGCGGTGAACAGGATGAGGTCGCGATAGGGAAACGGCGTGCCGTCGGCCAGATGCTCCGGCAGGGCGAAGGCGGCGGCGAGGGTGACGATGCCACGCATGCCGGCCCAGGAGATGACGATGCCGCCCCGCGCCGTCGGCCGTGCCATCGGCCGGGGTGGATGGAAGCCCCAGCGGGAAATTTTGAAGCGGATCGCGGTGTTGTAGGTCATCACCCACAGGAAGCGCACCACGATGACCGTGACCAGCACCGCCAGGGCCACGGCGCAATATTGGAAGCGCAGCCCCATGTCGAGCCGCTCCCAGATCGGGCGCAGCTGCAGGCCGATCAGCACGAAGGCGAAGGCGTTCAGCATGAACACCACCGTCTCCCATACCGCATAGACGGGTACGCGCAGGCGCGCCGGCATGGGTGCGTCACGCCGGCGGGCGATGGTCATGGCATAGCAGACGATGGTGAGGATGCCTGATAGCCCCACTGCCTCCGCCAGGATCCAAACCCCGAAGGTCGTGGCAAACTGCACGATGACGGCGGTCGGCGCATCGTCGAAGCGCCCGATCACATAGGGAAAGGCCAGCCCCAAGGCGATGCCCGCCGCGACCGAACCGAACACCGTGATGAAGAAGGCCGGGCCGAGGCTGCCGAGAGTGATGCCACCCGAAACCATGGCAATCACGGCGAGACGGTAGATCAAGAGGGCGCTGGCATCGTTGAGCAGGCTCTCGCCCTCGAGGATCTTGGTCAGGCGATGCGGCAGCTTGACCTGCCGGACGATCGCCGTGGCGGCGGCCGCATCCGGCGGCGCTACGATGGCACCGAGCGCGATCGCCGCGGCCCAGGGCATACCCGGCACCAGCCAACGCGCGATCAGGGCGACGGCGACGGTGGTGACACCCACGGCGACGATCACCAGGTTGGCGACCGGGACCCAATTGTCGCGCAGATCCCGCAGCGAGGTGTCATAGGCGGCATCCAGCAGCACCGGCGCCACGAACAGGGTCAGCGCAAGATGCGGATCCAGCGTCCATTCCGGACTGTTGGGCACGAAGGCGAGGCAGGCTCCCCCGATGGCGAGGAAGGTCGGATAGGGCGCACCGAGGCGCCGGGCGAGGGTCGACAGCAGGGCGGCGCCCAGCAACAGCAGAATGATCCACTCGAAGGTTTCCATCGCCACCTCGACATCGTCTCCTGGTTGCATCCGGCAGTTTGCGCATAGCGTCAAGAGGTGGGCCTGCATCCGCCTGTGGCTGGGCAGAAAGTTCCGCTCCAATCGGACCAGTCCATCGCTTTTCTTGTCACGGATGGGGGCTTGCCCCTAGGGTAGTGCCATTCTTGCGAGCTGGCCTGAAAGGACAGGATGGCGACGATAGGAGAACGATCGTTTCCAAATAGCGGACACCTCGGAGCGCTCATCCGTCACGCCGCCCGCGCCGGCTTGATTCTGTTGGCCCTGATCGCGCTGCCGGCCGGACTGGCCGCGCAGGAGGCTGTCGACCGCATCGGCCTGCCCGGCCCGCTCGCCTTCGACGGCACGGAATACCGGCTCGCCTGGAGCGCCCAGCCCAATCCGTCCTATTACAAGCAGGAATATCTGCCGGCCGACGAGACCGTGGCCGAATACACCAAGATGGTGCTGGTGGAACTGCTGGCCGGCGGCACGGATGTCGCCGGCGCCGCCAAGGCGCAGGTCGATTCGCTCAACCAGCGCAAAGGCGGGGATCCGCTCGTGCAGATGGCCCTGATCCGCAATGCGCCGACGGGCGAGATCCTGCTGGACTTCCTGGTCAGCCAGAAGAACCCCTGGGGCGAGTTCACGGTGGAGTGGAATGCTTATCGCTATGCGCCGCGCGGCGACGGCGTCATGCTGTTTGCGATCAGCCGCCGCGCTTATGGCAACGAGGACGCCAAGGCCTTCCTGGGGCGGCTGAAGACCGGGCGCCCCGCCGACATCGCCAAGTTGGCCCGCTACGAACTGCCCCCATTGCGGCTCCAGGGCGATTCGCAGCAGGCCGGCTCCCCTTCCCCGCCGAGCTATGGCCGCAAATAGAGCCAGCCCTCGCCCTGGAGTTCGGCCAGCAGGACGACGCCGCCCTTCTCCGCCACCGCAAAGCCGGGCAGGAGGTCGGCAAGGCTGAGTTTCATGCCTTCCAGCGTGTGCCGGCAGGCGTGGAAGGCGACGCCGTCCTGCATGAGCCGGCCGAAACGCGCCTTGAAATCCTGGTTGCCGCCATCCGCCCGGAAGGCTCGCAGGGCCGGGCCATGCACCACCACGGCCAGTTTCACGCCGTCGGGACCGCCCATGCCGTCGATATGATTGCGCAGACTGCCGAGCACGAAACCGGCCTTCTCCAGATCGGCAAGGTGATAGGCGATGCGCGGTACCGGCTTGGCCTCAGCGGCGAAGGCAGCATCCGCCCCCGCGACGAGAATGGCCGGGCCGCTTGCCAACATGGCCCTCACGGCGGTTCTACGATCCATGTGAGGCTCTCCAAGAGCGTTTTCCAGAAAAAGAGCGTTTTCCGGAAAATCGATACGCTTTTCGATCAAGAAAGCGCTTTAAAACAAAGAGTTAGGCCACAATACGGTGTAGCTTCGATCCGCTTCACTGGCCGCGGCGCAGCATCGCCTTCTCGTCCTCGTCCCCGACCAGGGACAGGCAGTCGGTCAGCGCGGTGCGGTCGAGCCGGAACAGCTTGTCGTCCGCGCCGAAGCGCTTGCGCTCATCGCTGTCCTCGCTGTCGCTGCCGGCCTTCCAGATGCGCGCGCCGTCGGGGATGGCGACCAGGACGGATTTTTCATTTTTGAGCCGCACGTCGATGGCTCCGCCGTCGCAATCGACGCTGCAATGAGCGATCGTCGCCTTGGCCGCAGGCGCAGCGGAAGAGCCGATCGCACCGCAGCCCCCGAACGTCTCGAAATGCGTGCCGGCCTTGCGGAAGGTCACGCCCAGCCCGAGCGTATAACCGGGATCCGCACCCTCTTCCGCCGATCCGGTGACCAGCAGTGTCATGGTGCGCACATTCTGCTGGGGATGGCTGCCCAGATGCGGCGCATCATAGGCGCGCCGATAGCAGGCATGGATCCTGTCCTTGTCGATGGTCCGGCCGAAGACCTGGCGCTGGAAGGCCTCGTCGGGTGCCGAACCAGCCGCCAGGGCTGTTGACGCCGTGCCGGCCATCAGGATGAGGACGGCCTCCGCCAACACAACACGCATCAGGAAATGACGTCTCATGCGGCCCTCCAGAGGCGATGCGCAGCTCGGAACACCCTACGCCGTTGCGAGCGCGCTGTCCGTGCGCTCGCGCATTGCCATGCCAGATTACCAAGATCTTCTTCGATAGCAGCCGCTATCAGCCGTTGATCGGAAAGCGCACCACCCGGCTCGGTTCGTCCTCCCCTGTGCCGGGATCATCAGGCACCGGATGCGACGGCACCACCGGCATGGGCGGCGGCGGGCGGCGCGGCGGCGGCTTCAACGGCTCGGGCTTGGATGGCTCGGGCGACAGGACCTCGATCTTGGCTGGCTCAACCTTGATGGGCTCGACCTTGGCTGGCTCGACCGGTATCGGCGGCGCGGCAGCGGCCGGTTCCACGGGCTTCTCGACCGCGGGCGGGGGCGTCTCGACCGGCCTGACATGCGCCTCGACCAGCTTGGGCTGCTCGGGTTCGTCCACATCGGCTAGGACGTCATCGGCATAGGACACCACCGGCGCGCCAAGGCGCTCGACCGGCGTCTTCCACTCGAACGCATCGATCCGGCCGGTGACGGGTGAGACCGGCAGCCAGACGTCGGATACCATGCCGTCGGCGGTCCAGACCGGATCGCGCGGCGCCCGCACGGCACGCGACAGCCATTCGCGGACCTTGCCGGTGGCGCCGTGCTCGGCCTCTTCGATATCGGCCATCAAGAGGCAGACACGCTCGGTAGCGCCCGATGCCAGCAGCGGCGACAGCGCCGAGCGGGCGACCGCGAAATCGCGGGCTGAGAGAGCGGCGCGGGCCAGCGCAATCGCCGCCTCCGGATTGCCGGCCATCTGGGCGGCGAGCGTCTGGACGCGGGCATAACGGTCACGGGCGGAATCGCCGAGCCGGACATTGGTATAGGCTTCGGCGATGTCGGGATGCGGCTGCAGGCGCCAGGTCGTCTCCAGCACCTTGGAAGCCTTGCGGATATCGTTGCCCTCCGAGAGCAGCTTGGCCGCCAGCACCGCCGCGGGCACCAGGCCCGGGGCAAGCTTGAGCGCTTCGAGCACGCTGGCCTTGGCGCCCGCGCGATCGCGCTCCGCCTGCTCGATCGCCTGGGCGGTCAGCAGCACGGCACGATGGCGCTTGGCCGTCTCCTTGTCGATAAGACGATGATTGGCGTTGCGCGCCAAAGTCGAGAGCGCGCCGCTCCAATCCTTCTCGATCGACTGGAATTCGAGCAAGGCTGTGCCAGCCCAGGGCAGGGTCGGCGAGGTCTTCACCGCTTCGGCGGCGAGTTGGCGGGCAGCGTGAGCATCGCCACGTCGCCGCGCCTCGACGAAGAGGCCGCGCAGGCCGAGGGGCTTGGTCTCGGCCTCCGAAAGCATGGCGCGGAAGGCGGCCTCGGCGCCGGCGCGGTCCCCCGAAAGCTGCGAGGCTTGCGCCCGCAGGAGCAGGGCCAGCGGCTCCGAACCAAGGATGCGCTCGGCATCAACAGCCTGGCGCTGGGCACGGCGGACATCGCCCGAACCGACGGCGATCATGCCCTGCGTCACCGCATTGAAGCCCTTGGAGCGGCGGCGGGTGCGGAAATAGCCGGCGACATTGGCGGGCGAACGCAACAGCCAGCGCAGGAAGCCGATAACAGCCATCAGCACGCCAACGAGCACCAGCACGGCGACGGCGGCCCAGACCAGCTTCACCTTATAGGTTGTCAGCCCAACGGTCAGGGAGACATCGCCCGGCCGGCTGGCGAGCAAATAGAGCCCGTAAGCCGCGAGAGCGAGAACGAGGACAGTGACAAGAGCCCGGATCATCGACGCCTCACGGATGAGAGAATTTCTGCAGGGCGGCGCCGGTCTGCGCCTTGATCAAAGCGAGGGCTTCGGCGGCACCCGCAGCCTGGGTGAGCCAGGCGGCACCGGCCTGCTGGCCCGCCTCCGGCATCGCCTTGAAGGCTGCGATGGCTGCGGTCAGATCGCCCGCGTGCAGGGCCTTCGAGACCTTTTCGGCCGAGGCGACCGGATCGCCATCCCCACCCTCGCCGTCGCGCGTGACGGTGACGATGTTGCCGAGGCTGGCGGTGATCCGATCCATCACGCCCGCATCCGACGACAGGGGTTCGGGCTTGGGTGTGAGCGCCGCCTCGATCTGCGGCTTCAGCGCATCATAGCTGGTAGCCAGGGCCTCGATCGACGGCACGCCCGTCGAGGCAAGGCCCGTCAGCGGCGCCAGGGCTTCTGCATTGCCGCCGAGCCCGGTGGCCGTCTGCAATTCGGTGGCGAAGGGTTTGCCGCTGCGGATGGCCTCGCTGAGTTGTCCGAGCGCGACGGCATAGGCGGCCGCCTTGTCCGGCGTCGCGCTGGCCGCCTGCTTGACCTGCGCGAGTTCCTGCGACAGGCCGTTGGCTGCGGTGCCGACCTGGCGCAGGCCGTCGCCGAGGGTGGCGATCTCGCCTTCTGCCTTGGCGAGGCGCTCGGTCAGGCCGGAAACGTCGGGTCCAGCCGGAGGCGCGACCGAGGCGGACGTGCCGGCGGAGGCAGCCGCCTTCTGGGCTTCGCCTGCCAGGGCGAGGGCATTGTTCGCCGCTTCCTGTGTCGTCTTGGCGCCGGTCTCGAGGGCGGCGAGGCGGCTGAGGGCCTCACCCGTGGTCTTCTTGGCGGCAGCGGCGTCCTGCTCGGCAATCGCCAGCCGGGAGGCCAGCCCGTCATCGCCGCCGCTCTTGCCGAGCGGGACGACGCCAAGGGCGCCGGCCAGCAGCACCAGCACGCCGCCGGCGATACCACCCGCCAGCGCCGCAGCGAGGGTCGACAAGCCCGAACGTTGAGGTGGTGGAGGCGGAGGCGCGAATTCGGATTCAGGCCGAGGCGTGGGAGAGGCAGCCTCCGGTTCGGGGGGCGCCTCGGTGCGCGGCGTATCGCCGCTGGCCTGTACGCCATCGGCGGACGGGCGCGCCCAGATCGACGGGCCCGCCGCCTCCCCGGCATCCGCCGCGGCGGCAGCACCGGTTTCCTCGGTCTTCGGCGCCTCGCCGGTGGCGGGCTGTACCTCGGCGGCAGATTCGGGACTGAAGGCAGATGCTTCCCCGCCGGCGGCCTGCGCCGGCGAAGCAGTCGAGGTTGCGGGCGATTCGGCGACTTCGGTGGCGCTCAAATCCAACGTCGCGGGACCGAGGCCTGCGCTTTTCTGCTTTTTCGGCCTGCCTTGCGTGCTGTCTTCCCGTGCCATGCGACCCCCATGGAGACCCCCAACGGGCCCAGCCTATAGCATGAAAACCCGACAAGCCAATTTGCCCGAACCGAAGCCTGCTGGACAGCCACCGGCGTAAAGGCAGGCAGGAAACAGGTGCTATCCGATTGTGAAAACCTCCGCCTGTTCCAATCGTTCCGCACGGTGACGGGCCAAGGCAAGGCCTCCTGGCCGCGAGGATATTCAAGCGATCCCATGCCAGCGATTGATCCGCTTGCGGTTTCGCTGTCGGTGATCGATATCGGTCACAGTCGTTCCGTCTTGCCGCCAGGAACTTGCCGCGGGAGCCGGCTCCCGGCGTGACGGGCATCACGGCCATGAAGGACAATTGGCGGCGCAGCCGCCTCGACAGGGAAGAACCGCAGAGATGACGCAGAATGATCGTCTGACGCTCCAGCACATCGTCGAGCATGTCGATGCGAAGGCGCAATCCTTCTGCGCCTTGAGCGATCGCATCTGGCACATGCCCGAACTCGCTTTCGAAGAGCAGCGATCCTGCGAGGAGCATATTGCGGCCCTGATGGCAGAGGGTTTCCGCATCACGCGCAAGGCGGGTGGCATCGAGACCGCCTTCATGGCCGAATATGGCGAGGGCGGACCGGTGCTGGCCTTCCTGGGTGAGTATGATGCCCTGCCGGATCTGTCCCAGGCCAGCGGCGTCGAGAAGGCCGAACCGCTGCAGCGCGGCGGTCCCGGCCATGGCTGCGGCCACAACCTCCTCGGCGCGGGCGCGGCCCTGGCCGCGGTGGCCTTGAAGGATGCGCTGGCCGCGGCGGGTATCGAGGGCCGCGTGCGCTATTACGGCTGCCCCGCCGAGGAGAGCGGCTCGGGCAAGAGCTTCATGGCCCGGGCCGGCGTATTCGACGATGTCGACGTCGCCTTCTGCTGGCATCCGAGCGTCGTCAACGAAGTCGTGGCCGCCTCCAGCCTCGCCTTCATCCAATGCTATTTCCGCTTCGCCGGCCGTGCTTCGCACGCGGCGGCCAGCCCACATCTCGGCCGCTCGGCGCTGGACGCGGTGGAACTGATGAACATCGCCGTCAATTATATGCGCGAGCATATGCCGGCGGAGGCGCGTATCCATTACGCCGTCACCAATAGCGGCGGCATCGCGCCCAATGTCGTACAGGCCAATGCCGAAGTGCTCTATCTGGTGCGCTCCCCCGATATCGCCGATACCAAACGCCTGTTCGAACGCGTCAAGAAGGCGGCCGAGGGCGCCGCGTTGATGACGGAGACGCAAACCAGTTTCCAGGTAACCGATGCCGGGCTCAATCTCGTGCCCAACGAAACCCTGCTTGAAGCCATGCACGACAACATGATCCGCATCGGCGCCCCGGCTTTCGACGGCGATGACCGTAACTTCGCCGAGCGGCTACGTCGGGCCAGCCTGTCGGACGAAGACATTGCCGCAAGCGTGGCGCCGCATGATCCAGCCTTGGCCACCCATAGCCTGCACGAAGGCATCCTGCCTATGGCCCGGAGGGCCAGCGTGCAGATGGGCAGCACGGATGTCGGCGACGTCAGCTGGATTGCGCCGACGGTGCAATGCCACACCGCCTGCTTTGCGATCGGCACACCCTTTCATAGCTGGCAATTGGTGACGCAGGGCCTGGAGCCGGCGGCCCATAAGGGCATGGTCGCGGCGGCGAAGGTGCTCGCCAGCACGGCGGCCGACTGCCTGAGCAAGCCGGACTTGATCGCCAGGGCGAAAGCCGAACTCAACCAGCGCACCGGCGGCCGGCCCTTCGAAAGTCCGATTCCGCCGGAAATCCTGCCCGAACATCTCCATTCGAGCCAGGGCCGCTGATCGCGCCTTGCTGCAACTCGTCGTTCCGGGAGGCGCTCAGATCAACGCCAGCAGCGCATCCTCCTCCGGACGCGCGGGAAAGGCGACCTCGACGGCGCCGGTGGCCGATATCACCTCGGCCACCTTGCGCGACAGGCACAGATGCCGCGCCGGCAGGCGCGCCACGGCTTCGGCACCACCGGCGCAGGCGATGAAGGCCTCCGCCGTGCGCGCGGAGTAATGCAGCACGGCATCGAGCCCGCCCTGCGTCAGCGCCGCCTGGGTCTCGGGCCGGAACCGCGCCGCCTGATGCGCGGTGTAGACGACGGCGAGTTCGATGCGATGTCCCATCCCCGCGAGAGCCCCGACGAGATCGCCGGTGCGGTCGGCCCCAGCCAGATAGAGGGCCCGGTGCGGCTCGCGCCAGGCCTCTCGGACATGGGTGATCAGGCTGGCCACATCGCGCCCGAAGGTCTCGACGTCTTCAAAACCCATGGCGCGAGCAACGGCCCCGGTACGACGGCCGACTGCGATCAGGGGCGTGGCGGTCAGCCCCTCGAATTCCGACCGCTCGTAAAGGGCGGCCAGGGCATTGCCGCTGGTGACGATGAGGGCATCGAAGCGTCCGGTCGGCAGGGCGTCGCCGCCGAACACGATCTCCAGCATCGGCTCGATCACCGGCTCATGGCCCAGCCGCGCGAGAACCTTCGCCGTCTGCCGTGCCTCCTCAATCGGCCGGGTGACGAGTATGCGCGCCATCATTGTCCTTCCGCTCGATACGCCGCCGGCCGCGTGATCGGCGCGACAGGAAGGCCATTCCGCTCGCCACCGGATGATCAGCCGGCAAAGAATCCTTCGCCGCCCAGAGCGTGCAGTTCCTCGCCGGCCGAGCGCCCGAGCGCCTCCGCATCGGCGACGCGGCCGCTGCGCTGGGCCTCGTGCACCTCGCTGCCGTCAGGCTTGAGGATGAGCCCGCGAAAGCGGATGGCATCCCCCTCCACCACGGCATGTCCGGCGATCGGGGTGCGGCAGGAGCCATCCAGGACGGTGAGGAAGGCTCGCTCCAGCTTCACGGCCAGATGGGTGTCGCGATGGTCGATGCCGGCGACGTGGCGGATGGTGTCGCCATCGTCAGCCCGGGTTTCCAGGCAGATGGCGCCCTGGCCGACGGCTGGCAGGAAATCCTCTTCGGAGAGGATGGCGCTGGCATGGGCGATGAGGCCGAGCCGCTTCAGGCCAGCCACCGCCAGCAGCGTGGCATCGGCCTGCCCTTCGGCGAGCTTGCGCAGGCGCGTCTCGACATTGCCTCGGAACAGCACGGTCTGAAGATCGGGCCTGAGATGCTTGACCTGGGCCTGGCGCCGTAGCGCCGCCGTGCCGACCACGGCGCCCTGCGGCAGCTCGGCGAAGGAGGCGATGCCGGGCGCGATCAGCGCATCGCGGACATCCTCGCGCTCCAGAAAGCCCGCGAGCACCAGGCCGTCGGGCAGCACGGTCGGCATGTCCTTGCAGGAATGCACGCCGATATCGATCTCGCCATCTTCCAGCGCCCGCTCGATCTCCTTGGTGAACAGCCCCTTGCCGCCGACTTCCGAGAGCGGCCGGTCACGGATCATGTCGCCGGAGGTCTTGATCACCCGGATCTCGATACGCTCGGGCGCGATCTCCAACAGGCCGGCCAGCAGGGCCTGCGTCTGCCGGGCCTGCGCCAATGCAAGCGGACTGCCTCGCGTGCCGAGGCGCAACAGAATGGACACGATCGATATTTTTCCCAAACAGCTCGCGGCTGCTTAACGCCGGAGGTTAGGGGAGTCAAAGGCGAGCTTATGGAGAAAGATCACAAAGCCCGCATGACGGTGGGCGATATGCCCTGGACATCGTTCGGCGCGTCGACATCCGGAAGAGGCTGCAACAAATGCCTGCGCTAGTGCCGCACCGGCGAGGAGCCCCCGGTCGTGGCAAGCCAGAGGCCGAGGGCGGTATGCAAAGCCTCGGCAGCTTCGGGAGAGAGGGGCACCTTCAAGACGGCGTTCCCGTCGAAATGGAACTCGGCGAGCACGAAGTTGCCGCTGGGGGGGGAGGCGAGGCGCAACAGGCTGGTCAGCACCGGTGCTTCGATCGCTCCGCTCTTGCTCTCGAGGTCATCGATATCATCCATCATGTCGACCTACCTTGTTCCCCGGCCCAGGCGCGTCACCGCGGCACTGTCGGCGTTCGGCGTGAGATCATCGTGACAAGCCGGCCTGCCTCAGCGGGGCCGCTTCACACGAAATCTGGTCATGACCAAGCCGCTCGCCCTGCTTCCAATCGGCTATTTCACTTAACCGGACCGGAAACAAAAAATTCAACAGAGCCATACAGTTAGCATCTTGTACGGATTTATAACACCCCTTGTCGTTTCTTCGATAGAGCAAAATCGCCACAGTCCGTCTCAAATCGACTCGCCCCTGCACTCCTCCCCGATTGGCCTTGCAAAAAAAATCCGTCGCCGATGTCGGCCGGTCCCGCCGGCCAGCGTCCTTTGCGCGACGCCCCACGAGCGAAAAACGGCTCGCGCGGCCCGAAACCAGAACCATCGGACCCATCCGTCGAGACAGGAGTGACGAACCATGCCGCAAGCCTCCATCCTGAAATCCCTGCTGGCCGCCCTGGTGATCGGCGTCGGCAGCCTTTCCGTCGCCATGAGCGCAGCGACGGGCGCAGAGACGGCGACGACCGACCAGGCGCAGGCCAAGAGCGGCCATATCGAGGCCGGCGGCGTGAACTATTATTACGAGATACGCGGCAGCGGCGAACCGCTCCTCCTGCTGCATGGCGGCCTCGGCTCGATCGACATGTTCCAGCCGGTCATGCCGACGCTGACCGCCCATCGCCAGATCATCGCCGTCGATCTCCAGGGCCATGGCCGCACGCCGCTCGGCAAGCGCCCGATCGATCTGAAGGCCATGGGCGACGACATGGGCCAGATCCTCGCCAAGCTCGGCTACGGCCAGGTCGACGTGTTCGGCTACTCCATGGGCGGCGGCGTCGCCTTCCAGCTCGCCGCCCAGCACCCCGACAAGGTGCGGCGGCTGGTGCTGGTCTCCGCAGGCTTTGCCCAGGACGGCTTCTATCCCGAGATGCTGCCGATGCAGGCCCAGGTCGGCGCCGGCATGGCCGAGATGATGAAGGCCACGCCGATGTACCAGTCCTATGTCAAGGTCGCGCCCGATCCGGCCGAATTCCCGCGCCTGCTCGACGCCATGGGCGCCCTGATGCGCAAGCCCTATGACTGGTCGTCCGACGTGCCGAAGCTGACCATGCCGGTGATGCTGGTCTTTGGCGACAGCGACATGTATCGCCCCGAGCATGTGGTCAAGTTCTACCAGCTCCTCGGCGGCGGGCTGCATGATGCCGGCTGGCAGCGCGAGCATATGGCCAAGAACCGTCTCGCCATCCTGCCGGGCCTGACCCATTACGACATCTTCCTGTCGCCGCAGCTCACGGCAACCGCCCTGCCCTTCCTCAACGGCAAGAGCGAGAACGCCAGTTGGAGCGACCAGACCGGCAAGTGACCGCCGCGGGCCCCCAGCCCGGAAAGGGACTTGAACGAAGCGGGTTTGTTGCCGATTGTCCGAAACCTTCCCGCTTCGGAGCTTTCCTCATGCACGGCCAGCCTTCCCCCGCCATCGACCAAGCCCGTACGGAGCGCCTCGATGCCGTGATCGACGCCGCCATCGCCGAGGAGCGCATCGTCGGCACCGTGGTGCTGGTGGCCGAGGCGGGCGAGATCGTCTATCGTCGCAGCGCCGGTCATGCCGATCGCGAGGCCGGCACGCCGATCGCGGAGGACACCATCTTCCGCCTCGCCTCTGTGACCAAGCCGATGGTGGCGGCCGCTGCCCTGGCACTGGTCGAGGCCGGACAGCTCGGCCTCGACGACCGCGTAACACGTTACCTTCCAAATTTCCGCCCCAGGCTCGCCGATGGCAGCGAGCCGGTGATCACGGTGCGCCATCTTCTCAGCCACACCGCAGGCCTGCGCTATGACTACGATGCCGCCGCCGATATCGCCGACGGCCTCGACCGGCTCGGCCGCGGCATGGCGGAAAATCTCGAGAAGATCGCAGCCCAGCCGCTGGCCTTCGCGCCCGGCAGCGCCTGGCGCTATTCGGTAGCAATCGACGTGCTGGGCGGGCTGATGGAAAAGGCCGCCGGCAAAAGCCTGCCTGAGATCGTGGCCGAACGCATCACCGGGCCGCTCGGCATGACCGACACCGAATTCGTTGCCACCAAGCCCCAGCGCCTGGCAACCGCCTATGCCGATGGCGTGCCCCACCCGGTGCGCATGGGCGAGATCCAGCGCGTATGCCACAATGGCTGGTGGCTCACCTTCGCGCCACAGCGCGCCTTCGACGCCACCGCCTTCCCCTCCGGCGGTGCCGGCATGGTGGGCACGGCCGGCGATTTCCTCAGCTTCCTCGAAGCCGTCCGCGGCGGCGGGGCGCCGATTCTCTCACCGGAGAGCCAGCGCCTCCTGAGCGAGGATGCGATTGCCGACCTCGACATCGACGATCCCGGCTGCGGCTTCAGCCTCGGCTGGTCGATCCTGCGCGATCCCGCCGCTGCCGGCATGCCCGGCTCGCCAGGATGCTGGCAATGGGGCGGCGTCTACGGTCACAGCTGGTTCGTGGATCCGGCACGCGGGCTTTCGGTGGTCATCTTCACCAACACGGCGGTCGCCGGCGTCGGCGGCGCCTATCCCGACGCCCTCCGCGCCGCCGTATACGGCTAGGGTGTTTTGCGATTTGGTGCCCCCTGATCCGCGAGGAGACCCCGTCCTCGTCGAAATGGGCGGGCCCCTCAACCTTTTGGGAGGGGGGCGGCGGGTGCGCGCCCCTATCCTTTCGGTGCGGCGATACCGCTGATTCCCAGCTAGCCGCATCCGCGATCTGAAGGTAAATCTTGATTAACAGTAGTGACGCGCCCGACAGGTCAATCGCAGCGAGAAGTCCCGGTACGCGGGAACCGGATCGATTGAGCCCCGGCAAGTATGGGAACCAACATGACTCGTGTTCTGGTAACTGGTGGCGCCGGCTATATTGGCAGCCACGCCTGCAAGGCCCTGGCCCAGGCAGGTTATGACCCCGTCGTCGTCGACAATCTCTCTTTGGGCCATGCCGATGCGGTCAAATGGGGCCCGCTGGAAGTCGGCGACATCCGCAACAGTGCCTTCCTCAACAAGGTGATCACCAAATACAAGCCCGAAGCGGTGATGCACTTCGCGGCCAGTTCCACGGTGGGCGAATCGGTCGCCGATCCCGCGAAATATTATTCCAACAATGTCGTGGGCTCGTTGACCCTGCTCGAGGCCGTGCGCCAGAACGAGATCGAGACCTTCATCCTGTCCTCGACCTGCGCGACCTACGGGGTTCCGGCCAGCCTGCCGATCCTGGAGAGCGCGCCGCGCAATCCGATCAGCCCCTATGGCGCGACCAAGCTGGCGGTTGAGCATGCTCTGGCCGATTTCGGCACCGCCTATGGCTTGAAATGGGCGGCGATGCGCTATTTCAACGCCGCCGGCGCCGACCTCGACGGTGAGCTGGGCGAAAGGCACGAGCCGGAAACCCATGTCATCCCGCTCGCCATCCAGGCTGCGCTCAGCCACCGCGCCGTCTTCAATGTGCTGGGCCGGGACTATCCTACGCCCGACGGTTCGGCGGTCCGTGACTATGTGCATGTCGCCGACATCGCCGACGCCCATGTGCGCGCCATCGACTATCTCAAGGCGGGCGGCGAAAGCGCAGCCTTCAATCTCGGCACCGGGATCGGCACTTCGGTGATCGAGATCCTCGAGGCGGTACAGCGCTGCACAGGCCGCAAGCTCGACATCCGTTTCCAGCCGCGGCGGCCCGGCGATCCCGCCAGCCTCTATGCCGCGGCCACCAAGGCGGCCGAACTGCTGGGCTGGCACCCCCAGCATCGCGAGATCGACACCATCGTGGGCAGCGCCGTCACCTGGTTCCGGCACAATCTGGCGGCCTGATCTTTTCGCGATGGTTGCGGGCTCATTCGATGAGGTCGGGCAACCTCGCCGAAGAGCCCAAAAACACGTCGAAGACCCGCCAGCCGATCAGGCCTTGAACCGGTCCGTTGCTGCCAGGCGCTGCGTCAGGGGCCTGGCCTCCGGCCATTGGTAGATCTCGGCGCGCAGGAATTTCAGCTCCGCCTCCGCCTCCTCTTCGCCGACTTCGGTCCACCAGCTCTTGGGCTGGCCATTGCTGCCGTCGTTCCAGCGATAACCCCGAGCCTTGAGCCGCTCCTTCATGTCGAAGGGGCTGTTGATCGCCGAGATCCTGATGCGCGCGCGTTCCGATGCCTTCAACAGCTCGGCAAAGGGCACCGTCCTGCTCTCCCCGCTTGGCCGGGCCAGAACCTCCAGCAGCGCATGGCAATCGTCAACGGCTCGATGCCCGTTGTGGAAATAGCCCGATTGTCCCAGGAGATAGCCGAGCTTGGTGCCTTCGAAGCCGCGGTCGGACCAAGCGATCTCGACATTCGAGCATGCCCAGGGCTTGGGTGCGAATCCCGGCGCGAAGCGCTCGCAGAAGGGACGGTCGAACCGCGCATTATGAGCGATGATCAGGTCCGCCGGCTCGATGAAGGCCTCGACCTCCGCCGGCGAGATCGCCTTGCCGGCCACCATGGCGTCGGTGATGCCGGTCAACCTGGTGATCTCGGGCGGGATCGGCTCTTGAGGCTGGCGCAGGGCATTGAAGATGCCGACGACGTCGCCGACCTGCCCGGAAGGATCATAGGTGACCGCCACCATGCCCAGTTCGATGATCTCGTTCTTCTCATGGTCGAGGCCCGTGGTCTCGGTATCGACGATCACCGCCAGGCGCGGAAATCTGCTCTTGTCCCACGAGACGACGGAGCGCGGCTCCAGCTTGCGCTGGATGCGGTAGCGGCCGGTTGCTTCCAGCATGCTGACCAGCGTGGCCTCGTCGAGAGCCTCGTGCTGGCGGGCCGGCACGGGTGCGGGAGGCGCACGCTTGGCTCGAATAGACGGCGCCCGCCTTTCCGGAAGCGCCTCGGTCCGAAACATGTCGAATTGTTCGCCCATGCTTCCCCCTTTCCCACCGACTCAATGATCCCGGCAATGGTTAAACGCTTTAGCGTTTTCGGGGACGGGCAAGCAAACCCCAGCGGGCCGTTTTCCCCCGCCAAGGCCGATCTCCAGCGTGGAGCGCCTGCACCGGACGTCGAGATGGGCGCGATCACCGACAAGTCCCTCCCATTTCGAACGCGGCAATTTCCGCCCGGCGACCCGCCGCGCGCGCTCGCATTGCTGAAACGGGAGCCTCCTGCGCTCGGCCGGCATGGCCACTCCCCCTATCCCCGCGAGCGGATCGTGCTATAGGGAGAGCCATCAACTCCTCAGGTACCTGCCCGCCCCATGCTCGTTCTCGGCATCGAAACCACTTGCGACGAAACCGCCGCCTCTGTCGTCATGCGAAATCAGGACGGCGAAGGCGAGATTCTGTCCAATGTCGTGCTGTCGCAGATCGCCGAGCATGCCGCCTATGGCGGAGTGGTGCCCGAAATCGCCGCTCGCGCCCATGTCGAGGTGCTCGACCACATCATCGAGCAGGCCCTGGAAGAAGCGGACATCCGCTTCGACAGGCTCGACGGCATCGCCGCCGCGGCGGGCCCCGGCCTGATCGGCGGCGTGATCGTCGGCCTCACCACCGCCAAGGCCCTGGCGCTCTCGCTCGGCAAGCCGCTGATCGCCGTCAACCATCTGGAGGCGCATGCGCTGACCCCGCGCCTCACCGACCAGGTCACTTTTCCTTATCTGCTGCTGCTGGCCTCCGGCGGGCACACCCAGCTTCTGGCCGTGCGCGGCCTCGGCGACTATGTCAGGCTTGGAACCACCATCGACGATGCCATTGGCGAGGCCTTCGACAAAACAGCCAAGATGCTAGGCCTGGGCTATCCCGGCGGCCCCGCCGTCGAGGCCCAGGCGATGAGCGGCGATGCCGCCCGCTTCGCCTTTCCCCGGCCGCTGCAGGGACGGCCAGATCCGAATTTCTCTCTGTCGGGACTGAAGACGGCCGTGAGGCTCGAAGCCGAAAGGCTGGCGCCGCTTGCCGCCAAGGATATTCGCGACCTCTGCGCCTCCTTCCAGGCAGCGGTGGTTGACATGGTGGTCGACCGCACGCGCGTCGGCCTCAGGCGCTTCCGCGAAACCGCCGGCCAATCCCCCAGCGCCCTGGTGATCGCGGGCGGCGTCGCTGCCAATCTCGCCATCCGGCGCGGCCTGCAGCGCCTCGGCGCGGAGACGGGCCTGCGCATCGTGATGCCGCCGGCTGCCCTGTGCACCGATAACGGCGCCATGATCGCCTGGGCTGGGGCCGAGCGTCTAGCCGCCGGCCTCACGGATGGCCTCGACGTGAGCCCGCGGGCCCGCTGGCCGCTCGACCCCAACGCACCCGGCGCGGGCAAGCAGGGCCTCGGCAAGGCCGGCGTCGGCAAGGGAGCGAAGGCTTGAGCGGCTCGGGCTCGAAAAGCATCGGGGTGATCGGCGCCGGCGCCTTCGGCGCTGCGCTGGCCTGCGCCGCCGCACGCGCCGGCCGTCATGTCAGCCTGTGGGGCCGCGATGCCGCCGCCATGGCCGAGTTGGTGGATACGCGCCGGCTCTCGAGGCTCGATGGCCTCGCTCTGCCCGAAGCCATCAAGCCGACCGCCGATCTCGCCGAGGCCGCCCACGCCGACATCTTGATCCTGGCCGTTCCCACCCAGGCCCTGCGCGACGTCTGCGGGCGCCTGGCCGCCACGGTGGCGCCGAATACGCCGCTCATCCTGGCCGCCAAGGGCATCGAGCGCTCGAGCGGCGAATTCGTCTCGCAGATCGCCACCGAGATCCTGCCAGGCTGCATCCCCGCCGTGCTCTCCGGACCGGGCTTTGCCGCCGACATCGCCAAGGCCTATCCGACCGCCCTGACGCTGGCCTGCGCCGACGGCGCCCTCGGCGAGCGCCTCGTCCGGGCCATCGGTTCCCCGACTTTCCGGCTCTACAACACCGACGATTTGCGCGGCGTGGAGATCGGCGGGGCGGCCAAGAACGTCCTCGCCATCGCGGCCGGCATCGCCGCCGGGCGCGGCTTCGGCGAGAGCACGGTGGCGGCCCTGCTCGCGCGCAGCTTTGCCGAACTCACGCGGTTCGGCCTTGCCTTCGGCGCGCGCCCGGAGACGCTGGCAGGCCTGTCGGGCCTCGGCGATCTCATCCTCACCGGCACCTCCTCGCGCTCGCGCAACCGGCGCTTCGGCGAGGAACTCGGCAAGGGAATCGGCCTGGAGACGGCGATCGCCGATGTCGGTCTGGCCGAGGGCGTCTGGACCGCTCCCATCCTGGCGCGCATGGCGAGGGAAAGGCATGTCGACATGCCTGTTGCCACCGCCGTCGCCGATTTGGTAGCCGGCAAGGCCAGCATCGACCAGGCCATCAAGCAATTGCTGTCGCGCCCACCGCGCGCGGAGTAACTCGTTCAACAAAACTGGAGACTGACATGACCCTGAAGCGTATCGGCGCCGGCAACCGCATGAGCGACGCCGTCATCCATGGCGACAAGATTCACCTGTCCGGCTATGTCGCCGAGACCACGGTCGGCAAGTCGGTAAAGGAACAGACCGCCGACATCCTCGCCCAGATCGACGAGACGCTGCGCGAGGCCGGCACCGACAAGACCAAGGTGATCAAGGCCAATATCTGGCTTACCGATATCGGCACCTGGGCCGAGATGAACGAGGCCTGGGATGCCTGGGTGGTTGCCGGCCAGGCTCCGGCCCGCGCCACGGTGGAAGCCAAGCTCGCCGGCCCCGGCCTCGACGTCGAGATCATGGTCGAAGCCGCGCTGTAAGCGCAGGCCATTCAGGATTTGTCGCGCCAAAGCCTTTCGAAATCCTGGCCGCCATAAAAGATGCCGTGGACGACGACCGCGGCATCATCGACTGTGAAGGCGATTGCCACCCGGCGTTCGAAGCCCAAGACCCGCAGTCCGGGGCGAAGATCGTTGCGCTGGGTGCCTCGAAGGGGAAAGGTCTCCAGCCCAAGGCAATAATCGATCACTCGCTCGATATATCTGCCGGCCGTCTGAGGTCCGGCCTCCACCGCGATGTATTGCTGCAGGTCCCGGAGATGCCGTTCCGCGCGCGGCGTAAACTTGACCTCATGGGGCATGCAGGTCAGGACGCCCGCAAATGGAGAGCCATTCGGCGTTTCAGTTCCGCACCATCAATGGCAGTGGTTGGATCGGCCTTGTACTCGTCATAGCTTTTCACGACCTCGTCTCTCAGCCATTTTTCCAGAGCCGCGTCGCGGGCCTGCAAACTGCGCAGGCCATCTCGGATGACCTCACTTTCGGTTGCGTACTCACCGGAAGCGACTTTTTGTTTGACCATCTGCGCCATGTCATGAGGCAGTGTGATGCTGAGGGATTGGGTCGAACGCATGATCAGGACCTCCGTTATCAGACCTTAACATAGCGCACGATTTAATCCTACTGAGCAGCCGTCATGCTCGCGCCCTGGGATGGGCCGACTGGTAGACCCGCATCAACTCGGTGGCGTCGACCTTGGTGTAGATCTGCGTGGTCGACAGGCTGGCATGGCCGAGCAGTTCCTGGATCGAGCGCAGATCGCCGCCACGCCCGAGCAGGTGGGTGGCGAAGGAATGGCGCAACGCATGAGGCGTAGCGCTGTCCGGCAGGCCGAGCGCGCCCCGAAGATGCTGCATGGCATATTGGATGATGCGCGGCGACAAGGGCCCTCCACGCGCGCCGACGAAAAGCGGCTCATCCGGCCCGCCCGGGAAGGGCAGGATTTTCAGATATTCCTCCACCGCCCGCGCCACCGGGGCGATCACCGGCACCGAGCGCATCTTGTTGCCCTTGCCGGTTACGGTCAGACTGTCGCGCCCGCTCACCGGTGCATCCTTGCGCGTCAGGCCAAGTGCTTCGGAAATGCGCAGGCCGGCGCCATAGCACAGCGCCAGCACAGCGGCATCGCGGGCCAGTATCCAGGGTTCGCGTGCCTCACCCATGCGGGCATCGGCCGAGGCGACCTTGCGGGCGGCCTCGGGCGACAGCGGCTTGGGCAGGCTCTGTGGCAGCTTGGGGCCGCGCACGGCCGATAGCGCCGCGCTGGCGCCATGACCCTGGCGCTCGAGGAAGCGGGCGAAAGCCCGCGTGGCCGCCAACGCCCGCATCAGCGAGCGCGGTTTCAGGCCATCGGCCCGGCGCGCGGCCAGGAAGGCCCGGACGTCGCGGGGCGCGAGGGATGCGATCTCGTCCAGCCCCGGCGGCTCGCCGAAATGGCCGGTCAGGAAGCGCAGGAAGGTGGTGACATCGCGGTCATAGGCCTCGACCGTCTTGGGGCTCATGCGCCGCTCGACGGCAAGATAGGCAAGCCATTGCACCTTGGCGGCGGCAAGGTCCGGCGCGGCGATGAGAACAGGGGGCGAAGCGTTCATGCGGCCAGTGTGGCGTAAAAAGGTGAGCGGGAGGTTAGAGCCTCCCGCTTTCTTCACTCCGCCGCCACAATCGCTGGGGTGGCTGCCGGAGCAGGAACCGCCACCTCGCGTTCGCCCGACCACACCAGCACCAGCATGCACAGGCTGGAGAGGCCGAGATAGCCGCAGGCGAGCGGGAAGATGGTGCCGTCATAGGCCTCGCCGATCAGCGCGCCGATCACGGCGCCCATCAGCGTGGTGACGCAGCCGATGAAGGAGGAGGCGGTGCCGGCGATATCGCCTACCGGTTCCATCGCCAGGGCGTTGAAATTCGGCATGGTGAGGCTGAGCAGGAAATGCGCCACACCCATGACGATGCCGAAATAGATCAGCGGCGGCCGTCCCTGGAACAGCACGGCGAGACCCAGCAGCAGCATCGCCGTCAGCCAGAAGCCGATCATGCCGAAGCGCGACAGCCGGTGCATGCCCAGGCGCCTCACCAGCCGCGAATTGGCGAAGGAGGCCAGCCCCATGCAGATCGCGATCAGCGCGAAAGCCAACGGGAAGAGCGGGCCGAGCTTGTAGATGTCGGTCTCGAAGATCTGCTGGGACGAGCCGAGATAGGTCATCAGGCAGCCCATGGCCAGGCCCATCGCCAGCATGTTGGCGAAGGAGGCACGCGTAACAACCACCCGGCGCATGCCGCTCGCGACCGCGGGCAGCGACAGCGGCCGACGATATTCGGGATGCAGCGTCTCGGGCATGCGCAGGCCGAACCAGGCCACCACCACCAGCACCAGCGCCAGCATGCTCATGAAGATAGTGCGCCAGTCTCCGAGCATCAGGAAGGCGCTGCCGGTGGCCGGCGCGATCACCGGCACGATGATGAAGATCATCAAGGTGAGCGACATCACCCGCGCCATCTCGCGGCCCTCATAGCGGTCGCGCACGATGGCGATGGAGAGCACGCGCGCCGATCCGGCGCCGAGGCCCTGGATGGCCCGGGCGACCAGCAGCACCTCATAGCTGGGCGAGAAGATCGCCAGCAACGTACCGGCGGTATAGATGCCCAAGCCGATCATCAGCACCTTGCGGCGGCCGATCGAATCGGAGATCGGCCCCCAGGCGAGCTGCATGAGGGCAAAACCCGCCATATAGGCGGTGATGATCAACTGCATGCGGTTGGCATCGGCAATGCCGAATTCCGACCGCACGGCGGAGAAGGCTGGCAGGAGATTGTCGATGGAGAGGGAACTGAGCCCCATCATCAGGGCAATCACGAGAACAAATTCGGCAAAGGACGGCTGGGGCTCCCGCCGCACGGCAGGCTCCAGCGCCGCGCCGGCAACGGGACGGGGCATGGAAAACTCGGAAATGTGAAAATCTATAACCGGCGGGGCAATGAAGCGGCGCTCAGATGACAGATCTGTAGCATACCAATCGTGACGAAAAGGTGATTTTTTCGCCACAGAGGCAAATATTTCAAGTGAATTGATAAAATTTGGGCAGATGACAGCCCGTGCCCGCCAGCCCCTAAGATACCGTCCCCGGCTCGACCGGCGCTTCGAGAGGCGAAAGCGCGGGACGCTCGCACTGTCCGCTGCGTCGAAAATCGGAGGGCGACATGCCGGCGATCTTGCGGAAGCTCTTGTTGAAACCCGAGAGGGAGCCGAAGCCGGACTCCATCGCCACGCGCAGGATGTTGCCGTCGCCGCTGATCAGGCGCGCCTGCGCATAGGACAGGCGCAGCAGGCTGACATAGTCGTTCAGCGTCATGCCCGTGCATTTCTTGAACAGGCTCATGGCATATTTGGGATGGAGGTCGGCGGCCGCCGCGATGTCGGTGCTGTCGATATCGTCGAGGAAATTGTCGGCGATAAAGTCACACAGGCTGCGAACATGGCGCAGGGCCTGCGGATCGCCGGCGCTGGCCTGGCCGACACGGCTGTCGAGGCTGGGCACCAAGGCATAAGGCTCGAAACGCACCCGTTCCAGCCGAAGTAGCAACTCGCTCACTGCATGCTGGGCGCGCACCATGTCGCCGGAGCGGGTATAGCCGTTCCAGCGCGCGAAATTGGCACTATCCGAAGAGTCGGTCTCGTGGATGAGCAGAGTTGCCCCGGCCATCAGGCGAGCGGGTACCTCCTCGGGCAGGCGCAGCCGAAAGAAGTGCACCAGCGGCAGATGCGCGCCGGCATAGACGGCGTCATCGGAGGCATCGTCCATCTGGTGCGGCAGGCCGCCCCAGAACAGCACCATATTGCCCGCCTCCAGCCTGAGCTCATAGCCGGCCATGCGATAATGCACCCAGCCCTGGACGATGAAGTTCACCTCGACCTGGGCGTGCCAGTGAGGCGAGAGCATGACGCGCGGCGTATTGTGGAAGGTCTGCAGCACGGTCGGCAGGTTTTCGACGCTGTTGGCCGTCGGCTGATAATAGGAGCGCTCCTGCATCTTACTTTCAGGCAAGTCCATCTTCCCTTTATCGCAGACAGGCAGTGCTACCTGCCTAAAGTAGCTTCCCGCCACACAAGAGCAAATGAAAAGGGGAGGAATGACATGCGCAAGACGATCGGCTGCGCCGCGCTGGCAGTTGCTGCGGGCCTTCATGCGTCGACGGCCTTGGCCCAATCGGGGGAAATCCGGGTCTGGAGCTGGGATATCGCCGCTGCCTCGCTCAAGGCCAACATCGAAGGCTTCAACAAGCAGTTCCCCAATGTGAAGGTCACGGTGGAGGATCTCGGCAACGCCCAGGTCTTTTCCAAGACCCAGGCCGGCTGCGCCGCCGGCGGAGCAGGCCTGCCCGACGTCGTCTCGATCGAGAACTACAAGGCGGAGAGCTACTGGAACCAGTTCCCCGACTGCTTCGCCGACCTCAAGCCGCTGGGCTACACGCCGGAGGTCGCCGGCAAGTTCGCCGATTTCAAGCGGGCGGAGCTGGAGAAGGGCGAGGCCGCCTATGCCATGCCCTGGGATTCCGGCCCCGTTGTGATGTTCTACCGGCGCGACCTCTACGAGAAGGCCGGCGTCGACCCGGCCAGCATCAACACCTGGGATGATTTTATCGCCGCCGGCAAGAAGGTCACCGCCGCCAATCCCGGCGTGACCATGAGCGCCACCGACCTCGACGGCGACGGCGACGGCACCACCGAATGGTTCCGCATGGTCGGCAACGAGCAGGGCTGCAACTATTTCGCCTCGGACGGCAGCGCCGTCACGGTCAACGCGCCGGCCTGCGTCGCCGTCTACGACAAGCTCAAGCAGTTGAAGGAGGCCGGTACCATCGTCTCGGCCGGCTGGTCCGACAAGATCCAGTCCCTGAAGGCCGGCAAGGTGGCCACCATCATGTTCGGCGGCTGGTATGAGGGCACGATCCGCACCAACGCCCCCGAGCTCGCCGGCAAATGGGGGGTCTACCGCATGCCGAGCCTGACAGCGGATGGCCCGCGCGCCGCCAATATCGGCGGCTCGTCGCTGGCGATCCCCGCCGGCTCGAAGAACAGGGAAGCAGCCTTCGCCTTCATCAAATACGCCCTATCCACCGATGAGGGCCAGGTCACCATGCTCAAGGCCTATGGCCTGGTGCCCTCGCTGAATTCGGCGCTGGAGGATCCCTATGTGAAGCAGGGCCAGCCCTATTGGGCCAACCAGGCGATCTGGACCGACATTCTCGCCACCCTGCCCAAGATCAAGTCCACCCATGGCACCGCGTTCCTCAACGATGCCGAGGCGGCCCTCAAGACCGTGCAGACCAAGTTCCTGGGTGGCGGCTACCCCGATGCCAAGGCCGCGCTAGACGATGCCGCCAGCCAGATCTCGTCCGCCTCGGGGCTGCCGGTGGGGCAATAGGGGAAGGGCACAGGGGCTACCCTCCCCTGGAGGGGGAGGGTCGGCCTGAAAGGCCGGGGTGGCGTGAAGAACCGCCAACCCCGACAAAGGTGGCCTTTCACTTCCAGCGAAGAAGTCACCCCACCCCGACGCTCCGCGTCGACCCTCCCCCTCTAGGGGAGGGTAAGACTGCCCCCTCTCCCAGCGGAGACCATCCGATGCAGCGGCACAATCGCGCGGCCTATGGCTTCCTCGCGCCCTATCTGGCGATCTTCCTCGCCTTCTGGATCTGGCCGATCATCTCCTCCTTCGTCATATCCCTGCATCAGACGCGGGTATCGCCCTGGGTGTTCAAGCCGGCGGCGAATTGGGGGCGCCTGATCTCCGATCCCGCCTTCTTCAACGCCTTGAAGAACACACTGATCATCCTCATCATCCAGGTACCGGTGATGATCGGCCTGGCCACCGTGATCGCCGTCTTTCTCAACTCGCCTTTGCTCAAGGCCAAGGGCCTGTTCCGCTTCGCCTTCTTTGCCCCGGTCGTGGTGGGTGAGGTCGCCTATTCGGCGGTATTTCGTTTGATCTTCGCCCAGGATTTCGGCGTGGTGAACAAGTTGCTTGCCTCCGTTGGCCTGCCCGCGATCGACTGGCTCTCCAATCCGACCGCCGCGCTGGCCCTGGTGATGATCGCCCTCACCTGGCGCTGGACCGGCTACAACGCCATCATCATTCTCGCCGGCCTGCAGTCGATACCGGGCGACGTCTACGAGGCGGCGACGCTCGACCGCGTCTCCAAGCTGCGCCAGTTCATCCACATCACCCTGCCGCTCCTGAAGCCGGTGATCACTTTCTGCGTCATCCTGTCCGTCTCCGGCACCATGCAGCTCTTCACCGAGCCCTTCCTGATCACCAATCATGGCGGGCCGGGCGGGGCGACGGAAACCCTCGGCCTGCTGCTCTACCGCCAGGCCTTCCTCTCCGGCAATGTCGGCTACGCGTCCGCCATCGCCTACACCATCGCAGGCCTGGCGGTGATCATCTCCCTCGTCCAGCTGCGCCTGTCGAGGGAGCCGAAATGACCCGGTCCAATCGCCAAAGGCTCAACGCCGTCATCCTGCACGCCCTCATCGCACCGATGGCTCTCGTCTGGCTCTTCCCGCTCTGGATGATGGGCGTGTTCGCCACCATGCCCGACTACGGCATCTACGCGCCGGGCCTGTCGTTCTGGTTCGGCTCGAATTTCCTCGACAACCTCGCCAACCTGCAGCGCACGACCAATTTCCTGCATGCCATGATCGTCTCGGTCATCGTCGGGCTCGCCTATACCGTACTCTCGGCCGGGCTGACGGCCATGGCCGGCTGGGCTCTCGCGCGCTACCGCTTCTTCGGCCGCGGCGCGGTGCTCGCCATCATCCTCGGCACCATCTCCCTGCCCTTCTTCGTGGTGATCATCCCGCAATTCATCCTGGTGGCCCGTGATCTCGGCATGGCCAATTCCTGGTTCGGCCTGATCGTGCCACCTTTGTTCAACTCGCTCGGCGTGCTGTTCATGCGCCAGGCCTTCACCATGATGCCATCCGAACTGTTCGACGCCGCGCGGGTGGAAGGCGTCAGGGAATGGCGCATCTTCCTGTTCGTAGCGCTGCCGCTGGCGCGCCCGACCCTGGCGGCGCTCTGCATCATCCTCTTCCTGACGAGCTGGAACAACTATCTGTGGCCGCTGCTGATCGCCGGCGACAAGGCGATGTTCACCGCGCCGGTGGCCCTCGGCAGTCTCATCGGCATCTCCAATGTGAGCTGGGGCGGCATCATGGCCGGGGCCGTGCTGCTGACCGCGCCCATGCTGGCCGTCTTCCTCATCCTGCAACGCCACTTCATCGCCGGCATCGCGGCCGGCGCCGTCAAGTGAGGAAAAGAGGAAGAATGCTTAGATCGCTTTGTAACTGTCATTCCCAGCGCCGCCACAGGCGGCGGGAAGGGAATCCAGGGTTCCCATTGAGACCTTGGCCCCTGGATCCTCTTCCCACGACCTTCGGTCGTGCCGGAGATGACAGGAAAGCCTCATTTCCCACTCTCGCCAAGCAAGCAAAATAGGAGCGACCGATATGGCAGACCTTACGCTCCGTTCCGTCATCAAACGCTTCGGCACTTTCGAGATCATCCACGGCGTCGACCTCGACATCGCCGATGGCGAGTTCGTGGTCTTCGTCGGCCCTTCCGGCTGCGGCAAGTCCACCTTGCTGCGCATGATCGCTGGGCTCGAGGACATTTCCGGCGGCGAGATCACCATCGCCGGCCAGGTTGTCAACGAGGTCGAGCCCGCCGATCGCGGCATCGCCATGGTGTTCCAATCCTACGCCCTCTATCCGCATATGACGGTGGAGCGAAATCTCTCCTTCGGTCTCAGGATGAACGGCAATCCCAAGGCCGATACCGACCGGCGGGTGACGCGGGCCGCCGAAATCCTGCGCATCACCGATCTCATGCAGCGCCGGCCCAAGCAGCTCTCGGGCGGCCAGCGCCAGCGCGTGGCGATCGGCCGGGCGATCGTGCGCGATCCCAAGGTCTTCCTGTTCGACGAGCCCTTGTCGAATCTCGATGCCGAATTGCGGGTGCAGATGCGGGTGGAGATCGCCAGGCTGCACCGCGAACTCGGCGTGACCATGATCTACGTCACCCATGACCAGACCGAGGCGATGACCCTGGCCGACAAGATCGTGGTGCTGCGGGGTGGCAATGTCGAGCAGGTCGGGCGACCGCTCGAGCTCTACGAGGATCCCGCCAACCGTTTCGTCGCCGGCTTCATGGGCAGCCCCAAGATGAATTTCCTGGCGGGTCGCGTCGTCGCGGCCGAGACAGGAAGCGTGACGGTCGAGCTGGTCAACCAGAAAGGCGCCCGCCTCGCGGTGCCGCTCTCCGGTTCGGCGCCGGCATCGGGCGACGAGGTCGCCATCGGCATCCGCCCCGAGCATTTCGAGCCGGCGGGCAGTGGCGACGCCGATCTCGCCATCGAGGTCGACATGGCCGAGCATCTGGGCGCAACCTCCTATGTCTATGCCGGCACCGGCTCCGCCGAGCCGCTCATCATCCAGCGCGACGATTCCCGCCAATGGGCCGAGGAACGTGAGCTCACCGTCGCCATCCCCCGCCATCGCGCTCTGCTGTTCGCCAAGGACGGCCAACGCCTGCGCTGAGCGCACCCCCTTCCTTCCAACCACCTTCTTTTCAAGCCTTCGGAAAGACTGAAATGACCGAGAAAGACAAGATCCGCTGGGGTATCATCGGGCCCGGCGCCATCGCCAAGGCCTTCGTCGCCGGCCTCGCCGATTCCGACAGCGGCGTGCTCGCCGCGATCGGCACCCGCGACCCGGACAGGCCGGGCCTCGCCGAAGCCTTCCCCGGTGCCCGCATCCATCGCGGCTATGAGGCCCTGCTGGCCGATCCTCAGATCGATGCCGTCTATATCGCGCTGCCTCATCCCGGCCACGCGCAATGGGCGATCAAGGCGGCCGAGGCGGGCAAGCACGCGCTGGTGGAAAAACCGCTGGCCCTGACGGCCTTCGAAGCCGATGCCATGATGCATGCCGCCCGCAAGGCCGGAACCTTCCTGGGCGAAGGCTTCATGTACCGCCAGCATCCCCTCACCCTAAAGCTGGTGGAGCTGATCCGTTCGGGCACGATCGGCGAAATAAGGCTGATCCGTTCGAGCTTCGGCTTCGCCATGCCGAACTTCAAGCCCGAGCACCGGCTCTATGCCAACGACCTGGCAGGCGGCGGCATCCTCGACGTCGGCTGCTATCCCGTCTCGATGGCGCGGCTCCTTGCCGGCGCCGCCACGGGCAAGGATTTCATGGAACCAGACAAGGTTTCCGGCACCGGCCATCTCGGACGATCGGGCGTCGACGAATGGGCCTCGGCCCTGCTGCAATTCCCGGGCGGCATCCTGGCCGATCTCTCCTGCTCGATCTCGCTGAAACAGGACAATGTGCTGCGCGTCTTCGGCACCTCGGGATGGCTCGAAGTGCCGGACTTCTGGTTCGGCGGCGGCCTCAAGGGCGGCACCGGCGAGATCCGCATCGTCAGGCCGGATGGCACGAGCGAGACGGTGACGGTCGAGGCGGCGCGGCATCTCTATTCCTTCGAGGCCGACGCCGCCGGCACGGCCATTCGCGAAGGCCGCCAGGAATTCGCCTGGCCGGGCATGAGCTGGGCGGACAGCCTGGGCTCGCTGCGTGTGCTCGACAAATGGCGCCAGGCGATTGGGCTCGAATATGACATCGAGAAGCCGGAGCGGCGCAAGGAGACCCTCAAGGGCATGCCGCTCAAACGAAGCGACGGGCCGCTCAAGTCGGGCAGCGGGCCGATTCCCCGGCGCGCCATCCCCGGCCTGTCGCAGGCCGCCTCTGCCGTGGCGCTCGGCTTCGAGGATTTCAGGAGTTTCTCCAGCGCCGCCATCCTGCTCGACGCTTTCTTCGAAAAGGGCGGTAATCTGTTCGACACCGCCTTCGTCTATGGCGCCGGCATCACCGAAAAACTGTTCGGCGAATGGCAAGCTTCCAGGGGCGTGCGCAAGGACAGCGTGGTGATCGGCAAGGGCGCGCATACCCCGCTCTGCCGCCCCGAATTCATCGGCCAGCAGCTCACCCAGTCGCTCGAGCGGCTGAAGACCGACCATGTCGACGTCTATTTCATGCATCGCGACAATCCCGACGTGCCGGTCGGCGAGTTCGTCGACGCCATGGACGCCGAGGTCAGGGCCGGCCGCATCCGCGGCCCCTTCGGCGGCTCGAACTGGACGCGCGAGCGCTTCGACGAGGCAGTCGCCTATGCGGAGCGGACAGGCAAGCAAAAGCCGGGAGTGCTCTCCAATAATTTCGCGCTTGCCGAAATGCAGGATGTGATCTGGGCCGGCTGCGTCTCGGCCTCGGACGATGATTGGAAGGCCTGGCTCGCCGCGCGACAGATCCCCAATTTCGCCTGGTCGAGCCAGGGCCGCGGTTTCTTCACCGACAGGGCCGGGCGGAACAGGCACGAGGACAAGGAGCTCATCCGGGTCTGGTATTCCGAGCGCAATTTCGCCCGCCGGGACCGGGCGGTCGAACTGGCGCGCCGGCTCGGCAAACGGCCGATCCATGTCGCCCTCGCCTTCGTGCTGTCGCAACCCTTCCCGTCTATACCGCTGATCGGCCCGCGCACATTGGGCGAGCTCGACGACAGCCTCGAGGCCTTCGACATCGCCCTGACGCCGGAAGAGGTCGCTTGGCTCGACCGGGGGTAGGAGCTGCCGCATTCCCCTATCGCGACAGAGGCAAGTAAAGCGCGGGAATCCCTCCCCGACTTCGGGGAAGGATATCCGCGCTCCACGCCGAAATCGCTGAGATGTGTGAATTCGACCGGAGATCGGAGGCAAGGAGTGTCGATCTCCGCAGCTCCATCAAGTGATTGAGCGAGATCGACATGTTCCAAAGCGATGCGCTCACCACGAGGCCCTATGTCGACCCGAAGATGTCGACCTGGAGGTCGACACTCCACGTGCAAGCGCGCACGGCGGGTCTAGCTGGATCCCGTTAAGGTCTCGGCAAGTTTTCAGCCGAGCCAGGATCCCGCCATGGTCGCCCTCCAGCAACACACCGTACCCACCTATGCCGACAGCCTTGCCTTCGAGGTCAAGGCGATGGCCTTGCGGGGCCTACGCTCTCTGCGCGAAGCGGTTGCGGCCGAGCCCCTTCGTCGCCATCGCCGCTCGACCCGGCTGGCCGCCGCACCCGTGCTTGGCCGGGCCGGTTCGCCCCTGTGGACCAATGTCGCCGGAGCCAGGGATCGCGAACTCACCGCCGGCAAGGTGCAGAATTTGCGCATGGCCCTGAAAGGGCTCGACGGCGTCGAGGTACCGGCCGGTGCCGTGCTCAGCTTCTGGAAGCAGGTCGGCCGCGCCAGCCGGGCGCGCGGTTACGTCCCCGGCCGCGAGCTGCGCGAAGGCTGCCTGATCGCCAGCGTCGGCGGCGGCCTCTGCCAGCTTTCCAACGCCCTCTACGAGGCAGCCCTCGCAGCCGGGTTGGAGATCGTCGAACGCCATGCCCATAGCCGCGTGGTGCCCGGCTCGCGTGCCCAGCTCGGCCGCGATGCTACCGTGTTCTGGAACTATGTCGATTTCCGAATCCGCAGCCCCCACGCCTTCCGCATCGAAGCTTCGATGAGCCGGGACAGGCTGGAGATCGTCCTACGCGGCCATGGCCGCGGCAATGCCGCCGAGTTCCCCGTGGAAACACCTGCTGCAGGACCGGCGGTACACGATTGCACCCAATGCGGCCGCGAGGACTGCCATCGCAACGATCCCGAACGCCCACTACCCGCCGGCGTGCCGACAGCCTGGCTTGTTGATGCCTGCTGGCCGGAATTTGCGGCCCTGTTGAAGCAGAGGGCTGGCAGCGAGGATGTCCTTTTCCTGCCCTCCCGCCATCTCGGCGCCGTGCGCTATGGCTGGCCGGCCGGCGCTGCCGGCGGCGAGACCACGGCAACCATCGCCGCGCTGCGCCGCTCGCTGGCTATGCGAGGCGCCACGGGCGGCAGCCTGCAGGCAAAGGCTCTGCAGGGCGATGCCCGGCTCGCCGCCGCCTATGCCGCGAAACTGTCGCACCGGCATACGCATCTCATGGTGTCACAGAACCTGCTGCCGCATCTGTGGCTATCGGGCGCCCTGCAGGGCCGCAGCTTCGAAGTGCTGATGGAGCGCTTGCCGCTCGCCGTGCTGCAGGCAAAGCTCGATGCCGCTGCCGCGCGCCATCCCGAAAGCTCCACTCTGGCGGATTTCCGCGCGCCGGAGGCGATCGTCGCGGCCGAAAGCGCCGCCCTGGCTGCCGCCGACCGGCTGCTGAGCCCGCATGCGGAGATCGCCACCCTCGACCCTGGCAGAACCCATCTGCTCGACTGGTCCCCCGCCGGGCCGCTTCCGGCCGCAAAGAGCGGCCGCACCCTGCTGTTTCCCGCCTCGGCCCTCGGCCGCAAGGGCGCCTATGCCTTGCGCGAGGCGCTCTACGGCCTGCCCGTCGAGCTTGCCGTGAAGGGGCATTCGCGCGAGAGCCTCGGCTTCTGGGGCAACATGCCTGTCCGCCTGCTGGCGCCGGGCGAGACGCCCGCCACGCTCGCCGGCGTGGTGCTGCCGGCACTGGTCGAGCATCAGCCCCGCCTCCTCCTCGCTGGCCTTGCTGCCGGCCTGCCCGTGATCGCCACGCCGGCCTGCGGCCTCTCCACGCGACCAGGCCTGACCCTGGTGCCGGAGGACGATCCGGCGGCGCTACGCCGGGCCATCGAGGCTCTGCTCGGCTGAGGCGAACGGCAGCCGAGCTAGATCGGCTCGACGCCGTGCCGGGGCACGGCGTCCGCCTGCGGGGCCGGCACCCTGCCCATCCGCTTTGCCCACACAGCCGTCAGGATCGGCACCAGGATCGCCGTCACCAGGCAGGCCGTGGCCACCAGGGCCGTGGCCGCCGGCACCACCGGCTTGAAGCTCGGGATCATCTCGCCGATCAGTGTCGGATTGGCGATCGCCGCCCCGGCCGTGCTGGAGGCCGCCAGCCCGGCCGTGCCGTTCCCGCCGCCGATGAACCTGTCGGCGAGCATCAGGGGAATGCCGGTGACCACGATCACCCCGAGGCCGAGCAGAACACCGGTAAGGCCGCTCTGCGCGATGACCTTGAGATCGATGCCATTGCCGAGGGCGAAGCCGAAGAACGGGATCAGCGGATGGACGCAGCGCCCGAACAGCTCGCGCAGGTCCCGGTCGAGATTGCCGAGGGCAAAGCCGATCAGGAAGGGCAGCACGGCGCCGACGAACAGGCGCGGCTCGAACACGGCCACGCCGGACGCGCCGAGGATGAGCATGCTGACCAGCGGCCCGGATTCGACCGACATCAGCACGAACGCGCCGGCCTCCTCCTTGGTGCCATATTGTTGCATCACCGCGGCGTAGAGGCCGCCATTGGTCATGTCCATCGAGGCGGTGATTGCCAGCACCGACAGGCCCGCGAACAGGCCGGAGGTGATGCCGCCGTCGGGGATGAACCGTGCTGCGATCATGGTGGCGACCCAGGCCACGATGATCTTGGTGACCAGGAGCGTGCCCGATTTCCGCAGCACCACGCCGGTCGCCTTGAGATCGATGGTGGCGCCCATGCAGAAGAACCAGACGGCGAGGATCGGCACGGTGCCGGTGATCAGGCCGTTGCTGAACGACCCCAGATAGCTGCCGGCGCCCGGTGAGAAAGTCTTGCACAGAGCGCCGAGCAGCAGCGGCACCAGCATCAGGCCGCCGGGAATCTTGTCGATGACCTTCAATATCTTCATGGACTGCCTCCCAATGTTCATTGTGGCTGTGCCTTCGGGCCCAGAGAGGTGCCGGAAGGCCGCCTTTGTTCTCTAAGAGCCGGCCCCCAGGGCCGGACGATGCGCCTCAGCGCGCCAGCCAGCCGCCATCCACCGGAATGGTGGTGCCATGGACATAGGCTGCGGCCTCCGAGGCCAGGAACACGGCCGCGCCACCGAGATCGGCGGGCACGCCCCAGCGTTCGGCCGGAATGCGCGCCAGGATCTGGGCATTGCGCTCGGTGTCGGCACGCAACGCGGCGGTGTTGTTGGTCGCCATGTAGCCGGGAGCGATCGCATTGACGTTGATGCCCTTGGCGGCCCATTCGCAGGCAAGCAGCTTGGTGAGTCCCATCAGCCCGCTCTTGGCCGAGGTGTAGGAGGCGACGCGGATGCCGCCCTGGAAGGACAGCATCGAGGCGATGTTGATGATCTTGCCGCCGCGCCCGCCCGCAAGCATGGCGCGGGCCGCCGCCTGGGCCAGGAAGAAGGCCGATTTGAGATTGACGTCCACCACCGCGTCCCAGTCCTCCTCGGTGAAGTCGAGGGCATCGGCGCGGCGGATGATGCCGGCATTGTTGACCAGGATGTCGAGCGCGCCGAAGCGGTCGAGCGCGGACTGGACGATCGCGGGCAGGCGGGCCGTGGTGGAGAGATCGGCCATCACAGGCAGGAAGGCGCCGCCCTGCTCCTCAATCGCCGCGCGGGTCTCCTCGGCGGGGCCGCGATCGACCCCGACGATGCTGGCGCCGGCCTGCGACAAGGCGATGGCGATGGCCTGCCCGAGCCCCGTGCGCGATCCCGTCACCATCGCGACCTTGCCGGTGAGATCGAAAGGACTGGAGGCAATTCGGTTCATGGCCGCGCCGCTCATCGCAGGTCCGCCGTCGCAACCATGTCCATGTCGGCATAGTCCTGGTTGTCGCCGGCCATGGCCCAGATGAAGGTATAGGCCCCGGTGCCGACGCCGGAATGAACAGACCAGGGCGGCGAGATCACCGCGTCGCCCTCGCCCATCACCAGATGGCGCGTCTCCTGGGGCTCGCCCATGAAATGGAAGATGCGCGCCTCGGGTGCGAGGTCGAAATAGAGATAGACCTCGTTGCGCCGGTCATGAGTGTGGCAGGGCATGGTGTTCCACACCGAGCCCGGCGCCAGCGTGGTCATGCCGAAGACGAGCTGGCAGGATTCGACCGCGCCCGGGATCAGCATCTGGTGAATGCTGCGCTCGTTCGCCGTACTCTTGTCGCCGAGTTCCAGGATGCGCCCGATCGAGGCGTCGATCCGGCGCGTCGGATAGCTGCGATGGGCGGGCGCCGACAACAGGTAGAAGCGCGGCGGCGCGGCACCGTTCCTGGCCTCGAACACCACCTCGCCGGCGCCCATGCCGACATAGAGGGCTTCGCGCGTGCCGATGTCGTGAGCCTCACCGTCGACACGAACGATCCCTGGCGCGCCGATATTGATGATGCCCAGTTCGCGCCGCGCCAGGAAGGTAGACTGCCCGACCTCCTTCGGCGTCAGCAGCACGAGGGGCGCATCGACCGGGCAGGCCCCACCGATGATCATGCGCTCGACATGGGAGTAGACCAGCTTGATGCGGCCGGCAGCGAACAGGTCGGGAATCAGGAATTCGCGGCGCAGACCCTGCGTATCCAGGCCTTTGACGGCCTCGGAGTGGCTGGCGTGGCGAATTTCGAGGGATTGATGGGACATAGGAACTTTCTGGATTGTCGGGATCGCTGGGATGAGCCGCTCAAGAACCGCGCTCGAATAGGTGACTTGAAGGAATTGTCACCCCCGGCGGGGTCGAAGACCCCGGGAAGGGGATGACAGAGTGTTTATGGGCAAGCGGCTCCTCACCGGAACAGCAGCGTCTCGAAGGCGGCGGAGATGCCGGCGGCATCCCCCGAGAAATAGTCCGGGTTGTGATCGCGGATGGAAGCCAGGCTCCGGCGCAGGCCGTCGAGGTGGTTGTTCATGGCGAGGCCGGCCTTCTCGGCGTCATGGGCCTCGATGGCATCGACGATGGCGCCGTGCTCCTCGACGACGCGTTGCATGCGCCCGGCCTCCGGCAGCGTCAGCCGGCGGTAGCGGTCGAGCTGGGTCTTGACCTGCTGCACCATGTCCCAGGCGCCCGGCCGGCCCGCCGCCATGGCGAGAGCGGCATGGAAGGCTTCGTCGGCTTCATGAAAGGCATTGGTGTCGCCGAACGCGAGGCTCTCGCGCTGGCGCTCGATCAGGCCGCGCAGCAGGGTGACGCTGCTGCCTCGCGCCTGATGGGCCGCCGCCCGCGCCGTGGCGTGCTCGACGGCCGAGCGCACGAAGATCGCATCGGGCAGGATGGCGGCAGGAATGCGGGCGACGCGGGTGGCGGACCGGGCCGCGATTTCGACCAACCCCTCATCGGCCAGGCGCAGCAGCGCCTCGCGGACCGGCGTGCGGCTGACCGCATGCGCCGCGGCGACCTCCGCTTCGGCGATCTTCTCGCCAGGCAGCCTGATCATGGAGACGATCTCGTCGCGCAGCGCCCGATGCACGAGCGCCGACGTCGTCATGCCGGGCTGCGCCGCAAGCGGCCGCCCACCGGTACGATCCTGGAAAGTGGCAAAGGCACTCATCGCATCCACCATATCTGATATATTAGATATCCTAACCTCTCCCAATACCTGCGTCAATGCCGTTGGATGGCTGGCCTGACACCGCCAGGTAGCCCATCGCCTTCCGGCACGACCTCAATCACGTTCCAGGTCGCAAGGGCTGGCCTGGGTGCAGCAGGAAGGCGGCGTCAGCTGTTTTCCTGGAGAGTTCCATGCGCCGTTTCGCTTTCCTTCTCGCCCTCACCGCCAGCCTGGCGGGACCTGCTGCCTTCGCCAGCGAACCGATCGGGTCCCGGCAGATCAGCATCCCCGACCCGGCGGGTGAGCGGCCGCTGCAGGCCCGCCTCTGGTATCCGGCCAGCACCGCCGGGCCCTTGACCTCGATCGGCGGGCGGGATGGCAGCTTCCCGGGCGTCGAGGTGGTGGAGAATGCTCCTCCCGTGGCCGGCAGCCATGCGCTTGTCCTGCTCTCGCACGGCTTCGGCGGCAACTGGCGGAACCTGAACTGGCTGGCGGGCGAACTTGCCAGACAAGGCTATGTCGTGGCAGCGCCGGATCATCCCGGCACCACCACCTTCGACAAGCGGCCGGAACAGGCTGTCCGTCTATGGGAACGGCCCCGCGATCTCAGCCGGGTTCTCGATGCCGTCAGCACCAATCCCGGCCTTGCCGGCCCCATCGAGGCGAGCCGCATCGCCGCTATCGGCCATTCCCTCGGCGGCTGGACGGTGATGGCGATGGCCGGCGGGCGCTACGACGCGAGCCGCCTTCCCGCGATTTGCTCGCCCGCGCCTCTTTGCGAAGCTCTCACGGCTCTCGGGCTGCGCGGTGGCGGGACCGATCGCGCCAAGCTGGGAGCCGATCTCCGCGATGCCAGGATCGGCGCCGTCGTCTCCCTCGATCTCGGACCGGCGCTCGGCTTCACGCCGCAAAGCCTGGCGGCTGTCCGGATACCCGTGCTGGTGCTCGCGGCGGGAACGCCGGTCCCCGGCATCGCGGCCCTGAAGCAGGACTCCGATTATCTGGTCAACGCCCTGCCGCCGGCGAGCACGCGCTACCTGCCCATCCCTGACGCCACCCATTTCAGCTTCATGCAGCTATGCCTGCCGGAGGCGCCCGCCGCGATCGAGAAGATCGCCCCGGGAGAAAGCTTCGTCTGCCGGGACGGCGGCACGCGCGAGCGAACGGCCCTGCACCGCCAGATCGCCGATGAGATCCTCGCCTTCCTGGCTCGGGCCCTGCCCTCGCGATAGGAGGAACCGCAGCGCCTAGACCGCACCCGCCAGGTCGCGACGGGCGCGGTCGGCGGCTTCGGCGTAGCGGCGCAAGGCGTGGGCTTCCGACAACAGGCCGATGACATGGCCGGCCTCGTCCACCACCGCCAGCGCCTCGGCCTCGCAGCCTTCCATGCGCTCGGTCGCCTCCTTCAGCGTCATGCCCGCCGTCAACACCTCATCGCGATAGAGAGCCAGGCCGCTGACGGGACTGGCACCATCCTGGATTTCCGGGCTGACCTGATAGGCATCGGCGACCCGGATCAGCCCGGCATAGCGATTGGTCAGGGTATCGACGGCCACGATGTAATGGGTGGTGCCGAGCGGGTGGGCATTGCGGAAGACCACGAGCGAGGCGTCCTTGTCCACCGTCGGCGCCGGCTTGCGCATCACGCGGCCGACGGTGAGGTCGCGCGCCCAGCCAATGTCGTGGGCGCTGCGGATCGCCTCGCCGCGCAGATGAAAGCGCCAGGTGGCGAAGGAATAGCCGAACGTCTCGCGCACGGTGATGCTGGCGATGATCACCGCCAGCAATACGGCCACGGTGAGCTGGAAATCCCCGGTCATCTCCAGCACCAGGAAGCTCATGGTCAGCGGCCCGCCCATCACGGACGCCGCCAGTGCCGCCATGCCGGCAAGCGCGGCGGCGTGGGGCGTCAATCCAGTCGAGATCGAGAAGAATTGGATGCCGCCGAGATAGAACTGGCCCACCAGCGCGCCGAGGAAGAGCGAGGCGAAGAACAGGCCGCCGCGAAAGCCCGAGCCGAGCGAGATGCAAGAAGCCATCGCCTTCAAGACGATCAGCCCGCCCAGCACCAGGAGCGGCAATTCGCTGCCGGCCAGCATCTTCACCAGCGCGCCATGCCCGGATGACAGCACCTGCGGCGTGATCAGAGCGAGACCGCCGACCATCACCCCGCCGAGCGCCGGCATCAGCCAGATCGGCAGGGGCAGGCGGCGAAATCCCTTCTCCGTCATGGCGACCCCGAGCATCACCAGGATGGCGACGGCGGCGCTGAACAGGCCGAGACCGACCAAAGCGGCGAAGGATGAAGCCTGCGGCCGGAAACCGACATTGATGACGAAGGCGTAGGAATCGATCCCGAGCAGATGGGTGACGATGGTGCCGGCGATGGCCGCGGCAGCGACGGGCGCCAGATGCGAGACGGCGTAGGTGCCGATGATGATCTCGAAGGCGTAGAAGGCGCCGGTCAGGGGCGCGCTGAAGGCGCCGGCAATGGCACCGGCCGAACCGCAGCCCACCAGCAGGCGCAAATCCGCACGGCGCAGATGGAAACCGAGCCCAATCCGCGAGGCGATGCCCGAGCCGATCTGTGAATAGGCGGCCTCGAGCCCAACGGAGGCGCCGAAGGCATTGGAGATCCAGGTCTGTACGACCACGATGATGCTGCCGGCGAGCGACAGGCGCCCGCCATGCAGGGCGTTGGCTTCGATCGGGTCGACCGGGCGCGGCGAGCGGGTACGCGCCAGGACCAGGTTGAACAGGCCGAGCAGCAGGCCGCCGATAACCGGCATTGACACGGCCAGGATCACCGGCAGGCCGAGGGTGCCGCTCAGCCTCTCCTCCGCCTGTAGACCGAAGAAGAGTTCATGGGCAAGCTGAGCGGTGGCGGCGACACCATAGACAGCCACCCCGGCCAATGCCCCCACCACGGCGGCGAGCGCCACCATGCCGCTTTCGCTGCGTCGCACCAGAAGGCGCATCCAGCCAGGGATGGCCCGGTCGAAGACGAGATTGAGAGTCTGGCGGGAAAAACGCTGATGGGACATGACAAGCTGGCCCGCCTCGGTCGGAGGCAGGAATAAGAGGTAAGCCGGTCCATCCTGTTTAGACGCTCGCCGTGAAAGGCAAAAGTCCGCAAACGACGAAAATTGGCGCGATCGGGAACGGGGGGCCTATTCTCGCCGGGCCGGCCCGTCATCCGCCACGCGCAGATCGGTCAGCAGCATCGCCACGCTGCCATCAGCCCCCAGGCCGAACCAGGATGGATAGGCGCCATCGCCCCAGCCGCTCGAGAACAGCACCAGGGCATGCGCACCACGGTTGACGGGCAGAGCATAGGGCAGCCCATGCGCCTTGCCGTAGCTTTCGCCCTGACGGATCCAATCGTCATAGACGGCCTGCACCTGATCGGTCGACAGGACTGCGATATCCTTGCCTACGGCAGGATCAAGGAAGGCACCGGTGCCCGCATCGACCGGAAAGCCGTAATATTCGTGCTTGCCGAGCTTGGCAGGGTCCTGGCCCGGCACCAAGGCTCGTTCCCAGCTCACGACCGGCGCTTGCGAGAATTCGACGCGCGCAAAGGCGACGCGATCGCCGAAACGCTTCGAACGCATCACTGCGACGCGCACGGGAAACTGCCCATTCGGCACGGCGCGAGTGAAGGGCTTGGCCTCGATGAAGACGAAGGGATCGCAGGCCACGATCTGCCCGGAGGACACCGTGACCTCCCCCAGAACGCGGCTGTCGAGCGGCACGGAGGTGCCCTCGACCGTCGCCGTCGCGCCGGGCACGAAGGCGGTCTCGAACCGGGCCGCATCCGGGCGCAACGGCCCTTCTTCCGCCCGCGACGGCGCGGTCATGCCGAAGCAGAGGGCGAGCGCGACGAAAAGCGCCCGCCGCACTCTCAGCCCTTGGGCTTGTTCTGGCGGTTGGCGATCAGGTCCTCCACCACCGTCGGGTCGGCCAGAGTGGAGATATCGCCGAGCGAGCCGAAATCATCCTCGGCGATCTTGCGCAGGATGCGGCGCATGATCTTGCCGGAGCGCGTCTTGGGCAGGCCGGGCGCGAACTGGATAAGGTCGGGCGAAGCGATCGGGCCGATTTCGCGGCGCACCCAGCCCACCAATTCCTTGCGCAGGATCTCGTCGCCGCTGCTGCCCGCCATCAAGGTGACATAGGCATAGATGCCCTGCCCCTTGAGATCGTGGGGGTAGCCGACGACGGCGGCTTCCGACACCAGTTCATGCGCCACCAGCGCGCTCTCCACCTCGGCCGTGCCCATGCGGTGTCCGGAGACGTTGATGACGTCGTCGACGCGGCCGGTGATCCAGTAATAGCCGTCCTCGTCGCGGCGGCAGCCGTCACCGGTGAAATATTTGCCCTTATAGGCGGCGAAATAGGTGTCGAAGAAGCGCTGGTGGTCGCCATAGACGGTGCGCATCTGGCCCGGCCAGGAATCGGCAATGACGAGATTGCCCTCGCAGGGGCCCTCCAGCACCTTGCCCTCGGCGTCGACGATCTCGGGACGCACGCCGAAGAAGGGCCGTGTGGCCGATCCCGGCTTGAGCTTGGTGGCGCCGGGCAGCGGCGAGATCAGGATGCCGCCGGTCTCGGTCTGCCACCAGGTGTCGACGATCGGGCAGCGATGGTCGCCCACCACGCGGTGATACCATTCCCAGGCCTCGGGATTGATCGGCTCGCCCACGGAGCCGAGCAGGCGGAGCGAGGCGCGCGAAGTCTTCCTCACCGGCTCCTCGCCGGCCCCCATCAAAGCGCGGATCGCGGTCGGCGCAGTGTAGAAGATGTTGACCTGGTGCTTGTCGATCACTTCCCAGAAGCGCGACACCGACGGGTAGTTCGGCACGCCCTCGAACATCAGCGTGGTGGCACCGTTACACAGCGGGCCGTAGACGATGTAGGAATGACCGGTGACCCAGCCGACATCGGCGGTGCACCAGTAGATGTCTCCCTCGCGATAATCGAAGACATATTGATGCGTCATCGCAGCATAGACGAGATAGCCCGCGGTGGTGTGCAGCACGCCCTTCGGCTTGCCGGTGGAACCGGAGGTGTAGAGGATGAACAGCGGGTCCTCCGCCGCCATCTCCTCGCAAGGGCACTCGTCGGAGACATTGGCGGCGAGATCGGCGTAGAAATGATCGCGTCCGGTGACCATCGGCACCGGGGCACCGGTGCGCTTGATCACGATCACCGAGGAGACGCCCCCTTCCTTGGCCAGCGCCGCGTCGACATTGGCCTTGAGCGGCACGCGCTTGCCACCGCGCAAGCCTTCGTCGGCGGTAATGACCACGGTCGAACCGCAATCGGTGATGCGGCCGGCGAGGGAATCAGGCGAGAAGCCCCCGAAGACGATGGAATGCACGGCGCCGACGCGGGCGCAGGCCAGCATGGCGAAGGCCGCTTCGGGAATCATCGGCAGATAGATGGTGACCCGGTCGCCCTTCTTGACGCCCTCGCCCTTGAGCACGTTGGCGAAGCGCTGCACCTGGCTGGCCAACTCGCGATAGGAGATGTGGCGGCTCTCGGAGGGATCGTCACCCTCCCAGATGATGGCGGTACGATCGCCGTGTTCGGCGACGTGGCGGTCGACGCAGTTCCAGGAGACGTTGGTGGTGCCGTCCTCATACCAGCGGATCGAGACATCCGGTTCGAAACGGGTATTCTTGACCCTGGTATAGGGCTCGAACCAGCCAATTCGCTTGCCGTGTTCGCCCCAGAACGCCTCGGGATCGCTGACGGAGGCTTCGTACATCGCCTGGTAACGCGCATTGTCGACATACGCTTCCTCGGCCCATTCGCGCGGAACGTCGTAGATCTTGGCCTCAGACATGCCTTCCTCCCATCGGCCGGGGTCGTGCCACGGCCTTGCAACGCGCGCCGGCTTCGAAACCGGCATTTCCTCTGGAGCGAAGCGCGTTCATGGCTGAACGCTCGTGTGCTCCAACTCCTTGCTTCGGCGCGTCTTTGCGATTCCTGACGATTCCGCAAAAATCGCAAAACGCTTTGATAGAACGCTTATGACAAAGCGCGGGCGCAGGGCAAGTCCCTCGCGTGCTCCAGCGGATACTGGGGTGCGTCTGTCATTGCTTGACGCGGCGCGGTATAGTGGCGGCTGAACTTGCGATGCTACCGCTTAGTACCAGCCCGCCAAGAAAGGATGTGGCCATGGACATCGAAGGCGCCGTCGCCAGCCATTACACGCAAGGTTCGCTTGAGCGAACACTGTTTTCGGCACTGGAGGCCGCCGGCAAGGATCCGGACCGGCTCGTCACCGGCGATCTCGCCGGCATCGACGAGTTTCACCTCGGCTGGGCCGCCGCCACCGAAGAGCTGGCCGAGGATCTCGGCTTCACCCATGCCATGCATGTGCTCGATGTCGGCTCGGGCATCGGGGGACCGGCACGGCATCTGGCGGAGGTGCTCGGCTGCAGCGTCACCGGCATCGATCTTACCGCCGAATTCGTCGCCGTGGCGGAGGCGGTGACCCGGCGCTGTCACCTGTCGGGGCGGGTCTCCTTCGTGCAGGGCAGCGCCCTCGCCTTGCCCTTCGAGGCCGCGAGCTTCGACGGCGCCACCTTGTTCCATGTCGGCATGAACATCGCCGACAAGGATACCCTCTTTCGCGAAATACGCCGGGTACTCAAGCCGGGTGCGCGCTTCGGCGTCTACGACATCATGCACCAAGGCCAGACACACAATGGCTTGGGTGAACTGCCCTTCCCGATGCCCTGGGCGATGAGTTCGGCCACCAGCTTCGTGGAGCCGCCGAGCCGCTACCGCCAGGCCCTTGCCCAGGCCGGTTTCAGCCTGGAACTCGAGCGCAGCCATCGCGACCTTGCTCTCCGGCTCGGCCGCGAGATGAGGGAGAAGGTCGCCCGCGACGGCCCGTCTCCCCTCGGGCCCCAGGTCCTGATGGGCGCGAACGCTCCCCTTCGCATCGGCAATGTGATGTCGGCCCTGGCCGATGGGCTGATCGCGCCCATCGAGATGATCGCGCGGGCAGCGTGAGAAAACTCGCACTCACCGCATCGCGACGGCACGCGGTTCGGGCATGACCAGATCCTGGTCCTCCCTGGGCTCTCCCGCCAGAACGGCTTCCGGCGGCTCGCTCGGTTCGCCGGAATCGCGACCGCTTCTCAGCCATTTCGAAAAGCCGTCGAGATAGAGATAGATCACCGGCGTGGTGAAGAGGGTCAGGACCTGGCTGACGATGAGGCCGCCGACCATGGCATAGCCGAGAGGCTGGCGGATCTCCGAGCCGGTGCCGGAGCCCAGCATCAGCGGGACACCGCCGAGCAAGGCGGCCATGGTGGTCATCAGGATCGGCCGGAAGCGCAGGAGGCAGGCCCGGCGGATCGCCTCGACGGCGCTCATACGGTGGTCGCGCTCGGCGACGATGGCGAAATCGACCAGCATGATGCCGTTCTTCTTGACGATGCCGATCAGGAGAATGACCCCGATCAGGGCGATCAGGCTGAAGTCGAAATGGAACAGCAGCAACGTCGCCAGAGCCCCCACGCCCGCGGAAGGCAGGGTCGAGAGGATGGTGAGGGGGTGGATGAAGCTCTCATAGAGGATGCCGAGGATCAGATAGACCACCACCAGGGCCGCGACGATCAGCATCGGCACCGAGGAGAGCGAATCCTGGAAGGCCTGCGCCGTGCCCTGGAAGGTCGAGCCGATGGTGGCCGGCAGCTCCATCCGCTTTTCCAGAGCCTCGATGGCGGCCGTCGCCTGCCCGAGCGCCACGCCGGGCGCCAGGTTGAAGGAGATCGTCACCGCCGGGAACTGGCCCTGATGGTTAATGGCGAGCGGGCGGACCGGATCTGTGCTCCATTTCGCAAAGGCCGAGAGCGGCACCTCGCCGCCGGTGGCCGGCGAGCGCAGATAGATCTGCTGTAGCGTCGCCGTGCTCTTCTGCAGCGAGGGCAGCACCTCCAGGATGACGTAATAGGTCGAGAGCTGGGTCGAGAATTGCGCGATCTGGCGCTGGCCGAAGGCATCATAGAGCGTGGCGTCGATGATGTCGGGCGTCAGCCCGTAGCGGGCAGCCTGGTCGCGATCGATCGACAGGGTCAGAGTGGTGCCGGATGCCTGCTGGTCCGAAGCGACGTCGCGCAGTTCCGGCATGGTCTTCATGGCGTCCAGCAGCTTCGGCGCCCATTGGTTGAGCTGGTCGATGTCGGTGCCCTGCAGGGTGAACTGGTACTGCGTGCGGGAGGGCCGGCCGCCGAGGCGCACGTCCTGCGCCGATTGCAGGTAAAGCCGCGCCCCCTCGACCTTGGCGGTCTGGAGCTGCAGGCGGCGGATCACCTGGTCAGCCGAAGCGCTACGCCGGTCGCGCGGCTTCAGCGTGATATACATGGTGCCGTCATTGAGGGTGTTGCCGTTGCCGCCCATGCGCATGGCCATATGGTCGATGGCCGGATCCTTGAGCACGATGGCGCCCAATTCCTCCATATGGCGCGCCATGTCGGCCACGGACGTATCCTGCGCCGCTTCGACGACGCCGGTGATCAGGCCGGTGTCCTGCTGCGGGAAGAAACCCTTGGGAATGATCACGAACAGGTAAGCCGACAGGGCCACCGTGGCGAAGAAGGTCAGCAGGGTGATGAAGCGGAAGCGCAGCACGAGGTCGAGGCCGCGTTCATAGGCATTCACCATGGCCTCGAAGAAAGATTCGCTGAGCTTGTAGAACTTGCCATGATGCTCCTCGTGAATCGGCTTGAGGAAGCGCGAAGCCATCATCGGCGTCAGGGTCAGCGACACGAAGGCCGAGACCACGATGGTCATGGCGAGCGTGATCGCAAACTCCCGGAACAGCCGGCCAATGATGCCGCTCATCAACAGGAGCGGAATCAGCACGGCGATCAGCGAGATGCTGATCGACAGAATGGTGAAGCCGATCTCGCCGGCTCCCTTGAGGGCGGCGGCCATCGGTCTCTCACCCTCCTCGATATGCCGGGTGATGTTCTCCAGCATGACGATGGCGTCGTCGACCACGAAGCCCACCGCAATGGTCAGCGCCATCAGCGAGAGATTATCGAGGCTGTAGCCGGCCAGCCACATCAGGGCGCAAGCGCCCAGCAAGGCCAAGGGCACGGTGATGGAGGGGATCACCGTGGCCCACACGCTGCGCAGGAAGACGAAGATCACCATGACGACGAGCCCGATGGTGAGCAGCAGCGTGAACTGCACGTCCTTCACGGCGGCGCGGATGGTCTGGGTACGGTCCGACAGCACGGAGATCTTGATAGCGGGTGAAATACCCGCTTCCAGGCGCGGCAGCACCTTCATGACATTGTCGACGGTGTCGATGACGTTGGCGCCGGGCTGCTTGAAGATCACCAGGAAGACGCCACGCTTGCCATCCGCCCAGCCCGCCTGGGTATCGTCCTGGGGCGCGCTCACCGCCTGGCCGATGTCGCGCACGCGTACCGGACTGCCATTGCGATAGGCGATGATGACGTCGTTCCAGTCCTTGGCGTCGGTGAGCTGGTCGTTGGCATAGATGGTGTAGGAGCGGGTGGCGCCGTTGAAGGTGCCCTTTGGATTGTTGACCGTGGTGACGGCAAGCGGGATGCGCACGTCCTCCAGCGACAATCCCTTGGCCACCAGCTTGGCGGGGTCGACCTGGACGCGGATGGACGGGGTCTGCTGGCCGCCGACATTGACCTGGCCGACGCCGCCGATCTGGCTGATGGCCTGGGCCAGCTTGGTGAGCGCCTGGTCGGAAACCTCGGTCAAGGGCAGCGTGTCGGAGGTGGCGCCGAGCAGCAGGATGGGGGAATCGGCCGGATTGACCTTTCGATAGGTCGGCGGGCTCGGCATGTTCTTGGGCAATTGCCCGTTGGCGGCATTGATGGCCGCCAGCACATCCGCGCCCGCACCGTCGATATTGCGGGACAGGTCGAACTGCAGGGTGATCTGGGTCGAACTCGTCTGGCTCGACGAGGTCATCTCCGAAATGCCCGGGATCAGCGAGAACTGCGTTTCCAGCGGCTGGGCCACGGACGAGGCCATGGTGGCCGGATCGGCGCCGGGCAGGCTGGCGGAAACCTGGATGGTCGGGAAGTCGACTTCGGGCAGCGGCGCCACCGGCAATTGCGGATAGGCGATGATGCCGACGAACAGGATGCCCACCATCAAGAGCGTAGTGGCAACCGGGTGGCGGATGAAAGGGGTGGAGATACCGGGCATGGTCAGTCCGCCTTCCCGATAGGATTGACGCCCGCCTGCAGGCCGGTCTGTTCGGCAATCTTTCCATCCGGGGACGGCAGCGGCCGCGCCTCGACTTCCGCGCCGTTCTGCAGGCGTGCCTGGCCTGATACCACGACCTTCTGACCGACCGTCAGACCCTGGTTGACCACGGCGCGGCCATTGCCGCTCATGCCCACCTGGATCGGTGTCGCCACGGCCTTGCCGTCATCGCCGATCACATAGGCGAAAAGGCCTGACGGCCCATGCTGGACGGCATCCTCGGGCACCACGAGGACTTGCTTGAGCGTGTCGACGAGCAAGCGGGTATCGACCGACAGGCCCGGCCAGAGCGCATTGTCGGCGTTGTCGAAACGCGCCTTCAGGCTGATCGTGCCTGTCGCCTGGTTGACGGTGTTGTCGATCACCGCCAGCGTGCCGCGCGAAAGAACGGTCTGGCCATCGGAGCTCAGGGCCTCGACCGGCGCCGGCCCGCGATCGAAAGCCTTGGCAATGGCCGGCAGCAGGTCCTGAGGTTCGGTGAACTGCACCGCGATAGGCTGGAGCTGGGCGATGGTGACGATGCCATTCTGGTCGGCGGCATGCACGATGTTGCCTGGGTCGATCTGGCGGAAGCCGGTGCGGCCGGTGAAGGGCGCCTTGATCGTGGTGTAGTCGAGATTGGTGCGAGCATTGTCGATGGCCGCCTCGTCGCCCTGGATCTGTGCCTTGACCTGGTCGACCAGGGCCTGCTGGGTGTCCACGGCCTGCTGCGATTCGAAGCTCTTCTGGGCAAGGTTCTGGAAGCGCTGCAGGTTGAGCTGGTCGTTCCTGAGGCTGGCCTCGTCCTGAGCCTTCTTGGCGATCGCCTGGTCCAGCGCTGCCTGATAGGGGCGTCTGTCGATCTCCACCAGCGGATCGCCCTGCTTGACCATCTGGCCCTGCTTGAAGAACATCCTGGTGATCTCGCCGTCGACCCGGCTCCTCACCGTCACCGTCTTGAAGGGGGAAACCGTGCCCAAACCGTCGACCTCGACGGGATAGTCGGCCTTCACTGCCTGCGCGAAGGTGACCGGCACCTTGGCGGGCGCGGCCTGCGCCTGGGGCGCCGGCGCCGCCTGCGCGAGATGGCGCCAGGCCGCGTAGCTTCCCAGCCCGAGCATCAGGATTGCCAGCCCGGCGGGCCAGCGGCGCCGTCTGGGTTTACGTTCGATATTCATGAGTCCGATCCGTCGCAATGGTCCCGCCCACGGGCAGGTGCAAGGTTTCGAATCCGATTTGTGACGGCGATGACGACGGAAGTGTGGGCCAGTGTTAAGGGATGTTTCTGTCCGACTTCGATTGGTGTCCAAAGGCCCCGGATCACCCCATCGTGATAGCGTGTGATGGGATCGCGGCCGTCGATTCACTCTGCCGCGGCAGGCGTTCGGGGCGCCGGCGCGAGCAGCTCATTGCCGACATTGCGCGGCAAGGTGAAGAAGATCAGGCCCGAGGTCATGGCGATCACCCCGATCATCAGGAACACCGGCGGGAAGACCGGGGCGGTGAGATGGCTGGCGCCATGCAGATGCATCGACGTCTCCAGCGCCAGCGCGGCGACGGAGACGCCGACCGAACCTGCCAGCTCCTGCAGCACCGAGGTCATCGAGGTGACCCGGCCCATCAGCTCGGGCGGAATGTCCGAGACACCGGCAATGTTGATCGAGGTGAATTGCAGCGAGCGGGTGAAACCGGCGGCGAGCAAGGTGAGCGAGATCATCAGCACCGGCATGCCGGCATGGAACAGGGCCGGGGCCGCCACCAGCACGGAGGACAGCACGGCGTTCCAGGTCAGCACCCGCCGGAAGCCGAGCCGACGCAGGATCGGGCCGGCCAGGGCCTTCATGGCCATGGCACCGGCGCCGGTAGCGAGCGTCAGCAGACCTGACTGGAACGGGCTGAAATCGAAGCCGAGCTGGAAATAGAGCGCAAGCAGGAAGGGCGTGGCGCCGACGCCGATACGGAACAGGAAGCCGCCGCCAATCGCCGCCCGGAAGGTGGGAAAGCGCAGCAGCCTCAATTCGATCAGCGGGTTGGCGACCCGCCCGGCGTGGTGGACATAGAGGCCGATCAGGGCCAGACCCGCTATGGCGAGGCCGATATTGATGCTCACCGGCACCAGATCGAGGCCCGACAGCGTTGCCCCGCCCATCAGCGCCACCAGGCCCGGCGCCAGGATGAGGAAACCGATGAGGTCAAAGGGCCGTCGCTCGTCCTCGCGCACATTGGGCACATAGAGACTGGCCAGGACGATGCCGAGCACGGCGATCGGAATGTTGATCCAGAAGATCAGTCGCCAGTGGAAATAGGTGGTGATGAAGCCGCCGAGCGGCGGCCCGCTGAGCGGGCCGAGCAGGGCTGGCAGGGTCAGCCACATCATGGCGTTGACGAGGTCGTGCTTGGGCGTGGTCTTGAGAATGATCAGCCGGCCAACCGGCGTCATCATCGCTCCGCCCATGCCCTGTACGATGCGGGCCGCCACCAGCTCGGTCAGGTTGGAGGACAGGCCACAGGCGATCGAGCCGAGGCCGAACACCACGATGGCGGCACGGAACACGGTGCGGGCGCCGAAGCGGTCGGCCATCCAGCCGGAGGTCGGGATGAAGATGGCGAGCGAGAGCAGATAGGAGGTGAGGGTGAGCTTGAGATAGATCGGGCTCGTGCCGAAATCGCGTGCGATGGTGGGCAGCGCCGTCGACAGCACCGTCGAGTCCAGATTTTCCATGAACAGGCCGGTGGCGATGATCAGCGGCAGCAATCGGCCCTGCGATTTCAGCCCCTCGCTCACGAGGGTGCTCTCCCCTTGCGGCCGCGCCTGCCCGGTTCGAGCCGTGTGACCAGCCCCTCCGGCACCGGACGCCCCTGGGCAATGCCGTTGAGCGCCATGTCGACCACGTCGCGCGTCACCTCGATGTCGGAGAGATAGTCGGCGCCCACCCCGATCCAGGCCATGCCGATCAGCAGCCGTGCCGCCATGTCGGCATCGTAGATCCGGGCCTCGCCGCGGCGCTGGGCTTCCTCGATCACCGTGATCAGACGCTGGGCGATGGCGCCGCGGCGGCGACGGAAGATGCGCCGCTTGGAATTTTCGCCCTCATTGAGGTCGCGGATGGTGCTGAGATGGGTGCGCACCGTGGGCACGATCTCGGCGACGAGATAGGTCAGGCGCTCGCGGAAATTGCCCTCGCGCAGCAGGGCGCTGTCGAGCCGGACCTCGAGATCGTCGAGCGTTTGGGCAAACACCGCCTCGAACAGGGCTTCCTTGCTGGAGAAATAGCGATAGACGGTGGCCTTGCCGATACCGGCCTCGAAAGCGATGTCATCGACCGAGGCCGAGTCATAGCCCTGGCGCGCGAAGATGCGACCGGCCGCGTCCAGCAAATTGTTGCGCCGAACGTCGCGCCAGTGCTCCTCGCCGGATGACTTGTCGTCCGTACGCTGCTCCATGATGGCCCCGAATCAAAACCCGCCGGTTACGGATAAAACCAGCGAGTCTCATTTCCTGCCCGAATTCCGGCAAAATTGGGAGAGGGTGAAGCAGGCGATCGGACACAATCGAGTGAGGATTGTTGCGGCCCGATGAAGCAAGGTCCTCTCAGCCCTAGTCCTTCAACAAGGTGAAGCCGGCCTTGGCGAAGGGCTTCTGGCCTTCGGAGGTCTTGAGATAGCTCAGGAAGCCAGCGGCGTCCGTGCTGTGCGAAGCTGCCGTCACACCGAAAGGATAGACGATCGGCTCATGCGAATCGGCGGGGAAGGTGGCGACGACCTTCACCTTCGGATCGGCAGCCGCATCGGTGGCATAGACCACGCCGAACTTGGCCTCGCCGCGCGCGACCAGCGCGAGGGCGGCACGGACATTGTCGGTCTGCGCGAATTTCGGCTCGACCGCCTTGAGAATGCCGAGCTTTTCGAAGGCGGCCCGCGCATATTTGCCGGCCGGCACCGTCTTCACCTCGCCCACGGCGATCTTGCCGTCACCGATGGCGCCGGCAAGATCGACACCGGGCTTGAGATCCACCGTCGTGGCAGCATCGGCCGGCGCGATCAGCACCAGGGCGTTGCCAAGCAGCTTCACCACGCTGTCCTGCTTGATCAGCTTCTTGTCGACGCCGTATTTCATCCAGTCGAGATCGGCCGAGGCGAAGACATCGGCGGGCGCGCCCTGCTCGATCTGCTTCATCAGCGCCGAGGAGGCGGCATAGGAGATCACCACCTTTTTGCCCGAGCTTGCCGTCCAGGCCTTGGCCGCTTCGTCGAGCGAGCCCTTGAGGCTGGCCGCCGCAAAGACGGTGAGGTCACCGGCCTGGGCCTGCGCGGCCTTGGCGGCGGAAGCATCCTCGGCCTGCGCCATGGCGGGCGCGAAGACGAGGCTGACGGAGAGAGCGAGAAAAGCCCGGCGGGCAAAGCGCAGCATGGTGAAATCCCCTGACAGCCATGGTGGTTGTATACCCAGGGATATAGCGACGCGGGAGGGAGCGCAAGGCGGGCCGACAGGCGCGAATGTCGCGCCATGGCGGGCAGGCCTGGCCTAGCCAGCACGAATGGAACGGGACACGCCCTCCCCAACCCGGTGGGGGAGGCGTGTCGCGCTTCATTTTACCAAGCGCATACCCGACGATCGAGGTGTGCACGCATGGCTGTCCACTACGGCACCGCTTCTACGCGGCGACGCCCACGCCGATCGGGCAGGAGACGCCGGTGCCGCCCAGGCCGCAATAGCCGGCCGGGTTCTTGGCGAGATATTGCTGGTGATAGGCTTCCGCATAGTAGAAAGGCGGTGCCGCCAGGATCTCGGTGGTGACAGCGCCAAAGCTCTTGGCGGCGAGCGCCTCGTTGTAGCGCGCCTTGGCTGCCTCTGCTGCCTGGCGCTGCTTCTCGCTGGTGACATAGATGCCCGAGCGATATTGCGTGCCGATGTCGTTGCCCTGGCGCATGCCCTGAGTGGGATCATGCGCTTCGAAGAACACCTTCAGGAGCTGATCATAGGAGATGGTCTTGGGGTCGAACACCACCTTCACCACCTCATTGTGCCCGGTGAGGCCGGAACAGACTTCCTCATAGGTCGCATTGGGAGTGAGACCACCGGCATAGCCCACCGCGGTGACCAAAACACCCGGGGTCTGCCAGAATTTGCGCTCTGCGCCCCAGAAGCAGCCGAGGCCGAAATAGGCCGTCTCGCTGCCTTCGGGGTTAGGCCCCTTCAGGGCCGCGCCGTTGACGAAATGGGTATCTGCCGTCTCGATGGCCTCGCCGCGCCCCGGCAGGGCTTCGTCGGCGGAGGGAAACGCCGTCTTCTTGCGAAAGCCGAACATGGTTCTTCCTTCCTGAATTTGGGTGACTTCGCCAATATGGGGGCGCCGGATGCCGTTGTCAGGGGCGGCGCCGATCACGGATATGTCAGAGCCCGTCCTTGGCTCAGCCTGAAGTACAGCGCGCTTCACCTTGCCGTGAAAAAACGCCTTCATAGAGAAGGACTGGAATCTCCTTGCAGGGAGGGGTGCAACTCTTTTCCTTCCTGGTCACGAGCTTTATTTCGTCATTCTTTCTCTGCGAAAAGGTGGCCTCAGCGGTTTTTTCACCACCCGAAGCCAGCTTGCCGAAGAAATAGTAGAAATCCTCATATCTCCCCGGCGGACGACGTGACCCGAAACTCGCGACCGGCCCGCTGCCGCCATGCGGGTTGTCCCCAAGTACAGTCTGATAATCCGTCCAGGCGACCTCCTTGCCCATGCGCAAGATAAGGTTTCCGCATCGATCGCCCTCACCGACCTGAATACCGCAATAGCCTCCCTCGCAAGCAACGATATCCAGTTGGCCGATGCGCCATTGGCTCTTCGATCGCTCGGAAGTGGCTTGTTCGGCCCACCGGCCGAGGATCGGCTTGCTCACCGGTTTGAACTCCTGGCCCCGCGCCGGCCCTGCGCTCCCGTAAGACAAGGCGGTGATGCAGGCCGCCATGAAAGCCGCCATGACATACTCGAAGATCAGTCGGCGAGATGCGGCCCCGCTCATGCTTCGCTCACAGATGCGAGACATAGCCGATCCGGCTTGCCGGCGGACGCCCCAGCCAGAAGAGCAGGCCCGAAACCAGCACCAGCACCAGAGCAAAGGGCAGGCCGAGCAAAGGCGAGACCAGGTTGTTCCACAAGAAGACCGAAAGCGAGGCCTCCACCCAGGCGCGCATCCGGTCGAAACTCGCAGGGCCGAGCCAGAGCCAGACCGCGCGCACCGGCAGGAAGACGAGATGATTGTCGGCGATCGAGCGCGTACCGTCGACCACCGCGGCCACGAAGGCGCCGGCAGCCAGGAACAAGCCGAGCGAACGAGCCAGAAAACGCATCACGCACTCCACCATCGCGCGCTCCCGCCGACGATGGCAGGGCTCATGCCAGTTTAGCGCAGGGGGCCCCTTTGCGCGTAGGAAATTCGAGCTCGAAGGTGAACGGCCCCGAAGAGACGGGCAGGCGCTCCGTTCCGAGCCACCGAATTGAAAGCATATTCCCCTTCAAAAAACTGCAATCTCCCGTTTACAAATTGCGCCGACATCGCCATAAGCACCGCTCGACGGAAGGGTGGCCGAGTGGTTGAAGGCGCACGCCTGGAAAGTGTGTATACGGGAAACCGTATCGCGGGTTCGAATCCCGCTCCTTCCGCCACCTTGCAGAAAGTGCCAGCTCAGCGAGCGATTTTCCGCCGCTTTCCCTCCAAAACCCTATGTTTAAGTAACAGCTCTCCGGATTATCCGTTCAGGCCTCTACGCCAGGATATCGCGGTGGATCACGTCGGTGGGACATTACACTTGAAAGCGCTCGGTAGGGCATTTTCAGGATCAGGCACAGATCGGCAGACGGGATCCGCCGCGTTAAGTTTGGACAGTTCCACGGAAGCGGCTCATCAAGTGGGCCTTGGCCGATGCGATCAAACCCATCGGCAAGCCTCGCTCGCGGCGTAGTACCGAACACTCTGCCGGCTGCACCACCTCACCGGACACCGCTTTTCCGGAGGGCGCCCCAGATCTGCTTCATGCCTCTATTCCCCGCCCAGCACCCCAAAGCGTTTTTTCGCGGCCTCGGTGAATGGCATGAACAGCGAAACGGCCGTTCCTTCGGGATCACGGAACTGCACCGAGCGGTTGCCCCAAGGCATCAGCTTCGGCTCGTGCACAACTTCGACCTCCTGCCTCAGGCGCTCGAATTCCGCATCGACATCATCGACCATGAACTCGAGGATGGCCGTCCGGTTGGCGCGCGGTTCGGCACTGCCTTCCCGGAACAGGGCGACGGTCTCCGCGCTTCCAATGGCAAGTGTGGCACCCGGCGTTACAATTTCGGCAAAGACCGGAGCGAGCCAGGTAGCGGGGCAGCCCGTCACCAGTTCGTAGAAGCCAACCATTGCTTTGACGTCGGCGGCTATCAGGCGGGTTGAAGCAAGTTTCATGATTTGAACCTTTCGCATGGTGTCCAGGGCGCGGACACGGCGGAAGGACTTGTCGCACACCGCTGTTGCCACCATGATGGCAACAGGAGTCATCATTTCATGCGCCGCGCCGACCGGTTGTTCCAGATCATCCAGATTTTACGCCGGTCGAGCCGCCCGGTGACGGCAGCCGCACTGGCGGACGAAATCGAAGTTTCAAAGCGAACCATCTACCGGGACATCGCCGACCTGGTCGGCCAACGGGTTCCGATCGTCGGAGCACCCGGCTTTGGCTTTCTGCTCGATGCCGATTACGACATGCCGCCCTTGATGTTGACGCCGGACGAAATCGAGGCAGTGGTGCTTGGCGCGCAATGGGTCGAAGGGCGTGGCGACAAGGTGCTGTCGGGAGCGGCCCGCGATGTCATCGCCAAGATTGCAGCCGTTGTACCGGAGCGCCTGAGGCCGTTTATCGCCGAACCGAGCATTGGCCCCAAGCCGAGCACCATCGTCGCCGAAGATGCCGTGGACACCACCGAACTGCGGCGCGCGATCCGCGAAAGCCGCAAATTGCGCCTGCGCTATCGCGCCGAGACCGGCGAGGAGGCCGAACGCACCGTCTGGCCGGTCATCCTCGGTTATGCCGAAGCAAGCCGCCTCCTCATTGGTTGGTGTGAGACAAGGCAGGCGTTCCGTCATTTTCGTACCGACCGGATGATCGAAGCCGAGGTATTGCAGGAAACCAATGGCCTGCCGAAGGGAGAATTGCGCCGCCGCTGGCAGCATCATCGTGAGACATGGCGCGCAACACATAGACCGACGTGATCGGCTGTCGACGAGATTGGCCATATTTCGTAGGAAGGCTGCTCGGCAAGACAGTTGCCTTGGTAAGGACATCGCACCATGAGCTTGGCGAGCGACGCGCGTTTCTGGGATCGGAGTTCGCGCAAATATGCCAGGGGAGCGATTGCAGACCAGGCCGGCTATGAGCGTACGCTGCAGCGAACCCGGGCCTTGCTGGGGCCCGGCGACCGGGTGCTGGAACTGGGATGCGGCACGGGAACGACGGCACTCGTGCTCGCAAGCGGGGTCCAGTCCTATCTCGCGACCGATATCTCGGCCGGCATGATCGCGATCGCCGAGGAGAAACACGCTGCAGCTCCCGCCCCGAGCCTGGTCTTTCGCATCGCCACCGCGGAAGCGCTCCTTCCCGACGCCGCCAAGTTCAATGCGGTTCTAGGCTTCAACTATCTGCATCTGGTTCGCGACCTGCCCGGCACGCTGCGCCGCGTCCATGCCTTGCTGGCGGCGGAGGGCCTGCTCATCTCCAAAACCCCCTGCGTGGGTGAGATGAATCCCCTCATCCGGCTTGCCTTGCCCGTCATGCGCGCACTCGGCCTGGCGCCTCATGCCGGCGTATTTCGGGTCTCGGCGCTCACCCGGCAGATATCTGCCGCCGGCTTCGAGATTCTCGCCGTCGAGAACCACGCGACAAAGGGCGACGACAACCGGCCTTACATCGTGGCGCGCAAGACCTAGGTAGAATTTCCCGGTGAGGCCCGCGGATGGGTCTCGCTCGGAAATTCTGCAAGTATTTGATATCCTGCAGGTTTCTCTTGATCGTGCCCCTGGCTCAATCAAGAGAAACCTGCTTAGGCGCAAGAGCCATCATAGGCAGATCAGCGGCTCGACAGGCATGGGCTCTGCCGCACAATCCCCTTGACTCTCCCTTTTTCCGCGCGCATTGAGTTAACTTGTATATACATATTACATCATAAAACATTTGCACATCAGCTCTTGGGAGGAGCGGCATGGCAGCAGAGACGGGTGCGATCGAGAAACGGACGATCGACCGGATTCCGGAGGGCGAGCGGCATGGCTCCTCCTTCAACCAGTTCACCTTGTGGTTCGGCGCGAATTTGCAGATCACCGCCGTGGTCGACGGCGCGCTTTCGATCGTGTTCGGTGCCGAGGCGCTTACGGCCATCATCGGCCTGGCCATCGGCAACCTCCTCGGCGGCGCCGTGATGGCCCTGCATTCGGCGCAGGGGCCGCGTCTCGGCCTGCCGCAGATGATCTCCTCGCGCGCCCAGTTCGGCGTGAAGGGCGCCACTTTGCCCCTCCTCCTCACCGTGGTGATGTATCTGGGCTTTGCAGCCACCGGAACCGTGCTCTCGGGCCAGGCGATCAACTTGATGTTTGGCGTGGAAACACCCGCCTTCGGCATGATCGCCTTCGGCTTGATCACCGTGATCGTCGCGGTGGTGGGTTACAAGCTCATCCACATCATCGGACGCATCGCCACCGTGGTCGGCATCCTGGGCTTTGCCTATCTCGCTTTCCGGCTGTTCGGGCAATACAACGTTGCCGACGCCTTCGGCCAGAAGCCCTTCACCATGGCGACCTTCCTGCTCGCCATCGCGCTCGCTGCCGGCTGGCAGCTGACCTTCGCCCCCTATGTCGCCGATTATTCGCGCTATCTGCCCTCCTCCACCCCGGCTTCGGTGACCTTCTGGTCCACCCTGCTCGGCTCGGCCGTGGGCGCGCAGATCTCCATGACCTTCGGCGCCGTGGTGGCGGCCCTGGGCGGCAAATTCCTGGCCAACCAGGTCGGCTTCCTCGGCGAGCTCGCCGGGCCAAGCGTGGCCGTGCTGGTCTATATCGTCATCGTCACCAACAAGCTGACGGTGAACTGCCTCAACGCCTATGGCGGCTCGATGACCCTGCTCACCACGGTAAGCGCTTATGCCGGCCAGCGCAGCGTGTCACAGGTAGCACGCGTGGCCTATATCCTGCTCTTCGTGGCCGGCTCCGTGGTGATCGCCCTGTTCGCCAACGCCCACTTCCTCTCGGCCTTCAAGAACTTCATGCTGCTGCTGCTGGCGGTCTTCGTGCCCTGGAGCGCGGTCAACCTCGTCGACTACTACCTGATCTCCAAGGAGAAGGTGGACGTTCCCGCCCTCTACGACGTTTCGGGCCGTTACGGCGCCTACAACTGGACGGCGTTGGGCTGCTACCTCTTCGGCGTGCTGGTCCAGATCCCCTTCCTGAACCAGGCGCTCTATGAGGGGCCGATCGCCAAGATGCTCGACGACGCCGACATCTCCTGGATCGTCAGCCTGATGGCGACCTCGGTGGTCTATTATGCCCTGGCCCGGGGCAGCGCCAACGTCCCCAACGAGATGATCCTGCCCGAGGAAAAGACCGCGCGGGCGTGAGGGGCGCAGTCCTCACGTCAATAGCTCCACGCTGCCCCTCACCCTTACCCTCTCCCCGCAAGAGCGGGGCGAGGGGGACTTTGGTGGTGCGCTTGTGCTGGAACGGCTTCATCTCGCCCAACCGCTGGTCGAGATGAGAGATCTGAGGATAAATCGCGACGCCTGTGCCTCCCTCGCCCCGCTCTTGCGGGGAGAGGGTAAGGGTGAGGGGCAGCACGAACCGACACCATTTGTGGTCGTTTCGCTTTCCTAAGGCTTGCTCCGTGCCCGCTCGAGGCCCTTGAGGATCTCCACGAATAATCGCACCTTGGCCGGGCGGAAACGCGCGGCCGGGTAGACCACATGGATGCCGCCCGCGGGCAGCGTCCAGTCCGCCAGCAATCGGACGAGCCGGCCCGCGGCGATGTCGCCGGCGACCAGGAAATCCGGAAAAACCGACAGGCCGGCCCCCGCCAGCACCATGGCATAGGCGGTGGGCGTCTTGTCCGCGTCGACGACGGCGCTGACCTCCACCGTCTCCCGTTCCCATTCCCCCCGTGAGAACAGCCACCGTCCCGGCGTGCGCAAGGCATGGTTCGCCACGAAAGGCAGTCTCGCCAGCCCCTTGGGATCGAGATCGCCAGGCAGGCCTGCGGCAAGCGCGACCGAGCAGACCAGATGCTGCTGGAACGTGCCGAGCCGCTGGGCCTGGTTTGAGGAATCGGTGAGCCAGCCGACGCGCACGGCGACATCGACCTGCCCATCCACCAGATCCACCACGGTATCGTCGAAGGCGACTTCCACCCGCATATGGGGATAGCGCTGGCGAAAGGCGGCGACGGCGGGGGCGACAACCGCCCCGCCATAGTCGATCTGTGCCGCCAGAGTGAGGACGCCGGTCGGCTCCGCCGCGTCCTTGGAGATCTCCCCGAAGGCGGATTCGGCCTCGCGCAGGATCAAGGCGGCACGATCATAGAAGGCCCGCCCCGCCTCCGTCGCCTGCAGGCGGCGGGTGGTACGCAGGATCAGGGTGACGCCGAGTTCCTCCTCCAACCTGCCGACCTGATGGCTGACCACCGCCTTGGCGACGCCGAGCCGCTCCCCCGCCGCCGTGAAGGAGCCGGTCTCGATCACCGCGGTGAAGAAGGCGAGCCGGTTGAGATTGAGAAGTTCGGACATGAGCTTGCTGCGCCAGGGTGCCTGCCACCCCAACCTTGCTGAAGGCGGCTATAGGGGAGAACAGCCTCGATTGCGCTTATTGTCTGATTTGATCAGACACTCTGTCAAATTGTTCGGGATTTTTCTTGGCCAGCCGACGAGCCATGTTGGAGGGCAAGGAGATTTCGATGTCCACCTCGCTTTCCCCACGCCAGGCCGCCAGCGGGCAGGTCGTGACCTATCTGTTCGATCCGCTCTGTGGCTGGTGCTATGGCGCTTCGCCGATGCTGCAGCGCCTGCGTGAGACCGGCGTCGCCATCAGGCCGCTGCCGACCGGCCTGTTCACGGGGCCGGGCGCCCGGCCGATGGATACGGGCTTTGCCGCCTATGCCTGGTCCAACGACCAGCGCATCGAGCGCCTCACCGGCCAGCGTTTCACCAAAGCCTATCGCAAGCAGGTGCTGGAAGCCGAAGGCGGCCTGTTCGATTCGGGGCCGGCCACGCTGGCACTGACTACCGCAGCCCTGACCGAGCCCGCACGTGAACTCGACGCCCTCGCGGCGATCCAGGCCGGACGCTATGTCGAGGGCCGCGACACGACCTCCCTCGCTTGCCTCACCGCGATCCTGCGCAGCGCGGGCTTCACGGCCGTCGCCGGCCGCCTCGCCGCGCCGGACGAGGCCCTGCTCGCGGCCAATCGTACCCGCATCACCGAGGGGCGCAGCCTGATGGCCCGCCTCGGCGCCCAGGGCGTGCCGGCCCTCGCCCTGCAGCAGGACGGGCAGCAGCGGCTCATCGCCTCGAACGCGCTGTTCGGCAGTTTCGACAATCTCGTTTCCCACCTCAACGCCTGACGGCATCGATCGGAAAGACCAGACCCGTGATCAGCAGACGCGACACAATCAAGCTCACCGCCGCCTTCGGCGCCAGCACCCTCTTGCCGCTCTCCCCGGCCGACGCTGCCGGCGGCAAGCTCGCCTGGCGCGCCTTCCAGGCCGACGAAACCGGCTTTTCCCGCATGCCGGTGCTGCTGACGGGCCGGAAAGAAGCTATCCTGCTCGACGGCGGCTTTACCCTCTCGGATGGCCGCAAGCTGGCGCAGGCCATCAAGGCGAGCGGCAAGATGCTGACGACCATCTATGTGAGCTGCCCGGACCCCGATTATTATTTCTCGCTGCGTCCGGTGGTGGAGGCCTTCCCTGCCGCCAAGGTGATCGCCAAGCCGGTGACGGTCGCCTCGATCAAGGCGAGTGTCCAGGGCAAGCTCGAGGTCTGGGGACCCAAGCTCGGCGACAACGGCCCGCGCAGCCTAGCCGAGGTGGTGATCCCCACGCCATCGGACCTCACTGCGCTCGACCTCGAGGGCCATCGCATCGAGATCGTCGAGGTGCCCGACATGCATGACCGGCGCTATCTGTGGGTGCCCGACATCAAGGCCGTGTTCGGCGGCGTGCTGGTCAGCGCCGGCGGCCATGTCTGGCTGGCCGACAACGCCGACGCCGCGTCCCGGCAGGCCTGGATCCGGGCGCTCGATGCCATTGCTGCCCGCAAGCCCCAGATCGTGGTGCCGGCCCACCACGCCGAAGGCGCTCCAGAAGGCCTCGCTGCCGTCAAATTCACCCGCGACTATATCGCCGCCTTCAACCGCGAGGCCGAGAAGGCCAAGGACAGCGCGGCCTTGATCGAGGCGATGAAGGCGCTCTACCCCAAGCTCGGCGGCCTCGATTCGCTCGATCTAAGCGCCAAGGTCGTCAAGGGCGAGATGAAATGGGGCTGATAGCCTCCCCTCCCGCCAAAATTTTCCCAACCGAAAGGAAAGCCAGATGAAGATCGCCCTGATCGGCGCCACCGGCAATGCCGGCTCGCGCATCCTCGCCGAACTCGTCAGCCGCGGCCATGAGGTCACCGCCATCGTCCGCCATCCCGAAAAGGTGCCGACCAATCCGAAGGTCACGGCCCGCAAGGGCGACGTGCACGACAAGGCCAGCCTTACCGCCCTGCTCGCGGGCCACGACGCGGTGGTTTCGAGCGTGCATTTCACCACCAGCGATCCCCACGCTTTGATCGAGGCCGTGCGTGCCTCGGGCGTGAAGCGCTATCTCGTGGTGGGCGGCGCCGGCAGCCTGGAAGTCGCCCCCGGCGTCACCCTGGTGTCGACGCCCGAATTCCCGGCCATCTACAAGGAAGAGGCGACCAAGGGCGCCGAGTTCCTCGCCATCCTGCGCGGCGAGAAGGATCTCGACTGGACCTTCCTCTCTCCTTCGGCCCTGTTCGTGCCGGGCGAGCGCACCGGCAAGTTCCGTCTGGGTGGCGACCAACTCCTGACCAACGACAAGGGCAGCAGCATCTCCTTTGAGGACTATGCCGTCGCCCTGGCCGACGAGATCGAAAAGCCTGCCCACAGCCGGGCGCGCTTCACCGTCGGCTATTGATCCGCGACGGCCTTGTCCCGGGTATTTTCCAGAAAAACTGACAGACTTTTCGATTGAGACAATACGTTAAAACAAAGAGTTAGAGCAAAGTTCGCTTCGGAGAGATCGCGCTTTGCTTTAGCGCCGCGAGCAGTTGCTCATAGGTCGGCGCCAGGGTCCGCAAGATCCTGGCGGCGGCCCGGCCGTCTCCGGCAACCAAAGGCTGCTGCAGGCCACCGATCAACCGCGCCTGCGCATCCATGATGTCAGCGGCATCGTCATGGCCAGCGCGGGTGAGGCAGGTCGCACCATCGGCGGCCCGCCGAGTCCCAACCCGCACCGCGAAATGGATGAGGTGGCCGCGCAAATCCTCGTCCAGCCAGCGCTCCAGCCGCTCCGCCAGCGCCAGGGCGGCCTCGCCATTGCCGAGGCTGGCCGGCGGCGCATTCGATGCCTCCTCCATCGACAGCCAGCGTCGTCCATGCGGGATGGCAGCCCGGATCGCCACCACCTCATCGACTGCCTGCTCACGCACGAATTGCGTGCGCATCGTATAGGGCTCGCCATAGTCGATCGTCTCCGCGCGCCAAGCTGCCATGAAGTCGGCCAGCGCCAAGCTGGCGTAGGGATAACCCTGCGGATCGTGCATCAGCACCCGCCCCTCCGCCACCGCCAGCACCACGACATAGTGATCCGCTCCAATCGGGCCTGTCATGCCGGGCTGATGGGAAAGATACCCCATCTCAACCGGACCGACCCAGACCGGCCCCTTGCGCAGCGCCGCCTCCAGCCGGGCGAGCGACTCGCCAGCGCTACCGCCGCTCTCGCGCCGCGAGCTCCAGCCGAGCAGATCCAGCGCCGTCTCGAAGCCGGCCTCGGGTGTCCAGCCATAGGGGTCGAAGAAGGGAAGGCCGCCGGGAAGTACCTGCATGCCGAACGGGCTGCCCGTGGCAAACTCGATCACCGCCGTCGACGGTGCCGCCGCGCCGAACATCATGGCAAAGGAATTGGCGTAGCAATAAGGGCCGGAGCCGACATAGGGACAATGCATGCTGTCTCGTCTCGCCTGACAAGGAGATGGAGACGCGACAAGGGGGACAAATTTGAAAGAATTGTCAATGGTGTGAGGGTACGTTGAACTCCACATATATATGCCGTAAAGATAATATCAGACATTTTCTACCCGATGATCGATTTCAACCTATCGAGACCTTGTAATGTTTAAAACACCTCAACGTAAGATAAGTTTATCCAAAAATATTGGAGAGAATCCTCAATACTAAGCAATCTGAAGGGAACTCATGAAGCGCCCCCAAACGCAGATGGAATTGGGACATGCTAAAAGCGTTGAAACAGGCAAGTAAACGATCTGCCATAGCTCTGCTCGGGCTTACTCACACCAAAGAAAGTAATTCAAGAGAAAGGATGGAGGATATGACGAAAAACCAAACACCGACAACCGATATTTCTTTAATTTCCAAAAGCATTGAAACTCGCGTTCAGGCGGTTGAGTTAGAAATTAAGGTAATTCGTGAACAGATGCTGACTTTCGACAAGATTCAAACCGAAGGATCCGCTTCGCCAAACACCATTCGGAGCGCTTCCACAAGAGAAGAACTCCGCGCTCACGTCGCCCGGATCACCCCCACCCTGGAAGGATGGTGCTCCCCCAGTAAGGCGGAACTTCTATCCAATCTCATTGTGGAGAATGATTGTAAAAATGTCGTTGAAATTGGAATTTTTGGTGGAAGATCCCTTATTCCAATGGCACTTACCATGAAATATCTGGGCCGCGGCCAGGTTTGGGGTGTCGAGCCCTGGAGCAACTCCGTGGCAGTAGAAACTGAAACAAACGCGGTGAACGATGCGTGGTGGGCATCGGTGGATTTCTCAAAGATCAAGAGAGGTTATTTCGAAACTCTCTTTCGCGAAGATCTGCTTTTGATTGCTCGTACCCTCGAAGTTTCCAGCGACGTTGCCTATGAAGCCCTGAAACTTTCCAAATACGACCTAATTCACATCGACGGGTCGCATTCCGAAGTGCAGGCCTACAATGATGCGGTCCGCTGGGCCGCCCTATTGGGCCCGAATGGCATATTGGTCTTCGACGACATTGCGTGGCCCAGCGTGGCCAAGGCGCGCAGATGGATCCTTGATAATTTCGAAGTCCTAAACGAGGTTTATGAAAACGACTCGGTCAGTTACGGCGCATATCGAAAGCGGCAATAACGGACGGCAGCCAATCAATAATTATCTGATAGCCTTTTGGATCACCAATGGCAAAAGGCTATCGGATAATCTCAACGATTCAAAACTTCAGGGCTCGCCATAACCACGCTGGCTTATCGGAATATCTTACCGATATTATATCGCCTGGCATCAATATTACCATACAAGGTACGGTATCACATGCCTTTGCGCGATTAACCAGGACGGAAGACACCTGACCGCCGAATATGTTGACGCTCGACGGCTGCACATGCGCATTCGAGATCGTCTCTTCACTGGCTGGAACAGGAGGGGTAACGGTCAGGTCTTGCAAAGCACTTTCCCAGATTATACCGGATGTCCCTTCAAATAATTTACCGGCGCCCCCATAAGCCATGTTCTTGAAAACATTACCGGAGCCAGCAACAGCGTTAATTCCGATCGTGCCTGGATCTGAAAAGCTCAAAACCCCTCCAATGAACGTATTGGACTGGACCGCCTTCCCGTCGATCAACAGTTGAACCTTGTTAACTTCCAAATCTATCGCGTCAAAAAGATTTCCGTTGATTGCATCGACATCTCCCGTCAGATTTAACCCGGTGTGACAGTTTCCGGCAGAGATCTTGATGGTATTCATCGATCCTGCCGTCATTTGTATGCCGATCCCCTGCCCTAAACCGTTACAATTTGCCGTTGCAAAAACACGGCTCATGTACAAACCATTGAACTTGAGTGCGACGCTTTCTTTATTTTCTGAATCGTTATTTACAACAATATTGTCGAGATTGAACCCGTTCAAGGCATCCGAAATCGACGTGGAGAAATTAACGAGAACCTTGTCGGAATTTCCAGAAAAGCTGATGCAACGAAAATCACCGTAGAATAGTGCCGTGGATGAAGTAAGCGTAAATCCATATCCACGATCAAACGAGATTCTGGAGCTACCGCCACAAGTCCCCCAAATGCGCGGTCCATGCGAATGGGGAGGCATATTCATCACGAGATTATCTGTAGCTCTGTAAATCCCGGTCGGTAAAAACAGACATGGGGACCTTTGAGAGCGCGCTTCGGCGCTCAAGGCCAGCCACTTCTTCAACGCACGGGTGTCGTCTGCTTCCCCATCAGCAATTGCGCCGAAATCTTGAGGTGAGAAACACCTCTCACTTAAATCTCGACGCGCATAATCTCTCCCAAACTGATCTGCGTTTCTATTGGAATCTTGCGCTAGGGATTGCGACACGAAAGAACCAACGCCGACAATCAGAGAGAAAATGATATTTGCTGTTACTCGGGCAATATGATTGAAATTTGCGCTAAGCTTGGATCGCGTCAAAATCGATATATTCGTCCCTCGATGTCTATGCGTTTCACAAGACCTGTCATGCATGCTCTTTTATGCTCCGAATGGCGATGATCAGGAATATCCAGACGCCGAGAGCGGCCACAAACGTGATCAAGATATCCTGAAATCGCTTCGGATAGAGGGCTTCCTGTGGCAAAGACGGCGATACGAAAGCAGCAAGATAGGTCATCTGGCGGTTGGCCTGCTCCCGAGCCTTCTCCAGCGAGGCCAGCGACGCCTTGTAGTTTTCCTCGGCAAAACGCCTTTCCGCGGCGAGTGCGTCGAATGCCCCGATATCCGCACTGAGCGGACGGCTGGCGTCCTCCGGCCCGGCGTTCGCTGCGCCCTTGTTCGTCAGCCTGCTTTCCGCCAAGGCGACTTGCGCCTGCATGGCACGGACCTTGCTTTCGGTTGCCCGCACGGTCGGTGAATCCGCACCCATATATTCCTTCTGCACGGCTAGGTCGGCATTGAACTTCGCCAATTGCTCTCGCAGCTTCGAGACGGCCATCAGTCCGCCCTCGGCTTCCTTTTCGGGATTTATGGTGCCCCTCGTATCCCGCAGCACGCGCTGATCGGCTAGGACGTTGCGCAGACGCTCTTCCGCCCGCGAGACCTCCTGCGTGGCTCCGCGCACGGCATCGTCTCGCGAACGCCGGGACAACTCATTCACCAGGGTCTCGGAATGCGCCAAAATGGATTGGGCCAACTTCTGGGAATCCTGAGGAGAAAACGCCCTCACCTGGACGGTCACGGACCCCGTCGTCAGATCAAAGAAGGGGTCTACGCGCTTGTTCCAATATTCGACGACTTTCTCACTGGAGGCATCCTGCCCCAGGCGCGAAAACCAATCCGTCTCCGTACCCCCGAATACCTTCGAGAAATCGTATTCCGCGCGAAGCTTGTCGACCAGTTCGCGGCTTCGGATGTATTGCACGACGACATAGGAATCGAGACCGATCTGCGATGCCGACGCCATGCCCTGGAACATGGCGGTGGCGTCGTTGCGTGGCATATCGGCCGCGCGCACGCCAAATCTGAACTCGGCTTCATACTGGGAGCTGGCAATGGCCAGGAAATAGAGGGCGGACACCACGGTCGGCACGACGACGATGACCAAGAAGGTTGCCAGGGCACCGAACCGCCTCCGAGGCTTTCGCTTTGGCCTGACCGAGCTCACCGGTTGCGCAAGGCTCGGCATGCCCGCCCCGGCGGGCTGCAGCTCGCCTTTTCCCGGTGGAACAGGGAGGTGGTCGGAGGCCGATGCGACAGGTGTCTCTTTCCTGAGCGCTAATTTGCTCATGGCATGCCTTCCATCAGAAGAGACTCATAGCTGTCCATCGCTTCGGTGACTGTCGAATGAAGCGTGAACCGGCCAGAATCCAAAACGGCCCCAACGTCGCAATAGTCCCGTATTGTCGCGATATTGTGAGAAACCATTATTAACGACGCCGTATCGAGTCTGGTTTCAAAAACTGCCGCACATTTTCGACGAAACCTTGCGTCACCGGTCTCAATCGCCTCATCCACGAGATACAGGTCAAAATCGATGGCGAAGCTGGCCCCGAAGGCCAGTCGGGCGAACATGCCTGACGAATAGGTACCTACCGGCATGTCGAAATAATGACCGAGTTCCGCAAACGATTGAACCCAATCGAGCATCTCTTCGGCCTGCATCCCGTAGATGTCGGCAAGAAAACGCACATTGGCTCGGCCCGTGAGGTCGGGATGAAAGGTGCCGGTAAAGCCGATTGGGAACGAGACCCTGCCGTTTCGATGAATTTGCCCCTTATCCGGCAACTCACTCCCCGCAATGAGCCTGAGAAGCGTCGATTTGCCCGCTCCATTGCGGCCGAGCACACCGACCCTCTGCCCACGCGGGATTGAGAAACTCGCCTCCTCGAGCACGACCCGCCGCCCACCCTGCGCGGCAAACGACTTTCTCACTCTTTGGAAATCCAGCATGGCGCCTCGCTAATGCAGCTTGCGACGGAGCGCGCGCTCGAGCATGACGCCGAAGATGAAGGTCCCGCCCGAAACCATGATCAGATATCCCCGATCCAACCAGGGCGGGTTATATTGATTAAAGAATCCATTCCTAAACCACTCGATGCCGACAAGTAGAGGATTCCACACCAATATATCTCGCACGAATACGGGCATAGCTTGTGCCATGTAAAATATTCCGGATGTAAAATACAAAACCCTCTGCAGAGCTTCCCATGTCTTTTTCCAAATCGGAAACAGAGATGACATCACATGATTGATGATCATCAAGCCAATTCCGAATATCCACAAGAGGAACAATGAAGACAATATGGCGTCGAAATTATTTATGCCTCTGAAGGCTCCAATGGCATAGAGCAGTATGAATATTATTACGGCGGTTGCCGTACTGATGATCAGCTCGGTTAAAGCCTCGGCCCAAAATATATCGAAGGTTCTTAGAATTGGAATGTCGAGCAGGTGCTTATGGGCTTGATGCCCCCCGACGCCATGGGCGCCAAGATGGGTCACCAGGAGGAAAGGGATGATACCGGTCGCATAGAAGAAGAACCAGTGATCGCCGAGGGGTGGCCGGCCATGCATCATCACGCTCATGACGGCCCAGAGCGTCACAATATGGATAAGCGGCTCGATCAAAACCGTTGCAATGCCAAACTGCGATCGACTGTCCCTCAGGCGCAGAAAGCGCATCGTCAGGCCCCAGATGACACGGCCATGGATTGCCATCTGATGGCCAATGGAACGCGATCCTCCTCCCGGAAATCCGTCCATGCGGTCGCGGGAGCGCGGCAATGGCTCAATCAGTTCGGCTGAACCAAGCGGGGTCGTGTCGATTTCGGAGCGTTGTCTCTCCGCGAGCGTGATCCGGAAGTCGCGATAACGGCTGTCTCCCGGCGCCAGGGCCAAAGCCGAACCGATGGCCGTGCGCGCCTCGTTGAGCTGGGCGTCCTCCCTCAGGTGATGGGCGAGGGCGTAAAAGGTGAGCGGGTCGGTGGGATTGAGTTCGGCCGCCCGGCGCATGAATTCGATCGCCTGGCTCTTGAAGCCGAGCTGCTTTGAAAGCCCCCCGACATGCACCCAATATTCGGCATTACGCTCGTCGAGGCGGATGGCGGCGAGCCCCTCGCTCAATGCCTCTCTGAGATTTCCCGTGAGAGTGAGCATGCCGCTGAGCGTGCGCCGGTAAGACGCCGCGGATGCGTGCTCCGCAATCAGGTCGCGAAGCAGGCGTATCGCATCCTGGAACCGACGCAGGGTCGAGAGCAAATGAACATAGTAATTGGCATAAGCCGTATTGCGCGGGTCTCGCTCCCGGCAGGTCAGCGCCAGAGAAAGAGCCTCGTCATTGTCACCCAGCATATGGTGGGCGTAGCTGTAGTTATAGAGCGCGTCCGTATCATCGGGATAATGGGCGAGGACGTCCTTGAGAACGAGCTTCGCCTCGGCGAAATCCTGCATTGTCATCAGGATATGCGCCGCACGCTTGAGGACGCCGTGATCCGGCCCGAGCCGCCGGATACCATCGCGCAGAGTTTCAACCGCTGCGCCCGTATCCCCGACGCCATGGAGCGCTTCGAAGAGAGTTGAAAAAGCGCCCCAGCCGGCATCGGGCTGAAGCACGGCTGCGCGGCCATAATGGCAGGCATTTCCAAAATCCTGCTGTGCCAGCAGGACGTTCATCAATCTGTCGCTGGTGCGTCCATCATAGGCAAGCCTGTCGGCCATTGCCTCAAGGAGGGCCAGGGCGCGCGCGCTCTTTCCCTCCCGAGTCAAGCTATCGACGCTTTCCAGCAGAGAATTCACATCTCCGGAGGCGATCAGGCGATCAATCGCGTCTTCTTCAATCAGCCTTTCGTCAGGCAAGGCCACCATGCCGCGGTCTGCTCCGTAACGCTCCGCAATTCGCCTCGTGCAGGATGCAAGCACCAGACCTCGGCATCTTGCTCATGAAATGAGGCGAACATCGTGATGCTAGCATAACCCCGATGTGAAAACTTGGCACGTCCGCACGCCACCGCTCTCGAAGCGGCAGCGGCAGTCCCCGTCTCGACAGGACGAGCGGCTCACGACGCCTCGCGGTTGTAGACGTCTTCAAGGCGGATGATGTCGTCCTCGCCGAAATAGCCGCCCGTCTGCACCTCGATGATCTCCAGATCGATCTTGCCGGGGTTTTCCATGCGATGTACCGCTCCGATGGGGATGTAGACGGATTCATTCTCATGCACCGACTTCACCTCGGTACCGACGGTGACCAGAGCGGTGCCGCGCACCACGATCCAGTGCTCCGAGCGATGATGATGCTTTTGCAGGGACAAGCGTCCGCCTGGCTTGACCACGATGGACTTGACCTGATGGCGCTCGCTCAGATCAAGCGAGCGATAGCTGCCCCACGGCCGGAAGGACTGCCGATGCTCCTGCGTCAGTGCGGCATGGCTGGTCTTGAGCCCTTCGACCAGAACTTTGACGCCGGCGGCATCGTCGCGGCGGGCGACCAGAATGGCATCGGAGGTGGCGATAACGGCAACCTCGTCAAGCCCAACGACAGCAACCAGCGGCCCATCCGTCGAAACAAAATTGGCGCTGGCATTGACGAAAGCAGCCTGCCCCCGTGCGGCATTGCCGGCCTCGTCCTGGCCATGGAGATCGCGAACCGCGCTCCAGGAGCCGACATCCGACCAGTCAAAGGCGGCGACAACCACCGCGGCGCGCACCGTGCGCTCCATCACCGCATAGTCGATGGAGCGCGCCTCGGCCTGCGCAAAGGCCTCGGCGTCGAGACGCAGAAAGCCGAGATCGTCGTGCTGGGCGGCGACGGCGCTTGTTACTGCGGCGGCGGTCTGCGGGTCATGGATTTCGTACTCGCCGAGCAGCACCCCCGCCTGGAACAGGAAATTGCCCGAGTTCCACAAGAAGCCCTCGGCAACATAGCGCTCCGCGGTCGCCGCGTCCGGCTTCTCGACGAAGCGAGCCACACGCCGCCCGCCCGCGGTGATCTCCTCGCCAGGCTCGATATAGCCATAGCTGGTGGCCGGGCCGGTAGGCTCGACGCCGAAGGTGGCGATAAGGCCGACCTTGGCGACAGTCGCTGCTTGTCGGCATGCCTGGCGGAACCCCTCGATATCCCGCACCATATGATCGGCTGCCAAGGCCAGTACCAGGGCCCCCTCGCCGAACCGCTCGGCGATGTGGTGTGTGCCGGCCAGAATGGCAGGCCCCGAATCGCGGGCCTGCGGCTCCAGCAGCACGTCGGCTTCGATGCCGAGCGCTTCCAACTGATCGGCGACCAGAAAGCGGTGATCCTTGTTGGTGACGATGACGGGACGCCCAAAGAGAGCGGGCTCGGCGACCCGACGTAGGGTCTCCTGAAAGGTCGACAGTATCCCGAACAGCGGCAGGAACTGCTTGGGCCGGTTGGAGCGGGAGGAGGGCCAGAGCCGTGTGCCGGAGCCGCCGCACATAATCAGAGGATGGATCAGGTCAAGCGACCCGGATTTGAATGCCACGATTTCGGACGCCACACACATCTCCAACAGGTTCACGCCTCACGGCGAATGGCAGATCACGGCGCCAATGACGTAAGGATTCTCGGGCATAGATACCAATGCCTTCATAGCAGGCAAGCGGCATCTCAGAAAAAAATGACAAAGATGTGACCTTCTTCTCTATTCCGTACCCTACTTTTTCACGAACTTAACGCATCAACTCCACAGAGACAGGCTGAGAAACGGTTACAATTGACCTTTCCGATGAAAAACGCCATAGCACCATTGACACCCCGAACAAATACCCTCGAATTTTCATTCACGATGCGAGTTATAAGCAAAATATTACCTCTCTTCCTCCAGGGAAGGATCCCTCGTACGGAGCCGCATTCATGAGTACGGTATCATTACGGCAGGGGCCACCGTCGCGGCTCGAGCAAACACAAACGCCCCGCCCTTTCGGGCGAGGCGTGCTTGCAAAAATCGATCGGCTGGAGAACCGGGACTTAGCGCCCGATCGTCGAGAGATTGGCGCCGGCGCTGACGATACCCACGCCACCACCGATCATCTGCAGGAACTTGCTGAGGTCGGTCGAGGGTGCGTTCGAGATGTAGAGCACGTCCTTGTTGCGCATCAGGAAACGTTGCGACCACAGGAAGGAGCCTGGATTCTTCATGTCGAGGCGATAGACTACGGGTACACTGCCCGAACGATAACCGCCCGGTGCCGCTCCGCCCCTGAGTTCGCGATAGGCGTCTGCGTCTTCATAGCGGAACACGAAGACGCCACTGGCATCCGAACGCTGGTCGTTGAGACCGCCGGACTTGCCGATGGCTTCCGCGAGGGTGACCCTGTCGCTCGTAAATTCGATGGTGTCATTTTTCCCAGTAGCGCCGAGCACGGTGAAGGTACGCGGCTCGCGGTAGATGAAGAGTTGGTCGTCCGCGCGCATATAGATGTTCTCGCGTGGGTTGGAGACCAACGAGGTCAGGCTTTCCACGCCGGTGCGCGACCCGCGCGTCAGGCGAACGAAGAGATCGTGGGCGGCTGCCCGCGGGCCACCGGCGAGGGCGATCGCATCCAGCACGCGCGTGCCCTTGACAGCGAGGGGGAAGCGTCCGCCCTGGCCGACTTCGCCGGACACCGTGACGAGATTGGCGGCATTCTGGGTGAGCGTGACCAGCACCTGCGGCTCGATCGCCTTGGACGACAAGGCACTGACGACGGCCTGGCCGACCTGGGCCGGGGTGCGGCCGGCGGCGACGACACTGCCGGCATAGGGCACATTGATGCGCCCGCCGCGATCGATCTGCTGGGGCGGCAACTGCACGCTCTTGCTGCCTGCGCTGCCGGTGGCGTCGGCGGTACCGAACAGGCCGCCCGAACTCGCCTCGAAAATCGAAACCGCGACCATGTCGCCCACGCCCAGCGTGCCGCTCGATGGCGGGCCGCCGGCAGCAAAGCTGCCAAGGAAGCCGGTCGGCCGATGCCGCGACAACACGGCGACGGTCGCGGCGTTGACGTCGAAAATAAAATAGGGGCTCGCAACCGCCCGTCCCTGCGCGCCACCACTCTGCTGGGTGTTCAGAATGGTTCGGGCCGTAGGCCCGGCGTTCGGCAGGCTCGAGCAAGCCGCAAGGCTGGCGGTGATCAGGAGAATGACTGGAATACGCAACACTTCAACATCACTCACTTTTCAACAGCACCATAATTTCTCACCACTAGTTGGGCACGACAAGCACAGAAGGCATTCTTGGTAAAGAGGATCACCGACAAGCGGCAGAAAACACCAAATTTATGTCCACCTTATTACCCCCTGCAGCGAGGCCAAGCCAGAAGCCACCAGCCGCGCTGCATTCTCACAAATTCTGCAGATCCATTGGCCGTTTCACCGACCTGATCCGACATGTCGTCGTGGGACGCCTTCCCATCTTTCGCTTTCGTTTCGAGCTCCCTAAGGGTAAGTAGGAACCCGAATTGTGACGCTGGGGCACTCGATCTGAAAGGTCCAAAGGAGAGTCGCGTGACAACCCAATCCTCTTTGCAAATTTTCGACAGCGAGGCAACCGATTTTTCCTCAGACCAGACAGCCCGTTCTCGGCAAAAACCAAAACTTGCACTGATAAGCACATATGATGAACTATGCGGTATCGCTGCGTACACTACACATATTAGAAAACAACTAGAAGACCACTTTGAAGTTACAGTCTTTGACCTGGACCAGTATTTCTTGCGTCATGCCAATCCGCGAGTGATCAAACTCGGAGATATGCATATCAAGGAGATATGCGCGAAGCTTTCATCCTTCGATGCGGTCAACCTCCAACTCGAGTTCGGAACGCTCGGCCGGGACGATATTGACATATTGCGCAGGCTGCGCTGGATCATCAATGCCGCGCCAGCGATTTCCGTAACGTTTCATACAATTCTGCAATCTCAACCGCTCAGTGCGAAATCTCTCCTGCAGAAAGCCGCGCGCCTGCAGTTTACCAAGGTATGGGGGGAGATAAGATCGAGCCGGCGCACCAATCGCCTGGCATCGGTCCCATTCCAGTTGCTCCGGTCGTCGCAGCGCCGCAGGCCCACCAGCGTTATCGTGCATACTAGGCGAGACATGCGTTACATGCGCTTCGTCAACCGCCTTAACCACGTTTATGATCACCCTTTGGCGTTCCTGACCCCCGAAGACGCTAATGCCTATCAGCAGGCCTCACGGACGGAATTTCCGCTGCTTGCAAACTTGCCCAAGGACGCAAAACTGATCGGCGTATTTGGATTTCTCGGCCCTTACAAAGGGTTCGAGACGGCAATCCGCGCCCTCCATCTACTGCCACCGAACTATCATCTTCTCGTCTTCGGCGGCGTGCACCCGCAGACGATACGCAAGGAGCAGAAGATCGATCCCTACATCCGGACCCTGCTGGATGAGGCCTATATCGGGAAGAATCTTGTCGACCAGCTTGAGAACTCAGAAGTTACCTTGAACTTGTCGCTCGATTCTTCTGCATCCCTGGCTCTCGATCAGCACCCCAAGGACCTCAGCCAGCGCATCCATTTCATGGGAGCCCTCCCGGACGAGCAGTTCGCCCGAGGTATGGCGATCTGCGATACCGTGGTCTTTCCTTACCTTGAAGTGGGGCAGTCGTCGTCGGGGCCCATAAGCCAGGCAATCGAGCTCGGCTTGCGCGTGATCGCCTCGCGGACGCTGGCTTATCTCCAACTCGCCCGCTATCACAGAGACGTGATCGAGTTTTTCGATATCGGCAATCATCTGGAACTGGCGCAGCGCCTGCAAGCTCCGGCAGCCCACCCGACCGAAGCAAGAAATATTCAATATAATACCGATACAAACATGCAAATCTATCGTATGGCCAACGGCATCAAGGTCGATATATCCTAAGTACGCTTGGTCCTCGTCGTTCGTGATCTACCGCCACGAGAGGTTCGCCGGCACATTGGGCCTGGGCGCTATTGAGTAGAAGCTGATGGATCAGTCCTGGTTGCCTCGTCCTGGCAGCGTTATCGGCCTGCCCTTGGTCACCCTGCTGCGCTTTCCCGATCTGGGCGAGTTGCTGCCGGATTACCGGCTGGTGGCGCTGGAACGGGCTGGAGCGCGGGTTGACGCCATCGCCGGCTGGGGCCGCAAGCTGCCGGCTCGCTGGGCCAGGTATAGGGCTGCCCGGCTTTCCCGCCCCTTCTTCACGCTGGAGGACGGCTTCCTGCGCTCGGTCGGCCTCGGCAAGATGGGGGCGGCCGCCGTTTCGGTGGTGATGGACGACCTCGGCGTTTATTACGACGCCCGCACACCGTCGCGGCTCGAACACGAATTGGCGGGGGGGGATTTCCGCGCGTCCCGGCCACGCGCGGCCGCCCTGCGCGAAGACATCGTGCAACGGCGGCTGACCAAATATAATCACCTTCCCGACACTCCCGTGTCGCTGGGGCCGCGCGGAAACCGGCGGATCCTGCTGGTGGAGCAGGTCGCGGGCGATTTATCGATCGCCGGGGCCTGCGCCGACGAGACGAGTTTTGCCGCCATGCTGGCCGATGCTCTCGCCCTGCAGGACGCGCAGGTCATCATCCGCTCCCATCCGGATGTGATGGCGGGCCGAGCCCAAGGCAGCTTCTCCGGCCTCCCGGCCGCTGCCCATCTGCGCCGGCTCGATGATGCGGTCTCCCCTCATGCCGTGCTCGATGAGGTCGACGAGGTCTGGACCGTCTCAAGCCAGCTCGGCTTCGACGCCCTACTGCGCGGCCTGCCGGTGCGGTGCTATGGCGTGCCCTTCTACGCCGGCTGGAATTTGACCGAGGACCGGCCGGTCCGGCCGAGCGCGCACGAAGCCTTGGCCCGCCGCCTTCAGGCACGGACCGGCGCCCCGCTCGACATCGTCGATCTCGTCGATGCCGCCCTGATCCGCTACCCGCTCTATGCCGATCCGATCACCCGTCGCGCCGCCAGCCCGGAACAGGCGATCGCACGGCTACAAGGCTGGCGCGCCCATGCCGGCCACTGGCGCGGGGAGACCGAGGCCGTCGCCATCAAACAGCACAAGCGGCCGATATTGCGGCGCTACTGTGCCGCCCCCGGCGGTACCCTTCGCTTCAGCGCAGCGGCCTCTGGCAAGGCACGGCAGCTGAGTTGGGGTCTGCCGCCTTCCGCCGCCGGCGGGGCTGCGAGGGCACCAGCGATCACGGTCGAAGACGGTTTCCTCAGATCGGTCGGGCTCGGCTTCCCCGGCACCGTGCCGATCTCGCTGTGCTTCGATGCCAGCGGCATCTATTACAATGCAACCGCCATCAGCGACCTCGAAACCCTGCTCGAAACCGGCACGTTTCCTGCCGAACTTACCGATCGCGCCGCCCGGCTGCGCCAAGCGATCCTGCAGGCCGGCCTGACCAAATATAATCTGAGCAGCGACGTGCCTGACGAGGTTCCTCGGCAGGCGCGGGGCCGCCGGCGCGTGCTGGTGACGGGACAAGTGCCGGATGACCAATCCCTCAAGCTGGGCCTGCCCTGCCAGGCCAGCAATCTCGAATTTCTCCGGGCCGTCCGCCGGGACTGCCCCGACGCCTTCGTCATCTTCAAGGAGCACCCCGATCTGGTGGCCGGCAAACGGCCCGGCCTGAGCGATCGGAACGAGGCCTGCGCCCTGGCCGATCATCTGGCAGTGTCGGGCGATGCGGCGGCCTGGATCGACTTTGCCGACGAAGTGCATGTGCGGACCTCGCTGGCGGGATTCGAGGCCCTGTTGCGAGACAAGCCCGTGACCTGCCACGGCGCGCCCTTCTTTGCCGGCTGGGGCCTGACGACCGACCGCGTCGCCATACCGCGCCGCACGCAGCGCCGCACGCTCGACGAATTGGTGGCTGCCGCCCTCATCCTCTATCCGACCTATCTTCACCCCATCCGGCGGCTGCCAATGGAAGCCGAAGATGCGGTGGCCTGGTTGAGCGCGGCGCGCCAGGCCCCTGCCGGAAGAACCAACCCCTTGCGCCGAATCATACGCTGGTGGCCACGCAATGCAGTTTCTTTTTGACGTATCGCGGCACCTGCGCCGGCTCATTCGCACCACGCCCACCGGCATAGACCGGGTCGATGCCGCCTATATCCGGCTGCTGCCCGATCTCGCCGGCGACGTCTCCTTCGTGGCCAAGATGCCCGGCTTCAACGGCCTGCGGCGTGTCGACAGGCTCCTACCATCCACGGAATACCTGGCCTGGCAGGGCCTCGACGTCGACGAGGATCGCATCTACAGCGATTTGGCCGATTATCTGGCCGCACCGGCCTGGCTCTCCGAACGCGGCTGCCGCCGCCTGGCGGAAACCGGCCGTACCGAGCCTTCCGCCGCCCGGGTAGCGCTCGCCGGCATGCGGCAGGTCTTCGGCACCCGGGACTTGCCTCCCGACCTGCGCGGATCGGTGTATCTCAATACCTCCCACTCCGGCCTGGAAAACACGCTTAAAATTCGGGAGATGAAGCGGCGGGGCGCCCGCATCGTCGCTATGCTGCACGATCTCATTCCTATCGATTTTCCGGAGTTTTGCCGCGAAGGGGAGGCGGACAAGCATCACCGACGCATGCTTTCCTTGCTGCAGCATGCCGATCTGATCATCGCCAATTCGGCTTATTCGCGCGATCGGTTCATCGCATGGCTGGCGACGATCACCCCGCGGGGCGAACGCCGCTCCCCTGCGCCACCCATCGTGGTGGTGCCTCTGGCCGTCGAGAACGAGTTCCTGACCCGCCAGGCGCTGCGGCCACCCCCCTCACAAATACCCTATTTCGTCTGTCTCGGCACGATCGAGGCCCGCAAGAATCACACCCTGCTCCTGCTGCTTTGGCGCCGGCTCGCCGAGAAACTCGGTACGGCCTGTCCGCGCCTGGTCCTGGTGGGACGGCGAGGCTGGAAGGTCGATCAGGTCCTGGATCTGCTGACCCATGCGGCACCGCTGGCCCGCCACGTCGTGGAAGTTTCGGACCTCAGCGACCGAGCCGTGGCCTCCTTGATTGCCGGCGCTCACGGCATGGTGCAGCCGTCATTGGTGGAGGGGTTCGGGCTGCCGATCCTCGAAGCCAATGCCCTCGGCGTGCCGGTGATCGCCTCCGATATTCCCGCCCACCGCGAAGTGGCGGAGCTTGCCGGCCATCACGGCATCAGCCTGGTCGACCCCATCGACCTGCCGCAATGGATGGGCGCGGTGACGACACTGGCCTCGGACCGTTTCGAGCTCAGCACCCGTGTCGCCGTGCCCACATGGCAGGATCACGTACAGCAGGCCCTCGAGGTCATGCGCGATCATTTCCAGCACTCGGCCTCGAAAAACAACTTCGTCAGGGGGAGGCCAGCATGAGATAGGACTGTTTCATGCTACCATCTACCTTAGGGAAATTTTCCCATTTGAGATACAATTTTCTACTTTATCAAACCAGCTTTGGTAAAACTCCTTTGTGATTACAGCCAAATCATCTTATCTTGCATTGGCCGGGCGGATCCTCCACCTTCGGGCTCTCATAGAACTGAAGATGTTATTTCCGGGCTACCTGTTGCATCAAAGCTACAGACTCGTGTTTCGAAAACTGGCATGGTGACCTTACCTTTAGGAGTAACGCATATGAGAATCTCTGCAGCAGCAATTGCTCTCCTGCTCACGTCGACGGCCGCTATCGCTGCCGATCTTGCGCCTGCACCCGTTGAGCCTGTGGCACCGGTTGTCCTGCCGTTTTCCTGGACGGGCTTTTATGCTGGTGCGAACGTCGGTTATGCCTTTGGCGGCCGCGATACGGTTGGCATTCATAATCCGACTTTCATCGGCGACATCGGCAAGCTGACGGGCAAGGGTTTCCTTGGTGGCTTGCAGGCCGGCTATAACTACCAGTTCGACAACATCGTGGTCGGTCTCGAAACCGACTTCCAGGGTGCCCAGATCAAGGACACCGTGCATGGCGTCGTCGCTGGCGCTCCCGGTCGCGCTCGCTCGGACATCAAGTGGTACGGCACCCTGCGTCCGCGCATCGGCTATGCCTATGATCGCTTCCTGATCTACGCAACCGGTGGTCTGGCCTACGGCAACATCGACTACAAGCTGAGCTATAACGGCGCTTCCTTCAGCGACAGCAACACCAAGGTGGGCTGGACCGCAGGCGCCGGTGTCGAATACGCCTTCACCGACAACATCTCGGGCCGTATCGAATATCAGTATGTGAATTTCGGCAGCTACACGGTACGCGGCGGCGGCACCCTCAATTCCAAGGCTTCGCCGGACTTCCACGCTGTGCGCCTCGGTGTGAACTACAAGTTCTGATCTAGCGCTGCTGCATTTGATTCATCGCATAAACGGGGGCATTTTTGCCCCCGTTTTTGTTTGTTGGAATGACGAGAACGACACGGGCGCGTAAGAAATGGACGGGCGTTGCCAGCACCATCAGAGCACGCTCTCATCCATTCTAAGTCGGCTAAATAAAAGCTGCATGGCCTTTGCGGCACCGGGATATGGTAGCGTTTGGACGGCCCTGCGTTCCTGCTGGCCATCGGGATGCTTCACCATACTATTCGAGAATGCGAAGTTCCGTTACGCGATTTCAAGCCGATTTCGGCACACGCGCAGGGCTTCTTTTCGGCAGTTCCACCACATTGTCGTCGATGCGACTGATCAGGTTGCTGATAGTGAGATCGAAGTAACGGCTGAGATAATAGGAGCCGTTGATCTGCGTCTCGACCACCAGGTGACTGATGAAGGCGTTTTTCGCCGCTGCGTTGGGCAGGAAGGGAGCGTTCCAGAACTGTTTCAACTTGTCTTCGCCGCCCTGGGCCACGAGGCCATCAATGGCATAATGCGCATTCCCGAGCACGAATACCGGGCAATTGCGCTGCAGAGCCAGAATTCCCGTGGTGCTGTTGACCGTGATCATACCACGAGCGTGCCGGATCAGCAGTCCCGTCGGCCCGTCGTCGATCAGGGAGACCCGATCCGCCACCCCCGCCAATTTGGCAAGCTGCGCCACGAAACGGTGGTAGGGCCGATGTCCGCGGTCGAGCGGATGGGCCTTGAAGGCAAGGCGGGTGCCAGGCGGTGCATGCTTGGCAAAGGAGCGGATCGTGGCTTCGATCATGCGCTCCATGGTCCAGCCCGCCCCATGGACGCGCAATTGCAGATCATCGTGGACCTGAAGGGCCGCAACAAAATATTTGCGGTCGAAATGATCGACGAGGTCGATGATCTTCTTCGCATTGGTCCAGCGATCGGTGTATTTGCGGATGGCATTGCGACTCCAGAGCATCGCCTCGCCGAGCAAGGAACGCTCGCGATGATGCGAGTATTGCCGGAACACCACATTGCCGGCCGACATCGCCACGTAATACTTGAAGGCCCACCAGGCCATGGGCTTGAAGCTCGTCGCCGGGATCGTCACCGGCGCCTCGATGGAGGTCACCTTGGTGCGGTCATAGGCCGACAGGACCCGCGGTAGGGGCGAGGCCGCATTGTTGCCCTCTCGTTCGGCGGTCACATAATCGGGCCGGATATAGCCTTCCTCGAGGCACCAGACATCGACACCAAGCTCCCGGCACAGGGCCACGGCCACCTGGTGATAGGGGCGCTGGTCACCGAACAGGATCACCTTGTCCGGCTTCTGGCCAAGCAGGAACTGTGAGAACCAGCCACGCCAAGCCGACAGGCTGTCGGAAAACATGACGAACGGAATCCGCCTGGAATAGATGCGGTCTCCGAGATTGAAATTGATCTTGAGGACTCTGTCGCCACGCGCCAGGAGCGATTGCGCAAGCTCGGAAAAAAAGGGCCCCACCGGTCCCTGGAGCAGCACAATGAACTTGGGACGCGGCATCGGCAATCCGATAATTGATTCAAACTGGAACAGCCTGGACATACTGATAGTTCTTGCCGCAAATATGTACATACGGCTGATTTGACAGGGTGCCTCTCCGGTAGGCACCGCAGCATCGGATCCCATTTCGGACGCGTGTCCGACGTTGTGGGTTGTCACTCTAGCATCATTTTTGCCGAAAGCCGGCATCCACTTTTCGGCACGATGCTCTATTCTGCGGCAATGCGTTCGAGCGCCCGGCCGAAGGCGCGTGCGGCGGGCTCGAGCGGCTGGTCGAGGCGATGGGCGAGATAGGCCTCCGTGCCGGTCCGGGCATGACGGCCCAGATCCTTCGTGCGCAGCCGGACAAGACGGCCTTCCAGAAGATCCCGTTCCACCTGCCAATAGGGCAGCCGGCCCCAGCCGAGGCCGGCCAGGATCATGGCGTGCTTGGTATCCTGGCCGCCGACCCGGCAGGTCTGTGGTGACAACACGCCGAAATCCCGCCCCTCCGACAAGGTGGTCGGATCGACCAGAACGATCTGCAGATGATCCGCGAGTTCGGCAACCTCGATCGCCTGGTCGTCACTTCGCGTCGCCAGAGCGTGCCCCGCAGCAGCGACCGCCACGATTTCGATGGAGGACAGGGCCTGTAGCGACACGCGCGGATCACGAAAGCTCTCCCCGGTGATCACGGCCAGCACACTGCGCCCGGCCAACAAGGCGGCAAGCGGGCCGCCGAGCGGTTCGACGGCCAATCTGATCGCGACCGACGGGTAGTCCTGCCTCATTGCTTCGAGTGCCGCGCCGATCCAGGCAGTCGGAAACAGTGTGTCCACCACCAGGGAAAGTTCGAGCTCCACCCCCTCCCCCAGCCCATGGGCGCGGGCACGCATGGCGTCCACGCGCAGGAGGATGTCGCGTGCATTGGCGAGCAGCGCCTTGCCCTCCACGGTCAGCACCGGGCGATGACCGGAGCGATCAAACAGGGCCAGCCCGAGTTCGGCCTCCAGATTGGCGATGGCATGGCTTACCGCCGACTGCACGCGCGACAGCCTGGTAGCTCCCGAACGAAAGCTGCCGCTGCCGACAACCGTTACGAAGATTCGTAGTTGATCCAGGGTAAGGGCATCGATCATGATCAATTCTTTCGATCAATTTGATGCCATTTATATCACTCCGATCGATAGACAGGAAATGCCATGCTCCCATCATTCAGGAATGACGAGGAGTTGACGATGACGTCCGTGCTGGTTCTGTATTATTCCTCCTACGGCCATATCGAGGCCATGGCGCAGGCGGTGGCGGAAGGCGTAGGCGAGGCCGGCGCACGAGCCGTGGTGAAAAGGGTGCCGGAAATCGTACCGGATGCGGTCGCTATCCGCGCCGGCTACAAGCGGGATCAGCGCGCGGAGATTGCCGATATCGCCGAGTTGGCCGATTATGATGCCATCATCTTCGGCACGCCGACCCGCTTCGGCACGATGGCTGCACAGATGAAGAACTTTCTCGACCAAGCCGGCGGGCTATGGGCGCACAATGCCCTGGTCGGGCGCATCGGCAGTGTCTTCACCTCCTCCGGCAGCCAGCATGGCGGGCAGGAGGCCACGATCCTGTCCACCCATATCGTGCTGCTGCATCTGGGCATGGTCGTTACCGGCCTGCCTTATACCTTCCAGGGCCAGTCGCGCATGGACGAGATCACTGGCGGTTCACCCTACGGCGCTTCGACGCTGGCCGATGACGGTCGCGGCGGCAATCGCAAGCCCAGCGCCAACGAACTCGACGGCGCGCGCTTCCAGGGGCGCCATGTCGCCCATCTCGCCCGGGCCCTTGCTGCCGCGCGGCTCCAGGAGGCGGCCTGATGGTCACGACCATCCCGCTGCCGAGCACCACCACGGCCTGGCCGGCCATGGTGGTGGTCGCCTGCGGCATCGCAGCCTCGCTGCAGGTCGGCAAGGCGCTGATCGCCACGCCCATGCTGCAGGCCGATCTCGGCCTTACCCTTGGCGCCATTGGCTGGCTGGCCGGGATCTTTGCCATGCTCAGCCTGGTTTGCGGGGTGCCGGCGGGCGCGATCATCACAGGTTTCGGGGATCGCCGCGTGCTCTTGCTGGGCCTGGGCGCCATCGCAGCCGGTAGCGGCCTCGGCGCCCTTGCCTCCCACTATGGCGCACTGGTCGCTTCACGCATCGTCGAAGGCCTCGGGTTCCTGATGGTCACGGTGGCAGGTCCCGCCATCCTGAACCGGATCTGCCCGGTCGGGCGGCGCGATCTCGCTTTTGCCGTGTGGAGTTGTTTCATGCCGGCCGGCATGGCCCTCGCCATGCTCGCCGGCCCGCTTTTCAGCGACTGGCGTGCCATCTGGTGGTCCGGTGCGATCATCGCATGTCTTGCCATCCTGGCGGCCTTGCTCACCGTGCCGGGCGGACAGCAGTCGAGTGCGCCTCCGCCGCAGCACCTCGGCCGGGATGTCCTTGCCGTGGTGACGGCCGGCGGGCCCCCACTGCTTGCCTTGTGCTTTGCTCTCTACAGCCTGATGTTCTTTGCCCTGTTCAGTTTCCTGCCAGTGCTGCTGATGCAGCATATGGGCTTGAGTTACGGTGCCGCCGGCATGCTGAGCGCCCTGGCAAGTGCATCGAACATCATCGGCAATCTCGCGGCAGGCTTTCTCCTTTCGCGTGGTGCCGGCCGCGCCATCCTGATCGCGGGCGCCAGCCTGGTGATGGGAATCACCGCGCCCAGCGTGTTCCTGCAGATCTTTCCGGACGGCCTGACGCTGCTGCTGTGCATCCTGTTCTCGGCCGTGGGCGGCATCATCCCGGCGACATTGCTGTCCTCCGCGCCTGTCGTGGCGCCCGCCACATCCCTGGCTCCCATCGTGGTCGGCCTCGCCATGCAAGGCAGCAGCCTCGGCCAGGTGGTAGGGTCGGTCGCCGTGGGTGGGTTCATCGATTCCTATGGCTGGCGATCGGCCGGCCTGCTCGTCATCGTGGCGGCCATCGCAGCCATCGTCGTCGCCCTGGTCCTCAGCCGGGCGACAACGAGGTCATGAGGGTTGTCACGGCGACAAATCAGCCTCGGTGCTTGCGAGAGCAAGCGAATTCGACCGCCCGCGCAGACGTGCCAGGAAACGCTGATAGCCGGGCTGCCGGGCGAGAAGGCTGCTGCCAAGATCGCTCAGGAAGACCGTATCCTCGGGCTTGAGGGCGAGCGTGTTGTGCAAGGCGAGGATTCGCCGCGCCATGGCAGGCTCCTGAACATCCGCGAGGGCGACCCGGATGATCGCGACATCGAGGTCACGGCAGGTGAGATGAGTTGTTCCGCGGCAACGCCATCTCATCAGTTCCCGCCGCCAGGACGGCAGGCGGCGGCGTAGTTCGTCGAAGCTCTGGAGATTGGGAATGTTCATCAGGGCATCGGTCGCCGCCACGATCGCGTCCTTGGCATAGGGGCTGTCCGACGTCTCGGAAAGATTGCCACCAAGACGGGTCGAGGCATCCACCACAATGAAGAGCAGGTGCCGAACCCGGCTCGCCCTCGCGGCCGGCAGCGGTTCGGGAGCCTCCCGGTTCAGGAGATGCAGGAGCGCGGAGGTGCCTATGCCGTCAACGAGCCCGCCATCATAGAGCTTGAGGAAGTTGAGATCCCCTGCACTGCGATAGCGATCGAGCGCCTCCCGATATTGCCGCTCAACCAACGATTGGGCACGGATGTCCGCCTTTGCGCCGGCTGCCGGGACACCCTCGGCATCGGCCGGGCAGCTCGAACGATAATTGCGCAGCGTGATGGGCGCGAAGGCAACGGGTACCGCCGCGGATGCCGCCACCGCATAGGCAAGGGGGTAATCGTCGAAATTGCTGCAGATGGCGGCAAAGGATGTTCGGTCGAAGATGAAGGGCGCCCGGTTGTAGAGGTCGGTGGCATGGATCACCAATCGGGGGCGGCCAGGTCGATCCAGCATCCCCAGCGTGGCGCCATGATAGAGATTGGCATCCAGCCATGGCGGCAGGCCGTTGCGATCGTTGACGCCGCCGCGATAGCCGCGCAGCAGATTGGTCGGGCTCAGGCTGGTGCGCAGCGAGGCCTCGGCATTGCGCGCCAGGAAATCGCGCCGAAAGCCGGGCAATCCCGCCGGCCCATGCAGAGCAAAATAGGAAGCCAGCATGGCGCCCCCCGACACGCCCGCCGCCACAGCGACATCATCGGCCATGCTACGGCCGGCGACGGTCGAGGGCGTTTGGGCGAGGCTGGCGAGAACGCCGTAGCCGAAAGCGGCCGAACGGGCGCCACCACCGGAAATGGTGAGCACGATTGCAACATCGCCTCCCCGCGCTGGGCTGCTTGCCGGGATGGAGCCCGTGACGAGTCCGAGCGGTGCATTGGTTGGCCGCGTATCCGGTGCGCACCCGGCAAGCAGGCAAGCCAGCGCCAGAAACACCACCAGGTGTGACCGGCGTGCGGTGACCAGGGATGATCGGCGGGAGGCGGGGCGTCGTGAAGGAGGGGCAATCATCATCACATTCGGGAACGCTGCAACAGCCCTCCGCAGCGCGGGGGCTGGCAGGGAGCGACACCGACTTTCCGGGCCCTCAATTGCAGGAGCCTTGCATGATCGCCGGCGCTGCGTTTTTTTAAGAGCGCCCGCCGCGGGCAGGGGCTGGCCGGTCATGATCCGCCCTACGCCTTATCTCATCGAGCCGTTCGAGCCGGACGCGCTCCATCCGTCGCACCTGGCGTACTCCCCAAAGGATGGCGAACTCACCGCCGACGAGCACGATTGCGACCAGAAGGCCTAGACTGAGGGGATCACGGTCGCTGCCCTTCAGTATGAAGCCCAAACTCAGGAATGGGACATTCCAGGCCAGACTGCCGAGCAGGGCCGCCAGGATGAACCGACGCAGTTCAAGTCGGAAAACACCAGCAGGCAGGCCGAGATAGACGCGGACGGTCGGAATCGTATGGCCGACCAGGGTTGCCCAAAACTGATTGCGCCGATAGCGCTCGACCAGACGCAGATACAAAGGCAGCGGCAGCAGAACGAAACGTCCGTAGGCGGCCACCAAGGTTTCGACCCGGTGCGGGCCGAGAGCTCGGCCCAATCCATACCAGCCCACGGACCCGATCGTCGACCCGACCGTGGTGGCGATCACCATGGCCGCGAGCCCGGGGCCATCGCGCGCTGCCATGCCCAGAAACATCAGCAATATGTAGGAAGGTATGACCGGCAGGAATTTTTCCGCGACGGCCAGACAGGTGATGCCGGCGAGGCCGAAACCGAGCATCGCGACGATGGCGGGAGACATCTCCATGATCGGTTCACAGCCCGGACGGCAGTAGGGACCGGCGCCGCCTGATCCGATAGACAGACGCTGGTGGAAGATTGCGTATGGTCCAGCCGGTACGCTCGGCCTCGAGGCCCAGGCCGTCGAGAATTTCCCGCCTAACCGGGCAGCGCGGACCGTAGGTGATCTGATAGAAGGCCCCGCCGAGAGCCATGCAGGCGAAAGCGCCGGTGAGAACGGCCGAAGCCTTGTCCGAAGGCATCGCCAGGATGCCGAGCCCGCTGATCACAGCGCCAACCGGTGCGCCGACATAGAGACTGGTCGTTGCCAGTTCCGCCGCATCCATGTGGAACACCCGGGCCAGGGGAAAGCGGCGGCCGAGCAGGCGCGCGAAGGTCGCGTCATATTCCACCAAGGTGATGTTCTGCTCCGGCACACCCCGCTCGAGCAGGGCCTGGGTGAAGGGGCCCGTGCCGGGGCCAAGCTCCAGAATCGGCCCGGTCCTTGGCGTGATCTCCTGCGTCATCAGGGAGGCCACGGCGTTGCCGGAGGGAGCCACGGCAGCCACGCGAAGCGGGTTGCTGATCCAGGCCCGGAAGAATGGCAATGCGTCAGAAACCGGCATCATGACCTCCCTTGGGCAGGAGAGGCTCGGCGGGATCGAAGCTCTGCGCGACGGGTCGGTCGATCAATCTCGATAACATTCTCGGGTCATCCACGGTATGAGGGCTGTTCCCGTTCCCAATGAACGGGCGATCGACCGGCCGAGGGGGGTCCGATGGGTTCTCAGGTGACCGAATCGATTACCAACTGGTCCCATGCCTGGGTTGCGGGAGCCTGTCGCCAGGGCGCTTCCGATCCGTTGTCCGCCGGGGCGCGAGATTTCTCTGCAAGGTTGATGCAATGCTGGCGGCGTAATGTGCTTCTGCGCGGAATGATGTGAGCGGAACAGAAAAGGCGGAACGGACAATGCGGGTATTGCTGGTAGAGGACGAACCGGAGATGGTGTCGGCCTTGCGCTCCGCCCTGGTTCGCCACGACATGATCGTCGACCATGTCTCGAGCATTGCCGCCGCCGAAGGCGTGCTCTCCGATCGCGTGCACGATGCCATGCTGCTCGATCGTCAGCTGCCGGACGGTGATGGCCTGTCGCTGATTCCCACCTTGCGCGCCAGCGGCAATGCCCTGCCGGTACTGGTGCTGACCGCCCGGGGCGACCTGCCCGACCGTGTCGCCGGGCTGGAACACGGCGCCGATGACTATCTTGGTAAGCCCTTCGCATTCGAGGAATTGCTGGCACGGCTGCGGGCCTTGCTGCGCCGCCCCGCCCATCTGCAGTCCCACGTGGTGCGGGTTGGGCGGCTTTGCTTCGACTTCACTCATCAGGAGGCCAGCGTTGCCGGCATCCCGCTGGAAATGCCACGGCGGGAACTGCTGGTGCTGGCAGCCTTGGTGCGACGCATGGGGCGCATGGTGCTGCGCTCCTTCCTGATGGAAGCGGTGTTCGGCATGGATGACGAAATCCAGTCCAACGCACTCGATACCCATGTTTCACGCTTGCGCCGCAAGCTTGCCGACGCCGACGCCGGCGTCACCATCAACGGCATTCGCGGCGTCGGCTATCTCCTGCGCGAGACGCCATGATCGCCACCGCCCCGCCCTCTTTGCGCTGGCGCCTGGTCAAACGGCTGGTTGCCTTCCAGACCGTCATGCTCACACTCATCGTGGTGATCCTGGTCTTTGCGGTCTGGGGTACGGCACGCATTGTCGATGCCTATGAAGACAGTGCCCTTGATGTGCTTCGCGATGCCGTGGTCCGCCAGGCGGATGGTGGGCTCGCTCTGGCGAAAACCGGCGATTTGGCACGATTGCGGGAGGATGCCCCCGATCTGTGGTTCGTCATCCGAGACAAGCAGGGCCAGGAACTGAAAGAAGGCACAGTTCCCGCCGACTACGCCGCGATCGTGGCCGACATCGGCCTTATCCAGCAGATGCGACTCGGCGAGGACCAGCCCGGCATCGACAAGCCGGATGCCGTGCTCAAATGGGTCGAGAGCGCCGCCGGCCGCGTGCAGATCCTCACGGGCACGCAAGGCCATATGTCCTGGCAACATCTGTTCTGGGGCGTATCGCTGAGTTCGGCCACCGTGATCGGACCGCTCTTCGTGCTGATGGCGCTTGTCACCCTGATCGTCACACCGATCGTGGTGCGACGGGCGCTGAAGGGGCTCGGCGCGGCGGCAATGCAGGCCGAGCGCATCGACATCGCCCAGCGCGGCGTCCGTCTGCCTCTGTCCGGCGTGCCCGCCGAGATCCTGCCTCTGGTCAAGGCCGTCAATGACGCATTGGTTCGCCTCGACAATGGCTATGAACGGCATCAGCGCTTTCTCGCGGACGCGGCACATGAGCTGCGAACGCCGATCGCCATCCTGACCACCCGCATCGCTTCGCTGCCGTCGGGTGCGGAGAAAAGCCGGCTTCTGGAAGATGCCAATCGGCTGGCTGTGCTGACGGGGCAATTGCTCGATTTCCAGCGCCTGGACCAGCAGGACAGGCCGACGACGGCGGTCGATCTCGCCGCGCTCGCCCAAAGGGTGATCGTCGATCTCGCCCCCCTGGCCTTTGCCGCCGGCTATGAGATGGACTTCAAGGCCGACGACGGGCCGATCCTGATCACAGGCGACCAGACCTCGCTCGAGCGGGCATTGACCAATCTCGTCCAGAACGCCATCGATCATGGCGGGCGCCGTGGTACCATCAGCGTGCGCGTCGACCGCGGCGGCCGCATCGAGGTCTGCGACGAAGGTGACGGCATTCCCGTTGCGGAAACCGAACGGATTTTCGAGCCGTTTCATCGCCTGCGCCAGGACGGTCGCGGCGCGGGGCTCGGTCTCAACCTCGTGCGCGAGATCGTGCGCCTGCATGGCGGCCATATCGCCGCATCCAACAACCGCACGGGCGGCGCCTGCCTGGAAATCGACCTGCCCCTGGCGTCCCGACAGGCTGAGAGAACGGCGCCGTCTTGAGCGATCGCTCATTCGTCGACCCGCGCTCGCCTTGAGGATAACGTTCAAGGCCGGCGAGCGCACCCGCGGCCACAAGCTCACCCCTCCAGATCGGCCTTGAGCTTGTCGAGAATGGTGAGGGCATGGGTGGCATAGCCGCTGATCCAGCGGTCGTGGATGCGCTTGATCGGCAGCGCGTTGAGGTGGTTCCAGCGCTCGCGCCCTTCCCGCCTGACGATGACCAGATCGGCCTCCTCCAGCACTTTGAGATGCTGCATGACGGTGCAGCGATCCATATCCGCAAAGGCTTCGCAGAGCATGCCGGTGGTGCGCGCCTCCTCCTTGAGGTGGTCGAGCATGGCCCGCCGGCGCGGATGGGCCAATGCCTTGAAAACCAGGTCTTCTTTGAGTTCGCTTGACATGTTATAAATTTATAACATACTCTCGCCTCCTGCAACAGCGAGAAACGCGATGAAGCCGGAATTCAGGGTCTCCGGGCGGATCTCAAGGCCGGTTCGCGAGGTATTCGACGCCGTGGTCAACCCCGGCAAGCTCAGCGCCTATTTCACCACGGTGGGCGGCGCCAGCGCGCCGCTGGTGACCGGCGCGACGGTGGTGTGGTGGGGCGCGGTTCCCGTCGAAGTGGACGAAGTGGTGGCTGACAGCCGCATCGTATTGCGCTGGGATGGGCCCAAATCCGCCGATGGCGTGGTGCTCTACAAGACTCATATCGAGATGAATTTCCAGGCGCTGGAAATGGACGCCACGCTGGTCACCATTGCCGAGACGGGCTGGCGCGAGGACGCCCAGGGCCAGTGCGCCTCCTATATCAACTGCGAGGGATGGTCGCAGATGCTGTGCTGCCTGAAGGCATTCCTCGAACACGGCATCAATCTGCGCGAGGGCTATTATCGCAGCGAGTTGGCCGGCGTGCCGGCGAGCGAGCCGCGCTGCACATCCCCCTGACAAGACAAAGGAAGCAAGCATGGCTGCGAACATCTATGGCGGCATCGACATCGCCATGAAGGTCCCACCTCATCAATATCAGGCCACGGTGGCGTTCTATCGCGATGTGGTCGGCCTGAAGCCGATCACCGACAAGGCACCCGCCATCGGCTTCAAACTCGGCCCCAACAAATTGTGGCTCGACGAGGCGCCAATGCTGAGCCAGGCCGAGATCTGGCTGGAGCTGTTCACGGACAATTTCGACATGGCGGCCGACCATCTGTCCCGCGCCGGCGTGGTCCGCTGCGACGCTATCGAGCCTCTGCCGGACGGGTTCAAGGGGGGCTGGATTACCAGCCCCGCCAATATCGTCCACATGGTGCGTGAGCCGAACGCCTGGTGACCCCAGGGCCAACGGCCTCGCTCGCGACTCGCGTTGAGGCGCCTTGACCGCTGCGACGCGTCATATTAGGGGAAGGCTTGCAGCCACAGTCCTGACGCTGCCGTAGGCGTTACCGTCATCCAACGCGTCCTTTGTCGAGAGGGTCCCAGCAGGGAGATCTCGATTCAACAGGGCGCCACGGTCATGCCATCCCTCTCCTGCTTCGCGTTCCCGCACCCGTTCGGGGCATTCATCCCGGCGCGGCCCAGCCTCGCCTCGATGCTTGATGCCTGCCCGGGATTGCGCGCGGTCCGCGGGCTCGGCGGCAGCTTTTCCGTGCCCCCAGCTCAACGGAGACGGAGCACCCATGAAGATGACCGGCAACACCATCCTCGTCACCGGCGGCACCAGCGGCATCGGCCGTGCGCTCGCCGAGGCCTTCCACCAGCACGGCAACCGCGTCATCGTGACGGGGCGGCGGCAAAGTCTGCTTGATCAGATCACGGCAAGCCGGCCCGGCCTGGTAGGGATGCCGCTCGACCTCGACGACCCCGCTTCCCTGTCCCGCCTCGCAGGCGAGGTTCACAGGCGCTTTCCCGAGCTCAACGTGCTCATCGCCAATGCAGGCATCTCACGAGCGGAAAACCTGGCGGCGGACGGCTGGGCCATCGACGACGCCCAGGCAATCGTGGAGACCAACATCCTGGGCGTACTGCGCGTGACGGCGACGTTCCTGCCCATCCTGAAAGGGCAGGCTGGCGCGACGATCCTGGCGACCAGCTCCAATCTTGCTTTCGTACCGCGCGCCGACTTCCCGACCTACTGCGCCAGCAAGGCCTTCCTGCACTCCTGGCTCCAGTCTCTGCGGCACCAGCTCCGCAAGATCCCCGTCGATGTGCTCGAACTGGCACCGCCCTATGTGCAGACCGAGCTCACAGGCAGCCAGCAGGCATCCGATCCGCGTGCAATGCCCGTCGAAGCCTATGTCGCCGAGGTGATGCAACTGCTCGATCGGTGCGATCATCCCCGAGGCGAGGTGCTGGTCGAACAAGACCGGGCTCGGCGATGGGCGGAGCGAGACGGTCGCTACGATGCGACCTTCGGCGCCATGAACCCGGACTGAACCGCTGGTCCATCGCATCTCCTGCAACCGACAGGCCTCGAGCAAAAGGCTTTAGCCGCCCGGGATGTCTCGAGCGGCTTCACATCATTGATCGAAAAGGGGAAAATGGCGCACCCAGTACGATTCGAACGTACGACCTTTGCCTTCGGAGGGCAACACTCTATCCAGCTGAGCTATGGGTGCGTCGTTTGTCCTTCTAGCCGATCGTTCCGCATCCTGCAATCGCCCCAAGCGTTTCCCCTGGCGATTTCCCCGATGCGACTTTCTCTTGGGATCAGCCGAAGGTCTTGCGCGGGTCGAGCGCATCGCGCACCGCTTCGCCCACCAGGATCAGGAGCGACAGCAGCAACGCCGTCACCGTGAAGCCACTGATGGTAAGCCAATAGGCATTGGGCCTAGCCTGGGCCTGCTTGAGCAATTCGCCGAGCGAGGCCGTGCCGGGCGGCAGGCCGAGGCCGAGATAATCCAGCGCCGTCAGGGTGGAAATCGCGCCCGACAGGATGAAGGGCAGCATGGTCAGCGTCGCCACCGTGGCATTCGGCAGGAGATGCTTGATCATGATGGTGGTGTCGGACAGACCGAGCGCCTTGGCGGCGCGGACATATTCGAGATTGCGGGCGCGCAGGAACTCGGCCCTGACGACCGCCACCAGCGCCATCCACGAAAACAGCAGCAGAATGCCGAGCAGGATCCAAAAGCCCGGCGCCAACACCGCCGAGATGATGATGAGAAGATAAAGCGAGGGAATGCTGGTCCAGATCTCGATGGCGCGCTGGAGAATCAGGTCGACCCAGCCGCCGAAATAGCCCTGCACCGCGCCGGCCGCCACACCGATGAGGGAGGAAAAGACGGTGAGGATCAGGCCGAAGAGCAGGGAAATCCGGGTGCCGTAGATGATTCGGGCCAGCACGTCCCGCCCGGTATCGTCGGTACCGAGCCAGTTCCACTCGATGTCGCGGCATCCGGCCCCGCCCACGGTCTGGGCGGCTTCGCGGCATTGATCGTCGCTCAAGGCCCAAGTGGGGGGCGAAGGCACGCCACCTGCCGGCGGGTTCTTGTTGATGGTCTGCGGGCCATAGCGAATGGGCGCCCAGAGCACGTAGGCGCCGCGATCGGCCAGCAACTTGGTGAGATAGGGGTCGCGGAAATTTGCCGGTCCCGGCAGGTCTCCGCCGAGATCGGTCTCGTCATAGTCGACGAAGACCGGCGTCAAGATCCGACCGTGGTCGACGATCAGCAGCGGTTTCTCATTGGCGATGAACTCGGCGAACAGCGACAGGATGAAGAGGGTGAGAAAGAGCCAGAACGACCAGTAGCCACGTCGATTGGCCTTGAAATTGTTGAGGCGCCGCCGGTTGAGGGGTGACAGCTTCAGCCAGCCCCGCGGGGTTCGGGTGGCAGCCTCCATCTCAAACCTCACGCGCTTCGAAGTCGATGCGCGGATCGACGAACATGTAGATGAGATCCGTGACGAGATTGATGACGAGGGCCACCAGCGCCAGGATGTAGATGGAAGCCAGCACCACGGGATAGTCGCGGTTGATGACCGATTCGTAGGTGAGGCGCCCCAAGCCGTTGAGCTCGAAAGTCTGCTCGATCAGGAGCGATCCCGTGAACAGCGCCGAGATGAAGGCGGCCGGAAAGCTCGCGATCACGATCAGCATGGCATTGCGGAAGACGTGACCGTAGAGCACCCGTCGCGGCGACAATCCCTTCATGCGCGCCGTCAGCACATATTGCTTGCGGATTTCGTCGAGGAAGGCGTTCTTGGTCATCATGGTCAGCGTGGCGAAGGCCGAGACCCCCATGGCGATCAGCGGCAGCGTCATGTGCCAGGCATAGTCGGCGATCTTGCCCCATAGCGACAAGTCGCTCCAATTGTCGGAAACCAGCCGGCCATTGGGAAAGATCTGCCAGAAGGCGCTGCCGGCGAACAGGGTGATCAGAAGGATGCCGAGGGTGAAGCCGGGAATGGCATAGCCGACGATGACGACCGCACTGGTCCAGCCATCGAAGAAGGAGCCGTCCTTGACCGCCTTGCGAATGCCCAGCGGGATCGAGATCGTGTAGGAGAGCAGCATCACCCATAGGCCGATGGAGATCGAGACCGGCAGTTTCTCGGCGATCAGGGTGGTGACGGGGGTATCGCGAAAATAGCTCTGGCCGAAGCTGAAGGTGGCGTAGTTCTTGATCATCAGCCAGAACTGCTCATAGACCGGCTTGTCGAAACCATATTGCTTGCGCAGGCTCGCAATGAAGGCCGGATCGAGCCCCTGAGAGCCGCGATATTGCGAGGCGCCGGCGTTGAAGCTGGGTGTGGGGCCGCCGAGATCGCCACCGCCCCCTGAATTGCCCGACAGCACCGACACCATGCGCTCCACCGGACCGCCGGGCACGATCTGAATGATGGCAAAGGAAATCAGCATGATGCCGAACAAGGTCGGCACGATCAGCGCGAGGCGACGCAGGACATAGGCGAGCAAATCGGCGTTCCGGGTTGGCCTGTCGAGCCTAGAGGAGAATCAGGTCGATGGGAATCGGGACGGGGATGAGGGAAGATCCGCAGCCCGTCACATCCTGAACTCGCTGCCCAGATAGAGCCGGCGGGCTTCGGGATTGTCGATGATTTCCTGGGGCGTGCCCTGGGTCAGCACATGGCCGGAATGGATGATGTAGGCCCGGTCGATCAGGGCCAGCGTCTCGCGCACATTGTGATCGGTGATCAGCACGCCGATGCCGCGATTGGTCAAATGGCGCACCAGGGTCTGGATGTCGCCTACCGCGATCGGATCGATGCCGGCGAATGGTTCATCCAGCAGCATGAAGGACGGCTTGCCGGCCAAGGCGCGCGCGATTTCCACGCGCCGGCGTTCGCCGCCAGAGAGTGCGATCGAGGCCGTCTTGCGCAGGCGGCCGATCTTGAACTCCTCGAGCAACTCGTCGAGCTGGCGGTCGCGCTCGGCCTTGTTCGGCTCGACGATCTCGAGCACGGCGCGGATGTTCTCCTCGACATTCAGGCCACGGAAGATCGAGGCTTCCTGCGGCAGATAGCCAATGCCGAGCCGGGCGCGCCGATACATCGGCAGCGCCGTCACGTCATGGCCATCGAGCTCGATGCGGCCATGATCCGGCGGCACCAGGCCGGTGATCATGTAGAAGACCGTGGTCTTGCCGGCGCCGTTCGGACCGAGCAGGCCGACGGCCTCACCGCGCCGGACCTCCAGGCTGACGTCGCTCACGACCGTACGCTTGCCATAGGTCTTGGCAATCGACACCACCGAGAGCGTGCCCTCGACACTCACGGCTGGCCCGGTCTCGTCGCCGGCCTCCGCATATTGCACCATCTCGTTCATGCCTGGCCCGCACTCTTCCTGCAGCATCGGGCCCGATGCCGCGTTTTCATGTTACACCAAGAGGCATTTTCAACGCGCCTTGGTTCCGTCCGACGATTCTCGCCAAATCTTTGATTTGGCATCGAAAATCGCCAGATGTTCAAGCCGAGAATGCGTCAGCATTTTCGAGGCTCGGTATTGTTACGCCGCCATGCCGAAAATCGGCGTGTGTTCCGCATCCCGGTATCCAGTGACAGCCTTGCCGCACGCCGGTGAATATCTCGTTCACCAGGCAAAAAGATGTTGGCCGGCCAGGGCGGATCCCTGGATCAGCACTTCTGGTCGCCCGAGATGAAATGGCCGGTGGTGCCGCCGGTAACGGTGGCGCGGCCTGTCTGGGTATTGACCACCAGCTTCTTGCCGCGCAGCACGTTGCAGCCCTGGGTCATCACCACTTCCTCGCCGGTGAGCGTGGCGATGTTGGTCTCCATGTCCAGGATGCCGTCATCGCCGGTCGCCTTCTGGTCCGGGGCGGTGACGACGACCTTGCCCTTGGCCACCAGCTTCTTGACCTTGTTGTCGGCGGGCGCCGGCGTCGTATCGGCGCCGGCAGCTTCGGCGGTCGAGGAAGCATCGCCCGGCAGCGCTGCCGAGGGAACCGCCGGCTGGGCCGGGCTGGTACCGACAGCATCGGCCGGCTGCTTACCCGGCACGGATGCGGCCTCGTAGAAAACCGTCAGTTCCTCGGAGGTCAGCGTCGACTCGCCCTGGGTGGCCACTACATTGCCAGTGAAGATCGCCTTCTGCTCGTCCTGATGGGTTTCGAGCTGATCGGCCTTGATGTTCACCGGCTTGTCATTATCGGAGGAGAAGCCCTGGAAAGGCGTGGACGGCTTCTTTTCCTGCGCACCGGCCGGCAAGGCCAGTGACGAAACGAGCAACGCCAGAGGCAGCAACAGCGCCGGAGCGAGGCGGCGAGACGTCGGGCTGGGTCGCATCATCACGGGCCTGCTCCCTCAATTGCTCTTCTTCTGGCCGCCCTGGGTGAAGACGCCGGATACGCCGATGCCACCACCTTCGACCCTGGCGACCCCCGTCTTGAGGTTGACGGTCAGCTTGGTGCCCTTCAGCACGTTCGGCCCCTGAATCATCACCACCTCGCCGCCGGTCAGCGTGGCGACATTGGTCGCCATGTCCATCACGCCGTTGGCGCCGGTCGCCTTCTGATCCTTGGAGGTCACCACGACATTGCCGCGGGCAACCAGCTTCTTGATGGAACTAGCCGGTGTGCCGGAGCCGGAGGTCGGCGCCTTGCTGGTATCAGCGGGTTTGGTATCGGCGGGCTTGGTATCAGCAACCTTGGCATCGCCCGCTTGCTGGCCATCCACCGGCTTGGCGTCGGCGGCCTTCGGATCGGCAGGCTCGGCATCAGCAGGCTTGACATCGGCAGATTTGGTATCAGCAGGCTTGGCGTCCTTGGCCTTGCCATCCTTGGCGTTGTTGTCAGCATTCTCGTAGAACACGGTCAATTCGTTGGTACGCAGGACCGATTCTCCCTGCGTCGCCACCACATTGCCGGTGAAGATCGCCTTCTGCTCGTCCTGATGCACTTCGAGCGAGTCTGACTTAACGTCAACGGGCTTGCCGCTGTCGGAGGAGAAGCCCTGGAAGGGGCTGGCCGCTTTCTTCGGGGCGGCGCCGGCATCGGCAGCCGTCAGGGCCAGGGCGAGCGGCAGCACCGCAAGAGGCACCAGGCGGCGGATTTTCATCGTCATTGGGTGGGATTTCCCTGCACTGGGTTGGCTGAATTCGGTGGAGAGGCGTTCGGAGCCGGAGTATCGGGCGGCGTGGCGGGCGCTTCGGCGCCGTCAGTCCCATCTTCCGTATCCGGTTTATAGGGCACCTTGAAGCTGGCGCTGACGCCGTCCTTGAACAGGATCTTCGAACCGCCTTGCACGATGCTCAAGCCATTGCCTGAGATGGTGCCGGAGGAGAGATTGACTGTGACCGGTTCGGTACTGTTGACCGTGCTGGCCTTGAGATCGATGCTGGCGCTCTTCAAGGTCGCGTCATAGCCCTTGGTGGACTTGACGCGCACATCGCCCTTAAGATCGAGAAGCTGGCCAACCGTATCGAACGTGCCGGCCTTGGCTGTCAGTTTGGCATCGCTCTGGTCGGGCGCGGTGATCACCGCATTCAGCTCGGTCAGGCTGACAACACCGGGCACGGACACTTTCTGCGTGCCGGAGGTCGCCGTGACGTCGTACTTCTGCCCGCGATTGTTGGAACCGGTCAGATGCGGTCTTTCGACGGCCAGAATGCCCTCACTGACCGGCGTGACTGGGGGGAGTTCGATCGGAGGCGGCGCGAAGGGATTGACCACCGCCAGAAAGACAAACACGCCCGCTCCGGCAACCGCTATGGCGGGCACGGCAAACTTCAGGAAACGCACCAGCCTGCTGTGAGCGCGGGCAGCTTTGAAAGCGCTTTCACGTGAAGGCATGGCGGGTTGGGGGATCTTGACCCGCGCATCCATGATATCGGCCAAACAGAATACCTATCCAAACGCTGCTAGCGGCGGGAAACCATCACCACCGACCATCATATTGCGATGCGAAGTGGAGACGTCAACCCGGCGCCGGAGGCGCCGTCCATCCCTGTCTGAAATTCCTCAACTTTGGGTGAAAATCGCAACAGGTCGGCCGTCATAGCAGATTTCAGCCGCAGGGGGAATGTGCCGAGGGGAACGCGGCACGCCGCCGTCACCGCAGGCCCCGTCCCTCCGATGCGCAAATCTGTGGGCGAGAACGGGACGCCGATACCCATCTGCCTCTTGCGGCGGTTCCCCAGAGCGCCGGCACAAAACGCTTTGGCCTTCATCCTCAGCTATGGGCGAAGATATCCGTCTCCGGCCAGCCATTGAGGTCGAGCAGCGCCCGCGTCGGCAGAAAGTCGAAACAGGCGCGCGCCACCTCCGAGCGTCCCTCGCGCGCCAGGGTGGTGTCGAGTTTCGACTTGAGCTCGTGCAGATGGAGCACGTCCGAAGCGGCATAGGCGAGCTGGGCATCGGTGAGCGTATCGGCGCCCCAGTCGGAGGATTGCTGCTGCTTGGAGAGGTCGATGCCGAGCAGTTCGCGCACCAGGTCCTTGAGGCCGTGGCGGTCGGTGTAGGTGCGCGTGAGTCTGGAGGCGATCTTGGTGCAATAGACCGGCTTCGTCGCCACGCCGAAGGCGTTCTGCAGCGCGGCGATATCGAAGCGGGCGAAATGGAAGATCTTGGTGACCGAGGGATTGGCCAGCAATTGCTCGAGATTGGGGGCGCTCTTCTGGCCCTGGGCGATCTGCACCACATCGGCGGTGCCGTCGCCCGGCGAGAGCTGCACCACGCAGAGTCTATCCCGATGGGGATTGAGACCCATGGTCTCGGTATCGATGGCGGCGCTGGTGGTGTAGCGGGACAGGTCGGGCAGATCGCCGCGGTGGTAGCGAATGGTCACGGAAGCTTCCTGAACTCGATTTCATTGGATCATTGCGCAGATAGAACTCTCGCAAGACGATGTGCAAGAGGCTGCAGGGCTTGAACCCCAGATCGGGAGAAGGTTTGCCAATGCGCCCGCCCGTGCTATCGACCTCCCCGCGAATTCATTCGGCTGGTACCCTTGGCTTCTTTCCTCGATCCATTTCGTCTCATGCGCGCGGGCTGGACGCTGGCCCGCGAAGGCGCGCTTAGCCTCGTCGACATCCATGACCTTCCGGCGCCGGCACGGCTGGCCGTCCGGCTCGGCCGGCTGATTGAAAAGCGCCATGTCAGCGGCGGCAAGGGGCTGGCGGCCGCCTTGGTGAAGCTAGGGCCCAGCTGGGTGAAACTCGGGCAGTTCCTGGCGACCCGGCCCGATGTGGTCGGTTTTGCGGTGGCGCGCGACCTGGAGGAACTGCAGGACCGCATGCCGCCCTTCGGGCGCGCCATCGCCATCGCCGAGATCGAGAGGGCCCTCGGCGGGCCGCTGAGCCACTTTTTCGACGAGCTTTCCGAGCCGGTGGCCGCAGCCTCGGTGGCGCAGGTGCACAAGGGCATCATCCGCGACGCCGACGGCGAGCGCGAAGTAGCGGTGAAGGTACTGCGTCCCGGCGTCGATCGGCGTTTCCGCTCCGACCTCTCCACCTTCTATTTCGCCGCGCGTACGATCGAGCGGCTCGACCCGCGTTCCAAGCGCCTCAAGCCTGTCGAGACGGTCGACATGCTGGCGCGCACCGTCGCCTTCGAGATGGATTCGCGCCTGGAAGCGGCTGCCCTGTCGGAAATGGCGGAGAACATCGCCGACGATCCCGATTTCCGCATTCCTGCGCCGGACTGGAACCGCACGGCCCGCACCGTGCTGACACTGGAATGGATCGAGGGCATTCCCCTGTCCGACATCGACAGGCTGAAGGCGGCCGGCTTCGATCTCGTCGATCTCGCCCGCATCATCATCCAGTCGTTCCTGCGCCACGCCATCCGCGACGGCTTCTTCCACGCCGACATGCATCAGGGCAATTTGATGATCGATGCCTCCGGCCAGCTCGTTGCGGTGGATTTCGGCATCATGGGCCGGGCCGGCCTGAAGGAGCGCCGCTTCCTCGCCGAGATCCTGCACGGCTTCATCACCCGCAACTATCGGCGGGTGGCCGAAGTTCATTTCGAAGCGGGCTATGTGCCCTCGAGCCATTCGATCGACGACTTCGCCCAGGCGATCCGCGCCATCGGCGAGCCGATCCACCAGAAGCGGGCCGACGAGATCTCGATGGCCAAGCTCCTGACGCTGCTGTTCGAAATCACCGAACTCTTCGACATGAAGACCCGGCCCGAGCTGATCCTGCTGCAGAAGACCATGGTGGTGGTGGAGGGCGTCGCCCGACGGCTCAATCCCAAGCTCGACATGTGGGCGACGGCTGATCCGGTGGTGCGCGACTGGATCGAGCGCAATCTCGGCCCGCTGGGCAAAATCGGCGACCTCGGACAGCAGACGCTGGAAGCCGGCAAATCGCTCACGCTGTTGCCGAGCCTGCTCAACCGGGCCGAGACCCTGGCCGCGCGCCTCAACGAGGCAGCGGAAAAGGGCTTTGCCCTGCTACCCGACAGCATCGAGGCGATCGGCAAGGCCGAAGCCCGCCGCAATCGCTGGGGCAATGCCGCTTTGTGGCTGATCGCCCTCGTGGCGCTCTATCTGGCCTGGAAATTGGCCTGAGCGAAGCAGCTCAGACGACAGCATCATCGACCAGCGCCGCAAACCAGAGGCCGAACGGGTTCGGCCCCTTTGCTGTTCAGGAAAAGACACCGGCGACTTCATTGCCGCCAATCCCCTTGGGCGAGGGGCCATATTGGTTGGGGCCCTGGGTACCATCGAGGAAGCCGAGCTCGATGAAAACCCAGATGGCGCCGACAAGGGGAATGAGGCTGGCGAGCAGGAACCAGCCACTCCTGTTGCGGTCATGGCAGCGGCGGACACCGATGGAAAGTCCCGACCATACGAAGCCGATATAGAGCAGGATACCGATCACCATCAGCACATAGATGAGCGGATTGTCCGGTGTTAGGGCCAGCGCCAGACCGTAGAAAACTCCCACGACGACGCACAGGGCAACCCATTGCAGGAGATGATAGATCCAGTAGCTGCTGCGGCGCAGCCGGCCCTGGAAACTGAACAATTTCTCCACAAGTGTCGGTTCATTCATCGCGCTCAACCCCTTTTGACCATCAGCTCTTGCGATTTCAATATTCGCCGGCCTAGCAGCGCAGGCGATTGAAAACAAGGCACCAATATCGATCAATGGAGAGGTGTGTTTCCAGCGTGACAGAAGAACAGCAGGCTGGTCTCTTGGACGAGCGATATTTTACTAGTCAGGAAATTGTCACAATATCAATCACGATCTTCATGTCATCTTGGCATTCGAGATCATTGACTGGAAACCTCACCAGCATTCTCAGCCTTTGATCGTTGGTGTGTTTTCAAAGGTCCTCGTTCGCTGCACGCCATTGGCTGGCCATACCCTCAGGCTCGGGACCGAAGCGATTGGCGGCGCGGGTGCCACGCCAAAAAAACAGATCGACCAGCAGCCAGAGATTGGCAATCGGGATCAGCCCGACCAGCAGGAACCAGGCCGAATGGTCGCGATCATGGCAGCGCTTGGCCAGGATGCAGAAGACCATCCAGCCCACCAACAGAGCGAGACCGCCGAGCGGTATCCAGGGCAGCATCTGCAACACCGCCGCCGGATCATGACGGTAATAGGCAAACACCCACCCTACCCAGACGAAGGCGGCCGCCGCGAACATCACGCACAGACAGACATAGGCGAACAGGGCGTCGAAGCGCGGAATACGCCCTTTCGGGCTGAGCAACATCCGCCCGACGGTCATGCCGCCATCATTTGAACCGGCCTGTGCCATGTTGCATTCGTCGCCGCTCGCATTCCCTCGCCAGGATACACGCGGATCAATACAGAACCAACGGCCTGCAACTCGAAGTGGATGTGAATTTCGGCGCCCCGGCTGCCCGACGGCAATTCCGTCAAATCGCGACGATCTATGTTTCCGGGGGCCATTCCTCAGCAGGTGGACCGAAGCGATTGGGTGCTGGCGTCCCCTTGACGAAGCCCATCTCGACCAGCGTCCACAACGCGATGAGATTGCCCAGCCAGGCCAGCCAGGGTTGCACGAAGATCGCCGCAGCCCAGAAGGCGAGACAGCCCACCGTCCAACCGACATACCACAGCCCCGATTTGCCGCGATCGTGGCAGCGCTTGAAGCCGGCGGCGAGATAGGGCCAGGCGCAGACGAACCAGCCGACCGCGCTCATGCGGAAAACGCGAGCGGGACCTTCGTCGGGGAAATTCGCCGCCGTGAACAGCCACCAGGCGACCCAGACCAGATAGACGAAGGCGAGAGGCACCGTGGCGAGAAGGTAGGCGTGCCGACCGATACGGCCCTTGAAGGAAAATAGGTTGCCCATCCCACTCCGCCCTCAGCACCAATCACCCGGCAAGGGCCTGCCGGGACTTTCCAGCGGTCCGACATTCGCGTCGCCGACGCGGCACCCCAACAGCTTCGCCAATGCGGCGCCCATCCTGAGCATGAAAACCCCAGTCCACGTCATGGAAAGCCGGCGGAGATTGCGACCGAGCGCTGAAATCGGCCCTGCGCCCTGTCTTCAACCTACGTCGAGCCCTTCCGGCCGGCAATGGGCGAACCCAACCCGCGACACTGAAGCCGAGGCGCTACAGAGCCTTGGGCGCCCTCAATGGGGCCGCTACAGCCCCCAATCGTCCTGGTGGTCGAGCAGGCCGCGCTCGCGCAGGGCCTTCACCACGGCTTCGGCCAGGGCCTTGGGCGTTTCGCCGACGGTCTGCAGCACGATATCGGCATTCTCTGGCCGTTCATAGGGGCTGCTGACGCCGGTGAAGTGCTTGATCTCGCCGGCAAGGGCCTTGGCATAGAGCCCCTTGGGATCGCGCTTGATGCAATCCTCGATCGGGGTGTCGACGAAGACCTCGACGAACTCGCCGGCCTCGACCAGCGAGCGGACAAGGGCGCGTTCCGCCTCGAAGGGCGAGATGAAGGAGCACAGTACGATGGTGCCGCTCTCGACGAACAGCTTGGCGACCTCGCCGACGCGGCGGATGTTCTCGACCCGGTCCGCGTCCGTAAAACCGAGATCACGGTTGAGGCCATGGCGGACATTGTCACCGTCGAGCAGCATGGTGTGATGGCCGGCATGGGCGAGCTCGGCCTCGACCAGATTGGCGATGGTCGACTTGCCCGAGCCCGACAGACCGGTGAACCAGACGATCGCCGCCTTCTGATGCTTGAGGGCCGAGCGAGCCAGCTTGTCGATGGTGAGCGAGTGGCGATGGATATTAGTGGCCCGGCGCAGGGCGAAATCGATCATGCCGGCCGCCGCGGTCTGGTTGGTGGCGCGGTCGATCAGGATGAAGGCGCCGGTCTCGCGGTTGTCGACATAGGCGTCAACAGCCACCGGCACGCCGGTCGCCACATTGACGACGCCGATCTCGTTGAGTTGAAGCGTACGGGCAGCCAGGTGCTCCTGGGTGTTGACGTCAATCTTGTGCTTGATCGAGGTGACGGTGGCCGGCACGAATTTGGTGCCCAGGCGCAGCATGTAGGAGCGCCCCGGCAGCAGGGCGTCCTCGGACATCCAGATCAGATGGGCGGCGAACTGGTCGGTGACATCGGGCCGTTCGGTGGCACGGGAGAACACGTCGCCCCGCGCGGCATCGATCTCGTCGGCGAGCGTGAGGGTGACCGCATCGCCGGCAACGGCTTCCTCGTAATCGCCATCCTGGGTGACGATGCGCGTCACCACCGAGGTCTTGCCCGACGCCGCGACCGTCACACTGTCGCCTGGACGGATGGAGCCGGAGGCAACCGTGCCGGAAAAGCCACGGAAATCGAGATTGGGGCGGTTCACCCATTGCACCGGGAAGCGGAAGGGCTTCTTGGCGGCATCGGAAGCGACGTCGATCGTCTCCAGATGCTCGATCAGGATCGGGCCGTGATACCAGTCCATATTGGTCGAGCGCATCGAGACGTTTTCGCCGAAACGCGCCGAGATCGGGATCAGGGTTACCGAGGTGAAATCGAGATTGGCGGTGAAGGCCAGGATATCGTGAACGATCTTCTCGAAGACGATACGATCATAATCCACCAGGTCGATCTTGTTGACCGCGACCACGATGTGGCGGATGCCGAGCAGCGAGCAGATGGTGGCATGGCGCTTGGTCTGCACCAGCACGCCCTTGCGGGCATCGATCATCAGCACGGCAAGGTCAGCGGTGGAGGCGCCGGTCGCCATGTTGCGGGTATATTGCTCGTGGCCGGGGGTGTCAGCCACGATGAAGGAGCGCTTGGCGGTCGAGAAGAAGCGATAGGCGACGTCGATGGTGATGCCCTGCTCGCGTTCAGCCTCCAACCCGTCGACCAGGAGGGCGAAGTCGATGTCCTCGCCCGTGGTGCCGTGGCGCTTGGAATCCTTCTCCAGCGTGGCGAGCTGGTCCTCGAAGATCAGCTTGGAATCATAGAGCAGCCGGCCAATCAGGGTCGACTTGCCGTCATCGACCGAGCCGCAGGTGAGGAAGCGCAGCAGCCCCTTTTCGCGGGGCTTGAGCATTTCGGCGAGCGAAAGCTCGGCCTGGGGAGCGGCAGCGTTCATCAGAAATAGCCCTCGCGCTTCTTCTTTTCCATCGAGGCCGACTCGTCATTGTCGATCAGGCGGCCCTGGCGCTCGGAGGTGCGGGCGGTCAGCATCTCGCGCACGATGTCGGCGACCGATGTCGCCTCGGAATCGATGGCGCCGGACAAGGGATAGCAGCCGAGCGTGCGGAAGCGGACGCGGCGCATCTGAGGGACCTCGCCGGGCTCCAGCGGCAGGCGCTCGTCATCGACCATCAACATGGTGCCCGACCGAAACACCACCGGGCGCTCCTTGGCGAGGTAGAGCGGCACGATCGGAATGTCCTCTTCCAGGATATATTGCCAGATGTCGAGCTCGGTCCAGTTCGACAGCGGGAAGACGCGGATCGATTCGCCCTGCCGGATCTTGGTGTTGTAGAGCGACCACAATTCCGGACGCTGGTTGCGCGGGTCCCAGGTGTGGTTGGCGGTGCGGAAGGAAAAGATGCGCTCCTTGGCGCGGCTCTTTTCCTCGTCGCGGCGCGCTCCGCCGAAGGCCGCGTCGAACTTGTACTTGTCGAGGGCCTGGCGCAGGCCCTCCGTCTTCATCACCTGCGTGTGCAGGGAGGAGCCCGAGGTGATCGGGTTGATGCCCCGCTCGACGCCGTCCTGGTTGACATGCACGATCAGGTCGAGCCCGTAGCGCTTGGCGATCTCGTCACGGAACGAGATCATGTCCTTGAACTTCCAGGTCGTGTCGACATGGAGCAGCGGGAACGGCAGCTTCGAGGGATAGAACGCCTTCAGGGCCAGATGCAGCATCACCCCCGAATCCTTGCCGATGGAATAAAGCATCACCGGATTGGCGAATTCGGCCGCGACTTCGCGGATGATCCCGATCGACTCGGCTTCGAGCCGCTTGAGATGAGGAGACAGGGTGCGGGACATTGGCGCCTATGGGCCCTTTTCACATTGGAAAATGTGTAATTAGGGCATTTTACATAGAATGTCAGGGCTGCCGGCGCAAGTGCGTTTCTTGCGCGGAGAATAGGTGGCAGCCCAGCATGTCACCGCGGGCAGCTCTGTACAACGCCCTGGTTCGGGCGGTTCAGGATCTGCAGAAGAATTGAGCAGCAAAGAGGGAGCGGCACTTGCCACCATCATTGGGGCATAGAGCGCATTCGACCTCGACGAGCGACGAGGTCTCTTTTGTTCAATCGCTGGGATAGCGCCGGACACTGTCATCCGTGACGATGGCGTCGAGCGGAATATCGTGGGCGAGGGGATGGATGGTGCGGATAGCGGCTTCGGCATAGCCGACGCCAACAGCCACCACGCTAGAGGACAGCCCTGCCAGCGTGCGGTCGAAATAGCCGCCGCCATAGCCGAGCCGGAAGCCTCTGGCGTCGTGGCCGACCACCGGAGCCAGACAGATGTCGGGCACCACCTTGCGCCCGCCCTCGGGCACCGGGATGTTCCAGAAGCCCTTGACCAGTTTCTCTCCCTGTCGCCACGTCCGGAACACCAGCGGCGCGTTCCTTTCCACCACCAGCGGCAGAGCCGTGACTGCGCCCCGCGCGGCCAGCGCTTCGGCCCAGTCGCGTAGATTGGGCTCGCCCCGCAGGGGCCAGTAGAAGCTCACCACCCGCCCGGCGACATCGCCGACGACACCATCGAGACGCTCGGCGATCGCCCGGGTCTTTTCGGCCCTGAGATCGGCCGACATGGCCAGCCGTTCGGCGATCAGACGAGCCCGCTCGCTTTTGCGCCAGGCCATGATCTCTGCCCGGCGCTCCGCCTGCATTTGCACGGCGGCATCGAGTTGATCATTGTCGGCTTCATGCGCAAAGCACGCGGGTGAGGCGAAAGCCCTGGGGGTCTCGTCGGAATCGTCACGATCGGCATTTGTCATGATATCGGTTCCCTGATCGAAACGGCGGCAATCATCTGCCGACGGCCCGCAACTGGCCAGAGCCGCGATCATCCGCCGCCGTCAACGCCTGCGCAAGGTCGGCCAGCAGATCGGCCTCGCCCTCCAGCCCCACCGAAAGCCGCAGGAGACTGTCCTTGATTCCCGCCGCCCTCCGCGCGACCTCGCCCATGCCGAGATGGGTCATGGTAGCGGGGTGGGCAACCAGGCTTTCGACGCCGCCGAGCGACTCGGCGAGGGTGAAGACCCTAACGGCCTCGACGAAGCGCCTGACGGCCGCGGGGCCACCGGCGATCTCGAAGCTGAGCATGGCACCGAAACCGGCCTGCTGCCGCCGTGCGATTTCGTGGCCGGGATGATCGGGCAGGCCGGGATAATGCACGGCGTCGACACCGTCATGGCCTGCCAGGAAAGCTGCGATCGCGCCCGCCGATCGCTGCTGGTGTTCGATACGGGGGAACAAGGTGCGGATGCCGCGCAGCGTCTGATAGGCGTCGAAGGGCGAGCCGGTGACACCGGTGAGGTTGGCCCAGGAAGCCAGCTCCGTGACATCCCCGGCCCTGGCGGCCACCACCGCGCCGCCGATCACGTCGGAATGGCCGTTCAGATATTTGGTGGTGGAATGGATGACGAAATCAGCGCCAAGCGCGATCGGTTTCTGCAGTGCCGGCGACAGGAAGGTGTTGTCGACGGCAAGCGCTGCCCCCACCTCGCGGGCCTTGCCGGCGATGGCGGCGATGTCGACGACGCGCATCAAGGGATTGCTGGGGCTCTCCACCAGCACCAGGGCCGGGCGCCGGGCCAAAGCGGCATCGAGCGCGTTCTCATCGGTCTGGTCGACCAGGGTGAGATTGAACTGGCCCTTGGCAGCCCGCATGGCGAGGAGCCGCTGCGTGCCGCCATAGCAGTCATGCGGCGCCAGGACGGTCTCGCCCGGATTGAGGCGCGAGGCCACCAGATCGACCGCCGCCATGCCGCTGGCGACCACGATCGCGCCGGCCCCGCCTTCCAGCGCCGCCAGCGTGTCGGCAAGCTGATCGCGCGTCGGATTGCGCGTACGCCCATATTCATAGGTCCCGGCCTGCTCGAAGCCGCCAAAAGCGTAGGAACTGGCGAGATAGAGCGGCGGAGCCACCGCGCGGAAGGCCTTGTCGGCCGCCATGCCGTTGCTTGCCGCAATCGTTTCGGGAGACCTGTCGTCCGTCATGCCATTTCACTCGATATCACCGCATCGTCGGCCGGCAGCGACTCCAGCCCGGCGACCCGCGGAGCGGCGGATTCGCGCCGCCGTCATCGGGCCTCCTTGGTTGTGGCATTGGCAATGAACTCAGACAAACGCATTGTTATTGCAGTTCAATGCAAAATCCATAATCTGATTTTCATGGATATCGGGCTGGCACGGACCTTTCTGGAAATCGCGCAGAATGGCAGCTTCGCCGCTGCCGCCGAGCGTCTCAATCTGACCCAGACGGCCGTCAGCGCGCGCATTCGGGCCCTCGAACAGCAGATCGGTCGCCGCCTGTTCGTCCGCAACAAGGCCGGGGCGCGGCTCACGCAGGCCGGCGAGCGCTTTGTCGGGCCCGCCACCGCCCTGGTGCAGGTCTGGGAACGCGCCCGGCAGGAGGTGGCGCTGCCGCCCGGGCGGGAAGAAGGCATCAGCCTGGGCGGCGAACTCAGCCTCTGGCATCCCCTCCTCGCCGACTGGCTGGGCTGGATGCATCGCGAATGCCCGCGCGTCGCCCTGCGAGTCGAAGTCGATACACCCTCCCGGCTGATCGAGCGCGTCAGGGGAGGATCGCTCGACCTCGTCACGCTCTACAATCCGCCGCAATATCAGGACGTCGTCGCCGAACTGGTGGTGGAGGAGCAACTGGTTCTGGTGACGACTTCCCCCGACGCGCAGGTGCATCGCGACAGCTATGTCCAGGTCGATTGGGGACCGGCCTTCGCGATCAACCACCGCGCCGCCTTTCCCGATCTCGCCGCTGCACCCGTTACAGTCTCGCTCGGCCCCCTGGCGCTGACCCATATCCTCACCGTCGGCGGTTCGGGTTATTTCCGGGCCGGCGCCGTCACCCCCTTGCTGGCCGATGGACGCCTGCACTTGGTGAAAGGGGCGCCAGCCTTCTCACACTCGATCTATGCCCTCTATACCGCCCGACGCGACAATCCGGCCCTCCACCGCGCGCGGGAGGGGTTGCGTTTCGTCGCCGCGCGCGCCGAGCGGCCGGGGCTCGGCATCATCGCCGATGGATAGAATCATCGCTCGTCTCGACCGGTCCTGCTTGAACGAGATTTAGTTTGCTGCTACTCACAACAAAATAACAGAAAAGAAGCATGATCAGGCCGGCTTGCCCCGGATGGGTTCCAGCCGGCGCAACAGGGCAGGAATCACCATGGACAGACTCGGTATCCATTCCTTCGTGTGGACAGGCGGCACCACGCAGCAGGATCTCGAAGGCGCGATGGAGAAGTCTCATCGCCTCGGCTACAAGCTGATCGAATTTCCCCGCCTCGATCCCCGCAAATTCGATGTGTCCTGGCTGGCTCAGCGCCTCAGGGACTATGATCTTGCCGTCACCGTCACCATGGGCCTGCCGCGGGAAGGCGACATTTCCAGCGAGGACGCCGCCGTGGTGCGCCGGGGCGAGGAGATCCTGTCGGATGCGGTCGCCATCACGCGCGATCTCGGCGGGCACAAGCTCGGCGGCATCATCTTCTCGGCGCACACCAAATATCGCAGCCTGCCCACGCGCAAGGGCTGGGACAACAGCGTGACCACGCTGTCCCGCCTGGCCGACAAGGCCAAGCAAGCCGGCGTCAGCCTCAACCTGGAAATCGTCAACCGCTTCGAGACCAACCTGCTCAACACCACCGCACAGGGCCTCGCCTTCATCAAGGATACCGGTTCGGACAACATCTTCCTGCACCTCGACACCTTCCACATGAACATCGAGGAGGCAGACCCCGCTCAGGCCATCCGGCTCGCCGGCGACAAGCTCGGCTATTTCCACATCGGCGAGAGCAATCGCGGCTATCTCGGCTCGGGCGTGATCAACTTCTCCGCCATTTTCGACGCCCTCGTTGCCAGCGGCTACCAGGATTGGGTGACCTTCGAGAGCTTTTCCTCCGAGGTGGTCGACGAAGATCTCTCGATCATCTGCGCGATCTGGCGCAATACCTGGACGGATAATGTCGAGCTGGCCCGCTGCGCCAAGGCCTTCATCGACGATCGCTATGCCGAAGCCCGGCGCAAGGCCGAGACGGCGCGCACGCCGTGAACGCGACTTGGAATGCGACCTGGAACGCAGCCTGCTTGCACGCCCGCCCGAGGTGCGAACTGCATTCCGGTCCATTCATGGAACAGACCGGGGTGACGATATTCTAACGCCTTGTTTCGACGCGCCTTTACGCGGTTTGCCGATTCCATCGGACCGCAAGACGCTGTAGTCTCCCTTTCCCATCCTGGAGCAAACCGCGTTCGCGGCTGAACGCTGTTTGCTCTAGTTCCCTGTTTGGATGCGTCTTTGCGATTCTCGGCGACTCCGTCTCGTCGCAAAACGCCTTAGCGGACCTCCCCATTTTGGCAACGCCGCAAACCGTCCGTCATCTCAATGAAATCAGGGCCCTTAATGCCCTGTTCCGCGATGCGGGCATGAGCCGGGCCGACCTCGCCCGGGCACTCGGCCTCAACCGTTCGACCACCGGCAACATCATCACTGGCCTGATGACGGAGGGCCTTGCTGTCGAGCGCCGCGACGAGCCGCGCGGCGAGAATGCCGGCAAGACCGGCCGCCCCGGCATCCGGGTGCAGATCGACCCGGCCGGCGCCAGCTTTCTCGGCGCCGAGATCGGCGTCGATCGGCTCACCGTCGTCATCATCGACATGCTGGCACAGGAGATCCTGCGCCTCACCCTGCCGTTCCCGACCTATCAGGAAACCCCGGAGGCCGGCACCGACCGCATGGTGGCGCTGATCGCCGAGGCCGTCGAGAGCCTCAACCGCCCCGAGCGCCTGCGTGGCCTGTGCGTGACCCTGCCGGCCCTGCTCGCCTCGGATGGCACGGTGATCAACGGGCTGATGCTCGGCTGGCGCGACGTGAAGCTGAAGACGATGATCACCGACAGGCTGAAGCGGCGCTGTCCCTCCCTCGATCCCGTCATCTCGATCGAAAACGACGCCAATGCCTTTGCCATCGCCGAGACCTACCGCGACACTGCGCATCGCTCCGAGACCGTCGCCTTCCTGCTGATCGAGAACGGTGCCGGCGGCGGCATCGTCATCGGCGGCAGGCTGCTGCGCGGCTCCGCCGGCTTTGCCGGCGAGTTCGGCCAGATCGTGCTCGGCGGCGACACCATCCAGGCCGGCCGCTCCAAGCCGGGCCATCTGGAAAGCTATATCGGCAAGGACGCCATCCTCGGCTTCTACCGCACCCAGGGCGGCGAGGCCGATCTCGACAGGCTGCTGCAAGGCCTCACCCTCGGCGAAAGTGCGGCGATCACAACCGCGCGGGTGTGGGGCGAGCGGCTCGCCGCCGGTTTGATCCAGGTTACCAGCGTGCTCAATCCCGGCCTGATCATTCTCGGCGGCTCTGTCGCGCCGGTCTTCAGCCATGTCGCGGCCGAGGTCGCCCAGGCCATGCAGCGCGAACTGCTCGAGGGCTTTCCGATGCCGCGCATCGAGGTTTCCGGCCTCGGCGTCGAGGGCCCTGCCCTCGGCGGCGCCCTCCTGATGCATCAGCGCATGTTTTCCATCGACGAGAGCGCGATCTATGCCAGCGAACAACCGATCACGCTGTTCCAGAGCTGATCCTGTTCCCCTTTCTCCGATATCGAGGAATCATCCATGCTTGCAGGCAAGATCGTCACCATTGGCGAAATCCTGGTAGAGATCATGGCCACCACCACCGGCAACGGCTTCCTGGAGCCGCAACCATTGGTCGGCCCTTTCCCGAGCGGCGCGCCGGCGATTTTCATCGATCAGGTCGGCAAGCTCGGCCACCCCGCCGCGATCGTCTCGGCCGTGGGCGACGATGATTTCGGTACGCTGAACCTCCAGCGCCTCGATCGCGATGGTGTCGACGTCTCCGCCGTGGCCGTGCATGCGGGAGCGGCAACCGGCAGCGCCTTCGTGCGCTACCGGCCGGACGGCGGCCGTGCCTTCGTCTACAATATGCGCGACAGCGCCGCCGGGCGTATCGCCGCCACGCCCGAAGCCGAAGCGGTGCTCGCCGAGGCCGGGCATCTCCACGTCATGGGATCGGGTCTGCCGGTCCCAGCCGTCGCCGAGATGATCCTGAAGACCCTGCCGGGGCTCAAGGCGCGGGGCGGTACGGTCTCCTTCGACCCCAATATCCGGCGCGAGACGTTGCGCGACGGCAGTAAGGCTGTTTTCCATACCGTGCTGGCCGCAACCGATCTCTTCCTGCCCTCCGGCGAGGAATTGTCACTGTTCTCCGGCGAGACCGACGAGGACAAGGCGGTCGCGGGCCTGCTGGCGGCGGGCATCAAGGAAATCGTGCTGAAGCGTGGCGCCGGCGGCGCCAGCCATTTCAATTGCGACAGCCGCACTGACATGCCGGGCTTCGCGGTGACCGAGATCGATCCGACAGGCGCCGGCGACTGCTTCGGCGCGACGTTTCTGGTGGCGCGCCGGTTCGGCAAGTCCGTGACGGAGGCGCTGCGCTATGCCAATGCCGCAGGCGCCCATACCGTGACCGTGCAAGGGCCGATGGAAGGGAGCGCGGACTTCGCCGAACTCAACCGCTTCATCGCCCAGGCCGCCAACGCCTGAAGCAGGGAAGTCCCACCTTTGTTACAAAACTGTCGCAAGGCGGGGATAGCCTAGCCCTGCATGGAGCCTCTCTCGCCCTGCCGCGGCCCGGCTAGGTTCTCCAGCAGCGTTCTCTAGCCGGGCCGCGCCCGCCCATCGGGCAAGCCCGTGGCGGCACAGCGCCGGCCGTCGTTTTGTCAGGCGGATCGTTTCAGCATTCTTCCAAGCGCAATCAGCACACAGGCGCCGATGAATCCGGCAATGAGGTAGCCGACCCAGCCGCCAAGCACCACGCCGAACATGCCCAGCACCAAATTGGCGACAGCTGCGCCGATAATGCCGAGGATGATATTCATGAGGAGGCCCATATTGCTCTTCATGAACATCTCGGCCAGCCAACCCGCCAGCCCGCCGATAATGATGGCTCCGATCCAACCCACCTGCAGATTATCCATGCTGCACCCCTCTGTCAGGCCTGACGCCAAACACGCCCTTGGAAGGCTATTGCCCGCGATGGGCGACTGTCCTCCGGATCGCAAGGCGCTTTGACATCGAAACGGAACCCTTGCTGGTCCCAGGGTGGAGAACGCGTGGATCAGCCTATGGTTCCATGCCAGCCGAAGTGGATTCCTTTCGATCAAACCACAGGCACGATCGAAAGGAATCCGCAAGATACCGGCTGTTTTCGGAGCTTTCCGACGAGGCCCATCCGCGGGCCTCGTCGGAAAGCTCTGCTAGGGGATGCCGACGCACGGCAGCCAACCAGGAGGCCCGGCCAACGGGCCTCCCGACTATGAAGCCTAGCGGGCTCAGTAGCCGTAATAGTAGCGGCGGTGGTAATAGGGCCGGTAATAGTAGCGCGGCCGATAATAGCGCCGATAGGGGCGATAATACCGGTAGGGCCGGTAGTAGCGCGGCCGATAGTGGCGGCGGTAGTAGTAATACTGCGCCTGCTGAACCTGGGCCGAGCCTTCCAGGGCATTCGCCATGGGGGCCGCCCGCTCGACCGGTGCCACCGGCAGGGCCGAAGACGGCGTCGAGGTGACAGCCAGTCCGCCGAGCATCATGACGACAGCGAACAAGGCCTTGAGTGAAAAGCGCATGCTTTATCTCCCTTTGCTTGGCATCTCTTGCCTCGGTCATCTTCGCCGATCCCGGCCACCTAGGCTATCGCCTGCGAAACACAGGACCAAGCGGGCTCGGCAAGCTGCAGTCGAACTGCGATGATCCACCGGCATGCGAGATAACCGAACGGAACGCCATCGAACTCTAGGCGCTCGCCCGGATGGAGGCAATGCAATCCTTCGAATCGGCTTGCGTCGGGCAATAAAAAAGCCCGCTTGCGTGCCAGCGGGCTTGGTGGAACCAAGCTTCTCATCATTGAAGCTTGGGAGGAAGTGGTGGAGCCAGGCGGGATCGAACCGCCGACCTCTACAATGCCATTGTAGCGCTCTCCCAGCTGAGCTATGACCCCACTTTTCAAAGCAGCCTGGGAGCTGCTTCGGTGTCCCTCGGCGTCACCGCCGACGGGCCGCTCGTTTGTCACGTTTCGCGGCCCGATGCAAGACGTCTTGCGAAGAAAATTTGGAAAATCTTCCGATTGGGAAAAAGACGCGGCTCCATGCTGGCTCCGCGTCTCCGGCGAGGCCCGCTGCGAGCCTCAGCTTTCCTCGTCATCCTCGATGCCGTCGCCGATCAGATCGGTGACATCGTCGTTCTCGTCCTCATCTTCCTCGAGGAAGGTATCGTCGGCCACCGGATCGTCTTCGACGTCGATATCGTCGTCGCCGACGACCGTCTTGGCGGCGCTCGCCTCGTCATCGGCCTCCTCGAGGCTGATCAGTTCGGCGTCCGCTGCGGGATCGAGATCGGTGTCTTCCTCGGTCTGGTCGACTCGCGGCGCAACCGCCTCGGGACGACCACGCAGCAGCGGCGCTGCGGCGATGACGACCACCTGGCCGGTATAGGGCGAGATGATCGGATCCTTGTTGAGATCGTAGAATTTGCGCCCAGTCGTCGGACAGACGCGTTTCGTGCCAAGTTCGGGTCTGGCCACGGCGTATACCTTATGTCGGAAATCGAAGTGCGAGGCCGCTACAGACTAGAAGCGTCCCTGTCAATGAGAATCGCAAAGATGGCGTTTTTTCGCGATCTGGCAAGGGCTTGAATCAAGATTTCCTGGCACCGCCGGCTTTGCCCCCTCGGGCCATCCATGCTAGGGCGTGTGGCCGGACCGAACCTGCCGGGTGCGCCATGCAGGAGTGAGAATCCTGCCATCGGCATTCGTCCTTGCCGTAGACCCCTTCCATCGCTCCGGAGCCGCCTCTTGCTCGCATCGCCCTCCCAGACCGCTTCGCCTCCTGCGCGCCGGTCCTCCGGGGCGGCCGACAGAAACAAGGCCGAGGGCGAGGAAAGCATCGGCCTGCTCGCCCTGATTCTGGCGCTGCTCAGCGTGGGTGAGACACGCATCGAGGGCCTGGTGGGTAGTCGTGACGTCGTGGCGATGGCGGAGGCCTGTCGCAGGCTCGGCGCCGCAATCGAACGGGGTGGCGATGCGGCCTGGTGTATCCGTGGTGTCGGCGTCGGCGGCCTGCTTTCGCCGGAGGGCAGCCTCGATATCGGGGGGTCGCTGGCAGGTGCGGTGCTGATGATGGGCGTCATTGCCAGCCATGGCATCACGGCTACCCTTGATGGCGACGCCACGCTGCGGACCTGCCCGATGATGCCTGTATTGACGCCTTTGACGCGGATGGGTGCCGAGATCGTCGCCGCCGCCGAGGGTGTGCGCCTGCCCCTGACCTTGCGCGGCGCGGTCGATCCTGTGCCGATCCTCTGGCACGTGCCCGATAGCGGCGCCTCCTCGCCGGTGCCCCCGAACCTGGTGAGTGCGGCGGTGCTGCTGGCCGGCCTCAATGCGCCCGGTGAGACCGCCGTCATCGCGCCGCAAGCGACAAGCGAGGCTGTCTCGAGCTTCAGATCGCCTGACGATGCTGCGCATCTGCTCGGGCCGTTCGGGGCCGATGTCGCGATATCACCCGAGGGCACCGGACGCCGTATCGTGCTGCAGGGCCGCCCCACGCTCCGGCCCGCGGTCGTAACCCTGCCGGCGAAAATCCCGCCTTCCTCCCCCTGATGTGTAATCTGGTGCCCCATTATGATCATTGCCATTGATGGTCCCGCCGCGTCCGGAAAGGGAACCCTGGCCAAGCGCCTGGCCGCGCATCTCGGCCTGCCTCATCTCGATACCGGCCTGCTCTATCGCGCCGTCGGGCGGGCGGCGCTCGACGAGGGCCTCGACCTCGAGGATGCGGACGCCACCGCCGAGATCGCGGACGGGCTCGACGTCGCCAGTTTCGACGAGAGCCGGCTACGCGGGCGCGAAATGGGCGAAGCGGCCTCCGTGGTCGCGGCCCATCCCAAAGTGCGCAAGGCTCTGCTCGACCTGCAGCGACGCTTCGCCCATCAGCGCGGCGGCGCCGTACTCGATGGGCGCGACATCGGCACGGTCGTCGCCCCCGGCGCCGAGGTGAAGATCTTCGTGACCGCCGATGCCGAGATCCGGGCGAAGCGCCGCCATCTCGAACTGGAAAAGCGCGGCGATGCTCCCCCCTTCGAAGCCGTCCTCGCCGATATCCGCAAGCGCGACGCCCGTGACGCCGGACGTGCCGATGCCCCCCTGAAGCCGGCGCCCGACGCCCATGTGCTCGACACCACCGCCCTCGACGTCGAAAGCGCCTTCGCCGCCGCTCTGGCGCTGGTCGAGCGGCACCGGCACTGAAACAAAACGAGCGGTTTGAGGCCGTCCGCTGCATCAACCCTTGATTTTATCGGCCAGGACGCTGATATCCCGGCCGAACATGAGTTGGAAAAGGTGAAATGACCAACAAGACCAAACCCGAAGCCAAAGCCGAGACCCGCACTGCGGCCGAGTCGGCCGCCCCGGCGGCGCCGACGGCGGACAGCACGGGCCAGGTTGGTGGCGAACAGGCCGGCGCCGACCAGACCGCCGTGAATGACGAAGCATTCGAGGTCCTTGCCAGGCTGCAGGCCGAAAATGCCGAGCTGAAGGATCGCCTGCTGCGCACCTTGGCCGAGGTCGAGAATGTCCGCCGCCGCGGCGAGCGCGAGCTCAACGATGCACGCCAATACGCCATCGCGAAGTTCGCGGGCGACATGCTTGGCGTGGCTGACAATATGGAGCGCGCTTTGGCCAGCGTACCCGCCGGGGCACGCGAGACCGACGAGGCCGTCAAGGCTTTGATGGAAGGCGTCGAGCTCACCGAAAAGGAAATGCTGCGCTCGCTGGAAAAGCACGGCGTCAAGAAGCTCGACCCGAAGGGCGAGCGCTTCGACCCCAATTTCCACCAGGCCATGTTCGAGGTGCCCGATCCTTCCGTGCCCAACGGCACTGTGGCCCAGGTGGTGCAGGTCGGCTATTCGATCGGCACGCGCGTGCTGCGCCCGGCCATGGTCGGCGTCGCCCGCGGCGGCCCGAAACAGGCCGCCGAGGCCGAAAAGCAGGCCTGATCGTAACGACGGAAGTGCCGACCTTTGTCATGCCCGGGCTTGACCCGGGCATCCAGATGCTTCGCTCTCCGAAGAACTAGCCGGGATTGCCGGGTCAAGCCCGGCAATGACAAACGTCGCGTATTTTCAAGTACAGGCGTGCCCTCAATATCCGGCCGCCAACCCTGATTCGACACGGCTATCCATGGCGCCGTTATAGCGGGCGCCATCACCTTTCTTGATGGTGGCGAGATCCTTGCCGCCGACCAGGATGCCGGCTGCCTTGCCCCACACCGGCCAGGCCGGATCGCCTTCGTCCACCTTGTAGCCCATCTCGACCAGCAGCTTGATAGTGTCGGGCGAGAGAGCCTGCGGCTCGGTATAGATCTGGTCGGGCAGCCATTGATGGTGGATACGCGGCGCGTCGACCGCTTCCTGGATGTCGAGACCATGGTCGATCACATTGAGGATGGCCTGCAATGTGATGGTGATGATGCGCGAGCCGCCGGGGCTGCCGATCACCATGAAGGGCTTGCCGTCCTTGGTGACGACGGTGGGGCTCATCGAGGAGAGCGGCGTCTTCTTGGGTTCGATGGCATTGGCCTCGCCCTGCACCAGGCCGTAGAGATTGGGCACACCGGGCTTGGCGGTGAAATCGTCCATCTCGTTGTTGAGCAGGATGCCGGTGCCTTCTGCCACCACGCCGGCGCCATAGGAACCGTTCAGCGTGTAGGTGACGGCGACGGCATTGCCGTCATTGTCGATGATCGAATAATGCGTGGTTTCCTTGGACTCGCCCATGCCCTTGGGCATCAAATCCTTGGAGACGCCAGCCTTGTAGGGATTGATCTTGGCCCGGATCTCGGCGGCGTAGTTCTTGTCCAGCAGATGCGGGACGGGGTTCTTGACGAAATCGGGGTCACCGAGACTGGAATTGCGGTCGACATAGGCATAGCGCATCGCCTCGACCATCAGATGTACGGTGTTGGCCGAATCGGCGCCGAGATAGGAGAGCGGATAGCCCTCCAGCACGTTGAGGATCTCGCAGATGATCACGCCGCCGGAACTCGGCGGGGGTGAGGAGATGATGTCGTAGCCGCGATAATTGCACTTCACGGGCTCGAGCTCGCGCACCTTGTACTGCTCGAAATCCTCTTTCTTCAGGATGCCGCCCTTGGCACCTGAAGCCTTGACGATGGCATCGGCGATCGCGCCCTTGTAGAAGGCATCCTGGCCCTTCTCGGAAATGGCCGCCAGCGAAGCGGCGAGATCGGGTTGCTTGAAGGTGTCGCCAACCGCATGGGGCGAGCCATCGGCCTGGAGGAAGATCTTGGCCGCGTTCGAATCACGCTTGAGCCAATCGGCATTCTCCTTGACGGAGGCAACGTCGCCCTGGCCGAGCACATAGCCATCCTTGGCATAGCGGATGGCTGATGCCATCAGGTCCTTGCGCGGCAGGGAGCCATATTTCTCGCGGGCATATTCGAAGCCGGCCACCGAGCCGGGCACGCCGACGGCGAGATAGCCATCCGTCGAGGCCCCCTTCACCGGATTGCCCTTGTCGTCGAGATACATGTTCTTGGTGGACGCGGCCGGCGCCCGCTCACGGAAATCGATGAAGGTCGACTTGCCGTCCTTGGTGCGGATGGTCATGAAGCCCCCGCCACCGATATTGCCGGCTTCAGGCCAGACCACCGCCAGCGTGTAGCCGACCGCGACAGCGGCATCGATGGCGTTGCCACCTTTCTTGAGGACATCCACGCCGGCCTGGGTGGCCAGGCGCTGGGTAGTGACGACCATGCCGTGCTCGGCCTCCACTGGCGCCGGCGAAGCGGCAAAGGCTCCGGCAAGCGGCGTAAAGGTCAGCGAGACGGCGAGGCCGGCGACGATCGCCGGACGGACGTGATGCATAGGCTCCTCCTCTGACTGGCACGGCTTCCGCCCCCCGAGGCCGGAATGTCGCGCCCATTCCTTTGAAGTTCAGGGCCTGATTCGAACCAGATCGGGCGAAGCAGGCTCTGGCTGTCCCGGTTTACCCGGGAATGCCGGTCTTCTCGGCGCGGCCGCTCCCCAAAGCCGTCTCAACGGCCCGCCGGCAGCTCACGGCTCCGAGGGCTTCATTGCTAAACGGGATTTCGGCCTGCGTCGATAGAACCGTATCTTCCTGCCATTCAGCAGTATCGGGCGCGGTTCAGGTGCTTCCGGCCGGCATGCTGGCCAAGGCGGCATCGACGGCGTCCCCCAGGCGCTCGACCGCGGCATCGACCTCCTTGCATTCGATGATGAAGGGCGGCGCCAGCAGAACATGGTCCCCCTGCGCACCGTCGATGGTACCGCCCATCGGATAGACCATCAGCCCTCGCGCCATCGCTTCGCGCTTGACCGCGGCGTGCAGCTTGAGGGCGGGATTGAGAGGCTGCTTGCTGCTGCGATCAGCGACGAATTCGATGGCGCGGAACAGGCCCCGCCCCCTAATATCGCCGATATGGCCATGGTTGGTAAAACGCTGTTCCAGCCGTTCCTGCAGGTGATCGCCCATGGCCTCGACATTGGCGAGAAGACTATCGCGTACGATTGTTTCCTGCACGGCCAAGGCGGCGGCCGCCGCCATGGGATGGCCCACATAGGTATGGCCGTGTTGGAAAAAACCCGATCCTCCGGCGAAGGCCTCGAAGATGGCAGCGCTGAGCAGGACGGCGCCGATCGGCTGGTAGCCGCCACCAAGGCCCTTGGCGATGGTCATGAGATCGGGCACCACACCTTCCTGCTCGCAGGCATGTAGCGTGCCCGTGCGCCCCATGCCGCACATGACCTCGTCCAGGATCAAGAGGACGCCGTGGCGGTCGCAGATGTCGCGGATGCGCGTGAAATAACCGGCGACGGGCGGCACGGCACCAGCGGTGGCACCCACCACCGTTTCCGCCAGGAAGGCCATGACCTTGCCCGGCCCCAGCTCCAGGATCTTGTCTTCGAGGGCCTGCGCGCTCCGGACCGCATAATCCTCCTCGCTCTCGCCCGGTGCCTGGAAGCGATAGGCGAAGCAGGGGTCGATATGGTGCGTTTCGATCAGCAGCGGCTGGAACTGGGCGCGCCGCCACTGATTGCCGCCGGCGGCGAGCGCCGCCAGGGTGTTGCCGTGAAAACTCTGGCGCCGGGCGATGACATGCCGGCGCTCCGACTGGCCCCTCTCGACGAAATATTGCCGCGCCATCTTCAAGGCCGCTTCGATCGCCTCCGAGCCCCCACTGACGAGATAGACCCGCTCGATCCCGACGGGCGCCTGGGCGATCAGGCAGTCCGCCAGCCTCTCGGCGATCTCGGTGGTGAAGAAGGAGGTATGGGCATAGGCGAGTCTGTCGAGCTGGCGGTGCAGGGCCTCCAGCACGGCGGGGTGGCCATGGCCGAGACAGGAGACAGCGGCCCCGCCAGAGGCATCGATATAGCGCTTGCCGGCGGCATCGATCAGTTCGATGCCCTGCCCGCCGACGGCGACCGGCATGACGGCATTGGCGGCGCGGTGGAGCAGATGGCTCATGGGGAGGCTCCCGGGAGTTTCGGCGCTGGGCGTCAGGTCAGATGGGTGCCGAGGGCGGCCAGATGCGCATCCGTCCGGCGCAAGGCGGCGAGCGCCGCCTCGCCGTCATGGCCGGCCACCAGCGCGGCCAGCACTTCGGCCGCAGCGAAGGCAGGCGTCACGGCATGGAGGAAGGAGGGGCTCGCGGTCGGCATGATGAGGTGATGGCGGGAGATCCTGGCGAGCGGCGCCACTTCGCTGTCGGTGATGGCCAGGACGGACAGCCCACGCGAAGCGGCATGCTCGGCGAGTTCGAGGGTGAGGCGCGTATAGGGCTGCAGGCTGACGGCCACCATCACGTCACCCGGGGCGGCATCGACGAGAGCGTCGGCCCCGATGCCGGCGATTCCATCGAGCAACATGCTGGGCCTGCCGATAAGGGTGAGTGCATAATGCAGATGCCAGGCGACGGGATGGCTCGCCCGCAGGCCGAGACAAAGGATACGGCGCGCCGAGGCAAGGGTTTGCGCGGCAGCGGCGAATGCGGCAAGGGGCCTGCCTGCCACAAGCCCGCCGAGCTGGGCGCTGAGCATGCCGAGCATGGCAGTGGCCAGTCCTTCGTCACCGACGCGCCCCTGCCGGGCGAGATGGTCGCCCGCCTTGCCTGCAAAGCCCGTCGGCACTTCCCGCAGCGTATCGGCGTGCAGTTCCCGCAGGGCCTCGTAACCGTCAAAGCCCAGTTGGCGGGCAAGCCGCATCATGGTCGCCGGCTGAACGCCGGCACGTCGCGCCTGTTCCCGCATCGACAGCAGAGCAACATCACGCGGATTCTCCAGCACATAGCGCGCGGCAGCCCTGATTTGCGCCGGCATTGCGTCGAAGCCCCTGACGATCTCGCCGGCCAAGCCGTCGAGATCCACAAGCCCGTTCATGCCCATGCACTCCGTCGGAAGGATTATTGAAACAAACGTATCAGATGCTATCGTATTGATACAAATGAAGCCTCGCTCGGAGACGGATTTTGTCGGTTACGCCGGATTATACCCCGCGCTTCATTGCCGTCGCCCCCAATGGCGGCCGGCGTACCAAGGCGGACCATCCGGCCTTGCCGATGACGCCCTCCGCCCTGGCACAAACAGCCACGACCTGTCTCGAGGCCGGCGCGGCCATGATCCATGTCCATGTCCGGCGCAACGATGGCGACCATTTGCTCGATGCCGAGGCCTATCGCGCCGTCATCACCGCGATTGGCGCCGTGACAGGCAAGGATCTCGTGGTGCAGATCACCAGCGAGGCGCTCGGCCTCTATTCGCCCGCCGAGCAGAGAGCCGTCATCCGCGCCACCCGGCCGGAGGCCGTATCGCTCGCACTGCGCGAACTGGTGCCTGACACCGCCGAGGAAGCCGCCTTTGCCGAATTGCTGCTGTTTCTCAGGCTGATCGGCGCCATGCCGCAGATCATCCTCTACACGCCGGACGAGGCCAGACGCCTTGCCGAGTTTCAACGGCGGGGCCTCATTCCTTTCGAGAAACTGCCCGTACTCTATGTGCTCGGCCGCTATACGGCGGACCAGACCTCACAGCCCGACGATCTCCTGCCCTTCCTCGCCGAGGGCATGCCCCGTTTCGATCCCTGGAGCCTTTGCTCCTTCGGGCCGCAGGAAGTGGCTTGCGTCACCGCGGCAGCGCGGCGGGGCGGGCATGCCCGCGTCGGCTTCGAGAACAATCTCCACCGTCCCGATGGCACGCTGGCCCGGGACAACGCCGAATTGGTGGTGCTGGCACGCCAGGCGATCGAGGCCGCTGGCTTGAGGATCGGTGATGCCGACGCCCTGCGTGCCGCGACACTGGCGACATGAAAAAGGCGGCCGAGGGGCCGCCTTCAACACCAAACAGACGCAAGAACGTCCGCTCGAATAAATAATTCTGGCCTCAGGCGGCCGAGGCCGAAACCCAGCGCGACAGTTCGCCCTTGGGAGCAGCGCCGACCTTCTGGGCAACGGGCTTGCCGTCCTTGAATATGATCAGCATGGGAATCGACATCACCCGGAACTGCGAAGCAATCTGGGGGTTCTCGTCGACGTTCAGCTTGGCGATCTTGACCTTGCCGGCCATCTCGGTGGCGATCTCGTCGAGAGCGGGCGCGATCATGCGGCAGGGCCCGCACCACTCGGCCCAGAAATCGACGACAACCGGCTCAGCCGAATTCAGCACGTCATTAGCGAACGAGGCATCCGTGACCTTGATCGTGTTGGCACCCATTTCGAGAATCTCCACAGCGGGAATGGCGGAATCGCCATGCAAATATCCGTTGCCCTCAAGCTAGGAATGCACCGGCCCAGCGTCAAGAAGCGGAACGGCTTCTCGCGCGAATGTGCACGGCTGATATGCAGATTCGCAGCTATTACCGGCCCAAACTGGTGAAATAGAGGAGCCTGCATACTATCAAACATTCGCAGAATTTCCCGGTGAGGCCCACGAATGGGGCCTCACCGTGAAATTCTGCTTATCCGATCACCACCCGCGTATCCGACATGCCTCGGTGACGGATGAGTTGGTAGAGCGCGGCGGCGTGGGACGGCGCTAGCCGGATGCAGCCATGGGAGGCAGCACGGCCGAGCTGCTTGACCGAATAGGTGCCGTGCACGGCATAGCCGCCCTTGAAGAACACCGAATAGGGCATCGGGGAATTGTCGTATTTCTTCGAGTAGTGCATGCGCTTGAGCAGCTTGGGGCGGTATACCCCGCGCGGGGTATAGTAGCCGCGCCTTGCCGTCGATACCGCCCAGATCGCCTCGACATTGCCATCGACGATCACGGTCATGCGTTGCCTGGCGATGTCGACCTTGGCCACGATGCCCGCGGAGGCCGGCGAGAGCGGGCAGAGCGCGGCGACAAGAAGCGTGAAGGCAACGGTGATCCAGCGGAAGCTCGCGCTCAGATGCAGGGCAGGCATGACAGGTTCCTCGATACGGTTCGCTGACATTGGCCGTCCCGGGCCTTCATTCGCCATGCGCTTTTGCACAGGATGCAAATCCACCCGAAACCGAACAAAGCATGAATCTAACATGGTTAATTTTCGGTTTCCGCCCGCCGGCTGGCGTGATGCGAAACCCGAGGGATTGCCGCCCGATGCTGCCGTTCCAGCAAAGACAGGATAGGATGGCGTCACGAATCACTTTGCGGGAGCATGCATGCGCCGTTTCGTCAGGATCTTCCCGCCGTTCAAGGCCGCCCTGCCGCTGGCGGCGCTGCTGACCCTGGCGAGCCATGCGCCGGCCCTGTCGCAAGACATCACCCCGCCCGGCTACAAGCTGCCGCCGCTCGGCGCGGTGACATCAGCCACGCCCGCCAAGCAGCTCTTCGGCCGCGCCGCGACGCCGGCCAATGTCGGCCTCGGCTCGATCGGCTTCTATGCCAAGGGCTGCCTGTCGAACGGCGTGGAATTGCCGGCTGATGGTCCGACCTGGCAGGTCATGCGGCCTTCGCGCAATCGCGCCTGGGGCAATGCCGCCGTGATCCGGGTGGTGAAGAACCTCGCCGCCAAGGCCCCAACCGTGGCCGGCTGGCCCGGCATCCTGATCGGCGACATGGCGCAGCCGCGCGGCGGCCCGATGCTGACGGGCCATGCCTCGCATCAGATCGGACTCGACGCCGACATCTGGCTGACGCCGATGCCGGATCGCCGGCTGAGCGTCGCCGAACGCGAGACCAAAAGTGCCGTGATGATGGTGCGTTCCGACCGGCTCGACGTCTCGCGCTCCTGGACGGCGGGCCAGATGGGCATCGTGCGCGCCGCCGCCCAGGATCCGGCGGTCGAGCGCATCTTCGTCAACGCAGCCATCAAGAAGGCGATGTGCCGCGATGCCACCGGAGATCGCTCCTGGCTCGGCAAGGTGCGCCCGATGTATGGGCACGACTATCATTTCCATGTCCGCATCACCTGCCCGCGCGGCAGCCCGACCTGCACGCCACAAAAGCCGCCGACAGGCGATGAAGGCTGTGGCAAGGAACTCGATTACTGGTTCTCGGATGCGGTGCTGCATCCCAAGCCGCGTCCCAAGCCGCCGCACCCGCCGCGCCAGCTCACCCTGAGCGATCTGCCCACCGCCTGCAGCCAGGTCATCGCAGCGCCGTAGGAATGGCCTGACCGCCACCGGCCTGTTTCCGGGCCTTGCCCGGGGTCGAGCGAAACGCCATTCTCGCGCTTGCCGGGGAGACGGGTATTCTCCATCCCGCTGCCTTGCATGATCGGGAGGGAGTCGGATGGCTGATCGATTCGATCTGGCGGGCCGCAAGGCCCTGGTAACCGGCGGAGCGCGCGGTATCGGTGCAGGCATCGCCGAAGCCCTGGCCCAGGCCGGCGCCGACGTAATGATCGGCGACATCCTCGAAGATCTCGGCCGGCAAGCCGCTTCCAGCCTGGCGCGCCATGGCGGCGCCTACGGCTTCGTAGCGCTCGACGTCACCGACGAGGCTCAGTGGGAGAACGCCGTCGCGACCACGATCGAGCAGATCGGCGGCTATGACATCCTGGTGAACAACGCCGGCGTGGAAGTCACCGCTTTGGTAACCGAGATCGAGCCCGACAGCCTGCGGCACATGTTCGATGTCAATGTCGTCGGCACGCTGCTTGGCATGAAGCACGCCTTCCGGGCGATGCGGCCGGGCGGAGCAGCCGGCAAGGGCGGTGCGCTCATCAACATCGCCTCGGTCGCAGCCACCATCGTATTCCCAACCATTGCCGGCTATTCCGGCAGCAAGGCCGCCGTCGACCGCATCACCCGCATCGGCGCTGCCGAAGCCGGCAAGCTCGGCTATGGCGTGCGCGTCAACTGCATCCATCCCGGTCTGATTCCCACCGAGATGGGCCGGAAACTGACGCAGGATGTGGTGGGGACCGGGATGTTTCCGGATACCGGCGCGGCGGTCGGCCATGTCGTCGGCCAGACGCCGCTGGGACGGCTCGCCGAGATCCGCGAAGTGGCCGACGTCACCGTCTTCCTCGCCTCCGACGCCGCCAGCTTCATTACCGGTGCCGGCATTCCGGTCGATGGCGGCATGAGCAGTTGAGCGGCGCCACGCCGGCGGCCTCAGTCATCGGGATGGCCCGCCTTGGCCTGCAACAGGTCGGAGAAGGCCAGCAGCACGCCCGATATCATGAACACCATATGGATGCCGACCAGCCAATAGAGGTCGCGGTCGGTCAGCTTCTCGATCTGCATGAAGCCTTTAAGCAACTGGATCGCCGAGATCAGCACGATCGAGGCCAGCAGCTTGAGCTTGAGGCCGGCGAAATCGACCTTGGTCATCCAGTTCGGCCAGGTCAGATGTTCGGTGCCGTCGATCTTGGAGACGAAATTCTCATAGCCCGAAAAGATCACGATCAGGATCAGGCTGCCCAGCAGGGCCAGGTCAACCAGCTCCAGCACGCCGATCACCGTCTCCTCGGTCGTGAAGCCATAGGCGCCAACGACATAGTGGAGCAATTCCTGCCCGAATTTCAGCAGAACGACGAACAGGGCGATGACCAGCCCGATATAGAAGGGCGCCAGCACCCAGCGCGATGCGACGAGGCAGCGCTCGATCATTTTTTCCATGTGGAATCTCAACCCGATTGAACAATCGCGCGCAAAATAGAGGGACGCGCCCGGCGAGGGAACCCAGCCTTGCCAAATTGTAATGCAGGCTCCGAAGTGGGTGTCGGGCGCTTCCCGCCTCACTTCACGCGCAGGATCTCGACCCCGGCCATGGCGCCCGGCACGGCGCGAGGCTTTTCGACATGCACGCGCACCGCGGCGGCGCGGTCGAAGGCAAGGCAGCGCTGCGCCAGCCGCTCGGCGAAGGTCTCGAGGAGATCGGCATGGCTGGCGGCCAGTTCACGCCCGATGGCAGCGATCTTGTCATAGTCGATCGTGCCCTCGATATCGTCGTCGCCGAAACGTGCTTCAGCCAAAGTCAGCTCGACATCGACGATCAGGGGCTGGGTCACGCCCTTCTCATGCTCGTAATAGCCGATATGGGCTTCGAGATTGAGGGCGCGCAGAAAGACGCGGCTATAGGATCGCGGTTCGGTCATGAAGGCAGCAATGCCACACTCAGCCGGGAAGCGCCATCGCCGTTTCGCCCGTTGCTTGCGCGGCTTCGCCATTCAGCGGGTTGTCGGGGTCCCAGCCATAGAGGGTCTCGCCGAAGCGCATGTCGCGCGCATCGAGATGGATCAGGCGGCCAGTGAGGCCGGTGCCGAATCCGACGATCTCGCGGATCGCTTCCAGCGCCATCATCGAGCCGGCCACGCCGGCAAGCGCACCGAGCACGCCGGCCTCCGAACAGCTTGGAATGGTGCCCGGCGGCGGTTTCTGCGGGAAGAGGCAGCGCCAGGTCGGATTGGGCTCGCCTTCGGCATTGGTCTCGAAGGGCCGCAGCGTGGTCAGCATCGCGTCGAACACGCCGAGCGCCCCCATGACCAGCGGCTTGCGGCCATGGAAGCAGGCATCGGAGACGGCATAGCGGGTGTCGAAATTGTCCGAGCCGTCTATCACCAGATCATAGGATGCGATCAGTTCAGCCGCATTGGTGGGATCGATGCGCATCGCATGCGGAACCACCGTCACATGCGGATTGAGTCTTTCGATCGCCTCCCCGGCCGTCTCGACCTTGGGACGGCCGATATCGGGCGTGGCGTGGATGATCTGGCGCTGCAGGTTGGAGAGCGACACGATGTCGTCATCGACGATGCCGAGCGTGCCGACGCCCGCCGCCGCCAAATAGAGCAGCACCGGGGCGCCGAGCCCGCCCGCGCCGATGACCAGGATGCGAGCCCGCGACAAAGCCTGCTGCCCGGCGCCGCCGACCTCGTGCATGACGACATGCCGGGCGTAACGCTCCAGCTCTTCGGATGAAAATGCCATGGGGCGAATGTAGATACTTGCCCGAAAAGGCGCAATGATCGGAGCGCGTCTCAGCGACATGCAGGCGTGTCGCTGAGAAGTCCGCGCTCCGATCTACGCTCCCAGGCTCGCCTTCTGGATGCGAGCCTGTATGATCGCGCTCCAAGAATCAGTCTTGAACAGACCGAAGACGAGGCCCTGATGACTTCTGCTCCGCGCGCACCCGGAAAGGGCGACCACGTCTTTCTGGTCGACGGTTCGTCCTTCATCTTCCGGGCCTATTTCCAGTCGATCAACCAGGACGCCCGTTACAATTACCGCTCCGACCGCCTACCCACGGGTGCGGTGCGCCTGTTCTGCAATGTGCTGCACAAGATGATCAAGGAAGGGGTGATGGGCAAGCGGCCCACCCATCTCGGCATCATCTTCGACAAGTCGGAAGATTCCTTCCGCAAGGAGATCTACCCGCCCTATAAGGGCCACCGTCCCCCGCCGCCGGAAGAACTGGTTCCGCAATTCCCGCTGATGCGGGTTGCCGTGCGCGCCTTCGGCCTGAAGCCGGTGGAACAGTCCCGCTACGAAGCGGACGATCTGATCGCCACCTATTGCGACATCGCCGTCAAGGCCGGCGCCGACGTCACCATCGTCTCCGCCGACAAGGACCTGATGCAGCTCATCCAGCCCGGCGTGGTGATGTTCGATCCTGCTTCCGGCGACCAGAAGGCCAAGGGTTCGCGACCCGAACGCCTGATCGCCGAGGCCGAAGTGCTCGAAAAGTTCGGCGTGACGCCGGACAAGGTGGTGGATGTGCAGGCCCTGGCCGGCGATTCCACCGACAATGTCCCCGGCGTGCCTGGCATCGGCGTCAAGACGGCGGCGCAGTTGATCAATGAATATGGCGACCTCGAAGGGCTCCTCGCCCGCGCCGGCGAGATCAAGCAGCCCAAGCGCCGCGAGAGCCTGACCGACCCCGAGAACGTCAAGCTCGCCCGCATCTCGCGCGAACTGGTGAAGCTCGTCACCGACGTCACCCTGGAAACGCCGATCGAGGACCTGATCGCCCCCGGGCTCGACGCCAAGGGCGCCATCGCCTTCCTGAAGGCGATGGAATTCTCCACATTGACCCGCCGCATCGCCGAGGATGCCGGCCTCGACGTCGCCGATATCGCGCCCGATGAGGCGCTGAAGATCCCCGACAGCGATTTCTCGCCCGCCCCGGCGAGGACGCCGGCGCCCAAGCCGGGTGCGGACGGCGTCTCTGCCGCTCCGGCGGTTGCCACGGGGGCCGGCACGCCCTCCGCCGTGGTGGAAAGCGTCAAGGCCAGGCTCACCGCCATTCCCTTCGACAGCGGCTCCTATGAAACCGTCGCCAGCCTGGAAGCGCTCGACGGCTGGATTATCAGGGCCCGCGAACGCGGCTATGTCGCCTTCGACACGGAAACCACCTCGCTCGACGCCCTTCAGGCCGATCTCGTCGGCTTCTCCCTGTCGGTCGAGCCGGGCAAGGCCTGCTATGTGCCCCTGCGCCATCGCGACAAGGCGGACCTGTTCAGCGGCGGCATGATGGCCGGGCAGGTCGATGCCGGCGAGGCTCTAAAGCGGTTGAAGGGCCTGCTCGAAGATCCCGGCGTGCTGAAAATCGGCCAGAACCTGAAATATGACACGCTGGTGATGGGCGAGGAGAACGTCAAGATCGCGCCCTATGACGACACCATGCTGATGTCCTATGTCGTCGATGGCGGGCGTGGCAATCACGGCATGGACGAACTCTCGTCACGCCATTTCGGCCATAAGCCGATCGCCTTTTCCGAAGTCTGCGGCTCCGGCAAGTCGCTGATCGGCTTCGACCAGGTCACTATCGAGCGCGCTACCGCCTATGCCGCCGAGGATGCCGACGTCACCCTGCGGCTGTGGCTGCTGCTCAAGGCTCGCCTGGTCTCCGAGGGGCTGGTCACCATCTACGAGACGCTGGAGCGCCCGCTCGTCGCCGTGCTCGCCAACATGGAATCGCGCGGCATCATGATCGACCGCCAGATCCTGGCGCGTCTGTCGGGCGAATTCGCCCAGAGCGCGGCCCGGCTCGAGGCGGAGATCCACGAACTCGCCGGCGAGAACTTCAATGTCGGCTCGCCCAAGCAGCTCGGCGACATCCTGTTCGGCAAGATGGGGCTCCCCGGCGGCAAGAAGACTCCCACCGGCCAATGGGCGACCTCGGCCCAGGTGCTGGAGGACTTGGCCGACCAGGGCCTGGAACTGCCGCGGCGCATCGTGGCCTGGCGCCAGCTCACCAAGCTCAAATCGACCTATACCGACGCCCTGCCCACCTATGTGAACCCCAAGTCAGGCCGGGTCCACACCTCCTATTCCCTAGCGGCGACCACCACGGGGCGCCTTTCCTCCTCCGAGCCCAATCTGCAGAACATTCCGGTGCGCACTGAGGAAGGGCGCAAGATCCGCTCGGCCTTCATCGCCGCTCCCGGCGCCAAGCTGATCTCGGCCGACTATTCGCAGATCGAGCTGCGCGTACTCGCCCATGTCGCCGAGATCCCGCAACTGACCAAGGCCTTCGAGGACGGCGTCGACATTCACGCCATGACGGCCTCCGAGATGTTCGGCGTGCCGGTGCAGGGCATGGATCCCCAGGTGCGGCGGCGCGCCAAGGCCATCAATTTCGGCATCATCTACGGCATCTCCGCCTTCGGCCTCGCCAACCAGCTCTCGATTCCGCGCGAGGAGGCGAGCGCCTATATCAAGAAATATTTCGAGCGCTTCCCTGGCATCCGCGACTATATGGACCGGATGAAGGCCGAATGCCGCGCCCGTGGCTATGTCGAGACCGTCTTTGGCCGCAAGATGCATTTTCCGGCGATCGAATCGAAGAACCCCTCCGAGCGGGCCTTCGTCGAGCGGCAATCCATCAATGCACCGATCCAGGGCTCGGCCGCCGACATCATCCGCCGGGCGATGAGCCGGATGGATGGTGCCCTCATCAAGGCCGGGCTCTCGGCCAAGATGCTGCTGCAGGTGCATGACGAGCTCGTCTTCGAAGCACCGGAGGAGGAAGTTGAGGCGACGCTGCCGGTGGTCTCCCAGGTGATGGAGCACGCAGCGCTTCCGGCCTTGCAGCTCAAGGTACCGTTGCAGGTCGATTCACGGGCCGCCAGCAATTGGGAAGAGGCGCATTAAGCACGGCCAATCGGCATTAATCCTTTGTAACGCGCCCCAATTCCGGCCGGTTCTTGTCCGATTGAGGTGCAGCACCCACATGGGAGGCGTTGCGGCTTCCCCCTCAGGACGCAGCCGCGAAGGAGAGTCAGGATGACCCCCAACGAAAAAGCCCTCATCGAGGACCTGTTCAATCGCCTGCGCAGTTCCGCCCCGACGACGGGGCGCGACGCCGAGGCCGAAACCGCGATCGCGGCCGAAATGGCCCGCTCACCGGGCGCCGCCTATGCCCTGGTGCAGACCGTCCTGGTGCAGGACCACGCCTTGCGCGAGGCTCATGCCAAGGTCCAGGCTGCGGAAGCCGCCGCGCAGCAGCCGCAGCAAGCACCGCAGCCGCCCGAGCAGCCACAATCCTTCATCGAGCGCGCCGGCTCGGCCTTGCAGGGCTTCGGTGGCCAGCGCAACCAGGCTCAGCAGCAACAGGTTCCGCCGCAGCAGGCCGAACCCGCGCGCGGCGGCGGTTTCCTGCAGGGCGCCCTGCAGACGGCGGCCGGTGTCGCCGGCGGCGCGCTGCTGTTCGAGGGCGTGCGCTCGATGTTCGGCGGTGGCGGCGGCCTGCTCGGCGGCGGCTCGAGCCCGTTTGGCGGCGGCGGCAACACCACCATCAACGAGACCGTCATCAACGAAAACGCCGACAAGGGCCGCGACAACGACGACAATGTGCGTGACGCCAGCTACGATTCGGATGATGACGACGATGGCGATTACGGCTCGGATGATTCCGGCGGCAGCGACGATAGCTGGATCTGACCGCCGATCCTGAGGCCACCGGCTTTCGTCCGGCTTTAAAAACAAACACCCCGGCCAGTTGGACGGGGTGTTTTTCTGTCAAAGGCCTCTTGGGCCTCTTGAAAGCCGGAGTCGCCAGTATTGCCTTACAACCCTTCGAACAGGGCGCTCGAAATGTAGCGCTCGGCGAAGGAGGGCACGATCACCACGATGGACTTGTTGTCCATGCCGGGGCGAGCAGCCAGTTCCAGCGCCGCCGCGACGGCCGCGCCGGACGAGATACCGCAGGGGATGCCCTCGATGCGGGCGAGCAGGCGGGCGGTGTCGAAGGAGGTCTGGTTGCCAACGGTGATGATGTCATCGATCACCGAACGGTCCAGCACATCCGGTACGAAGCCGGCGCCGATGCCCTGGATCTTGTGGGGACCGGGCTGGCCGCCCGACAGCACCGGGGAATCTTCCGGCTCCACCGCCACGATCTTGAGGTCGGGCTTGCGCGGCTTCAGCACCTGGCCGACGCCGCTGATGGTGCCGCCAGTGCCCACGCCCGAGACGAAATAGTCGATGTCGCCCTTGGTGTCGTTCCAGATCTCTTCCGCCGTGGTAAGGCGGTGGATCTCGGGATTGGCCGGATTGCGGAACTGCTGGGGAATGATGGCGCTCGGCAGTTCCTTGACGATCTCCTCGGCCTTGGCGACAGCACCGCGCATGCCTTGGGCAGCCGGGGTGAGGACTAGTTCGGCGCCGAGCAATGCGAGCATCTTGCGCCGCTCGATCGACATCGATTCCGGCATGACCAGGATCAGGCGATAGCCACGGGCGGCGGCGACGAAGGCGAGCGCGATGCCGGTATTGCCGGAGGTCGGCTCGACCAGCACGGTATCCGGCTTGAGGTGGCCGGCCTTCTCCAGTGCGTCGATCATGCTGACGCCGATGCGATCCTTGACGCTGGCGATCGGATTGAAGAATTCGAGCTTGGCGAGGATGCGTGCCTTGACGTTCTTGGCCTTGGCCAGCCGGTTGAGCTGCACCAGCGGGGTGTCGCCGATGGTCTCGGTGATCGACTGGTAGATGCGGCCGCGGCCGGGCACATGATTGGCATTCGCCATGAGGAACGTCCTTGATTGAAAGCGGCTGGAATTCAACATTAATCCACGAAAATGTCGAGGTTAATGTTGAATTACAGATCCATAATGTTTTTTAGATGACCAAATCTTCAAATCGAGCCCTCAAATCGCAAAGTCGATATTGGCGGGCGTGCCGCCAAAGACATGCTTGCGCTCGGCATCCCGGCAGAGGTCCTCGACGGTGATCTGGTCGAGTTCGGCCAGGAAGGATTGCGAGGCCTGGTTGACGGCCGGCGCGATGACCTGATCGACCAGGGTCGAGACCGGCGCCGGGTCGTCCTCTCCAGCGGCATCCGTCATCGCCGCGCGCACGATATCGCCGACGCTGATGCGCCGCCGCTCGCGCGCCAGCTCATAACCACCGCGCGGACCGCGCACGCCCTTGAGAATATTGTGGCGCACCAGGGTCTGCAGCAAGGTTTCCAGATGGCGCGGCGGCAAGGCATGCCGGGAAGCAAGAGCCTTGGCGGCGACCGGCGTCGGCCTCGAATGGTGGGCGATATCGACCACGGCGGCGAGGCCAAGCAAGGAACGGCGCGAAAGCAATTGCATGTCGACCCCCTGATACGGTCCCTGACGCATTTTCCAGAAGAGGCGACAGACTCTTCGATCAAGAATATGCGTCAAAACAAAGAGTTAGGGCGAAATGCGATTCGCAGAATCGCACTTTGCTCTAGATCACGTTGCGGTGCCCGTCGAACCGAAGCCGCCGCTGCCGCGAACGGTCGAATCGACTTCCGCCGTTTCGACCAGGACAGACAACGTCACCGGTGCAATGACCAACTGGGCGATTCGCATGCCATGGGTGATGGCGAAGGATTCTACACTCAGATTGATCAGGGCGACTTTAATCTCACCGCGATAATCGGCGTCTATCGTACCAGGTGCGTTCAAAACGGTAATTCCGCTTTTCACAGCCAATCCGGAACGTGGACGCACTTGTCCTTCATAGCCCTGTGGAATTTGGAAAACCAGCCCGGTTGGCACCAGCGCACGCATCATCGGTGCAAGAACCAAGGTTTCCCCCGGGCCCAGCGCGGCCGGCAGGTCGAGACCCGCCGCTCCCTCGCTCTGATAGGCAGGCAGCGGCAGGTCGCCGGCATGGGGGAGTTTCTTGACGGGAATGGTCAGGGTCATGGCAATCCTGCATAGAGGGCGGGTCTCCAGACCCGCCTGTTTCAAAATCGTGGGGACAGGTGATGGCGTAGGCGGGTCTGAAGAGCCTGTCTCAAAACTCGCAACACGGCCCGGAATAGCTCCACCTTGGTCATGCCCGGGCTCGTCCCGGGCATCCAGATACCGCAAACCGATCGAGACTGGGGCCCCTGGATCACCGGGACAAGCCCGGTGATGACAAAAAGTCGAGGTTCCCCCGATTTTTCGGTCAGGCCCCGAAGACTCGGCCCCGGTCACGCCGTGGCACTGGCCAATTCGCCAAAGCGAGCCACCAGGGCCCGGGCAACCGCATCCTTGTCCATGTCGGGCCAGGTCTCGACGCCCGAGGCCGAAACCAGATGAACGCGGTTGCGGTCTCCGCCCATCACACCGCTTTCGGGCGAGACGTCGTTGGCGACGATGAGATCGCAGCCCTTGCGGGCGAGCTTGGCCTTGGCATGCTCGACGACATGTTCGGTCTCCGCCGCAAAGCCGACGACCAGGGACGGTCGGCGCGCCTTGTCCTGGGCGATGGTGGCCAGGATGTCGGGATTTTCCACCAGCGAGAAGCTCGGCGTGCCCTCTGCGCCCTTCTTGATCTTCTGCGCGCCGGCATCGGCCACGCGCCAGTCGGCCACCGCCGCCGCAAAGATGCCGATATCGGCCGGCATGGCAGTCCTGACAGCCTCCAGCATCTCGCGCGCCGTTTCCACGGGCACCAGATTCACCCCCGGCGGCGGCAGAAGCGAAACCGGTCCCGAAACCAGGGTGACGCGAGCCCCGGCAGTCAGGGCAGCCGCCGCAATGGCATAACCCTGCTTGCCGGAGGAACGATTGGCGATGTAGCGCACGGGATCGATCGGCTCATGCGTCGGCCCGGCCGTCACCAGCACATGTTTGCTGGCGAGCGGCAGGGCCGGGAGCAGCCGTGTATCGGCGCGCACCGAGCCCGGCAGCGGAATGAAGGTCGGCCCCGCCAGGGCCTTCTCGATCGCCGCGACGATTTCCAGCGGTTCGGCCAGGCGTCCCGGCCCGTATTCCCCGCAGGCCATCTCGCCATCATTGGGACCGACGAAGAGCACGCCGTCCTCGCGCAACTGGGCAATGTTGCGCTGGGTCGCCGGATGCAGCCACATGCGCACATTCATGGCAGGGGCGACCAGCACGCGCTTGTCGGTGGCCAGCAGCGTGGTGGATGCGAGATCATTGGCCTGGCCCTGCGCCATCTTGGCGAGGAGGTCGGCTGTCGCCGGCGCCACCACCAGAAGATCGGCATCGCGCGACATTTCGATATGCCCCATCTCGGCTTCGTCCGTCAGCGAGAACAGGTCGGTATAGACCTTGTCGCCGGTGAGCGCGGAGACGGAGAGCGGCGTGACGAAGGCTTCGCCGGCCTTGGTGAGGATGGCCCGCACATCGGCGCCACGTTCGCGCAGGCGCCGGATCAGCTCGAGGCCCTTATAGGCGGCGATGCCGCCGCCGATGATCAGAAGGATGCGCTTGCCGACGAGGGTGGTGGACATGGATCGATCCGCGTGAGGCCAATAGGGCGTTTGCGATTCTGCCGGGCTTACCGAAAAGCACCGCGACCACCCCACACATAAATAGCGCCATCGGGGGATTCAATCGTTTCAGCGCGGCTCCGTCCGCTCTTGCGTTCCAACCGGATGGGCCAACCAGGCGAATCTGTCCATGCCGGCATAGCGAATCGGATCGCTGGGATGAGGCAAGGGCATGCCTTCGAGGATGCGCTTGGCGATCGCGTCATAGTCGCCGTCGAAATGATGCCCGCCCGGCAACTCGATCACCTGCACCGTCCCGGCATCGACATCGTTGCAGCCCGAACGCAAGCCTTCGTCAACACCATGGAAGCACTGGATATGAGGGCCGTCGATCGCCGCGACAGCCGGGATCGTCGCCCTGCGCCCGCCGGCGACCTTCATGAAGCCGACGGCATAGTCGGCCTCCCGCGAGAGGCCGAGCAGCGAGACCTGGCGAATGCGCGCATGCAGATCGTCGGAAAGGTGTGAATAGACCGTAGCCGCGATATCGGCACCGAAGGAATAGCCCACCAGGATGATCGGCCTGTCGGCCCCAAGCGACGCCGCCATCCTGTCGATCGTGGCCGCAACTTCCTCGGGAGAACGCCGATGGATGAAATAGGCCAGGCTGTTCAGGCCGATCGTGGTCACGCCGGCGCGGGCAAGCCCTTCGGCTATGCCATCATCGATACCCCACCAGCCGCCATTGCCCGACAGCAGGATCGCGACAGGGCCGTCCTCTCGCCTGCCCTTGGTCAGGACAACCGGGAGATCGCGCAGGGATGCGGGCACATTGACATTATCGGGCGCGGCCAATCCACCCCAGACTCCACCGAAAGCCTGCGGAAACCAGCGCGGCAGGACCTTGGCGTCGAGGAAGACGCAGGTTGCTGCCAGCAAGATCAGGACAGCGAGACGCCGTAGGGTAATGAAACGCGCCATTGGACGACAGGAAACAGATGACTGATCCGTTCCTGTGCCTGGAAGATGGCATGACAATGGCGGCCCGGAACCGCCTTCCGGGCCTGCACATCAAAAAGCCGAACGAACCAAAGCGTTTTGCGATTGGACGAGTTCAGCCAGCATCGCAGCGATGCTTCAGCCAATCTTCTGGATTGGCTTGGAAACAGGAAGCCAGGGCAAAACAAGCGTTCCGCCGTGGAACGCGCTTTGCCCTAGCCCGATCAGCGTGGAGCCAGAACCATCACCATCTGACGGCCTTCGAGCGAGGCATCGGATTCCACCTTGGCGATCAGGCCCGTATCGTCCTTGACGCGATTGAGCAGGCGGTAACCGATCTCCTGATGCGCCATTTCGCGACCGCGGAAGCGCAGGGTGACCTTGACCTTGTCGCCTTCCTCGAAGAAGCGCCTCATCGCCTTCATCTTGACGTCATAGTCATGATCGTCGATGGCCGGGCGGAGCTTGATCTCCTTGATCTCGACCGTCTTCTGATTCTTGCGGGCCTCGGCGGCCTTCTTCTGTTCGTTGAACTTGAACTTGCCGTAGTCCATGATCTTGCAGACCGGCGGCTCGGCATTGGCGGCCACTTCGACAAGGTCCAGCCCGATTTCAAAGGCCATGGCGATCGCCGCCCTGGTGTCGGTGGCACCGCGGTTCTGCCCGTCCTGATCGATCAGCATGACTTCGCGGTTCCGAATCTCCTCATTGATGCGCGGACCGTCCTTCACGACCGGTGCGTTTGTCCTCATAGGGCGACGAATGGCGGTAAACTCCTCTACCATTGAATTGATTTGGGCAAACTGTCGGCTTCGCGTCGAAGCCCGCGCCCGGATTGCGGGAAGATGTTGCCGAAGCGACCGGAAGTCAACGCTTTCATGGCCGACGGCGTGATTTTTAGATCACAAATCAGCTCGATAGACTGTCACGGATCGGCAATGAGGCAGATATTTCCAGGCTTCTCGCCTGCTCGTCCAGGCTTCTCGCCTACTCGTCTTTGAGTCTGCGACTCCGAACCAGAAGTTCGGCATAGGCGTCGAGCGTGGCGTTGCACATCACATCCAGCGAGAAATGCGCCTCGACATGCGCGCGCGCCCGCGCCGCCAGACCGTCCCGGGCGGAGGCGCCCAGGGTCAGGGCCTCGTGCAGGGCCTCCGCCAGGGCCTCGGCGTCCCCCACCGGCGTGCGCCAGCCCGTGCGCAGATTGCCGACGATCTCGGGCGGGGCCAACACCGTTTCGGAGGTGGCGCCATGATCGGCCACCACCACCGGACAGCCCATGGCCTGCGCCTCGACCGCCGTGCGTCCGAAAGCCTCGGGACTGGTGGAAGGAATGGCGACCGCCGCGGCGGAGAGATAGGCGGCCGGCATGTCGCTGCAATGGCCGACGCGCAGCACCAGCCCCTTGAGGCCGCGCTCGGCGATGCGCGCCTCGAGCTCGGCCACATAGCCATCCCGGCCCTGGGCATCGCCCGCCAGCACGAAAACGGTGTCCTCGATGCCCTTCTGCTTGAGAATGGCCGCGGCATCGATCAGCACGCGCTGGCCCTTCCAGCCGGTGAGCCGGCCGGGCAGCAGCACGATGCGCTGATGCGGCGCCACGTTCCAGGCCCGGCGTAGCGCCTCGACACGCTCGAACGACACGGCGGAAGGGGTGAAGGCCGTCAAGTCGGTGCCGCGGTGAATCACGCGCAGTCGTTCGGCGGCCTCCGGCCAGTTCGCCTTGATGGTGGCGGCAGTGAAGTTGGAATTCGCGATGACCACGTCCGCCTGCGCCATCACGCCATTATAGCGCTTCTTCAGCTCGGAAGTCGCCGAATAGGCACCATGATAGGTGGTGACGAATGGCAGGCTGAGTTTCTTGGTGGCGAGGCGCGCCGACCAGGCCGGCGCCCGCGACCGGGCGTGGATGAGGTCGACCTTCTCCTCGCGCACCAGGCGTTCGAGCCGCCGGGCATTGCCCCAGATGCGCAGCGGATTCTTGGTCGAGGCATTGAACGGGATCCAAAGGCCGCCGCGCGCCTGCAGTTCGCCGACCAGCCGGCCACCCTCGGTAGCGACCAAGGCACGGGCACCCGCCCGCGTCAGCGCATCGGCGATGTCGATGGTAGTACGCTCGGCCCCGCCCGCATCCAAGGCCGGAATGATCTGCAGCACCGTGATGCCGGCAAAGCGTTCCTCCTTCGGCCGACGGCCGATTGGGCGAGCTTTGGACGAGATATCAGACATGGGCGCTGGCTGTTCCGGCTGGCTTCTTCACGATAACGACTATGGACCATGGTCCATCACAGACTCTATAGAGCGCCCCATGTTCTAAATGAAAGGTGATGCTGTGCGGGAATTTCCGGCCTGCCCGGTATATTTTTCGCAAACAGCTACCTCACACAGAGGCAAAGCAGCGTTTTTGTGACGGAATTTCTTGCTCTAACTCCCCACGTCGAGGTGACTTGTGATTCTCGGCGAATCTGCCAGACCGCAATCGACAAAACACAAAACGCTTGGGCAAAAGGAAGTGACCGGATGACGAGCAACCCCGCCATGATCACCGTCGGCGAAGGCCCGTCCAGCCGCAGCATTGCCTGGCGCCATCAGCCCGGCCGCGGCCCGGATGTGGTGTGGCTCGGCGGCTTCCGCTCCGACATGCTGGCGACCAAGGCAAGTTTCCTTGCCGATTGGGGCGCGCGGCACCATCGCGCCGTGACGCGATTCGATTACTCCGGCCACGGCGAATCGGGTGGGCGCTTCGAGGACGGCACCATCGGCTCCTGGCTCGAGGACGCCCTGGCAGTGATCCGTGAGGGCGTGAAGACGCCGCCGATCCTGGTCGGCTCCTCGATGGGCGGCTGGATCGCCCTGCTGGTGGCACGGGCTCTGGCCGGTACGCCGCTGGCGCCGTCAGGCATGGTGCTGATCGCCCCCGCCGCCGACTTCACCGAGAAATTGATGTGGGACCAGTTCCCCGACACGGTGAAGCGCGAGATCCTCGACAAGGGCGCCTGGCTGCGCCCGTCCGAATATTCGCCCGAGCCCTATCCAATCACCCGGACGCTGATCGAGGAAGGCCGCAGCCATCTTCTTCTCGGCGACATGGTGAAAACCGGCTGCCCCGTACATATCTTACAGGGGATGGAGGATCCGGACGTGCCCTGGCAGCATGCCATGACGCTGGTGGAGAGCCTGGCCGAGGACGATGTGACGGTGACGCTGATCAAGGATGGCGACCACCGGCTGTCGCGCGCCCAGGACCTCGACAGGCTGGTGGAGGCGGTGGAGGGCATTGCGCCCAAATCACAGCTCCTCCTATAGTCGTAACGTCCTGACCGGCCATAGCAAGGTTTCCTCGGTCGGAACGCCCTTCCGACCGAGGAAACCTTGCTGGAACTTAAATGCTGCGGAGCTCTCAAACCCGCCCGAAGGCGCGGGTTTGAGAGCTCCGTTAGGACCCGGTATTTGGAGCGGAGAGACAGATGTTCATTCAGACCGAGGCGACGCCGAATCCCTCGACCCTCAAATTCCTCCCCGGCCGCGAAGTGCTGCCCGAGGGCACCACGCTGCACATGACGAATGCCGCCGAAGGCGCGCAATCGCCGCTGGCCCAGAAGCTCTTTTCGATCGAGGGCGTCGCCGGCGTGTTCTTCGGCTCGGACTTCATCACCATCACCCGCTCGGGCGCGGAATGGCAGCACCTCAAGCCGGCCGTGCTTGGCGCCATCATGGAGCACTATCTGTCCGGCGTGCCCATCCTCAACGCGGATGTCGCGCCGCTGGATGAGGGCGAAGAGTTCTTCGACGAGGCCGACGAAGACACCGTCGAGACCATCAAGGACCTGCTCGAAACCCGCGTGCGACCAGCAGTGGCGGCCGATGGCGGCGACATCACCTTCCGCGGCTATCGCGAGGGCGTGGTCTATCTCGCCATGAAGGGGGCCTGCTCGGGCTGCCCCTCCTCCACGGCGACGCTGCGCAACGGCATCCAGAACCTGCTGCGCCACTTCGTGCCCGAGGTGCAGGAAGTCCGCGCCGCCTGAGGCGGCCGGGCCCTTTGACAAGCGGCATCGTTCGGCCGCTTTCATCAATGTTTAAGGGGGCAGGTGCTTAATCCCCTTCGGGGGGCCGGAGTTCGCTACGGCCATGCGCCTGCTGTTATCCATCCTTTTCGTAAGCGCCCTGTTTGGCAGCGCTCACGCGCAATCCGCATCGCTGACGGAGCGGCGCCTGATCGACCTCTTCGATACGCGCCTCGCCCGGGACGGGCTGGATCCGATCCGTGCCTGTCGTGGGAAGGACGACGAGTCCTATGCCTGCACCTTCGATGACACCGAATATCTGACGACGATCTCGCCGAGAAGCGACGTCACCGACTCGATCGGCGAGTCCCGCTCGCCCACCTCGATGACAGTCATCCTCGCCGGTAACGCGATCGATGCAATCGGCCTGATCGGCGACCGCGCGAGCCCGGCGGACCTCATCAACTTTACCGCCCATCTCGAAAGCCTGCTGCACACGATCGGGCCGCAGAAGAGCGACTACGACGTCGAGCAGGACACGCTCGATCTCGGCGTGATGCGCGGTGATTCCGACGGAGACATCGGCAAGGCGCGGGTGGTCACCGAAAACTTTGCCACCATCCGCTGCCTCAACCAACCGCTTGCCGTAAGCGCCGGCATCGCCTGCATGATCACCCTGAAGCATGCAGGCTGAACATCACCTCGCTTCGCGGGCCGATTGGGAAACGGGCGGTTTCGAAAGGCCTGCCCGTTCCCTCTCTATGGATCATTCCCACTCGAAGAAGTCCGGATGCGAGCGGCGCCATTCCGCCACGCGCTCGCGATGGGCGCCGATCATTTCCCCGAACTGGACGCAGGCCCGACGATCGCCCCTGTCACAACCTGCATGCAGACGATCAAGGCGGTCGACATAGGGATCATAGGCAACCGGGGCCGGCTCATACACCGGCGCCGGCCGTGGCGGCGGAGCGGGACGGTCGGCCAGCGCCTGGCCGAGCAAGACACCACCGACCGCGCCGAGGGCTGCGCCGCCGACGAAAGCACCGGTACGGCCGTCGCCTGCGGAGGCCGGTGTCGTCGCCAGGGCCGTCATGGCACAAAGCACCGCGGCTGAAAGGCAGATCTTCATCGTCATTGCAATAGAAACTCCGATTTGGCTACCCCAGCATTGGCAACAAATTAGCCCACACCACCTTAAAGGCACATGAACAACAATGGTTTATTTTGAATATATCTTCTGAACATATCAGTAATTCTTGTGGCAGCCCTGTCAGATTTAGCCACAATTTCGAAGCAAAGGGCTGGCGGCTTCATGCCCCCGTCTGTTCAGGCGACGAGTCCGGCCATCGGTCGAACCGAAAGCGAATCCGGGAAAATGGTCGAACCCAGCGCCATGGGTGAAAGGCCGAACTGATCGGCCAGCAGCCCTTTTAGCACGCTGCGAACATCCGTCGTCGGCCGGAGGTCACGGCCTTCATGAAGCTGCGCCAGTTTCAAGCCCGGCCAATCGGCGACGACGCGGCCCCCCTTTACCGCACCGCCCGCCAGCAGCATGACCGTGCCGGTGCCATGATCGGTCCCCTCGGTGCCATTGATGCGTGCTGTGCGGCCGAATTCGGTGACGGCGACCACGACCGTATCCTTCCAGTATTGCCCCAGGCCGCTCTCGAACGCGGCGAAGGCGTCGTCGAGGCCGCCGAGCAGCATGGCGAGCCGGCCTGTCGCTCCACCCTCGTTGACATGGGTGTCCCAGCCATCGAAAGCGAGGGCAGCGAGGCGCGGCCCGTCCTCGGCTGCGATCAGCCGGGCCGCTCCTTCGGCGGCCTGCCGCATGCCGGCGGCACTGTCGAGCCCACCCTTGCGCTTGGTCATGCCCATGCCGTCACCGGCGGCCAGACGCTCGGCCTCGAGCCCCCTGCGCAGAGCAATCGCCAGCGCCGGGTCGCGATGGTCGTAGAGATCGAGCAGGCGCGCCGCCAGATCATCGCCCGCATCCGGCAGGACCTGAGGCGCCCAGCCGAGCACAGGCGCGGCGCCGCGCATCACCAGAGGCGTCGACGGCCCGACGGCGAGGCCGCCATGCGGCGCTATGCGTTCGCCGGCGGGTAGATCGGCCAAGGCGCGATTGAGCCAGCCCGTCGCCGTATGGCCCGGCCCCGGAAAGCCACTCTCGAGCACGTCCTGACCATCGAAGTGGGAACGCTCGCGATAGCCCGTGGCGGCGGCATGCACGACCAGCGCCTGCCGGGCCTGGAACAGGCGGGCAAAGGTCGGCATGGCCGGATTGAGGGCGAAGAATCCATCCAGGGGCAGAGCCGGATGCGGCCCATCCAGGGCCAGGGCGATATCGCCGTGCAACCCATGATAATCGGGGTCGCCGACGGGCGCCACGGTCGAGAGCCCGTCCAGCGCCCCGCACAGCACGAGCACGACCAGGCGCGGATCCCTCGCCTCGGCGGCCCGGGCGAACCGTGGCAGATAGGCCCAGGCAAACAGGGCGCCACTGCCGAGCAGGACGGCGCGACGGGACGGATGCGGACGCTCGCACAGGGTGTCCGACGCGGTCTCCATGAGCTATCTCCTCTGGAACTCGGGAGCCATCAAAAGCAGTGCCACCGCCTGCTGGCGCGACTCGGCACGGCCGACGGCCTGGCGCGTTTCCGCCGACACCGACGGGCCGATGAGCGCGGCCAGCAGGTCGTCCGGTTCGCCGATGCCCTTGGCCTGGCGCGCCGCCTGCCAGGCGATATCGAGACGCATCGCCATGCCGGCCGGGGAGGCCTGCGTATCGGCGAGGTCGGGAAAGCCGTTCGGGCCGGGCGGCTGCCACAGGGGCGTTCCCAGCAGCGCCAGCCAGTTCAGCGTCTGGCCGGGATCCGCCTCCGGGCCGGGCCCGATGCCACGGCGCAAGGCGAGAACGAAATCGAATGGCGAGCGCATCTTCGCCAGCGGCTGCGACCAGGCTTCCGGCGCGTTGACCAGCGCCATGGCGAGCGCGCGAAGATCGCCATCCGTCTTGGTGAAAACCTCCGCCAGCCTCGCGACCATCGGGGCCGGCGGGTCGTCCGCGATGAAATGGCGCGCGATCTTCATGGCAATGTGCCGGGCCGTGGCAGGATGGCGTGCAAGATCGTTGAGCACGGCCTCCGCCTGGCCCATGCCGCCGGCCGGATAGGTCTTGCCGAGGAAAACCTGGTCACCGGGCTCATGCGCATTGGCGTTGAAGACGAAACTGCCGGGTTCGCCGAGGCGGCCCTCCCGCCCCGCAATCATCCAGCCGGTGAGGATACGCGCGAAGGCGGTCACGTCGGCCTGGCTGTAGCCGCTGCCGACACCAAGCGTGTGCAATTCGAGGATCTCGCGGGCTAGGTTCTCGTTCAGGCCGCGATTGCGGTTGCGTCCCGCCCGCGAGCCGGGGCCGACGGATTGCTGATTGTCGAGATAATAGAGCATGGCCGGGTGATGCTCGACCGCGACCAGCATGTCGGCAAAGCGCCCCAGCACGAAGGGGCGAATCGCCTCCCGCTCGAAGGCTCCTGCCGACGCCCGCACGATGTTGTCCTTGGCGACCGAGACACAAAAATGATTGGACCAGAAGGCGACCAGCCGCTCGACGAACCCGATCTCCGCGTTAAGCGCCTTGGCAAAACGGGCCTGTGCCTCCGCCTTCAGCAACCGGGCCTCGATGGGCGGCTCCGGCTTTATCGGCCCCTGCGGGGCGGGGGCCGCGAGTGCGGAGGACATCCCTTCCGGGCCCATCTGCATCGCGCCCGCAGGCGCTGTCATGCGCTCGGCCTTGCGCTGCATGGTTGCGGCCATGCTTGCCTGGATGGCGGCGGTGCTACCCGGCAGGGGATCGGCATCCGTTGCCATCGGGATCAGGGCAATATCGGGTTTGACCAGTTCTGCCCGCAAGGCGGCACGCGGATCGCTGCCCAGCCTCGCCAGATCGCCGGGGCGGGGCCCCAAGCCAAAACGATTGAAAACGACCCGTGCAGGGTCGAGGTCCTGGTTCGCCACCGTCGCCTCCGCCATTCAGGGCAGCAACAGTATCGGCGGCGTATCCGATGCCATCACGGCGATCCGATGACTTAAAAAAGGCCGACTATTTCCGAACTTTGCTGCCAAGCAGGTTTCTCTTGGTCGCGCGCAGGCACGATCAAGAGAAACCTGCAAGATATCAAACATTTGCGGAGTTTCCCGACGCAGCCTATCCGTAGACCCGGCCGGGAAACTCTGCATGGGTGACGGGTTGAACTTTCTCGGCCGGGATCAGTCGTTTAAGGAGGCAGACGGTTTGCCTTTCTGCCGTAAAGGTAGTACGCAAGCCTCCGCGACAGAAAAATACTTTTTCAATTTGGCCAAAGAAAGCCTCCTGCACCAAGTAGAGGCATGACCCAAAACAAGAAAATCGACGAGCAAAGCCCGCGGTCCGGCGCTACTCGTCCCGCGCGCCTTCTGGACGTTGCACGCCTTGCCAAGGTTTCCCGAGCGACTGCGGCTCGCGCTCTTGGCGGCTATGGCCTCGTTACCGAGGAGACGCGGGAGCGCGTCGCGGCGGCTGCCAGGACGCTGAATTATCGGCTCAACGAGGCGGCCCGGGCCATGCGGGCCGGCCGCACCCAGGTGATCGGCGTCGTCATTGCCGACATCAGCAATTCATTCTTTGCCAGCGCCGCCCGGGCGATCATCGATACCTGCGCCTCCCTGGGCTATCAGACCCTGATCGTGAATACGGACGACGATCTCAAGACCGAGATCGAGGCGGTCCAGACCCTGATGGAAAAGCGCGTTGCCGGCATGATCGTCGTGCCGTCCTCGCCCGACCACAACGAGCATCTGCAAAAAGCCGGCGCGGGCGAGGGACGGATGGTGCTCCTCGACCGCCGCATCGCGGATTTTTCGGTCAGTGCCGTGACAACGGATGATCGTGGTGGGGCCCGAGAAGCCGTGGAATTGTTCATCGCCCGCGGACACAGGCGCATCGGCCTGGTGGTCTTGACCGCGGCAGCCTCCTCGCAGCGGCAGAGCGAGCCGCGAGGGGCCGTGTCGAGCGCACGCGACCGCGTTCTCGGCGCGCGCGATGCCCTGGAGGCGGCCGGCCTCGACCTGCCGAAGGCCTGGCTGCGCTATACGCCGAACGATCCCCAGATGATCATCGACTCGGCGTCGACGATTCTGCGCTCCGATCCGCGACCCACCGCGATTTTGGCGACATGCGAGGAAATCGCCATTGGCGTGCTGGCCGCCTGCCGGGCCCTGAACTTGGTGGTCGGGAAAGATGTCGCCCTCATCAGCTTCGATGAATCGCCCTGGTCGGGCGCACTGACGCCGGCGATCTCGGTGGTACAGCGCCCGATCCACGAAATGGGGCGCGTGGCCGTCAATTTGCTGGTTCGACAGATCCAAGGCGGCGAAGCCGGAAGGGATGTCGAGATGCCGACCATCCTGATCGACCGGGAATCAGTCTTTGATCTCACGCCTTGATCATCGGGCGGCGTGGACGATCAGGGCATGCCGTTCGAGATCTTCGAGCCGTGCTCGACATAGGCTTTTGCAGCCCGCTCCAGAGCTCGGCCTTCGTCGCCGCTTACCAAATCCAGTCAAAATCATTGGCAAGCCAGGGAACAGCTGCAACATTGGTGCAACTGCTGAAATAACGGCATGAAAACGGGGGCAGGATGAACGCAGGCCAGACGCATCCCTTCCTTGAAATGCGGAATGTTTCCAAGACATTCGGCCGGGTCCAGGCGCTGAAGGGGGTCTCGCTCGACGTCAAGCTGGGCGAGATCCACGCCTTGATGGGCGAGAACGGGGCCGGCAAATCGACCCTGATGAAGATCCTCTCGGGCGCCTATGTGCCGGATGAGGGCTCGGAAATTCTGATCGACGGCCAGAAGGTGGCGATCTCGGGCCCGATGGCGGCCAAGCAATTGGGGATCGCCATCATCTACCAGGAGCTCGCCCTCGCTCCCAATCTCACGGTGGCCGAGAACATCTATCTCGGCCGCGAACCAAGCCGGGCCGGCCTGATCGACCGTGGCGCCATGATTGCCGGCGTCGAAAGCGTGCTGCAGCGCCTGGGCGCCACCTTCACTGCGCGCGACAAGGTGGCCGAGCTCTCCATCGCCGAACGCCAGCTGGTGGAGATCGCCCGTGCCGTCCATGCCCGTTCGCGCGTGCTGATCATGGACGAACCCACCACCACCCTGTCCGAGCGCGAGACCGAGCGGCTGTTCGCCCTGGTGCGCCAGCTCAAGCAGGAGGGGCTGGCCATCGTCTATATCAGCCACCGCATGAAGGAGGTCTACGAGCTCTCCGACCGTGTCTCGGTGCTGCGCGACGGCACCTATGTCGGCACCCTGGAGCGCGAGGCGATCAACCCCGCCGCGGTGGTGCGCATGATGGTGGGGCGCGATCTCTCCTCCTTCTACAAGAAGGAGCACGACGCTCATCAAAGCCGGGGCCGGATCATCTTTTCGGTGCGCGACATCGCCGATGGCAGGCGCATCCAGCCTTGCTCCTTCGACATCCACGAGGGCGAGGTGCTCGGCATTGCCGGCCTGGTCGGCGCGGGGCGCACCGAGCTTGCCCGCCTGATCTACGGCGCCGATGCGAAGATATCGGGCACCGTGGCGGTCGATGGCAAGGAGGTAGGCATCCGCTCGCCGCAGGACGCCATCGAGGCCGGCATCGCCTATCTCACCGAGGACCGCAAGCTGCTCGGGCTGATGCTGGACATGTCGGTGGCCGAGAACATCAATCTGGGGGTGATCGCCCGCGATGCCCTGGCCGGCGGCTTCCTCAACCTCGCCAAGGGCCGCAAGCGCACGGGCGAGGCGATCCAGGCCACCGGCATCCGCACCGCCTCGCCCGACGCGCCGGTGGGCGGCCTGTCCGGCGGCAACCAGCAGAAGGTGCTGCTCTCGCGCCTGCTGGAGACCAAGCCGCGCGTGCTGATCCTGGACGAGCCGACCCGCGGCGTCGACATCGGCGCCAAATCGGAGATCTACCGCCTGATCGACCGGCTGGCCCGCGAGGGCGTCGGCGTGGCGGTGATCTCGTCCGAACTGCCGGAGATCGTCGGCATCTGCGACCGCGTCATCGTGATGCGCGAAGGTCACATCGCCGGCGAACTCGGCGGCGCCGAGACCGAAGCGGTCAGCCAGGAGAACATCATGGCCATCGCGACCTCAGCCGCAAAGGACGCGGCATGACGCACCCGGCTTTTGCCCGACGCGGCACCACAACGTACCGGCAAGACAAGACGGCCCTCAAGACAGGCAGGACTGTGCGATGACATCCACCAACCCTTCCACGGCAGATACCGCCCGCCGCAAATTCGCTTTGTCCGGCACGCTGCGCGGCCTTGGCATGCTGCCCGCCCTCGTGCTGATCGCCATCCTGTTCCAGCTCTTGTCGGGCTATGTCGAATCGGGCGGCCTGTCCTGGGCCAGCGGCCGCTTCATGAGCTGGAATAATTTGTCGATCGTGGCCCAGCAGGCCTCGATCAACACCGTGCTCGCCGCAGGCATGACCTTCGTCATCCTCACCGGGGGCATCGACCTGTCGGTCGGCTCGGTGCTCGCTGCCTCGGCGATGATCGCCCTGATCGTCTCGCTGATCCCGGGCTGGGGCATGATGGGGCTGGTGGCGGCCCTGGTGACCGGCGGCCTGCTCGGCCTGGTCAACGGCGCGCTGATCGCCTTCATGCGCCTGCCACCCTTCATCGTCACGCTCGGCTCGATGACGGCGGTGCGCGGCCTTGCCCGCCTGTTCGGCGAAGACAAGACGATCTTCAATCCCAGCCTGCCCTTCGCCTTCATCGGCAATGGCACGCTCCTGGGCGTGCCCTGGCTGATGGTGATCGCACTCGCCACGGTGGTGGTGTCCTGGCTGATCCTGCGCCGCACCGTGCTGGGGCTGCGCATCTACGCCATCGGCGGCAATGCCGAGGCCTCGCGGCTGTCGGGCATCAAGGTCTGGTCGATCCTGCTCATCGTCTATGGCATATCCGGCCTGCTGGCGGGCCTGGGCGGGGCGATGTCCGCCGCCAAGCTCTATGCCGCCAACGGCCTGCAGCTCGGCCAATCCTACGAACTCGACGCTATCGCCGCCGTGATCCTCGGCGGCACCAGCTTCGTGGGCGGCATCGGCTCGATCTGGGGCACACTCATCGGCGCCCTGATCATCGCCGTGCTCTCCAACGGCCTGATCCTGATCGGCGTCTCCGACATCTGGCAGTTCATCATCAAGGGCCTGGTCATCATCGGTGCCGTCGCTCTCGACCGCCTGCGATCCTCGGGTAGCGCCCGGACCTGAGCCGACCCGGCGAGCCCCACGGCCCACGCTTTCCCCGCCTTCGTTGCACGTGTAACGGAGGCGGTTTTCGTTTTGACATGGCAGAGCCGACCCCACGTTTGAAATAGGATCTGGCGGCGCAAGTCTCCGTGTCGACTATCATCCCGGTTTCATCGAAAACCGAGATCCTGATCTGAGACCAGGGCGCCGCTCCCAACATCATCTGCAGCACATTGAAGTTCAACAAACCTCTGCCGGCCGGGATTCACGGCGCTCTCACGCAACTATGCTAAAGCGTTTTGCGATTGGACGGAGTCACCTGGAGCCGCGAAGACGCGTCGAAGCAAATAGCTTGAGCAAATAAGCGCTCAGCCATGAACCGGCACCGAGATCGTCGGGCGAGGCGGCGGGCTCCAGGCGGCAAGAGGGGGCGACGGTGGACAAGCTCACAGGCACGCAAGTCTCCGAACTGGCCAAGGCCCTGTCGACGACCGTCAATCTCGATGATCTCAGCAATTTCGTCTATGTGGCAACCGGCGATCAGCTCGAGGTCTACTGGACCGACGTGAGGCAACCGCTGGTCTCCGTGCTGCGCGAGCTGGTCATTCGCCTCGAACAGGAGGGCCAGACCGGCAATTTCCTCAAGGCAGTCTACGTCAACCGTCCGCGTCGCGACGATATCCGCCAACTCATCGCCCAGCTGGCGCCGGAAGCGGCCGCCGAAATCCTGAGCAACCCCTATGATCTGGTGATGCTGGACAAGGATAATCGCCGCACACAGCCCAGCGATGCGACCTTGGGCCCCGGCCTGCAGCGCAACATCAAGCCCCATCTGCGCATGCTCGATCCTGCCCTGTGGATCGCCGGAATGACGCAGACGCTGCGCCGGGTTTGCCGCATCGAGATCGCCGGCAGCGCGGCCGGCACCGGCTTCCTGGTCGGGCCGCAAGCCGTGCTGACCAATTGGCATGTCGTCGAGGCTGCGGCCGGGCAGAACGATTTGCCAGCCATTTCCTGCCGCTTCGACTATGCCCGCAAGGCCGACGGTTCCTTCGACGAGGGCGAGGTGGTCGCGCTGTCCGGCACCGCGCTGCTGCACCATCGCCCCTACGCGCCGGCCGAAATGACCGCGGCACCGGACGAGCCGCCACCGGCGGCGACCGAACTCGACTTCGCATTGCTGCAGCTCGCCGAGACCGCCGGCACCGGACGTGGCTGGTTCGCCCTGCCGGAGCGGGACGGCGCCCTGAGCCAGGGCTCGCCCCTGATCATCGTCCAGCATCCCCATGGCGGGCCCGTCAAGCTGGCGATCGACACCGAGGCGATCCTGCCGACGCCCGCCCCGCCGGAGCGGCCAAGGCTGCGCTATGCCACCAACACCGACGCGGGCTCTTCGGGCTCACCCTGCCTGAGCCTGGAGTGGCAGCTTCTCGCCCTCCATCATTTCGGCGATCCGGCCTGGGGCGAGCCGAAATTCAACCAGGGCGTCCCGGCGGGATTGATCCGGGCTGATATCGAGGCGGCCGGCTTCGGCGCGGCCATCCCGGCGGCTTGAGGAAAGGGAGAACGGCATGGGCCTTGTCACACTCCCCCCTCAGAGCGTGATCTCGATCTCCAACGCCATCGGAGACCTGTGCACCTTTCGCGAACTCGGCGACCTCATGCAGATTTGCTACGGCACCTCGGTTGCCATCACCGGCGTGAGCTTTGCCGAGCAACCCCGGCGCAAGGTCGCCCGTGATTGCGTCGACTGGGCACAAAAATGCGGGATCCTGACCAACTTCGTCGCTATCGTCCTGCATGCCAAGAACGACAACACCGCTTTCAAGGAGCTGGTCACGCAGTTGATCCCCGATGCGCTGACTGCGCCGCCGAGCGTGGCGTCGCAGGTCGGCACCGTGGTCACCGGGCTCGACAGCCTCGCAGCCTACCTGGCCAAGGACGAGGTGTGCAAGAAGGCGGGCATCTCGAAGCAGCGGCTTACCGAAATCGGCCAACGCATCAACCTGCTGGCGGCCTATAAGGGACTGCACGACAGCCTTCATCACATTCAGATCAACCACACCCGCATCCTGCTGCAGGCCGTGGCGACCATGGACAACCCGATCAGCTTCGAGACGGTCCAGGTCTATATCTCGCAGGTCCGCGCCGCCGTCATCGCGATCCGCACCGAGATCGCGAGGCCTGGTGCAGACGAAATCCTCGTCGGTCTCGATCTTTCCTGGGTCGAGGACCTGGCAAGCAGCTCGCAGCGCTGCCAGGAAGGACTCGACGCCGACAAGCCTGGCCCGGTGCTCATCGCCATCCGGCAGATCGCCGCGATCAGCGATGGCCAGTCGGTGCAATTGAACAAGGGTATCTTCGATGCGGCGACGAAACTGCCCCTGCCGGAACTGGCCGGTGCCCTGATCGAGATCGGCGCAGCCGACACCGGGCTTTTGGCTGCGCTCGACGAGGCGATCGCCGCCCTCGGAGCCCTGCAGCGCAGCTTGATGAGCCGGATCGCGACACATAACCGCTTGCAGAAAGTGGAGCAGAATCTCTCGATCCTCGCCAGTTGCCTGGACGATCCCGGTGCCCTGATCGTGGACGAGATCGCCGCCTTGTGGCCGGAGACCAGGGTGATGCTGCTGAATCTGGCTGTGCTCGGCCTCGAACGGGCTGACATGACGGTGGATGCAGAGGATTGCGACAAGATCGATGCCTGCCTCCAGGATGTCGAGATCGCACAGCGCGACACCGCGTTCAACCTCAAGAGCGCCCCGACGATCCGGGCCCTGCAGCGGGCCTTCTCGGCTTTTCAGAAAAATGCCAGCGCCCAGTTCTTCGCGCTCGACAGCCGGCTAAAAGCGGATTTCGACAGTGTCTTCCAGATCAGCGACCGCCTGAAGAACATTCTGGGGGCCGTGCAATGAGCGGGACAACGTCGCACCACCCGCCGATCTCCTTCGCAAGCATCACGGACATCAGCAACGAACATCTCGACCTGCTCAGGTCCAGCAGCCAGCGCAATGACGACAGTCCAGAGGCGCTCGCAGCCTTTCGCGATCGTATCGTCGCTTTCTTAGACCGTGTCGTGACAGCCGGCGCGCAGCTTGGAAAGGAGGGGGACCGCGAGACAGCCCAAGGCATCCTCGACTATTGGAGCCTGCAATTGCTGACCTGGTCGACGAGCGGAGCAAAACCGGAGCTCGATCTGCCACTGGCGCCCTATCATGAATTGCCGGAAGCGACCTTGCCGGCCGGCAAGACCGTGGCCAGGGCCCCGAAGGGCGAGACGACGGCGCAGGATGGCCGCGCCCAAGTCAGAATTGGCTCCCTTGCTTATCAATGGCGCCGGTCGAACCGGGCGCCCGGTTATCTGCTCACCGGCAACGCGCTGGTGGAAGCCGCCGGCTATCGCGACAAGGACCCGGAAATCGAGGCCTTCGTCAGTGCGAGCGAGGCGGCCGAACGCCGGACGCGCCAGATTCGCACCGGGTTCGTCGTCACGCTCATCCTGTCGATCGCCTTTGCCATTCTCGCTCTCATATCCTTCTTCCGAGAGAACGAAGCACGCAAGGAAGCCGATCGTCTGCGCGGGCAGGCGGAGGAGCTGTCGGCGGACAATGACAAACGGGCCCAGCGTTTCCTCAGGGCCGATGTTCAACTCCAGACGGAGCGGTTTCGGCACGAGGCCGAACTCAAGGACCTCGATGATCAGTTGCAGGCAATGAAACGCTCGCTCGAGGAAGCCCAGTCCAAACTCAAGGACGCCCTGGCTCCGACGCCATCGCCGACGATGAACCCCTCCCAACACATGTATCTGCGCGATTCGAATGCCGTGCTGACGCAGGCTATCGACCAGTCTCGCGCCTACAAGCTCCCGCCTCCACCCAAGCTGACGGACGGAGAACAGCTGCTCGCCAACGTCAACCTGATCGATGGCCCCAATGGCGATGTGCGGAGGACGACCACGGACAATCTTGTGCGGGCGCTGAGGGACGGCACCGTCTCGCCCGACGACCAGCGCATGCTCGTCGGCGCCCTCGTCAACATGCTGGGACGGCCGGCGGTCCAGAGCCTGACCCTGACGGGACGCTACAACGTGCTCTACATCCTCTCGACCATCACGCCAGCCCAATGGGCCTTGCCGGACTGGTCGGCCCTGCGCGACCGGGCGCGCATCGTCACCGCCGATCTGGTCGGCCCCAAAGCGCAGAACGACCTCCCGATGGGAGCGGATTCGCAGAAGCTCTACCAGCAACTGGTGCAAAAGCTGCAATGAGGCCGTTGGGTGGAGCCGGCATTGCCCCTTTCAGCCCGCTTTCCCTTCCCTCTTGAACACCGCCAGCAGATTGCTGCGAATGCTGTCCTGGCGCTGCACCGAAGTGATCTTGGCGCCTGTGAGATCGGTGACATAGAACACGTCGACAGCCTTCTCGCCGAAGGTGGCGATATGGGCCGAGGCGATGTTGAGGTTGAGCTGCGAGATCGCCGTGGTCAGGTCATAGAGCAAGCCGGGGCGGTCAAGGCCCCAGACCTCCACTACCGTGTGGCGGTTCGACCATTCATTGTCGACCACCACCTCGGGCGCGACCTGGAAGGCCTTCTGCCGCGGCTTGATGGCGCTGCGCTTGGCCACGGCATCCGGCAGGCGGATGGTGCCGGTGAGCGCCTGTTCCATCGCCTGGGCAATGCGCCCTGCCCGGCGCAGCTCGTCCTCATCCTGCGGAAACTCGCGGCTGACGAAGATGGTGTCGAGTGCCAGGCCGTCCGTGGTGGTGTTGATCTGGGCGTCGACGATATTCGCGCCAGAGGCGGCGCAGGCGCCGGTGATGATCGACAACAGGCGCGGATGGTCGGGGGCGAGAATGGTCAGCTCGGTCACGCCGCGGAAGGCATCGGTGGCGACTTCGGTGGCGAGCGTCTCGCCACGTTCGCGCGCGGCGCGGATGAAGCGAGCATGACGCAGGCGACGCGGCAGCTCGACCTTGAGCCAATAAGGCGGGTAATGGCGCGCCACATAGGCATCGACCTCCGCAGCGCTCCAGTCGGACAGGCCGGCCCTGAGTTCGTCCTGGGCCAGTTGAACGCTGGCGCGCCGGTCGGATTTGGAGTGGCCGCCGGCCAGCACCAGCTCGGTTTCCCAGAACAGCGAGCGCAGGAGCTGGCCCTTCCAGCCGTTCCAGACGCCTGGCCCCACCGCCCTGATATCCGCCACGGTGAGGATGAGCAGCAGCTTCAGCCGCTCCAGCGTCTGCACGGTGCCGGCGAAGGTTTCGATGGTCTTGCGATCGGAGATGTCGCGGGACTGCGCCGTCATCGACATCACCAGATGCTGCTCGATCAGCCAGGACACCGTATCGGTCTGGCCCGGCGTCAGGCCGAGGCGAGGCCCCAATCGCTTGGCGATCTTGGCACCGGCGAGCGAATGGTCTTCCGGCCGGCCCTTGGCGATGTCGTGCAGGAAGGTGGCGACATAGAGCGCGGTGCGGTTCTGGATGGTCGGCATGATCTCGTTGACGAGGGGATGCTCGTCACCCCCCTCGCCTCGGTCGATGTCGGCGAGTTCGCCGACCGAACGCAGGAGATGCTCGTCCACCGTGTAGCGGTGATACATGTTGAACTGCATCATCGCCACGACCTTGCCGAAATCGGGAATGAAGCGGCCGAGAACGCCGGCCTCGTTCATGCGCCTGAGCACGGTCTCGGGCGCGTTGCGCGATGTCAGGATTTCCAGGAACAGCCGGTTGGCCTCGACATTCTCGCGCAGCGCCGCGTTCACCAGCTTGAGCGAGCGAGTGACGAGGCGCATCGCATCGGGATGCAGAGCGAGCGAATGCAGATCGGCGAGATGGAACAGCCGGATCAGGTTGACGGGGTCGCGCGCGAACACCTGATCGTTGACGATGTTGAGCCGCCCCGTCTCGATCACGAAATCCTTGGTGCCGATCAGGGCCTGGCGCTGGCTGCGGCGGAAGGGAGCGATGAAGCGATCCAGCATCGCCTTGGGCTTTTCCTGGCGCGCTTCCAGCGCAGCGCAGACGATGGCAGTGAGATCACCGACATCCTTGGCCACCAGGAAATAATGCTTCATGAAGCGCTCGACGCCGCGCAAGGCACCGCGATCCGAATAGCCCAGAAAGGCCGCGATCTCGCGCTGGAGATCGAAGGTCAGGCGCTCCTCGGCGCGGTGGGTGAGGAAATGGATGGCGCAGCGCGTCGCCCATAAAAAATCCTCGGCCAGGGTGAACTGACGATATTCGCGCCGGGTGAACAAGCCGGCCTCGACGAGATCGGCGGCATCCCTGACGCGATAGACATATTTGGCGATCCAGTAGAGCGTGTTGAGATCGCGCAGGCCGCCCTTGCCTTCCTTGACGTTCGGCTCGACCCGGTAGCGCGAATTGCCAGCCTTGATCAGGCGCTCGTCGCGCTCGGCGAGCTTGGCCGCCACGAATTCCGTCGCCGTCAGTTGTACGAGCTCGCGATCGAAACGGCTGGCAAGCTCGCTCGCCAGCCCCATATCGCCGAGGATCGGGCGCGCTTCGAGCAAAGCAGTGCGGATGGTCATGTCGCTGCGGGCGAGACGCAGGCATTCGTCGATCGACCGCGTGGCGTGGCCGACCTTCTGGCCGAGATCCCACAATACGTAGAGGATGGCCTCGGTGACGCTCTCGCCCCAGGCCGTCTGCTTGGACGGCAGCAGGAAGAGCAGATCGATGTCCGAGCCGGGCGCAAGGGTGCCGCGACCATAGCCGCCCACTGCGATGACCGCCATGCGCTCGCTCGCCGTCGGATTGTGGGTGGTATAGACGTAACGCGTCACATAGGCGTAGCTGGCCCGGATGATCTCGTCCTCGAGCCAGGACAGGCGCTGGGCGCAGGCCGTGCCGAGACGGTCCTCGCTGAACCAGGTATGGATGGTCTCGCGGCCGTCGCGCAAAGTGGCCTTGAGCAGGGTGACCACCGCCAGGCGCAAGGCATCGGCATGGCCCTCATGCTCCAGTGCCAAGGCATCGATCTCGGCTTCGAGCGCCATGCGGTCGAGGACGAGGTGGAGCTCACGATCGGGCTTGTCGAGCATTGCAGGCCTTGGGAAGAAGGGTGTCGGAGCGCGGACATCCTGTCCGCTCTTCCCATCCTGCGGATACGGCATCGGTGCGGACAGCATGTCCGCGCTCCAGTTATCCCTTCTTGGCGCTATCGCGCTTGGCTTTCAAGGAAAACAAGGCATCGAGCGCCTGGCGAGGCGTCATGTCGTTGGGGTCGAGCGCATCGAGGGCTTCCGTCAGTTCGTCCCGCGCCTTGACGGCGGGCTGGGCCGTTGCACGCGGGGCTGCCGCGAACAAGGGCAGATCGTCGACCAGGCGGGCCGCCGGAGCCTGGCGATCGGTCGCCTCGAGCTGCGCCAGCACGGCCCGCGCCCGTTCCACCACGGCGGCCGGCATGCCGGCGAGCTTGGCGACCTGGATGCCATAGGAGCGGTCGGCCGCGCCGGCCACCACCTCATGCAGGAAGACGACGTCGCCATGCCATTCGGTCACCCGCATGGTGGCATTGGCCAGCCGCGGCAGCTTCTTCGTCAGCTGGGTGAGCTCGTGATAATGCGTGGCGAACAAGGCCCGGCAATGATTGACGGCGCTGAGGTTCTCGATCGCCGCCCAGGCGATGGAAAGCCCGTCGAAGGTGGCGGTACCGCGGCCGATCTCGTCGAGGATGACGAGCGCGCGCGGCCCAGCCTGATTGAGGATCGCCGCCGTCTCCACCATCTCCACCATGAAGGTGGAGCGTCCACGCGCCAGGTCGTCGGCGGCGCCGACACGCGAGAACAACGCATCGACGGCCCCGATATGGGCCGATCTCGCCGGCACGAAGGAGCCGATCTGAGCCAAGACCGCGATCAGGGCGTTCTGGCGCAGGAAAGTCGACTTACCAGCCATGTTCGGGCCAGTGAGCAGCCAGATCTTGCCGGCGGCCTGCTGTCCTTCCGCCTCACCGCTGAGCTCGCAGTCATTGGCGACGAAGGGCTTGCCCTCGCGCTTCAGCGCCCGTTCCACCACGGGATGGCGGCCGCCCTCGATGGCGAAGGCCAGCGAGGTGTCGACGAGCGGGCGGACATAGTTTTCCTCGTCGGCCAGGACGGCGAGCGCCACGATGACATCGAGCAGAGCCAGCGCTTCGGTAGCGGCCCGGATGGCAGCGTTGTCGCCGAGCAGGGCGGCAGCGAGATCGGAGAAGATCTGAAGTTCGCTCGCCAGCGAGCGCTCGGCCGCCGAGGCGATGCGCGATTCCAGTGTCGAAAGCTCGGCGGTGGAGAAGCGCATGGCACCGGCCATGGTCTGGCGATGCACATAGGTCTCGCGCAGGCCCGGCTGCAGAAAGGCCTCGCCAGCCTGCTGCGGCACCTCGACGAAATAGCCGATCATGTTGTTGTGCTTGATCTTGAGCTGGCGGACCTGGCTCTCCTCGGCATAGCGCGCCTGCAGGCCGGCGATGACGCGCCGGCTCTCGTCGCGCAGAGCCCGCGTCTCGTCGAGGGCCTGGTCATAGCCGGCGCGGACAAAGCCGCCATCGCGCTTGAGCAGCGGCAGATCGTCCTGCAGGGCCGCGGCAAGGCGCGCCGCCAGGCCCTGGTCCGGCCTTGCGAGGGCCGACAGGACACCGGCGAGCACCGGCGGCAACTCGGTTTCGCGCTGCCGCAGCAGGGTTTCGATACCGGCAATGCCAACGAGCCCTTCCCTGAGCGCCGCCAGATCGCGCGGGCCGGCCCGGTCGAGGGCGAGGCGCGCCATGGAGCGGGCGATATCAGGCGCCGATTTCAGCCGAGCCCGGATCTGGCCGCGCAGCAGGGCCTGTTCGGCGAAGAAGGCCACCGCGTCCTGGCGCAGGGCGATGGCCTCGGGCTGCAGCAGCGGGCTCGCCAGCCATTGCGCCAGCAGACGACCGCCGGCGGCCGTCACCGAGCGGTCGATCGCATCGAACAAGGATCCGGCACGCTCGCCGCCGAGCGTGCGTGTCAGTTCCAGATTGGCTCTTGTGGCGGCATCGACGGCCATATGCGCATTGGCGCCGTCCCGGCGGGGCGGAGCGAGCGCCGGCTTCTGGCCGACCTGGGTGCGCAGGATGTAGGTGACGAGGCCGGAAGCGGCGACCAGTTCGGCCCGCGAGAAGGTGCCGAAGCCATCGATGGTGCCCACATCATAGAACGCGGCGAGACGGCGCTCGGCCTGGGTGCCGTCGAAGACGTCGCGCCCGACCGGCGTGACGGCAGCGCGGCATTCGCGCCAGAGGGAGGCCAGCGAAGCCTCCTCATGCACCGTCTCGGCCATGACGACTTCGGAGGGGTCGAGACGGGCGAGTTCTGCCGGCAGCCCCGCCTCGTCGCATTCCGACAAGCCGAACTCCCCGGTGGAGATATCGGCAAAGGCAAGGCCATAGCGGGCCTCGTCGTCGGAAATGCGCAGTCGCGCCAAAGCCAGCAGCAGATTGGCGCGCGTCGGCTCCAGCAGCGTCTCTTCGGTGATGGTACCGGGCGTGACCAGACGGACCACGCCGCGCTTGACCACCGATTTGGAGCCGCGCTTCTTGGCCTCGGCCGGATCCTCCATCTGCTCGCAGACCGCGACACGGTGGCCATGGGCGATCAGGCGCTGCAAATATTCGTCCGCCCTGACCACCGGCACGCCGCACATGGCGATGTCCTCGCCCTGGTGCTTGCCGCGCTTGGTCAGAACGATACCGAGCGTCTTGGAAGCGATCTCGGCATCCTCGAAGAACAGCTCGTAGAAATCGCCCATGCGATAGAACAGCAGGGCGCCGGGATGGCCGGCCTTGATCTCGAGATATTGCGCCATCATCGGCGTGACGGGAGCAGACGCGTCGGCGGTGTCGAGTTTGCGGGGCGTGGAGGTCATGGCGGCACGCTAGCAGATGCGGGCGGAGGGAGCACGAGCTGGGGGCCGGCACGTTGTGGATAGGTTGGGGGGCCGGTCCTCAGACCAGCCTGTAACCGGCGCGCTCTCCGGTAGGAAGATGCCCGGTCCCCCAATGTCATTGACGCTCCGGAACGAACATGGCCTGTTGTCGCCCGATTCAACCTCGTGAAAGCCCGACCATGCCGCAACCGCTCACGCCCGACATCATCGTGCCCGAAGCCTTCGATCCCGCGGCCGAGGCCGAACGGCGCGTCGCCTTCCTGGCCGATTATCTGAAGGCTTCGGGAGGGCGCGCTTATGTACTCGGCATTTCGGGCGGCGTCGATTCGCTCACTGCGGGCCTGCTGGCCCAGGCCGCCGTCGAACGGTTGCGAGCCAAGGGGTATGACGCCCGGTTCCTGGCCATGCGCCTGCCCTATGGCGTGCAGGCAGACGAGAAGGATGCGCAGCACTCCCTGGCGACCATCAAGGCCGATCGCGTCGTCACCGTGAACATCAAGCCGGCGGCCGACGCGATGATGGCCGAGCTTACACGCGAAGCCGGCGACCTGATCGAGGGCGCGCGCGCCGATTTCCACCACGGCAACATCAAGGCACGCCAGCGCATGATCGCCCAGTTCGGCCTCGCCGGGGCCGTGCGCGGCCTCGTCATCGGCACGGACCATGCGGCCGAGGCGGTGATGGGTTTCTACACCAAATTCGGCGACGGCGCCGCCGACATCCTGCCGCTCGCCGGCCTGAACAAGAGACGGGTGCGGGCCCTCGCCGCCCATCTGGGTGCACCGCGCGAGCTGGTGTTCAAGGTGCCCACCGCCGATCTGGAGACCAATGTGCCGCTGAAGCCAGACGAGGACGCCTATGGCGTGACCTATGACGAGATCGACGACTTCCTGGAGGGCAAGGCGATCAGCGAAGCCTCGCATCAGCGCATCCTGTCGACCTATCGCACCAGCGCCCATAAGCGCGCTTTGCCGGTGGCAGCCGGCTAACCTCCCGGCACTGGGCCGGGATTGATGTCGACAATACCGATCAGAAAAATTATCTATAAATCATGAGCACCCCCAAGGACGACACCATTGCCATCCGCATCGCCAAGGTGCTGGCGGATCGCATCATCTCCGGGGTGATCGAGCCGGACGCCCGGCTGCGCCAGGACCATGTCGCCGAAGAGTTCGCCACCAGCCACGTGCCGGTGCGCGAGGCTTTCAGGCGCCTGGAGGCACAGGGCCTGGCGGTGAGCGAGCCACGGCGCGGCGTGCGTGTCGCCGCCTTCAACCTGGAAGAGGTGAAGGAGGTCGCGCAAATGCGTGCGGCTCTGGAAGTGCTGGCCCTGCGCCAGGCCGCACCGCACCTCACCGCCACCATCCTAGACGAGGCCGAGGAAGCAACCAAGGCTGGCGACCGGTCGCCCGACGTGCGGTCCTGGGAGGAGGCCAATCGCCGCTTCCACCGGCTCATCCTCGCGCCCTGCCGCATGCCGCGCCTGCTGGCGGCGATCGACGACCTCCATGCCGCCAGCGCCCGTTTCCTGTTCGCGGCCTGGCGCTCGGAGTGGGAAACCCCGACCGACCAGGATCACCGCGCCATCCTCTCGGCGCTGCGGGCGGGCAAGGTCGACGATGCCGCCGGCACCCTGACCCGGCATGTGCAGCGGGTCGGCCTGAAGCCGGTCCGGTCGGCCTCCGGTGCCACGCGGGAAGCCTTCGCCATCATCGGCTGAGCCCCCCGGGTGCGCGGGTATCTCGCCCGCTCTTCTCATCCGGCAGGTACAGCGGTTCCAAGGGCGGGCAAGATGCCCGCGCACCCGGATATTGCCAATCGTCCCATTTTGTGACCTCTATAGATCATCGAATTCAAGATTATCTATAATTTCTAGCGGAGCCCCCATGTCGCACAGCGCCACACCCTCCCTTATCCCGGCTTTCAGCCCTCTCGACATCTCCAGGCGCTCCCTCGGTTGGCAGGCGGCAGCCGTGGTCGCAGGCACGGCCGTACTGGCCCTGGCATCCCATATCCAGGTGCCCATGTTCCCAGTGCCGATGACCATGCAGACGCTGGCCGTCACCCTGATCGGTGCGCTCTATGGCTGGCGGCTCGGCGCCATCACGGTTCTGGCCTGGCTGGCTGAGGCCTGGATGGGCATGCCGGTCACCGCGACGGGAAGCATCGGCGCCTTGCTGTTCGTCGGTCCGACGGCTGGCTATCTGATCTCCTTCCCGCTCGTCGCTGCTCTCTGTGGCTTGCTGGCCGAGCGCGGCTGGAATGGCAACCGCCCGGTTCTCGCCTTCGTCAACATGACCTTGGGCAATGCCCTCTGCCTGGCGATCGGCGGTGCCTGGCTTGGCGCCCAGATCGGCGTGGAAAAGGCCCTCCTGCTCGGCGTGGTGCCCTTCCTGCTCGGCGGCCTCCTGAAGTCGGTCATCGGCGCCGTCACCCTGATGGCCCTGGTTCGCGGCAAGGCCGGCGCTGCCCGGTGACGGTGCGGCTTCGTGCCCACCATCTCCTCTGCATGCTGACCTATGTCGGCAAAGGCTATAGCCCCGGCTTCGTCGCCAATTACGACGCCATCGCAGTGCGATTGAGCCAGGGTGAAGACATCGTGATCGTGGCGGGGCCTGATGATATCTGCGCCCCGCTGCTGCAACAGGCCGATTCGCATTGCCACGAGCCGCGGATCGACCAGCGCGACGAACTCGCCATCCGCGACGTCGGCGCCCTGATGCGCCTGCCTATCCGCACCGGCACCCGCATCGCCCTGACTCCGACCTTGCTGGCACGCTTCCGTGGTGCCTTCGCCGCCAATCTGACGCGTTCAGCCTGTGTGGGCTGCGAATGGTCGGGCCTGTGCAGCGCCGTGGCTCGCGACCGCTACCAGGAGTCCCGCGTGAGGCGGGATTGAGGTAAGAGGGAAGCGCCAGCCGACCACCTCACACCGCAGCTCTGTCCGCCATGCGCATTCTCGATATCCGCGAACGCAGCCTTCCGATCTCCCGCTACGCCGGCCCGGCCCGGCAGGGCGCGCTGACGACCAGCGTTGTCGCCATCATCACGGATGTGGTGAAAGCCGGCCGGCCGATCGTCGGCTATGGCTATGCCTCGGTCGGCCGCTATGCCCAGAGCGGGTTGATCCGCGAACGCTTCGCCCCGCGGCTACTGCAGGCTCCGGCGGAAACCCTGATCGGCGATGACGGCAATCTCGATCCTTTCAAGGCCTGGCAGGCGATGATGACGGGCGAGAAACCCGGCGGGCATGGCGAGCGCTGCGTCGCGATCGGTGCCCTCGACATGGCGCTGTGGGACATCGCCGCCAAGGCGGCTGAACTACCGCTTCATGCCCATCTCACCGGCCGTTTCGGCGCCGTTTCCACCGAAACGAACAAAGTCCGCGTCTATGCGAGCGGTGGCTATCGCCATCTCCGGGACGACCTCTCTTTGCTGGCCGACGAGATGCGCCGCTTCGCCGATCTCGGCTTTTTCAATGCCAAGATGAAGATCGGCAGCGCCGGCCTCGACCAGGATCTCCGCCGCATCGAGGTGGCCGTCGCCGCGCTGGGAGCACCCGGCCGCCTCGCCGTCGATGCCATGAACGCCTATGACCGTTCGGCCGGCCTGGAGGCAGCCACGAAGCTTTCGCCCCTTGGCCTGTGGTGGTTCGAGGACATCTGCGACCCGCTCGACTTCGAAACCCAATCCGCTTTGGCATCGGCCTATACGCCGCCGATCGGCGCGGGCGAGGCCCTGTTTTCGGCGGCGGAGGCCGGGCTCCTCGCCCGCCATGGCGGCCTGCGGCCGGATCGGGACGTGCTGCTGTTCGACCCCGTGCATTGCTACGGCCTGCCCGGCTATCTCCAGATCGTCGAGGCCGTGACCTTGGAAGGCTGGGCGAGACAGGCCTTCTGGCCGCATGGTGGGCACCTGTTCGGCCTTCATCTCGCTGCGGCCCTGGGCCTCGGCGGCGCCGAGGTCACCCCCTTCGCCTTCCAGCCCTTCTGCGGCCTTGCCGACGACAGTGTGATTGCCGATGGCTATGTAACACTGCCACAGGCCGAGGGCATCGGTTTCGAGACGAATACGGCGCTGAAGACGCTGTTCAGGGAGCTTGCAGGATAGGGCGCGCCTGGAGCGCTGACATCTTGTCCGCCTCTTTCTTGAAGCGTAGTGGTTCCAAGAGCGGACTGGAAGTCCGCGCTCCAAGTCGTGCCCCCAGGGATTGACGTAGCCCCGAGCAACTGCCACTTGAGCTGGCATGATCCCCAAATCCCCTGAACCCGGCTTCGGCGTTTACGTGCATTGGCCGTTCTGCCTGGCCAAATGCCCGTATTGCGACTTCAACAGCCATGTCCGCCAGGGCGGCGTCGACCAGACCGGTTATGTCGGGGCCTATCTCCGCGAGATCGCCCATATGGCCGACATCGCGCCGGGGCGACAGGTCCAATCGATCTTCTTCGGCGGCGGCACGCCCTCGCTGATGGAGCCGAAGACGGTCGGGGCCATTCTCGATGCCATCGGCGGCGCCTGGACCATCGCGCCCGATGCCGAGATCTCGCTGGAAGCCAATCCGACCAGCGTCGACGCCACGCGCTTCGCCGGCTACCGCGCCGCCGGGGTCAACCGCGTCTCGCTCGGCGTGCAGGCCATGAACGATGCCGATCTCAAGCGCCTGGGCCGCATGCATTCGGTGGCCGAAGCCATGGCTGCCGTCGAGATCGCCGCCAAATCCTTCGAGCGCTATTCCTTCGATCTGATCTATGCCCGCCCGGACCAGCGGCCTGGGGATTGGCAGGCCGAGCTCGACGAGGCCATCGACCGGGCCGCCGAGCACCTCTCGCTCTACCAGCTCACCATCGAGCCGGACACCATGTATGAACGCCTGGTCGCCGCCGGCAAGCTCATTCCGATGCCGGACGAGGATGCGCGCGTGCTGTTCGACATCACCCGCGAAACCTGCGAGCGACGCGGCCTTCCGGCCTACGAAATCTCCAACCATGCCCGCCCCGGCGCCGAATGCCGGCATAATCTGGTCTATTGGCGCTATGGCGAATATGCCGGCATCGGCCCGGGTGCCCATGGACGCCTCATCGATGCCAATGGCATGCGCCGCGCCCTTTCGACCGAACGCAGCCCCGAGAAATGGCTCGCGGCGGTCCGCACGAACGGCCATGGCCTCGTCGACGATCAGGCCCTGACGGCGGACCAGCAGGGCGACGAAATGCTGCTGATGGGCCTGCGCCTCGCCGAGGGCATCGATCTTGCCCGCCTCGCCCGGTTGCGCGGCCGGCCCATGGCGGACGCTACGTTGGCCGGCCTGCAGCAAAACGGCATGATCGAGCGCCGGGAAGACCGGGTTCGCGTTACCCGCGCGGGCTTTCCGCTGCTCGATGCGGTGGTGGCGGAGTTGGCAGCCTGAGCGCCAGATGTCGCAGGATCGCCTGCACCGCGGCGCCGGCATCGCCGTCGCGGTCGTGCCCGCCGGGCCGCGCGATGCGCTCGGCTCCCGCAAGTTGGGGCAAGGTGCAGGCGCTGCGTTCTTCCCGGCCATAGAGACAGACCACCTTGCGAACGGGAAGGCCGCGCAGCATTGGCGCGACCGGCGTATCGTCCGCCGCCGGCAAGTTCAGCATTTCCAGGAGCGAGATGCGGAAATTGGCCTCGGCCAAAAGGCTTATCAAGGCAATCAGCCTGGTTTCCCGTTGCGTTTTCGCCGAAAGCAACGGCCAGGCGAAAGGCAGCGCGTCGGCACCGAAGGAATAGCCAGCTAGGACGATGCGGCCGGCATGCCAACGCCGGCGATAGACGGTGAGGACACGCTCGATATCCCGTGCCAGCTCGACAGGCGAGCGTTTGGTGAAGAAATAACGGCGCGCATCGAGCCCGACGACACCAACGCCGGCCCGGGCGAGGCGGCGAGTCAGGCTTCGTTCCAGCCTTCCCCAACCGGTATCACCCGACAGGAAGAGTACGACCGCGCCGTGTCCGGCCGGCGGCGCCGAGATCTCGAGCGGCAGGTCCACGAGTCGGCTATCGGTTGCGGAGGCTTGGGCGGCAGCGATTTGTGCTGAGCCGAACAGCATCATGGCGGTTGCCAGCCCCGCGGCAACGGCACGCCAGCCCGATCGCCCGCGCAAATGGCTACCCAACCTGCCAGGGTTCGACCAATCCCTGGCGCAGGGTCTCGCTATAGGCCCCCTTGTCGATGGTGCCGACAATCTCCTTGTCGAAGGTGATTTCGACATCGAAGCGATGGCGGGCCGAGAGCTGGCGCAAATGCTCGATCAGCGCGATGGCGCCGGCAAAATCGGCTTTTTCGCCGGCGATGGTCTCTCCGGCAAGGCTGGCGCGCACCGGCAGCTCCACCGCGCAGCCCGTGTCCGGATCGGTCTCGCTGACCTTGTGCTTGAAGGCATCAGGCGCCTCGATCGGCCACTCCACGCCATCGGCGAACTCCTCGATCTCATCGATGATATCATCCATGGCATCCTCGCCGCTGATGCCGAGGAGATGGAAGGTCAAGGTGTGGATCTTGCGGGCAGCGCTCATCAGGCTCTCGTTTTAGCGGATCACTGCTGACAGGAAGATGTCAGCAGACAGGCTTTATCAAGAGCTACAGCGAAGATTGGAAAGGAACAAGCCATGGCTCTCAAAGGCAGCTGCCATTGCGGCGGCACGACATTCGAGTTGAGCGAGGCGCCGCAGGAGGTGACACGCTGCACCTGCAGCTTCTGTTCCAAGCGCGGCTCGCTCTGGGCCTATTACAAGCCCGAGCAGTTCCGGCTGACCTCGCCGCCCGAACAGGTCGCGACCTATCGTTGGGGGTCGAAGACCATCCAGCATCACTTTTGCGCAACCTGCGGCTGCGGCACCTATACGCAGACGCCGGACTGGTCGACCGGCGAGCCCGATTTCGACAATCCCAAGATCAGCATCAACGCCAGGCTCTTCGACGATTTCGACCTGGAGGCCGTGCCCGTCACCGTCATCGACGGCCGGAACCTGTGGTAGCCACGCCGGCGGTCAATCCTTCCGGTCGGCACGAAGCGGCTGCCACATCGATACGGAGCGAGGTTCCGCCAGCAATTCGGGCAGAGCCTTGTGCCAGGCCTGCCGATAGGGCCGGTTGAGCTGCACGTCGAGCACCTCCTGATGATCGACCCAGGTTTCGTGAAGCAGGAAACGGCAGGGATCGGCGGGATCGCCATGGAGCGTGGCGTTCACGAAGGTCGCTTCATGACGCATCGTGTCCAACAATGTGTTCAGCATGCCGAGGAAGCGCTCGCGCTGCCCGGGGTTGACGACAAAGCCGATCAGATAGGTCACGCTCATTTGACTGTCCTCCTGCGGCATTCCCGCCGCCAACGCCACCGAGGATAGTGAGCGGGTCGAGGAAGGCGATTACCTTGGGCGTAATCGCGTGCCACCTCGGCTCCCGGCACAATGGCGGCCTCTCAACCCGGAGGAACCGCCATGACCGCACCTTTCGTCGAGATCGCCGATGGCCACCGTCTTTTCGTTCGCGACTGGGGCCAGGGCGCTCCCGTGCTACTGCTTGCCGGCTGGGCAATGGATTCCGGCATCTGGGCGCAAACCATGATCGGGCTCAACGCCCAGGGACTGCGCACCATCGCCTATGATCGGCGCGGCCATGGTCACTCGAGCGATCCGGGCACCGTCGATTTCGACGCGCTAGCGGACGACCTCGACGCCGTGATCACTCAGCTCGGCCTCAGCGACCTCACCGTGGTCGCCCATTCCTGCGCCGTCGGCGAAGTGCTGCGCTATATCAGCCGCCACGGGGCAGGGCGGATCGGGCGCATCGTCCTGGTCGGGGCCCAGGGCCCCTGCCTCGTCGCCGGACCGGGCAACGATCAGGGGCGGCCGAGGGAAGCCATCGAGGCCCTGATGGAACAGCTTGCCGACAACCTGCCGGCCTGGCTCGAGGCCAATATCGAACCTTTCGCACCCGGGGCCAGCAAGCACACCCTGGACGGGCTTGTAGACATGGTGCTGGGCGGTTCGCGGCGCATCCTGATCGATCTGCAGCGCGCGATCGTGGAGACCGATTTGCGCCCCGAAGCCACCGCCCTCAGGGTGCCTGTCACGCTGATCCATGGCGACCGCGACGTCTCGGCACCGCTGGAAAGCACCGGCAAGCGCTTCGCCGCCCTGATCCCGGAAGCCGAGCTGCTGGTCTATGAAGGCATAGCCCACGGCGTGATGGTGACCCATGCCGCCAAGCTGGCGAGGGACATTGCCCGGATAGCCATCCGGCAGGCGGCCGCGGCAGCCTGACCTCGGTCGGGTTTGTTTCCAGGCCTATTTCCTGGGCTGCAGGCAATTCACTGGCAGGGCCGGATTACCGAACCAGATCTCGAAGGTGTTGGGGCGCGAATCCCGCGCCCCACTCCAGCTCGTCGACAGATCCTTGGTGGTGAGTTGCAGGCCGACGGAAGCGAAGAGTTCGGCGAGGCTTTCGGCGCGCTTGCGGTCGGATGCCTTGAAGTAGCGCAGTTCATGCGCTTCGCCCGACCATTTGGCTGATAGCACCGACGGGAATGTGATGGCCGCCTTGTCGCCGTCCTTCATCTCGTCGAGCAGGATATTGGCGCAGGGGCGCTGCGTGTCGTTGAGAGCGTGAACGAAGATGCGGCTCGGCAACCTTGCCGTCGCCTCCTCATAGGCCGACTTCACCGAAGTGTTGACGAGCGAGGCCTTCTGCACCGCGTTCTCCAGCAGGGGCAGCAAATCGCGGTCCGAAGACGAATTGGCATAATCGAGCTGCGCGGTGATGAACTCCACCGGCACCTTGTCGTTCTTGAGGAGATATTCGAACATGGCGACGCCATATTTGCGCTTCTCCGGCGCGGCATCGGTCATCAGGTCGATCATGGTGCGCAGATCGGCGAGATTCTGCTGCCACCGCGTGTAGTACCAGCCGATCCCGGCCACGGTGAGCGGGATCAGCGCCGTCGACAAAAGCTGCGGCAGGACTTCACGCCAGGGGCGAGGCAGTGACATAGGGGAACTCCGGGCAGAGTTCCCTGCTTAGCGCCGAATCACCATGCCAGCCATGCCCGGCACGGCCAGGCGCACGTCTCCCCACAGGATCCGCACGCCCGGTACCGAATGCCGGTCGCGAACGGCCTCAGACCACGCTGAGGCGGACGTCGAGATTCTTGCGGGTCGCCTCAGAATAGGGGCAAACGATGTGGGCCTTGGCGACGAGATCCTCGGCACGGGCATGGTCGATACCCGGCAGCGCGACGGCAAGAGCGACATCGAGGCCGAAGCCGGCACCATCGTCACGCGGTCCGATACCGACCGTGGCGGTGACGCTGGCATCCTCGGGAAGGGTAACCTTTTCCTTGCCGGCCACGAAACGCAGCGCGCCCATGAAGCAGGCGGCGTAGCCGGTGGCGAACAACTGTTCCGGATTGGTGCCGGGGCCGCCGGCGCCGCCGAGTTCCTTGGGCAGATCCAGCTTGACCGAAAAATGGCCATCCACGGTACCGGAGCGACCGCCGTCGCGGCCATTGTTATCGGAACGGGCTGCGGTGGTGTAGAGAACCTTCATGACGAACTCCCTTCGGGTTGAATACACGCTCTATATCGCACACATTTATATCGTGCGCGATATTTATTTTGACAGGAGGAGCATTTTTTCGGAAAGGCGATTTTTGGCGGGAAAGTCTGCGAAAATGATTCTGCATCCCTGTCGTGTGCGATATGATTCGCGGCTGAAGCTCGCCGGCTAGGCTTGTGCAGCCGGCACCGAACGTTGCGCCAAAGGAGGCACCGATGGAATCGTCTTCCAACGAGTTCACGCCGCTGCTCTTGCAGAACCAGCTCTGCTTCGCGCTCTACGCCGCCAACAATGCCTTTGGCCGTTCCTACAAGCCTCTGCTTGATCCGCTCGGCCTGACCTATCCGCAATATCTGGTCATGCTCTGCCTGTGGGAACGGGACGGACTCAAGGTCGGCGAGATCGGCGCCCGGCTCTTCCTGGAAACCAATACGTTGACCCCCTTGCTCAAACGCCTGGAGGCAGCGGGGCTGCTGAAACGCCGGCGCGACAGCCATGACGAGCGCCAGGTTCGCATCTCCCTCACCGCCGAAGGCAAGGCCCTGCGCGAGAAGGCCCGCGTCGTGCCGTCCCAGATCACCACGAACACCGGTCTCGAAGCCGGCCAGGCGGGCGCCCTCAAGGACTGGCTGGAATGGCTGCGGGAAGCCCTGGACCTGCATCAGAAACAGGCAAGCGATGCGGCATAGCGGCAGCTTGGCCCTTATACGCAAGCGATACTAAATTCGTCATTGTGACCGTAGCGAAGCAATCCAGTCCGACCGGCATGCGAGAGTATGGATTGCTTCGCTGCGCTCGCAATGACGTGACATGAACCGATCTCTTCGGGACAGGTCGTCAGCCTTCGCCGCCGGCCTTGCGCCACACCAGGATCGCCGCGGCGAGGTCCTCCAACGCACTGCCGATCGACTTGAACAGCGTCACCGCCTCGCTCGAATCACGGCCGGGATGCCTCCCCCGGGTGAGGTCGGCCAGATCGGCCCGGATATCATCCTGACTGATCGTGCCGGCCTTGAGGGCCAGAGCGATGTCGCCGCCCTCGATCAGGGCACCCGGCGTGTCGATGAACAGATCGCTGGCACGTACGGCCTCGTCATCGGCCTCGCGCATCTGCAGATTGAAAGCGCCGACCAAGTCCAGATGCATGCCCGGCCGCAGCCAGGCTCCCTTGACCAAGGGCAGGTTGGACAGCGTGGCGCAGGAAATCACGTCGGCTGTGCGCACCGCGCGCTCGAGATCCGACTCGTATCGAGCCGTAATCCCCTGCTGGCCCAGTTCCTCCACCAGCTTTTCGGCGCGTTCCGCCCGATGGTTCCAGATCGCCACATCGCTGATCGGTCGCTGGCTGGCATGGGCGCGGATGAGGAAGGGTGCCAGCGCGCCAGCGCCCACCATGGCAAGGCGGTTCGCATCAGGCCGGGCCAGATAGGAGGCGGCGAGCCCCGAAGCGGCGGCCGTGCGCCAATGGGTCAGCCGGGTGCCATCGATCGCCGCCAGGGGCGCCCCGGTTTCGCCCGACATCAAGACATAGGTGCCGAGCACGGCCGGCAGGCCGCGGGCGCCATTGGCCGGGAACACATTCACCAGTTTGGTACCGAGGAAGGCGCCCGGCCCCGGTGCATCGCCGGTCCAGGACGGCATGATCAGGGCAGTGGCCGCAGCGGCGCCGTGGCCGATTTCAAGATGCTGTCGTGGCGGCGTGACGAAATCGGCCGCAAAGGCCGAGCGCAATGCCTCGATCAGATCGGGAAAGGTCAGAAGGCCATCGATCTCATCGGCGGTGATGACGCGCATGGCTGTTTCGTCCGAGGCAACAAGAAGGTTTTGGCCGTATGGCCCGGAGCGGGAAGTATAACCGATCCGGTTGCAGGAAACAGATCGGCCTACAGCATCGTTTTTGCCGAAAACCGGTGCCCACTTTTCGGCACGATGTTCCGATCAGGGCGAAACGATCACACCGGGAGCGTCAGAACGGCACGCTCGAAGGCAGGACGGCATGGCTGTCGCGTGCTTCGGGTACGGGGCCAGCCTGGCTACGCAGGCGGTCGAGCTCATTGCGATTGCGCTCCACCTCGACCTGGGCGACCCGCGCGGCGCGGCGGAAACGGCTCTGCTTCAGCCAGACGGTGATCCCGCCGATCAACATGCCGACAAGCAGGACCCCGAACAGGATCAGGAACATCGGCAGATGCAATGTGGTCGCTTCGGCGCCCGGCGCTGTGGGATCGTAGGACAAAGCTACGCCTTCGGCGATCCATTGCTTGTTCGCGATGGCAAAGGCCGCCATCACGATCAGGGCCAGAATCAGGATGAAATAATAGAATATGCGCTTCATGACCTGCCCCGCTCCGGCACGATAATTGTGTCAGGCCGTCGACTTGTTCAGTCGCAGCCGCATGTCCTTGCCGGTCTTGAAGAAAGGCACGAATTTCTCGTCCACGGGCACATGCGCGCCGGTACGCGGATTGCGGCCGATGCGAGCGGGACGGGCCTTCACCGAAAAAGCCCCGAAGCCGCGCAACTCGACCCGGTCGCCCTTGGCCATCGCATTGACGATCTCGTCGAGGATGGCATTGACGATGTTTTCGATGTCGCGCTGATAGAGGTGCGGATTGGCTTCCGCAATCTTCAGAACCAATTCGGATTTGATCATTTTCGTTCCCGTGAGTCGCCGGTCTTGTGAAATTTCGTTCGCTCGACGCGAATCGCGTCCAAGCTCCCTTACAGCATGATACGGATCGAGCCCAAGCGTACGCCCGCTCCAGGTCTTGTTGATGCTCTACAATGCCTTGTTTGACACGTTACTATGGTCCCGACAGACCGTGAGACACGAATGCCTCAAGGGTGCCAAACCGAAACAAGCCCGTCAAGCGCAGCCGGCGGCGTATCTGGTGCCGTCCGGATGGCATCGCCCAGGCTGGTGATGCCGAGGCTGTCGGCAAGCCAGGCCAGTCCCGTGCGCGCAAAGGGGAAGGAGGAGGTGGTGGAAGGCTTGTCCCAGTCTTCGACCGGCAGCGCCTTCATGCGCGGCTTGTCCTTGCTCAGCCAGGCGATCGCGGTGGTCTCGTCGCCCATCTCGTCGATGAGCTTGAGATCGAGTGCCTGCTTGCCGGTGAAGACGCGCCCGTCGGCGACGGCGGCAAGGCCGGCATCATCAAATTTGCGCCGATCCTTCACCAGGTCCTTGAACCAGCCATAGGTGTCGTTGACGATGGAGGCGAGTGCTGCCCGCGCCTCCGGGCTGGTCGGCGTGAACCCGTCCGGCGACGCCTTCAACGGGGAGGATTTCACCGCTTCGACGCTGACACCGAGGGTATCGAGCAGCTTGGAGACATTGGGATATTGCACCAGCACGCCGATCGAGCCGACCAGAGAGGACCGCCGGGCGACGATGTGATCGGTGCCGACGGCGGCCATATAGGCGGCGGACGCCCCGAGCCCGTCGATGAAGGCGACCGTCGGCTTGCTGGCCGAGAGCTTGCGCAGGCCGTCATAGAGCGCCTCGCCGCCGGAGGTCGTACCGCCGGGGGAGTTGATCCGCACGATCACCGCCTCGGCCTGGGACGTCGCAATCTGATCGAACAGCTTCAGATTGGCGGTCTGGTCCCCCACGAATCCGTCGAGCTTGATGCGGGCGATATGCGGGCTGCGATGCTGCAGGGCGCCGGTGCCGACAATGGCGAGATAGGCCACCACCAAGGCGACAGCCAGAAAGTCTTCGGACCCGCCTGGAACCGCAGCGCTCATTGGAGAGGCAGGCGGGTCCGAAGACCCGCCCCCAAAACCAGTCACACCAGCATGACGAATTTGAGATCCGGCCGCGTCGTCGGATTGAGGGTGATCTGCTGGAATTCGAGCGCCCCGCGCGCGGGATGATTGAAACGCCGCAGCCCGCCTTCGCGGCCGATCACGCTATGGATCGGCCAGGCCTGCGCGAAGAAGGGGCTCCGCGTCACAAGCCCGCCGACGAGTGCCTGCATCGCCTCCTCCTCGATGTGATGGCCGTAATCGATGCGGAACTCGGCGATCACCCGACGAGCCCGTCCCTCCCAGTCCTCGATCAGCTCCCGCGCGGCCGGGCTGAGGAAAATATAGGCGAGGAGGTTGCGGTCATTGTCGCCGTCGAGCCAGCCGCTGAAGAGTTCCGCCGCCTGGGCATTCCAGCCCAGTGCGTTCCAGAGGTGGTCGAGCAGATAGGCCGGGCCGGCGATGGTATCGAGGGCGGTGAGCAGGGCCGGCGGTGCTGCCGGCTCGGATTCGGTGCTGGCCTGCGGATCGCGCTTGCCGGCGAGATCGAACAGATAGGCGCGCTCGGCCTGCGAAAAGTTCAGGACATTGGCAAGCCGCCCCAGCGCATGGGCGGACAGGGATATGTCCCGCCCCTGCTCCAGCCAGGTGTACCAGGTGGTCGAAAGGCCGGCGAGCTGGGCCACTTCCTCGCGGCGCAGGCCCGGCGTTCGCCGCCGCGCCCCGCCCTGCAGGCCGAAAAGATCGGGCGTGAGCCGCGCCCGCTGAGACCGCAGGAATTCGCCGAGCTGCTGGCGGCGCGCCTGATCCGACTCCGCTGTCATGGCAACTTTCATACCAGGATAAAAAAGGATCTGGTACCAGTGTAAATCAGAAACTAGAGACGTTCCAGTCTGCTCTCGGGGGAGTGGGCGAGCCTCAATACAGGCACCGCCCGCCCTGTATCAGGCGATCGAATCACAAACGCTTCAGCCGCGTGTTCAGCCTTATGGAGTAAGAACCATGGCCCGATCGGCCACCCTGGAAAACCTGGTCACCAGCCAATTCGGCTCCCAGGCAGCCGCCTACGTCGCCAGCTCCGTCCATGCCAAGGGCGAGGATCTCGCTCTGGTGGCCGAAGCGATCGCGGCACGGCATCCCTCTCACGTGCTGGATCTGGGCTGCGGCGGCGGGCATGTCAGCTTCGCGGCCGCGCCGGTCGCGGCTCAGGTGGTCGCCTACGATCTCTCGTCGGAAATGCTGGCGGCCGTCGCCGAGGAAGCCGCCAGGCGCGGCCTTGCCAATATCGCCACCCGCCAGGGCTCGGTCGAGCAGTTGCCCTTTGCCGAAGCCAGCTTCGACATGGTACTCAGCCGTTATTCGGCCCATCACTGGGGCGACGTGCCCGCAGCCTTGCAGGAAGCCTTCCGTGTCCTGCGCCCAGGCGGCACGCTGGTGATCGCCGATGCCATCGCCCCGGCGCGGGCCGTCTGTGACACCTTCCTGCAGGCCTTCGAGATGCTGCGCGACCCCTCGCATGTCCGCGATTATTCGATCCGCGAATGGCAGGCCATGCTCGCCGCCGCCGGCTTCACCTTGGGTACGACGACGCCGGGGCGACAGCCGCTCGAATTTACCTCCTGGATCACGCGCATGCGTACGCCGCCGGTCTTCGTCGAGGCCATCCGTGCCCTGCAGGCTGCGATGTCGGAGGAGGTGCGCCAGCACTTCGCAGTCGAGGCCGACGGGTCCTTCGTCCTCGACAACGCGGTCTTCGTGGCGCAGCGCTAGGTTTTCCGCCCTGTCAGCCGGCGCTCGCCCGTTCCTGCGGTATCGGCCTCATCGCCGATACCGCAGGTCTTTATTGAAACACCGTCGTATCAAAACCCACCTCCCCCTTTCCCATGCGAATCTGTAAGCTGGGAAGCTGGAAGGCCGAACACATCTGCGGCCTGACGGAGGGGATGCCATGGCCCTGCTGACCGGCGGCTGCGCATGCGGGGCGATCCGCTACGAAGCGCAGGCAGTGCCCCTCGATGCCGGCTGGTGCCATTGCCGCATCTGCCAGCGCATTTCGGGAGCGCCCGCCCAGCCCTGGGCGCTCTTTGCCGTCGAGACCTTTGGCTATGTGAAGGGCGAGCCGCGCGTCTATCACTCTTCCAGTTTCGGGGAGCGCCGCTTCTGCGGCGACTGCGGCGCCTCGATCGAATTCCGGCTGCGCGAGTCTGCGTCCGAGATCAGCATCAATATCGGCACGCTCGACGACCCCTCGCTGGTGCCGCCCCGCAAGCATATCTGGACCCGCAGCCAGGTTTCCTGGTTCGCGACGGCCGATGACCTGCCGACATTCTTGGAATATGAGCCGGAAAAGGACGGCTAGGAGCCGTTAGTTGGCTGCTGCGCCATTGCCGCGCCCCCCTCTCCTGTGATATTGCGGCGCAAAATCCGACAGACGATCCCCTTTTTGGCGCGGCCCGATGCCATCGGCTCAAGCATTTTTGCGATTTGGTGGAACGTCGGGAATCGCACAATCGCTCTCGCCAATCCATCGGATTGGCTTGGAAACAACGAGTTGGGGCAGAAGAGCGTTTCCGTCTGAACGCACTTCGCCTTAGCCAGGAACCCGGTTTAACCTATGCAACTTCGCAATATCGCCATCATCGCCCACGTCGACCATGGCAAGACCACGCTGGTTGACCAACTGCTGCGGCAGTCTGGCGCCTTCCGCGACAATCAGCGCGTGGCCGAGCGCGTGATGGACTCGAACGATCTCGAGAAGGAGCGCGGCATCACCATCCTGGCCAAGGCTACCTCGGTGGTGTGGAAGGATACCCGCGTCAACATCGTCGACACCCCCGGCCACGCCGATTTCGGCGGCGAGGTCGAGCGCATCCTCAACATGGTCGATGGCGCCATCGTGCTGGTGGACGCCGCCGAAGGGCCGATGCCGCAGACCAAGTTCGTGGTGGCCAAGGCCCTCAAGATCGGTCTCAAGCCGATCGTCGCCATCAACAAGGTCGACAAGCCCGACGCCCGCACCACCGAGGTGATCAACGAGGTGTTCGACCTCTTCGCCGCCCTCGACGCCACCGATGAGCAGCTCGACTTCCCGATCCTCTACGGTTCGGGCAAGCAGGGCTGGATGGGGACCTCCCCCGAGGCTTCGCATGACGACGGCATGGCACCGCTGTTCGACCTCGTGCTCAAGCATGTCGCGCAGCCCACCGTCGAGCCCGGTCCCTTCCGCATGCTCGCCACCATCCTGGAAGCCAACCCCTATCTCGGCCGCGTCCTCACTGGCCGCATCTCCTCGGGCACGCTGAAGCCGAACATGGCGATCAAGGCGCTTTCGCATGACGGCAAGGTGATCGAGCAGGGCCGCGTCTCCAAGGTGCTTGCCTTCCGCGGCATCGAACGCCAGCCGGTCGAGGAAGCCGAGGCGGGCGACATCGTCGCCATCGCCGGCCTGACCCAGGGCACCGTCGCCGACACCTTCTGCGCGCTCGAAGTCACCGACCCGATCATCGCCCAGCCGATCGACCCGCCGACCGTGTCGATGACCTTCACCGTCAACGATTCCCCGCTCGCCGGCACCGAGGGCGACAAGGTGACCAGCCGCGTCATCCGCGACCGCCTGCTCAAGGAAGCTGAGGGCAATGTCGCGCTGAAGATCGAGGAATCGGTCGACAAGGACTCGTTCATCGTCTCCGGCCGCGGCGAACTCCAGCTCGCCATCCTGATCGAGGTGATGCGCCGCGAGGGCTTCGAACTCGGCGTCTCCCGCCCGCGCGTGGTCTTCCAGAAGGACGAGACCACCGGCGAAGTCCTGGAGCCGATCGAAGAAGTGGTGATCGACGTCGACGAGGAATTCTCCGGCGCCGTGGTGCAGAAGATGTCGGAGCGCAAGGCCGACATGATCGAAATGCGCCCCTCCGGCGGCAACCGCCAGCGCCTGGTCTTCCACGCCCCGACCCGGGGCCTGATCGGCTATCAGAACGAGTTGCTCACCGACACCCGCGGCACCGCCGTGCTGAACCGCCTGTTCCATGCCTATGCCCCCTTCAAGGGCGAGGTGGCCGGCCGCCGCAACGGCGTGCTGATCTCCACCGACGCCGGCGAGGCCGTGGCCTATGCGCTGTGGAACCTGGAAGACCGCGGCCCGATGATGATCGAGCCCGGCTGGAAGGTCTATCAGGGCATGATCGTGGGCGAGCATAATCGCGAGAACGATCTGGAAGTGAACGTGCTCAAGGGCAAGAAGCTCACCAACGTCCGGGCCTCCGGCAAGGACGAAGCCGTGCGCCTGACGCCACCGATCCGGATGACGCTGGAAAAGTCGATCGCCTGGATCCAGGACGACGAACTCCTGGAGGTCACGCCGAAGTCGATCCGCCTGCGCAAGGCCATCCTCGATCCCAACGAGCGCAAGAAAGCCGATCGCGCCCGCGACGCGGCTGCGTAAGAGCCGCCAAACGATCTCTGAAGAGGGCCGGTCTCAGCACCGGCCCTCTTGTTTTTGAAGACGGTGCAGCGTGGCAGCCGGCTGGGACCGCGGACGCTTCCTGCAGAAAAAACCGCCGACCCTAGGGCCGGCGGTGCAATGAGGTCTCTCGCGGATCAAGTTCGTGCCGCGTCAACGGCATGGGGTGAAAGCTCACAGGTCCTTTTGTCGAGATTGTGGCCTCTCACGCAACATATCCCCGCTATTCACAGCCTCACGCCACCGGGGTCCAGATTACCTGGTCGATGCGGCTTGCGCCCGTCGCCAGCATGGCAAGCCGGTCGAAGCCAAGGGCAATGCCGCTGGCCTCAGGCATGATGGCAAGCGCAGCGAGGAAATCCTCGTCGATCGGATAGCGCTCGCCATAGATACGCTCTTTCTCGTCCATCTCCGCCTGGAAGCGGCGGCGCTGCTCCTCGGCATCGGTCAGCTCGCCGAAGGCATTGGCGAGCTCGACGCCGCAGGCATAGAGCTCGAAGCGCTCGGCCACGCGCGGATCATCGGCGGTGCGGCGGGCCAGCGCCGCCTCCACGCTTGGATATTCGTGGAGGATGGTGGCGCGTCCCAGGCCGAGATAGGGCTCGATCTTCTGCACCAGCACGCCGGAATAGATGTCGGACCAAGTATCATCGGCGGCAACCCGCAGGCCGGCCCGAACAGTGGCGTCGGCCAAAGCGTCACGGTCGCTGCTGCCGTCCTTGTCGAGCGTCGCCAGGAGATCGATGCCGGCAAAGCGCTCGAAGGCCTCGGCGACGCTGAGCTTCTCGGGTTCGGCGAAGGGGTCCGTCTCCACGCCGCGATAGCTGAAGCGCTTGAGGCCGCCCGTTTCGGCGGCAAGGGCCAGCAGCCTGGCGCAATCGTCCATCAGCTTCCGATAGGGTTCGCCGCTGCGATACCATTCCAGCATGGTGAATTCGGGCGAATGGGTGCCGGTCCGCTCGCGGTTGCGGAAGACCTTGGCGAAGGTGAACAGGCGCTCCTCCCCCGCCGCCAGCAGCTTCTTGCAGGCGAATTCCGGCGAGGTGTGCAGATAAAGCCGGCGTACCGAAAGATCGGCATCGATCAGATCGGTGGCGAAGGCATGCAGATGCGCCTCGTTGCCGGGGGAGACCTGCAGGATTGAAGTGTCGACCTCGGTGAAGTCCTCCGCCGTGAAGAAACCGCGCAGCGCCGTCATCAGCCGGTTGCGCCCGATCAGGAAGGACCGGCGATCCTGATGGGCCGACGGCTGCCACCAGGGGGTAGGATCGGAATACATGGCGGATCCTTTGAGATGAATTGCCTCGCCCCTACGCCAGCCGCGGCAAAACCGCAATCCGGGTTATGATGGCGGCTCAAACCTGATTCGAGCATGATATCGCTGTTTCGACGCAATCCGACGCCCCAACCCGAGCAGATCACCGTCAGGATCGGGGCGACAACCTATCCGGTTGCCGTCAGGCGGCTGGTTTCGGCGCGCCGCTACACGCTCCGGGTGCGTACGGCGCAGCGCGACATCGTGCTCTCCATGCCGGCGCGTGGCAGCCTGATCACCGCCAAGGCCTTCGCCGACAAGCATGCCGGCTGGATCGCCCTGAAGCTGGCCAAGCTCGCCCAGGATGTCAGCTTCGCCGACGGCGCCATGGTGCCCATCCGCGACGTGCCGCACCGCATCGAGCATCGCGAGGGCCGTGGTACCGCAAAGATCGAGGCAGGCACGCCGCCCCTCCTCGTCGTGCATGGCGATATCAAGCATTTGCCGCGCCGCCTCACCGACTGGCTGAAGAAACAGGCTCTGCGCGAGGTGCAGGCGGCCGTCGCGCGCCATACCGCGGCGCTCGGTGTCAAGCACGGCCCGATCAGCGTCAAGGACACCACCAGCCGCTGGGGCTCCTGCTCCTCGACCGGGGCGCTGGCCTTCTCCTGGCGCCTGATCCTGGCGCCGCCCTTCGTGCTCGACTATCTCGCTGCGCACGAGGTTTCGCATCTGAAGGAAATGAACCACTCGCCCCGCTTCTGGCGCCTGTGCCACCAGCTCTGTCCCCGTACCGAGGAAGCCCGGGCCTGGCTGAAGTCGCATGGTGCCGGGCTGCACCGCTACGGGTGAGCGGAGATGCCGGAGAAAGCGGAGGACGCCCAAAGAAACCGCTCGAACTTGCGCCGGCTCGTGCATGAGCAGGATCACGTCTTCAAGCGAGATGGGACCAACAGACTGCCAATTGTCGCCATCGAAGATTTCTTTACAGCAGGAATCACACGTAACGCCGTCTCCAGTCGGGCCATTCTCACCTTCGGCATAGAGGCCTTTCGCGACCGCCTCATGGATGTCCGCGGTCGTGACGACGTGGCAGACGTTGCCATCCAGATCTGGGGATTTGACGACGAAGAAGACTGGCCGACTCTTGGCTATATTTTCATTGCAACGTCTCAGCCGCGTTCCACCGTGACAACCTGGTTGGAGGGCATCCAACCCGATGCGATCCTCAGGGCCGGCGGAGTGGATGAGCCCTTCGTCCGAGCGCAAATCATTCGCGCAGAGGCCATTCGGACCAGGCCCGGATATGAGGTCCATGGGCTGTTCTATGAAAGGGACAGCGAGGAAGACGTTTAGGTGCCGCCTGTCTCTCACCGGCTCTATGGCAAATAGAACACCCGCTTCAGCGGCACCTGCACCGGGGAACTGTCCGGATTGGTGGCCATGATGTCGCCCATGAACGCCCACCAGCGCTTCATCACCGCCTCGTCGGGCAATCGGTCGAGCTTGTGGTCGTCGCTGCGGGTGAGGATGGCGAAGAGATGGTGGTCCTCCGGGTCAAGCCAGATCGTGTAGTCGGAGATGCCGACCTGCCTCAGCAGCATCACCAGCTCGGGAAAGATCTCGTCATGGCGCTTTTCATATTCGGCGGCCTGGCCGGGGTTCAGGTTCATGCGAAAAGCGATGCGGTCCGGCATGGAGCGTTTCCTTGCGACGTTTGCTTGCGACGTTTCCTTGGGGTGTTCTCTCGAAGGCAATTCCGGTTATGCCGGCGATCCGCGATCAGCGCTTGTCGGGCCGGTTAGCGGCGTCCCGAGCGGCCATCTCGCCGCCGATCACCTCCTGCGCCTGGCTGGAGGTGTCACGTACATGTTCGAGATGCCGGCGATAGGCAGCCACCGCCGCCGCGGCATCGCGGGCCATCACGGCCTCGGCGATCTCGACATGCTGGGCTACGCTGATCTCGATCACACCGGGCAGGGCGCTGGCGACGCGGCGCACGTCGAGCCCGACATCGTAGAGCCCTTCCGCCATCGCAGCGAGCAGGCGGCTGTGGCCGCCGCCATAGAGGGCCCGGTGCAACTCGATGTCGAGCAGGCGGAAGGCAACCGGATCCTCGTGGAAGGCGCGGCCGTCGACGGCCAATTCGAGGATGCGTGCCCGTGTCTCCTCATCAGCCCGTTCGGCGCAGAGACGCACCAGTTCGAGTTCGACCACCACCCGCGCCTCGAAATGCTCGCGCACGTCGTAGTCGGCGAAGGAGAGCATGGTCGAGAACGGCGCCACCAGGCGGCTCGGCGACAGGTCGGTGACGCTATAGCGTCCGCCCTGGCGGCTTTCGAGCACGCCCATCAGGGTCAGCGCCTTGAGTGCTTCTCGCAAGGGCGGGCGCGAAATGCCGAAGGCAATGCCCATCTGCTGCTCGGTCGGCAGGCGGTCGCCGGATCGAAGATTGCCCGACTTGATCATGCCCATGATGCGGGTGGCGACCTGCTCGGCGATCGGACGCCGCTCCAGCGCGCCGCCGCCGAATGGTTCGGAGACGGCCTCGCCGGCATCCAGGGCCGCCAGATCGCTGAAATCGGGGTCTTTGATCAGCTTGCTCACAGGACTGCCTTACTGCCTCACAGGCCCTGAGCAAAGCGCGTTTTGACGAAAACGCACTTTTGCTCCGGCTCTTCGTTTCCACGCGTCTTTGCGATTCTTGGTGAGTCCGTCAAATCGCAAAACGCTACAGGCGGTAGAAGGAATTCGCGTTATCCCGGTAGAACTTGCGCAGATCGACTTCAGAAAAACCCGCCGTGGCACGATCGAGCGTCTCGACCCAGCGCGTCATGCTGGTGGCCTGCAGGCAGATCGGCCAGTCCATGGCAAAGAGGGTGCGGTCGATGCCGAAGCTCTCGAAGGTGGCGTCGATGTAAGGCCTGAGGTCCGTATCGGTCCAGTTCGCGAGGTCAGCCTCCACCGGCAGGTCGGAGAGCTTGATGAAAAGGTTGGGGCAGCGCGCCAATTCCTTCACATCGTCGCGAAACTGCGCGATGGCGCCTTCCTTGACGCCGGGTTTGCCGCAATGATCCAGGATCATCGGCACATGCGGGATGCGCTTCACGAAGTCCCGCACGATGTCCATCTGGTGGTGATGGACGTTGATCTCGAAATGGTAGCCGAATTCTTCGAGGAGATTGACGCCTTCGACGAAGTTGTCCGACAGGGTCAGGGCACGCGGATCGGCGTCGAACTCGACGATGCGGCGGATGCCTCGCACCATGGGGTGCTTGTCCTTCATCTCAGCCAGGATCGGCTCTGCCCGCCGGCCCCATTCCAGCGGCGCCATCGGCACGATCGCCCTGAGGCCGGGATCGCGCCGGGCCTCCTCCTCGACGAAGCGGATCTCGTCGAGATATTGGCCGCCGCCTTCCCAGAAATCGGCATAGCATTCAAGGAAGACCATGGCCTCGACTTCGACCGAGCCGAGATCGCGCCTGTAGTCCTCGACATGGTAGTTCCTGGAAAACAGCGGGCTGCCTTCGAAAGCCGAATATTTCAGCTTCGTATGATCCCAGACGTGAAGATGCGTGTCGATGATGGGAAAATCGGGCATGGCATCCTCAACGTGAGCGCGAAGTCGCATCCGGCATTTCTGCATCGATGCCGGCCTTGGCCAAACACAGCTTACTTAAGGAAGAAACACCCCGATTTGTCATAGCCGGGCTTGACCCGGTCATCCAGAAGCCCGCTCCCGTAACGGGCTTGGAGCTGGATTGCCGGATCAAGCCCGGCAATGACAAAGGTCGTGGAAACTCGAAGGCGCTTAAGTAAACCGCATTGGGTCTTACGGCCATTCTCCGTCAGTCAGTAAAAACTTGTCAAACTAATTTTTGTCTGACAACTTATTCGCAAACGCGGCCGAAACCGCAAAACCAGAAATGCCCCGGAGAGCCTGCATGCCCAAGGAGTTCGAGCGCCGCCGCGTCGGCCAGACGGCGATGACCGTTCCAACCTTCGGCTATGGCGCGGCACATCTCGGCGAGCTCTACAGCCTGGTGACCGAAGCCGATGCCATCGCCACCATCGACGCCGCCTGGGATGCGGGCGTGCGCCTGTTCGATACCGCGCCCTGGTATGGCCTCGGTCTCTCCGAACATCGCCTCGGCTACGGCCTCAGGCATCGGCCGCGCCAGGAATACCAACTGATCACCAAGGTCGGGCGCATCCTCGAACGTCCCTTCGATCCCACCACCTTCAAATCGGAGATGTGGCTCGGCGGCCTGCCCTTCCAGCACCGCTACGACTACAGCTATGATGGCATCATGCGCTCCTACGAGCAGTCGATGATGCGGCTCGGCCTCAACACCATCGACGCCCTGGTCATCCACGACCTCGACGCCGCCTATCAGGGCCCCGATTTCGGCTATCGCAAGAAGGACCTGGTCTATTCCGGCATCAAGGCGCTGGAGGAATTGAAGAAGCGCGGCGAGATCAAGGCTATCGGCATGGGCATCAACACTGCCGACGCCCTGGAGACCGTAGCTCCGCTGGTCGATCTCGACTTCGTGCTGGTGGCGATGCCCTACACCCTGATCGACCAGGGCTGCCTGCATACCGGCATGGCCGAATGCGTGAAGCGCAAGGTCAGCGTCGTCATCGGCTCCCCCTTCGCCTCGGGTATCCTGGTCACCGGTTCCGGCGGCAGCGCCAACTACAACTACAGCAAGGCGCCAGAGGCCGTGCAGGCCAAGGTGCGTGGCATCGAGGCGGTCTGCAAGGCCCATGGCGTCGCCCTGCCGGCGGCGGCGCTGCAATTCGTGCTGGCCCACCCTGCCGTTGTCTCGGAAATCCCGGGCGCCGTGAAGCCGAGCGAGATGGTGGAGAACGTCGCCTCGCATCACGCCCCGATCCCTCCCGGCTTCTGGTCGGACCTCAAGACGGAAGGCCTGATCGACAAGGACGCGCCCACGCCATGAACCATGCGGGCAAACCTGCAACGGAGCTGCCGATCCTGATCTCGGCCCGCGGCATCTCCAAGCAGTTTGCCGGCGTGGAGGTACTGCGCGATGTCGACCTCGACCTCCATGCCGGCGAAATCCACGCCTTGCTCGGCGAGAACGGGGCGGGCAAATCGACCTTCGCCAAGATCATCGCCGGCGTGCATCGGCCCAGCCGCGGTTCGCTCACCCTGAACGGGGCGCCCGTCGAGGTGTCGACGCCCCTGATCGCCCAGAAGCTCGGCATCACCCTGATCCATCAGGAGCCGATCTCCTTTCCCGATCTCTCCGTCGCCGAAAATCTCGTGCTCGGCCGCCATCAAGGCCCGGCACTCGGGCGGGTGCGCTGGAGCGAACTCCGGCGCGAAGCGGAGGGCCTGATGGCCCGGCTCGGCATCGCCATCGATGTCGCCAAGCCGATGCGCGGTCTTTCCATCGCCGACCAGCAGATGGTGGAAATCGCCCGGGCGCTGGCCAGCGACAGCCGCCTGATCATCATGGACGAGCCTACGGCCCCGCTGACGCCCAAGGAAGTCGAGACCCTGTTCGGCATCGCCCGCCAGCTCCGGCAGGAAGGCCGCACCATCATCTTCATCAGCCACCGGCTCGAGGAAGTGCGGGCGCTGTGCGACCGCGTCACCATCTTCCGGGACGGCAGCAAGATCGCCACCGAAGAGACTGCCAGGCTCTCCGACGCCGACATCATCCGCCTGATGATCGGCCGGGAGGTGAAGGGCTACATTCCCCAGCACAAGTCCGAGATCGGGGCGGTTGCATTGGCAGTGCGGGGCCTGAGCCTGCCCGGCAAGTTCGAGGATATCAGCTTCGAGGTGCGCAAGGGCGAGATCGTCGGCCTCGGGGGCCTGGTCGGTGCCGGCCGCACCGATGTCGCCCGCGCGCTGTTCGGCGTGGTTCCCGCCGCCAGCGGCAGCATCGCGGTTGACGGGAAGACCGTCACCATCCGCGAGCCGGCGGATGCGGTGGCCCATGGCCTCGCCTTCGTGCCGGAGGACCGGGCGGTCGCCGGCATCTTTCGCACCCTGCCGGTCGAGCAGAACATCACCGCGGCCGTGCCGGGCAGGATCGCTCCGGGCGGCGTGATCCGTCGCGCCCTCGAGCGTTCGATCGCCCGGGAACAGGTGCGCCGATTGCGCATACGCCTCGCCAGCCAGCGCCAGCCCATCGGCGAGCTTTCGGGCGGCAACCAGCAAAAGGCCATCCTGGCGCGCTGGCTGCTCACCGATCCGCACGTTCTCATCCTCGACGAACCGACGCGCGGCATCGATATCGGCGTCAAGGCAGAGTTCTACGAGATGATCGGCGAGTTGGCCGCCTCGGGCCGGGCCGTGCTGCTGATTTCTTCCGAACTGCCGGAACTCCTGGCGCTCAGTGACCGCGTGCTGGTGATGTCGGAGGGACGCCTTACCGCCAATCTCCCCCGCAGCGAGGCCACCGAGGAGAGCGTGATGCAGGCCGCCGTGCCGCGCCGCAAGTCGAGCCGGGATGGACTAGCCGCCGCATGAACATCGCTGAACTCTTCCGCCGCCGCGAAGCCGGCATCGTGGTGATGATCGCGCTCTTTGCCCTCATCGTCGGGTTGATCCAGCCGCGCTTCCTCTCCACCGAAACGCTACGCATCGTGCTGCTGGCCGTGCCCCTGATCATGGTGGCGGCGATGGGCGAGATGATGGTGCTGGTCGCCCGCCATGTCGACCTCTCCATCGGCTCGATCCTCGGCTTTTCCGCCATCGTCGCCGGCATGCTCTGGCGTGACCATCCAGACCTGCCTGTCCTGGTCGGCGTCATCGCCGCAATCGCCGTCGGCGCCCTGCTCGGCCTGGTCAACGGGCTGGTGGTGACGACCTTCAAGCTGCCGTCCATCATCGTGACGCTCGGCACGCTCAGCCTTTATCGCGGCCTGATCTTCTTCATCTCCGACGCCCGCCAGGTCGATCCGCAATATATTCCGCGAGGCCTGATCGAGCTCAGCCAGACGTCGCCGGTCTTCGGCATCCCCTGGATCATCCTGATCGCCTTTGCCGTGGCGATCGCAACCTATCTCTTCCTCGGCTATTCCAGGCTCGGGCGCCAGATCTATGCCATCGGCTCCAATCCGGTGGCGGCGCCGCTGCGCGGCATCCGCGCCGCGCCGATCACCGTGCTGGTCTTCGTGCTGTCCGGGGCGCTCGCCGGGCTCGCAGGCGTGATGTACGCTTCGCGCTTCGGCTATGTGAATCCCGGCATCACCGGCGTCGGCTTCGAATTCACGGTGATCGCGCCCGTGGTCATCGGCGGGGTATCGATCAATGGCGGCTCGGGCTCGGTCGCCGGCACCGTGCTTGGCGTGCTCCTGCTGGGCGCCGTCAGCGTGGCCCTGCCGATCCTCGGCGTGTCCGGCTTCTGGCAGCAGGCGATCTACGGCGCAGTGATCCTCGCCGCTTTGGTGATCGACCGCAGCGTCCGGCAGGGCGGCCTCAAGGGCCTCTTGGCGAGGGATGCGGCATGACCAGCACCGGCACGCATTTTACCCTCCCCTGGAGGGATCGGCACTTCCCCTTGGAAGTGCCTGGGGTCGAGGCGAAGCCTCGGGGTGGGGTGTCTTCTTCACAGGAACAGGCTCCATCATTACCACCTTCGCACTTTTTCACCCCACCCCGGCCTTTCAGGCCGACCCTCCCCCTCCAGGGGAGGGTAAAAAACCCGCGCCTCGGCCGGCAAAGGAGGCTCCCATAAGCCAGACCCCCGCCACCGCCGTCTCCCCGCAGGACGCCGCCAAGCCGCTGCCGCTCTGGCGTACGGTGCTGGTGCGGCCTGAGACCATGACCCTGGTGCTGCTGGCTGGCGCTATCGTCATCGCCTGCCTGCTCTCGCCCTTCTTCGCCTCGCTGACCTTCATCCTGGAAAGCGCCACCTACTACGCCGAATTCTCCATCATCGCCCTGGTGCTGACCCTGGTGATCATCGCCGGCGAAATCGACCTGTCTCCCGCCTCCACCATGGCCCTCACGGCCTGCCTGTTCGGCACCGCGTACCAGGCCGGCCTGCCGATCGGCTGGGCCATGGCGGCGAGCCTCGCTGCCGGCCTCGGCATGGGCGCCTTCAACGGCTTCATGGTGCTATGGTTGCGCCTGCCCTCGCTGATGGTCACCATCGGCACGCTGATCATGTATCGCGGCCTCGCCCAGGTGCTGGCCGGCGACAGATCCATCGGCAAGTTCCCGGCCTGGTTCGTCGGCATCGACTATCGCACCCTCTTCGGCGTGCCCGTGCCGGTGCTGATCTTTGCCGCCGCCTCGCTGGTGCTGGCGTTCGTGCTCGGCGCCACCATTCTGGGCCGGCAGATCTACCAGATCGGCACCAGCGAGATCGCCGCGCGCCATGCCGGCATCAAGGTCAGGCGCATCAAGTTCGCCCTGTTCCTGGCGATGGGCCTCACCAGCGCACTCTGCGGCCTGCTGGCGGCCTCGCGGCTGGCCTCGGTGCGCTACGATCTCGCCACCGGCGGCGAGCTGCAGATGGTGCTGATCGTCATGCTCGGCGGCACCTACATCTTCGGCGGGCGCGGCACCATCGCTGGCACCTTCATCGCCTCCTGGCTCCTGGTGATCATCGCCACAGGCATGACGGTCGCCAACATCCCCGTGACCTACCAGCTCACGGTGATGGGCCTCCTTCTCATCATCTCCATCATCGCGACCAACACGATCTACGCCCGCAACCAGAGATAGCCGGGAGAAACCGGCCTGCGATCATCATCAGGAGGGAACCATGCTGAGGAAAACGCTTCTACTCGGGCTGTCGCTCGGGCTCGCTTTGACCGCCGCCGTCAATGCGCAGGCGGCTGACAAGGTCTCGATCGTCTATATTCCCAAGAACACCGGCAATCCCTATTTCGATTCACTGGTGAAGGGCTTCCAGGACGGTTGCGCCAAGGTCGGCTGCGATTTCGACATGCAGGCCCCGGCGACCGCCGAAGCCACCTCGCAGATCCCCTTCATCACCGCGCAGACCCAGCGCGGCGTCGGTGTGATCGCCATCTCCCCCAACAGCCCTGATGCCCTCAACCAGGTGCTCGACCGCGCCCGCTCGCGCGGCATCCTGGTGCTGGCTGTTAATGGCGACCTCGTCGGCAATCTCGACCATCGCGATGCCGGCATCCTGCCCGTCGACTTCACCAAGACCGGGCCGAGCCAGGTCGAGCTCCTCGGTTCGCAGATCAATTATGAAGGCGAGATCGCCATCCTCTCCGCCACCACCGACGCACCCGACCAGAACACCTGGATCGCGGCGATGAAGGAGAGCCTCGCCAGCAATCCCAAATATGCCAAGATGAAGCTGGTCACCGTGGCCTATGGCGACGACGATCCGCAGAAATCCACCACGGAGATGGAAGCGCTGATCCAGAAATACCCCAACCTCAAGGGCGTGATCTCGCCAACCACCGTAGGCGTCGCCGCGGCGGCGCAGGTGCTGCAGACCCAGGGCAAGGCCAAGCAGATCACGCTCACCGGCCTCGGCACGCCCAACCAGATGCGACCCTTCATCAAGGACGGCACGCTCAAGGCCTTCCAGCTCTGGAGCCCCTATAATGAAGGCCTGCTTACCTCCTATTTCGCCGTGGGCGTCAAGAATGGCACCATCAAGAACGAGCCCGGCACCAAATTCGAGGTTCCCGGTCTCGGGCAGATCACCATCGGGGCCGATCACATCATCAACACCCAGGCCGAGCTGACGACCTTCGACGCCGGCAACATCGACCAGTTCAACTTCTGATTCCGACCCGGCGCGGGAACTCGCCCGCGCCGGCCTTCCCTCACCTCAGTTTCCCCGGACGTTCCCATGAACAGCTACGATTTTGCAGGACAGGCCGCCATCGTCACCGGAGGTGGCCAGGGCATCGGGCTGACGGTCGCCGAACGCATTCTGGCCAGCGGCGGCAACGTTTCGATCTGGGATCGGGATGCTTCCCTCCTGCAGGCCCTGGAGTCCAAATATGGCCGGGACGGCAAGGTCCAAGCCCTCAACGTCGATATCGGCGACCTCACCTCGGTGGAGGCCGGCGTCAAGCAGACCCTGGCGCGTTTCGGCCAGATCGACGTGCTCATCAACAATGCTGCGATCGTCGGTCCCAACGCCAACACCTGGGAATACCCGCCTGAGGCCTTCGCCGAGGTGGTGCATGTCGGGCTGGTCGGCACCTTCCACGTCTGCCATGCCGTGGTGCCGCACATGATCGCCCGCAATTACGGACGCATCGTCAATCTGAGCTCGGTCGCCGGCAAGGAAGGCAATCCCGGCGCACCGGCCTATTCCGCCACCAAGGCCGGGGTGCTGGCCCTGACCAAGTCGCTGGGCAAGGAACTCGCCAAATACGACATTGCCGTCAATGCGGTAACGCCCGCCGTGGCCAAGACGACGATGGCGATGAGCCAGGATCCCGAATTCCTGAAGATGATCCTCTCCAAGATTCCGCGCGGACGCATGCTGGAGCTCGCCGAGGCGGCCGCGATGATCTGCTGGCTGGCCACCAAGGAGAATTCCTTCACCACGGGCGCGGTGTTCGATCTCTCGGGCGGCCGGGCAACCTATTGAGGCCGCTTCGAGCGATCACCACTCGAAGGCGTCGGTCGTCTCGCGCTTGCCCACCACCATCGCGTCGGCGACCAGATGGAAGGGAGCGGCATCCACCGCGCTCTCGCCACGATCGAGCAGGTCGGCGAAGCGGGCGTAGATGCCCTCATATTCGGCCATCGGCTCCGTCACGACCAGCGTTCCGTTCACGGCAAGCTTCGAACCGCCATCGCTGAGAGTGAGCCTGGTGCCGTCCTCCACGACGATCTCGATCGTCCAGGTCTGGTCTCCGGTCTGGCGCCAGTCGAACTCGGCCGTCAACGCCGCGCCGGGCTGGCCGGCATCGGAGGCGAAGGTAAGTTTGGCCGCGATCGGCGTATCGCGATTGGCGGGATAGGTCAGCGTCGCGGCCGTGACGAAGAAGGGCTCCGGCGCAATCTCGGTGAGTATCGACAGGGCGTTGATGCCGGGATCGAACACGCCAAAGCCGCCGGGCTGCCAGATCCATTCCTGCCCTGGATGCCAACGGCGCACGTCCTCCTTCCAGGTGATGGCGAGGGATGCGATCTTCCGGTCGGCAAGATGTCTCTTCGCTTCCGCGACGCCGGCATTGTATTGCGAGTGCCAGGTGGCGAACAGCACGCAGCGCCGGGCAGCGGCCTGGCGCACGAGATCGGCCAGTTCGCTCACGGTCGGGGCGGGCGGCTTTTCCAGGAGCACGTTCATGCCGGCATTCAGCGCCTCCAGCGCCACCTGGTGGCGCACGGAAGGCGGGGTGCAGATCGCCACCGCGTCGAGATCCGGCAGGGCGGCATAGAGTTCGGCCGGCGTGCGGAAGGTCGGCACGCCGGGCTGCTCGATGCCGCGCTGGCTGACCAGGCCCGCCAACCGGAAGGCCGGGTTCTTGGCGATGACCGGCAGATGTTGGTCGACCGCGATCTTGCCGACGCCGATGATGGCGATGGAATGCTGGCTCATGCTATCTGCCTCTATTTGTCAGTCAATTAGAGGCGTGCGTAGCAGCAAACGGGAAGCGCGGGAAGAGACTCCCGCGCCTGACGTTACATCTTCTCCGGCACTTCAATGCCGAGCAGCCACAGTTCCTTCTCCAGCACGGCGCGCGCGAGGCCGCACAAAGCCAGGCGCGAGGCACGCTCGGCCTCGGTGTTGTCCTTGAGAACGGGACAGGCATCGTAAAAGCGGCTGAAAGCCTGGGCGACCGTGAACACGTGGTCGGCGATCTCGTTGGGCGCGTTGTTCCGGGTGGCAGACGCAACCACCTCCGGCAACCGGGTGCATTCGAGCACCAGATTGCGCTCGGCCTGCGCCTCGACCGCAATCGGACCGACTTCGAAGCCCTTGAGCCGGGCCTCCGCCTGGATCGAGCCGGTACGTACGCAGGCATACTGCACATAGGGACCGGTCTTGCCCTCCAGGGCGGTCATCCGCTCGATGTCAAAAATGTAGCCAGAGAGGCGATACGACGACAAATCCGCATATTTAACCGCGCCGATGCCGACCTGACGAGCCAGCGTGTCGAGGTCCAACGCGGGATCGACCGAGCGCCTTGCGATCACCTCGTCGAGGCGCTGACGCGCCTTTTCGATCGCATCGGCGAGCAGATCCTTGAGCTGGGCAACGCCGCCGTCGCGGGTCTTGTAGGGCTTGCCGTCCGCACCATTCACCGTACCGAAGCCGGCATGGATCAATTCCACGCCCGGCGCGATCCCGGCCAGTTCGGCTGCGCGGAAGACCTGCCGGAAATGCAGCTCCTGGCGCTGATCGACGACATAGATGATGCGGCTGGGATCCTGATCCCGAACCCTGGCCACGATGGTGGCGAGATCGGTGGTGGCATAGAGCGCCGCGCCATCCTTCTTCTGCAGCAGCAGCGGCGGCATCGGCTTGTTGTCGCCGGGAATGGCGACGTCGACGATCAGGGCGCCGTCATTCTCGACGGCCACACCCTTGGCCCGCATGTCGGCGATCATGTCCGGAATCAGCGGTTGCACATCGCTTTCACCCAGGAAAAGGTCGAAATGTGTGTCGAGCAGATCGATGTCTTCGCGCTGAGCCGTCAGCGAGATGTCGCGCAGCTTCTGCCAGATCGCGGTGGCATCGGGATCGCCGGCCTGCAAAGCGGCCGTGGCGGCGCGGGCGAGCTCCATGCGGGCGGGATCAGCCTTGCAGGCAGCGGCAGCCTCCGGATAAAGGCGCTGCAGATCGTCCATTGTCAGATCCGGCGTCTCGCCCGGGCCGAGGTCGGGCCAGCGCAGGCGAATCTCCGAAATCAGTTGGCCCATTTGCAGGCCCCAGTCACCAAGATGGATATCGGAAATCGCGTCCAGCCCCTGGGCCGCATTGATACGCCTCAGGCTCTCACCGATTGCCAGCGCCCTGATATGACCGACATGCAGCGCCTTGGCGACGTTGGGGCCGCCATAGTCGAGCACTACGGTGTCCGCCGGAAGCTGGACGATGCCGAGATCGGGCGAGGCGGCCTGGGCGGCGGCGCATTCGGACAGGAAGGCATCGGACAGGCGCAGATTGAGGAAGCCGGGGCCGGCTACCGACACTTCCTTGAAGGCCGGCAGGTCCCTCAGCTTTTCGGCCACCTGCTCTGCCAGTTCGCGTGGATTGCGCTTGAGGCTCTTAGCCAGCGGCATGGCGCCGTTGCACTGCAGGTCGGCAAGCTCAGGCAGCGTGGAGCGGGCGGCACGGGCTGTTTCGGTCGGCAATCCACAGGCTGAAAAGGCATTCGCCAACATCTCGTCGACGAGGCGGTTCAAAGAGGCAGACATGCGGACGCTTCCTATCAATTCGGTCAGCGTTCGCAGTAAGCACCTTGCGGCGCAGAGGCAAGTGTCGGGCACACATCGGGGCCGGATTTTGCGATTTCAGCCGCTCGAAAGGGCGTATTTTCAAAGATTGGGTCTGGAAAATGCAGAGGCGACGCAAGCCACCGCAATTCGGGCCGGAACGCACCCTGCGCCCCGGCCATTCGGAGGGACAAGCCCACCTTCGGCGATCGGGCTCAAGCGATCCTCTTGAGCGGCACTTCGGCTTCCACCGCCTCTTCCCCGAGATGGGTCAGGTCCGGGATCTCACGCAGATTGTCCGGTGCGGCCAGAGGGTCGATCAAATCCTCGACGCAGGGCGGCGTCGGCACAAGCGTGAACTCCGCCGTATTCTCCTGCAGGACGAGCTGGCGCGCCAAGTCCCAATGGAACAATTCGCGCCCCTCCGGCTGTCCGTCCAAAACCCACAATTCATGGGCCTTGTCGCGGATCTTTTGTTCTATCTCATTGCTCATCGATGTCTCTCCCGGTCTGGGTTATGGCAAGGAACGCCCATGGCCTAGAGCATGCACGCCTTCATGAGGCTCGACATGGATCTGCCACGATCGGCCGCTTCCGGTCCCCGCGGACGACCTTGAACGCATGTCATCCGGGTGCCCGGAACAAGCCAGGCATGACAATCATCGCGCTGTGGTACCTAACCTCAACCCGCCATGATCCCCGCGGTTCCCCACTGCGATCAATTTCCTTCCCCCTTGGCGGAGTAATCTTCGGAAGGCGGGCGCACGACCATGCTTAAGATAGAGTGAGGACGCCGGATTACAACCAAAATCGACATCTCAAAGCGCTTTGAATGACCCCATCTGTCAAGCTTCACGCCCTTGGGCACGGCAGTATCGGGCCGTGGCGACGGGCGCCAAGGACGCCGGACCGTTCGAAGACCGGCTGTGCATCGAGCCGGAACCTTCCACCATGCGGGGCGTTCTCCCAAGCAAAACGTTGTGGGCGTCCATGTATGCCCAGGTTGAAAAATATTGACCCATTGTGGGCGTCGCACCCGGTAAAGCATGTCCTCCCCGGATCAATATTTTTAGAACTTGGTATTAGGATGCGGACTGGAGCCCGCCTATGGCAGGGCCGTCATCGAGGTGGGTGTACAATGGAGTTTCGACGCCATCTCGTCCTCAACCTCGACGATCATGAAGCGGATCGGCGCACCAAGACCGAGGCTCTCGGCCGAGCGAGCGAAATCGAGGTGGTCGAGGCAGGCTCGGGCTTCGATGCTCTCGTCCTGGTCCGCGAGCGACGGCCGACCCTGGTGCTTCTCGAAGAGAGGCTGCCGGACATCAGCGGCTATGATCTTTGCCGCATCATCAAGCGGGATTATCCCGAAACCCTGGTGCTGCAAACCTCGGCCTCCTTCGTTTCGGGTGATCATCGCATGCAGGCGCTGGAAGCTGGCGCCGATTCCTGCCTCGCCCAACCCTGGGAGCCGGTCGAGCTCGTCGCTTCCGTCCGCGCCTTGCTGCGCATCCGCTCGGCCGAAACGGCCCTGCGCGAGAGCGAGGCCAATTTCCGCACCCTGGCAGACAACATCCCGATCCTGTGCTGGATGGCCGCCGCGCATGGCGGCATCTACTGGTACAATCAGCGCTGGTATGACTATACGGGATCCTCGTTCGAGCAGATGCAGGGATGGGGCTGGCGGTCGGTACATGACCGCGCGAAGCTGCCTGATATCATCGGCGGCTGGCGGGAGTCGCTCGAACAAGGCAGCGCTTTCGAGATGGTCTTCCCGCTCCGCGGCAGGGATGGCGTCTTCCGACCCTTCCTCACCCGCGTCGCCCCCGTCAAGGACGATACCGGCCGCATCCTGCGCTGGTTCGGCACCAACACCGACATTTCCAGGCAGAGACAGGCAGAGGCCGAGCTTCGCGAACTCAACGAGACGCTGGAGCAGCGCGTCCAGGCCGCCATAGCCGCCCGGGCGACGGCTGAGAACAGCCTGCATCAGTTGCAGAAGGTCGAGGCCCTGGGGCAACTCACCGGCGGCATCGCCCATGATTTCAACAATATGCTGGCCGTGGTCATCGGCGGCCTTACCTTGCTCAAGCGCAAGCTGGAACGCGGCCAGACCAATGTGGGGCGCTATATCGACGGCGCGCTCGACGGCGCCGAGCGTGCCGCTGCGCTGACCAGGCGCCTGCTCGCCTTCTCCCGTCAGCAGCCGCTGACGGTGGAAGCGGTGTCGCCCAACGCCATGATCGCCGACATGACCGATCTGTTGTCGCGCACGCTCGGCGAGCATATCCACATCACCACCATCCTGGCTCCGGACGGCTGGGCGGTGGAGACCGACAGGAGTCAGCTGGAGAACGCCCTGCTCAACATGTCGGTGAATGCCCGCGACGCCATGCCCGACGGGGGCGAACTCAGCATCGAGACCAGCAATGTCATGCTGGGCCGCAGCCAGGCCGAGGAGTTCGGCATCGCATCCGGCCCCTATCTCAGTGTGGCTGTGATGGATACGGGTATCGGCATGTCGGATGAAGTGGCCGCTCGCGCCTTCGACCCCTTCTTCACCACCAAGGGCGTGGGCAAGGGCACCGGCATGGGCCTCAGCCAGGTCTTCGGCTTCGTGCGCCAGACCGGCGGTCACGTTACCATCGCATCCATGCCGGAACAGGGCACCACCATCCGGCTCTATTTGCCGCGGTCGGAGGCTGCCGAGGCCCAGCGCCCCCTATGGGACGGACTTCCCGCCACCTTCCATGGCCATCCCGGTGAGATTGTGCTGGTGGTGGAAGATGAGGAAAGGGTGCGCTCCATGGCAGTGGAAGCCCTGAGTGGGCTCGGCTACACCATTCTCGAAGCCGCATCCCCGAGCGAGGCGCTCGGTTTCGTCGCAGCCGGCCGCCAGATCACCTTGCTGTTCACCGACATCGTTATGCCCGGGATGAACGGCGGCGAGCTCGCCAGCCGCGCCCGAGCCCATTCCCCGGACATCAAGGTGCTGTTCACCACCGGCTATGCACCGGACGACAATGGCCGGGTCGACATTCCCGGCCTCGACACGAGGCCGCTCTACAAACCCTATTCGATCGACCAGCTCTCGCGCCGCATCCGGGCGGCGATCGACGGATGAGACGGATTTTCAGCAGGAACGGTCACAATAAACGGAATGGGGGAGGAACCCGCGTTCCTCCCCCATTCCGTCCTACTTGCTATGAAACCGGCTCAGTCCCGGGGCGGGAACCGCCTGTTGCGCCGCGCGACGACCCTGACGCGGGCTGGCTGGCGCATCGACGCTACCGCGAGGGCGCAAAGCCCCGTGGCCAGTAAGGTCGAAAGAACCGCAAGCAGAGTGTTCATCATGTTCTATACCCCTGATACTCGGCCGAACGTCCGATCATGCTTGATTGTTAACGCGCCAGGGGGCGCAAAGTTCAGTTACAATTTCCTAACAATCCAGCCGGGACCGGACATAAGGCGGCACCTAGCCTGAGCAGCACCAGCGGGAGAACATCGCCAAACCGACGGCCGCCTGCCGGTACCCTCCTGGAAAACATAGGCACTATACGACCGTTGGCAAGAGTTATTCCGCTGCGGAAGCGTCGATTGAAGGCGCTGCGCCGGTAAAAAATTTCAGGGCGCCCGGCCTCCCATCTGCTTCTCCTCATCGCCTGCGACGGCCAGTTCCCAGGCGCCCAGATCGCGCGTGACGACGTCCTTCGTCTCGGCCGCGTCGAGCTGCTGCACGAGGCCCAGCAGGATGCGCGAGGACTGTGGTGGTTCGACCGGCCTGTCGGCGGAAAACCCGAAACCGAACCGCCCGCCATCGAGATCCTCGATATCGAGGGTAAGGACGAGTGCCGAGCCGGTATGCAGGATCGTGGAGGCATAGTCGACCACGAGTAAGCCGAGGGGGATCGCCCGATCCACCGGCAGCGTCGTCTCGGTGAGGCCACGTAAAGTCACGTCTTGTCCGGGGTGGCACAGCAACCTGCCGATCACCAGCGTGACGTCGCGAAGGAAGGGCTCGATCGCAACCGGATGCATCTCGCCCTCGGACAGGGCTCCCCGGTAGGCGGCCGACAGCACGTGAACCCGGCATTCGGCTTCGCTCAGGGCCATGCGGGCATCGCCGGCATAGGCGTTCTTGGAAAGGCCAATATAGCTCTGCATCACCTGGAGATTGTTCTTCACCCGGTGATGCAACTCTCGGGTGAGGGCGTGATTGGCCGCAAGCGTCGTCTGCAGGCGATTCTCGCGGGCTTCCTGCTCCTCCACCATGTCGTTGAAGGCGACGACCACATTGCGAATGTCCGATGGCATCTGGGCGCTGAGCGGTACGCGCCCCCAGCCGGAATGCCGCCGGGCCCGGGACGCGGCCTCGATGCCCTTGAGCCATTGCACCAGATGCCGCTTCATCACCCGGGCAAAGACCACCAGCAGCAAGAGCAGGGCGGCGAGGGGCGCCAGCAGCAGGAAAAGGAATTGCGAACGCGCCGCCCGCAGATGAATGTCGCGGAAGCTGGCGACGATGTAGAGATCGGGTGCCGCCGCCGGCATGGCATAATAGACCCGCGTCTGGCCGGCTCCGCTGACGGCGACCCAGCGCTGACGGGTGACGGGAAAGGTGCCCTTGCCCGGCAGCCAGCCATTGTCGCCGGCTGGGCGCCCCCGAGCGAACACGATATCCTCATGCGCGGTGATCAGGGCAGCGACGAAATCGCGATCGCCCTCGCCGAGATTGAAGACACGATCGAGGGCCTGCGGGGCGATCACCAGCAGCGCCTGCCAGCCCGGCGCATCCGGCTTGCCTTCGCGCCTGGCATAGACGACGAGCCGGCGCTCGCCCGCGAGCACAATCGAATCGTAACGGCTGGTCACCGACGAAAGCACGGCGCGGGGCTGGATCACCGGCTTGGCGGCCTGCGCCGCCAGTTCGGCGGCGAGAGCGGCCTGGTCCAGGCCGGATATGTCGGAAAACAGGCAGGTCGGGCCGCCGTCACCCTGGATCAGCAGGGCCTGGTAGCCGTCGAGCTGCCCCACATTGGCCTTGCCGACCGCCTCGCAGGAGGCGCCCGTCGTAACCTCGGCGGCCGAGATCATCAGTCCCCGGAGCACGCCGACATACCAGATGCCCATGCGGACGACGAAATTGCCGACGGTCTGCGCCTGGGACGTCTCGATCGTCTTGACGTTGTCGCGATAGGTCACCACCGCTATGATGCTGGTGATGGCGCCGACCGGTATGGCGACCAACAGGAAGAAGGTCAGAAGCTTGGCCTGGACCGTATCGAAGGCCAAGACCTTATTAAAGGTATGGCGAAAGCGGGCCGTCACGAGGGAGGCTCGCGTCCACCGACCCGCAGGGCGGCCAGCATCTTGGCATCCGGCCCCGTATCGTCCGCATCATTGGTCGAGAGCATCTCGGTCAGCCGCGATCTCGCCCGGTTGACGCGGCTCTTGATGGTACCGAGGGCGACGCCGCAGATCTCCGCCGCCTCCTCATAGGAGATGCCCGAGGCACCCACCATGATCAGGGCCTCACGCTGCTCCTCGGGCAGCTTGGCGAGGGCCGCCGTGAAATCGGCGATCGCCAGATGCCCTTCCTGGTCGGCGTGAACGGCTAGACGTTCGGCATAGATCCCATCGCTGTCCTGCACCTCGCGCGAACGCTTGCGGTAGAGCGAGTAGTAGATGTTGCGCAGAATCGTGAACAACCAGGCCCGCATATTGGTGCCTGGCTCGAACTTGTCGGCATTGGCCCAGGCCTTCAGCAGCGTATCCTGCACCAGATCGTCCGCCAGGGTGATCGAGCCCGACAGAGACGCGGCAAAGGCACGCAAACTGGGAATATGTGCGACGAGCCCGTCCTTGAAGCTATCGCCGCTCATCGTCCTTGCCCTCCCCGGCCTTCTTCTCCTGCTCTTCGAGCTCGGCCAGGAGTGTCAAAAACCTGTCAGGCACGGGGGCCCGGACGATCGATTCGTAATGGGCCTGGAGGGAGCGAGCGACATAGTCGCGGATCTGTGGATCGAGCTTGCCGTCACCCGGGGGGCTCTGAGTGGGCAGATCCTCGTCTGGCTTCTTATTCCTCGACATCACTACTCCCGTGAAACGGCACCGGCACCACCATCGCTCCCAAGCAGGTTCCTCACGGATCGCCATGGGTCCGATGGAGGGGAACCTGCAAGATACCAAACATTTGCAGAATTTCCCGGCGAGGCCCAACCACGGGCTTCGCCGGTAAATTCGACCTGAGCAGGCGAGAAGGCCTGTCTTGGGTGAAGAGATCATGCAATGCCAATCGGCGAAACGCATCCCCCTTCGGATACGTTCCATCCTGTCGAAGAAATAAATTCATTGTCAGGAACTATTCGTCTGTGGTGCTCTTCCGGGCCGCATGAGCGACCGATCAAAGCGTTTTGCGATGGGACGGAATCACCTAGAATCGCAAAGACGCGTCGAAACAAAGAGTTAGAGCAAACACAATGTCGATCGCAGCCGAGATCGCGCCGCAACTGCCTTATCTGAGGCGTTTTTCCCGGGCTCTGAGCGGCAGCCAGGCCAGCGGCGACGCCTATGTGGTCGAGACGCTGGAGGCCTTGGTTGCCGACCCAGCGTCCTTTCCGCGCGCCCTGCCGCCGCGCATCGCGCTCTATCAGGTGTTCCTGAGATTGTGGTCCTCCCTGTCTCTGAACATGGAGCCTGCCAAGCAGGTCGAGGGCATCTCGCCGGAACAGCGCCTTGAGCGCCTGGCACCGCGCTCGCGCCAGGCGTTCCTGCTGACCACGATGGAAGGCTTTGCCTCGGAAGAGGCCGCCACCATCATGCGCATCGACGAAAAGGAAGTCATCGCCCTGGTGACCGAGGCCACCGAGGACGTCGCTCGCCAGATTGCCACCGAGATCCTGATCATCGAAGACGAGCCGATCATTGCGCTCGATCTGCAATCGATCGTGGAGGAACTCGGACATCGTGTCGTCGGCATCGCACGCACCCATGCCCAGGCGCTCGCCCGGGTGAGGGAGCATCCGCCAGGCCTGATCCTCGCCGACATCCAGCTCGCCGACGGCAGTTCCGGCCTGAAGGCCGTGAACGAGATTTTGGCGAGCGTGGAACTGCCGGTGATCTTCATCACCGCCTATCCTGAAAGGCTGCTGACCGGCCAGCAGCCTGAACCGGCCTTCCTGATCACCAAACCCTTCCGGCCTGAAATCGTGAAGGCCACCATTAGCCAGGCGCTGTTCTTCGACAAGCGGGCCAGTCTGCGCCCAGCCTGAAGACCACGACAGCACTGATGCGTGCCGTCCAGGCGAATCTCGTCCTGAGAGCCCGATAAGCTCCGCCTCCACGGCAGGCACAGGAAACGGGTGGCTGGCACTCGCGCCATCGGCTTTTGTCCCGGCAGCCCTTTCTTGCCGAGGATTGTCATGAGGACGTTCCACCCCGACCGCCTGCCGCCGGCCTTCCGGCGCATCGGCTGGTCGAATCTTCTTGCCCAGCTCTCCGAACAGATCGCCCTCGCCGCCGCTCCCCTGGCGGCCGTGATCCTGTTTGCCGCCGGCCCCGCCGAGACGGGCTGGCTGCAGACCGCACAGACCCTGCCTTTTCTCCTGCTCTCCATCCCGGCCGGTCTGGTCGCCGATCGCGCTTCGCGGCGAGGACTGATGGTGGCATCGGAAGCGCTGCGGGCGCTCTCCCTCGCGCTCACCATCCTGCTGCTCGGCCTCGGCCAGATGAATCTGCTCTTGCTGGCCTTGCTCGGCTGCGCCGGTGCCATCGGCACCGTGTGCTACAGCGTGGCTGCGCCGGCTCTGATTCCTACGCTGGTGCCACGCGCCCAGCTTGCCGACGCCAATCGCTGGCTGGAATTGGCGCGCAGTGCCGCCTATGCCGGCGGCCCGGCCCTGGGCGGCGCCCTCGTCGGCTGGATCGGCGCACCGGTCGCCTATGTCCTCTCCACCATCCTCTCGATCTGGGCGGTGGTCCTACTTGCCGGCCTGCCGAAGGAAGACATGGCGGCTCATACCGGCCGCAGGCTCCTGCACGATTTGAAGGAGGGCGCCGTCTTCGTCACCAGCCACGACCTGCTCAGGCCCATCCTCCTCACCGCCGTCTTCTTCAACATCGGCTGGTTCTGCATCCAGGCCATCTATGTCGCCTATGCCGTGCAAGTCCTCGGGATGACGGCCTTTGAAGTCGGCATCACCCTCGGCATCTACGGCGCAGGCATGATTGCCGGTGCCAGCGCCGCACCGATGCTGGCGCGGCGCGTCTCGTTCGGCACCATGATCGTGCTCGGGCCGCTTGGCGGCTTCTGCGCCGCGCTCCTCATGCTGGGGACCGTATGGTTCCCCTCCCCGATCATAGCCGGATTCAGCTATTTCCTGTTCGGTGCCGGACCGATCCTGTGGACGATCACCACCACCACCCTCCGGCAGGCGGTTACACCCAACGCCATGCTCGGACGCGTCTCGGCGCTGGTCATGACCGCAACCTTCGGCGCGAGGCCAGTCGGAGCGGCGGCGGGCGCCTTCATCGCCTCTCACGCCGGCGCGGCGGCCTGCCTGGGTGCGGCGGCTATCGGCTTCCTGGTGCAGCTCCTGGTGATCCTGCTTTCCCGCGTGCCGAGACTGCGAGCCCTGCCCGACATGGCCTGAGCGGGCGGTTCAGCCTGCCCGATCCGCCAGACCGCGCACCTTGTTGACGAAGTCGTCGGGATTGAAGGGTTTGCTGACGAGAAGGCAGTCGAAATAGAGCCGGCGGCGCTCCGGCAAGCCAAAGCCGGAGACGAACATGATTTCCAGCGTGGGCCAGCGCTCCCTGGCCTTCAAGGCGAGGTCATAGCCACTCATCGGCCCGGGCATGCGAACATCGGTGATCAGCACCCGGGCATCCCCGTTCGAGGCCAGGATGTCGAGCGCCGCCTCGGCGCGCGCCGCCTGCAAAACCCTGAAGCCGGCATCTTCGAGCAGATCGGCCGTGATCAGCCTGACATCCTTGTCATCGTCGACCAGCACCACTGTTACCGGAGGGGAGCTAGCGATATCGTCACGTCCTGGTGCGGCACCGGGGCTGCCATGCGCCGGCTTGCGTGGGCCGGCATGGTGTTCCGGTGCGTTGTGCATTGCCGGTTCGGCGAAGGCTTGCTGTTTCACGACTCTTGTCCCCTCAGGCTCCGTCAGGACGTCCTGCGATGGGTTGGCATCGCAAAGGCGTGTTGAAACAACGGGTTGGAACAAGGCCGCGTCGTCGCTTCAATATGCTGCTCTGGGGAACGAACGCCCGAAGCTCGCCTTTGTTCCGGCTCAGCCTGCGGGCAGCATCGACCGGACCTTGGCCTCGAATTCACCGGTCTCGAAGGGCTTGACGATGACGTCCTGCCCTTCATCCATTTCGAGATCCTGGCGCTCGGCAGCCTCGTAACCGGTGAGGAAGAGCACCTTCAGGGCCGGCGTGGCCTGGCGTGCCAGCCGAGCCAGATCCCAGCCATTCATGCCCGGCAGCCCGATATCCGTAATCAGCAGATCGATGCTATCAGCACTCTTCAGAAGGGAAATGGCCGAATCGGCATCCTTGGCCTCAAGCGTGGCGAAGCCGAGATCGTTCAGGATATCGACGACGAGCAACTGAATGACTGCCTCGTCTTCGACGACGAGAATGGTTCTCTTGTCGTGGTCGGCCATGCTTCGGATCTCGAACTCAAATCGGGATTGCTGCCGGAAAACCGCTTCCGGAACGGAGAATCACTAGCTGCTGAAATGGGCGCTTCGGGCACTCACGGCACTATAGCCTATCCGACGGGAAAACAGGGCCGGTTCAATCGACCCGCTCGAACAGAACCAGGGAACGACTGGAGAGCGCATAGGCCTGACCGACGGCGATGTTCGTTTCAGGTAGATCCGGATCATCGGTGGCGATCAGGCGTTTCCACGCCGAACCGTCATAGCAGGGCGGCAAGGTGAAGTTCAGCGTCTCGTGATGGGCATTGAGCAGGACGAGCAGTGTGGCGTCCGCTCCACGCTTGCGGATGCCGCTGGCCTGGGCCCGGCCGTCCAGCAACAGGCCGAAGCAGGAGGGTTCATCGGCATCGTCCCAACGCGGCCTCGTCATTTCCTCGCCGCTGCGATGGATCCAGGTCGCCTCGCGCACGTCGATCGCCTCGTTGATGCGCTCGCCGATCAGAAAACGCGATCGCCGCAGGATCGGATATTTGCGCCGGAGAACCGTCAGCCTGCGGACGAAATCGGTGAGCGCCTTGCCCTCTTGCGCTGCCTGCCAATCAAGCCAGCTGATCTCGTTGTCCTGGCAATAGGCATTGTTGTTGCCCTGCTGGCTGCGCCCGAACTCGTCGCCGGCCACGATCATCGGCGTCCCCTGCGAGAGCAGCAGCAGCGCCAGGAAATTGCGCATCTGGCGTTCGCGCAGATCCTTGACGGCTATGTCGTCGCTTGACCCTTCGGCGCCGCAATTCCAGGAGCGGTTGTTGGAGCTGCCGTCCCGATTGTCCTCGCCATTGGCTTCGTTATGGCGGTCATTATAGGAAACCAGGTCGCGCAGCGTGAAACCGTCATGGGCGGTGACGAAGTTGACGGAGGCCCAAGACTTGCGGCCACGATGGTCGAACTTGTCCGGTGAGCCGCACAGGCGGGGCGCCAGGGCTGCAGGCCGGGCCTCGCCCCGCCAGAAGTCACGCACGGTATCGCGATAGACGTCGTTCCACTCGGCCCAGCCGGGTGTGAAGCCGCCGACCTGATAGCCACCGAGCCCGACATCCCAGGGCTCGGCGATCAGCTTGACGTTCTCCAGCACGGGATCCTGGCTGACCGCCTTGAGGAAGCCGCTGTCGGGATTGAAGCCGTCGACATCGCGGGCCAGCACGGTACCGAGGTCGAAGCGGAAGCCGTCGACATGCATCTCGTTCACCCAGTAGCGCAGGCTGTCCGTCACCATCTGGATCACGCGCGGATGGCTGACATTGAGGGTGTTTCCGGTGCCGGTGTCGTTGATGTAGTAGCGCGGCTCGTTGGGCATCAGCCGATAATAGGAGGCGTTGTCGATGCCCTTGAACGACAGGGTCGGGCCGAGTTCGTTGCCCTCCGCCGTGTGGTTGTAGACGACGTCGAGGATGACCTCGAGGCCTGCATCGTGGCAGCGCGCCACCATTTGCTTGAATTCGGCCAGCACGCCCGGGGGATCGGCGGCATAGCGCGGATCGGGTGCGAAGAAGCCGATGGAATTATAGCCCCAGTAGTTCCTGAGGCCGCGCTGGAGCAACTGGTCGTCGTCGACGAAGGTATGCACCGGCAGGAGTTCGACCGTGGTGACGCCAAGCGAGCGGATATGCTCGAGGGACTGGATCGAGGCGAGGCCCGCATAAGTGCCCTGCAGGGCCGGCGCGATCCCGGGATGGCGCTTGGTGAACCCCTTTACATGGGTCTCGTAGATGATGGTCTGGTCCCAGGGCACAAGCGAGCGATTGCCCGGCCAGTCGAAGCGCGCATCGACCACCATGCAGCGTGGCATGAAGGGGGCGCTGTCGCGCGTGTCGAAGCTGAGATCGCCCTCGCCGAGCGTATAGCCGAACAAGGCCGGATCCCATTTCAGCGCGCCGACATGGGCGCGTGCATAGGGATCGAGCAGGAGCTTGTTGGGATTGAAGCGGTGACCGGCCTTCGGCTCGTAAGGGCCGTGCACACGATAGCCATAGAGCGTGCCGGGGCTGACATCGGGCAGATACCCATGCCAGATCTCGTCGGTGAACTCAGGCAGTTCGATGCGTTCAAGTTCCTGCTCGCCGCTCGAGTCGAACAGGCAGACCTCGACCTTGCTGGCATGCGCCGAAAACAGCGCAAAATTGGTACCGGCCCCGTCCCAGATCGCGCCGCGCGGATGGGGATGTCCCTCACGCACCCTCGTGCCGAAGAACTGGGTCATACCGTCGTCTCCCGTTCGGTCGTCCTGCGAGCCACCCGCGCATCGAGCAGCGGGAGATGCAACGCATCACCGTCACACATTGCACTGCAACATGGGCAGATGCAAGCATTTGCACCCCATCGCGAAACGGCAGACAGGCAATGCTATTTGGATAAGACCTCTTTCGTTTAAGATATTTTTTCGCAACCGCATGTACATGAAAGTACGCAATGTCCTTACTTTAAAACCGAGTGATATTGCTCTGATATTATTGTCACATATATTCAATTTTAAATACCAGAATACCTAACTTTACGTTTTGACACCAGACTATGAGACCACCCCACTCCCCGGGCATCGTCGCAGATCCGGTTTCACATGAAACGCATAAGGTCCGGAAAGCGCCGCGGCCGTCGCGACGCTGGATTCGTGACGGCCCTGGCGCTCTTCGATCGGCTTCAGCGGAAAGCCCGCAGATCGAGTGCGGCAACGCCCGCGGCCAAACCAATGCCGGTCTGGGCCTGGGCCGAAAATGGCTGCAGGGTGATCGAACGTCCCGATCCACCGACGAGTGCATTGGCCCCGCCGCCGACCCCGAGCGTCGCCGATGCACCGACACCGCCATAATTGCCGGCAAGCGCACCACGCATGCGGCCCTGACCGGGCGCGAACACGCCCCAGACCAACACGCCACGCTGGGTGCGGCCGATGTCGAGGCCGAATTTTCGGATCGTGCCGTAATAACGTTCCGAATAGCCCCGATTGGATCTGAAGACGCAGCTCATTTCCTTGGAGGACGTCACGATCAACCCGAGCCCGCCGGCGACATTGCAGCGCAAGACGCCGAGCCGGACACTGGAGGCGGCGGAAGCCGTACCCCCACAGGCGAGTGCAATCGCCAAAGCTGTACCAGCCACGACAGTGGAACCACGCATGGAACATCCTTTCGTCGATGATTGCCGAAGCATTCACGGATGCTAACCATCCGTGTCATGGATGGTTCCGCGATGGTCCTGCGTGCGATTGCGGCATCACACATCCGGATCGACCGGAACTCTGATGCCGCCAACCACGTTGGACGTTACGCTGCAGATCGGGCTCGGGCATTCCAATGCCTCGATGCGGCAGCCTCGGACCACCAGCAGGGCCTTGCATGCAAGATCAGACAACACCTATTCCAGTGAACACACCCACCGCCCAGACGGACATCAAAGGCGAACTGGAGGAGGCACGCCTTCCTCTTGATCCCCGAACCATCATCCAGGCCTGCCTGCTGGTCCTGGCGAGCCTGGCGATCGCCTATGTCGCTGCCGACATCATCCTGCCGCTGGTGCTTGCTTTCGTGCTGAAACTGCTGTTTCAACCAGTCATGCGCCAGCTTGAGCGGCTTCGCCTGCCGCGCAGCATCGCGGCCCTCCTGATGATCTTCGTCTTCTTCGGCCTGTTCGTAGGGCTGGGGGCCGCCGTCGCGGGGCCGGCCACCGAATGGGCAACCCGCCTGCCGGAAGCCCTGCCGCGACTGCAGGAGCGCCTGTCCGTCCTCAGTCGACCGATCCAGACCTTCCAGAGCTTCATGCAGCAGATCGGCGCCGGTGGGGGCGCCAATGTCGACATTCTCGGTGCGGCCTTCCGGGGCACGCAGCATTTCGCCAGCGGTTTCTTCGAAACGATCCTGATCCTGTACTTCCTGCTGGTATCGGGGGACACCTTCCTGCGCAGGATGGTCGAAATCCTGCCCCGCTTCAGCGACAAGCGGCAGGTCGTCACGCTGTCGCAGCAGATCGAGGAAAACATCTCGATCTATCTGGCCACGATCACCGTGATGAACGGATTGGTGGGGCTGGCCACCGGCCTGACCATGTGGGCCACCGGGCTCGGCGATCCGATCCTGTGGGGAGTCGTCGCCTTCGCCCTCAATTTCGTGCCGATCATAGGGCCCTTCTTCGGGGTCGCCCTGTTCGCCTTTGCCGGCCTGCTGCAGTTCGACACGATGCTGGCGGCCTTCCTGCCGGCCGGGCTCTATCTGGTGATCCATCTGATCGAGGGCGAGATCGTCACGCCGATGCTGCTGGCCAGGCGCTTCACGCTTAACCCGGTGCTGATCATCCTCGCCTTGATCTTCTGGTTCTGGCTGTGGGGCGCGCCGGGCGCCATCCTGGCGGTTCCGATGCTCGCCATCCTCAAGATCATCTGCGACGGGGTCGGCCCCCTCAACAATATCGGCCGTTTCCTGGAAGCCTGAAGTTGTCTCGCGAAGCGAGGTTGAAGGAAGTGCGGTGACCATGGCTCACCGCTCACGGTGGCGCCACCCCTCACCCTTACCCCAGTCCACTCCAAATGGAGTGGACGACACCCGCAACAGGCGGGGCGAGGGAGCGCAGTCGTCGCGAATGGTCCTGTTGTCTTTCATCTCTCCCCACGGTCAGGCGAGATCGCGCGTTTCCGGCATGAGGCGCTCGGTCGAAGTCCTCCTCGCCCCGCTTTTCGCGGGGAGAGGGTACGGGTGAGGGGCGACGCGACCTCGAAGGGGTGAGTCGCCACGACGACGGTGCAACCATCTTGCGGTCGGCGCGCTACCCTTCCCCTTGCCGCCGCTCAGCCGGGCAGCATGTCCTTCAGCCTGAGGCGGGCGATCTCGCCGATCTGCTTGAGGGCCTCGGCGAATTCCTGGGCCCGGTCATGCTGCAGGCGCCGCTCGAAGGCGGCGATGATCTCGGCCTTCGAGCGGCCCTTGATCGCCATGATGAACAGGAAGCCGAACCGGGCCTTGTAGGCGTCGTTGAGCTCGGTGAACCGCTTGAGTTCCTCCGGCGTGAGGCGGTCGAGGCCAGCAGAGGCCTGTTCGGCGGAGGATTCGGCGGTCAGCATCTTGGCCTGGGCGAGTTTTCCGGCCAGATCGGGATGCGCCATGATCAAGGCGAGCTTGGCCTCGTCGGAAGCTACGTTCAGCACCTTCGTCATGGCCGCATGCAGGCCTTCGGCCGTATCCTCGGCCGGCGTCAGCCCCTTGTCATAGACGCCCTCAGCCACCCAGGGCGAGTGCTCGAACACGCCGCCGAAACGCTCGACGAACAGAGCCCGGTTGATGCGCGTCGGCACATAGCCGCCTTCCGGCGGGTGCTGGCGGATCCAATGGCGTGCGATGTCGAGGCGGGTGGCGAACCAGACATCGGCATGGCCGCGGGCATAATCGAGGAAGCGGGCAAGCGCGGCGGCGCGGCCGGGCCGGCCGACCAGGCGGCAATGCAGGCCGATCGACATCATCGCCGGCTGCTCGCCGCCTTCGGCATAGAGCGTGTCGAAGCTGTCCTTGAGATAGGCGAAGAACTGATCGCCGCTGTTGAAGCCCTGGGGCGTGGCGAAGCGCATGTCATTGGCATCGAGCGTATAGGGCACGATCAGCTGGGGACCGCGGGGCCCCTCGACCCAATAGGGCAGTTCGTCGGCATAGGAATCGGCCGAGTAAAGGAAGCCACCTTCCTCCATGGTCAGTTCCAGCGTCCGGGCTGAGGTGCGGCCCTGATAGAAGCCGAGCGGCCTGGAACCGGTGAGTTCGGCATGGATGCGGATGGCTTCCTCGATATGCTCGCGCTCGCCTTCCTTGGTGTAGTCGCGATAATCGATCCATTTCAGGCCATGGCTGGCGATTTCCCAGCCGGCCTCGGCCATGGCGGCCACGGCCCCGGGATTGCGCTGCATGGCTGTGGCGATACCGAAGACGGTGACAGGGATCCGGCGCTCGGTAAACATCCGGTGCAGGCGCCAGAAACCGACGCGCGAACCATATTCGTAGATGGATTCCATGTTCATGTGGCGCTGGCCCTGCCAAGGCTGGGCGCCGACGATCTCGGACAGGAAGGCTTCCGAGGCCGCATCGCCATGCAGGATGCAGTTCTCGCCGCCTTCCTCGTAATTCACCACGAATTGCAGGCAGACCCGCGCCTTGCCGGGCCAGGCCGCCTGCGGCGGCTTGCCGGCATAGCCGATGAGATCGCGATCATAGGGCGCTTGTGACGTCTCGCTCATCGCTCACGAACCCCGATAGGTGGAATAGCTGAAGGGCGAGCAGACCAGCGGCACGTGATAGTGTCCGTCCTTGTCGGCCAGCGTTACGCGCAGGGGCACGACATCGAGAAATTCGCCGGCACCGATGGCACTGAGACCACGAAAATAAGCGCCGATATGGAAAACCAGTTCATAGACGCCGGGCACAAAGGCATCGCCCACCATCAGGGGCTGATCGGTGCGGCCGTCCTGGTTCGTCGTCGTCGTGGTCACGGTGACGCGCCCGCCCGATGCATCCAGACGCTGGAGTTCGATGGTCACGCCCTGCGCGGGCTTGCCCCGGCTGACGTCGAGCACATGCGTGGAGAGCCTTCCCATATCGTCCTCACCCAATCCTGTCCCTGAGCGGCTTGGAGCGCGCCCTTGCGATCCACCCGGATCGTGAAATGTTTTTGCTTCCGGAAATCTGGCACGGCCATTCAAGCCGCACCCCAGACGATAACGAATTTGCGGCCCGGCATTTCCAAATATTTTGTGAAGATGTTTCGGTAAAGAATACTCTTCTGCTGCAGGCCATCCTCAGGCTTGATGGAGCGTGTCAGGCTTCATTCTCCTGCAAGGATGACAGGCCTGACGGCAGGGGACCCAGTCGGGCGAGTTCGGTCGCGAGATAGCGTCGGCCCCGCTCGACCAACAGGTCGGCAAAAGCCTTCACCTTGAGCGGTACGAGATTTCGCGTCGGATAGAGCACGGCCAGCGTGGCAGGCGGTGGCGGATTGGCGGTCAGAACGGGAACAAGACGACCTTGGGCAAGCGCATCGGCAATTTCGTAGACCGGCTTGAGCACGATGCCGCGCCCGTCGAGCGCCCAGGCGGTGAGCACATCGCCGTCATCGGCATCGAGCGAGCCCTTGATCGGAACGCTGATCTCATCCCCGTCCTGGCTGAGAGACCAGCGGAACTCGCGCGAACCGGGAAAGCGCAGCAGCAGGCATTGGTGGCGCGCCAGATCGGCTGGCGTCATCGGCATGCCGGTGCGTTCGATATACGTGGGGGAGGCACACAGGACACGCTCGGCGTCGGCGATCTTGCGCATGATCATCGAACTGTCCGCATAGGTGACGAATTGCAGCGCGAGGTCGCAGGATTCGGCGATGATGTCGAGGCGGCGCTCGGACAGGCGCAACTGCACGTCGATCTGCGGGTGGGCATCGCGATAGGCCGCTGCGGTCGGGCCGACAAGACGCCGGCCGAGGCCGAGCGGCGCGGCGACCCGGATCGAACCGAGCGGCATGGCACCGAGCTCGCCAATATTGGCCTCGGCCATTTCGATGGTGTGCAGGGCATCGATGACGTGGTCGTAGAAGATCCGGCCTTGTTCGGTCAGGCCCATATTGCGGGTGGTGCGATTGAACAGCCGGCAGCCGAGGTGGTTTTCCAGCGCCTGGATACGCTGGCTGATCACATTGGCGGAAACGCGCATGCGTCGGCCGGCTTCGGAGAAGCTGCCGGCTTCGACGGCACGGGCAAAGGAACGGAAATTTTCAAGCATGGCGGGCGGTTCCGTAAGGCAGATCGTCGGCTGTGGTTTCGACCAGCTTCGACGGGATGAAACGAAGGTCACCGGGAGCAATTGTCATCGGTTGACCGGCACACCCGGAGCGCCGGCCAAAACCTCGCTTCTGCTTGATCATGCTTCACCTCGTTCTGCTTGCGGCCAATATCTTTGGCCTGGATCGACTATCCACCTTCGAACCCATTCGACGATCTGAATGAGGGTCGAAGGTCATCAAACTGGCGAGATTCTTGCCTGTCAGCTCCACAGGGCGGCATTTGTTGCCGTGACTGTGGGGAACAATCATGCAGCCCGTAAGCCCGTAGTAAAGGACGGCTTTGCGGACTACGACGGAAATGGGAGGAAATAATCAATGCTGATGACCCTGTACGAATGGGGCAGTCTGATGTTGCGTTGGGCACATGTCATCACCGGAATCGCCTGGATCGGCTCCTCGTTCTACTTCATGCATCTGGACGCGAGCATGCGTCCCACCCCGAAGATCCCCGCGGGGCAGGGCGGCGAAGCCTGGGAAGTCCATGGCGGCGGCTTCTATCAGGTGCAGAAATATCTGGTGGCGCCGGACTTCCTGCCCGAGCACCTCACCTGGCACAAATGGCAGTCCTATTCGACCTGGTTGACCGGCTTTTGCCTGTTGCTGTGGGTCTATTACGCCCAGTCGAGCCTGCTCCTGATCGATCCCAGCGTCCGGGTGCTGTCGCCGGCCGTGGCCCTGGTGGTCGGCATTGGCGGTCTGGCCGCCGGCTGGCTGGTCTATGACTTCCTGTGCAAATCCCCGATCGGCAAGAACGAGACGCTGCTGGCCGGCATCGGCCTGGTCTTCGTGGTGTTCATGGCCTGGTTCTTCCAGCAGATGTTCTCGGCCCGCGGCGCCTTCATCCACACTGGCGCGCTGATGGCGACGATGATGTCGGCCAATGTGTTCTTCATCATCATCCCCAACCAGCACAAGGTGATCGCCGCGCTCAAGGCCGGGCAGGTGCCCGATCCGGCGCTCGGCAAGGCAGCCAAGCAGCGCTCCGCGCACAACAACTATCTGACGCTGCCCGTGCTGTTCCTGATGCTGTCCAACCACTATCCGCTGACCTATTCCAGTCCCTTCGCCTTCCTGGTTGTCGGCCTGATCCTGGTCGCCGGCGCGCTGATCCGGGTGTTCTACAACGAACGCCATGCCGGACGCGGCGACAAGTGGTGGACCTGGGCGCTTGCGGCCATCCTGATCTTCGGCGCCATCTGGATCAGCGCCTTCCGCTCGCCGGCCTTCCGCGATGCCTTCGACCTCGGCGCCATCGAGGCGCCGGCGGCAACCGAAACCGTCCTCGCCGCCACCGTTCCGGCGGCGGTGCACGACATCATCACCAGCCGCTGCTCCATGTGCCATGCCGAGACGCCGGTCTATCAGGGCATCAACATGCCGCCCAAGGGCGTGCTCCTCGACTCGCCTACCAACATCGCCCGCAACGAGCATGAAGTGTTCGTGCAGTCGGTGATGACGCATGCGATGCCGCCGAACAACGTCACCGAGATGACCCCGGAAGAACGCCGTGTGGTGCGCGACTGGGTGCTCAGGCGTGAGAAGGCCGCGGCGCAAGCCAAGCCAGCCGTTCAGCTCGCCGGCCGCTGAGGCCGGGCCGGCACCAATCCCTCCTCCCTTCCCAGAACCATCGTGCAAGGCCCCGTTCGCGGGGCCTTTTTTGCGTGACGGGCCAGGCAGGTCCTGTCGGCATGCCGCTCCGCTGTTGCGTGAGGAGGCGGGCCATTGACGCCAGGACGAACAAGCATCACGCCCGACATTGCAAGTGGCCTGCCATCTCTCCTTGCCGAGCGATGGTATCGCGCGCGATAAAATTGCCGGACTCAATAAGAAGGGAGACGACGTCCTGCCTCGGCTGCGTGCTGCCGCATGCAGGCATCGCGACCAAAACAACCGATCACAGCGTCCCGGCGACGCTGCATCGAACGGTCGCCGCATGCAACGAGATCGCGTCACCGTCGCGCCAGCGCTCGGCGGATATCGCATTGCCCACCCTCCCCAACCGTCCGTTTGGCGACCGTGTGCAAACACCGATGTGCAGCCCGAAACGATGCCACCCGTCCCGGTCCCGCCGGCAGAAGCGACGGGCACGGCCGGGCGCGACGGCCGGTCGAGACAGGGATCGCCGGCGCTCGAAAAGGGCCTCTCTAAACAAAGGGCCTCCCCCTTGCGGGGAAGGCCCTTCGGCAAATCGGGTCCAACGAGTGAAGGCAGGCGTGCGGGCACGGTGACCTTTCCCTCGCCTGCGCTGAATCAGGAGAGCAGATCTGCCAGCGCAGCGGCCACGACCTCGGTCGCCTTGTAGAGGTCGGGCAAATAGAGCCGCTCATCGGCGCGGTGGGCGTTGGCCTCCTCGATGGTGCGGGGACCTGCACCGTAGAGCACGATCGGAATGCCCTTGGCGGCATAGTGGCGGGCATCGGTATAGAGCGGCACGCCATTGGTGGTGACAGGCACACCCATCACGCGGCTTGCCTCGCGGGTCAGCGCTTCGGAGAGCTGTTCTGAGCCCGGCAGCGGCGTCAGCGGCTCGGCCAGCAGGATGCGGCGGACCTCGACGCGTGCAGCAGAGCTCGCCTGGGCCGCGCCTTCGATCACCTTGCGCAATTCAGCCTCGACGTCCCCGCCCTTTTCTTCCGGCACCATGCGCCGGTCGAGGCGGAAAGTCACCCGGTCGGGCACGACATTGGTGTTGATGCCGCCATGGATGAGGCCGATGGTGAGCTGCGGGGCGCCGATGCCTGGCACCGCCGAAACACGCTGGGCCAGCGAGGCGCGCCACGTATAGAGGGCGCCGAGGATATTGGTGGCGGCTTCGAGCGCGTCCACGCCTGTCCAGGGCTTGGCGGCGTGGGCCGAGCGCCCGTTCACCTCGACTTCGAGATGCAGGCAGCCATTATGGGCATTGACGACGGCGTAGGAGAAGCCGGCCCCGAGCGCCAGATCCGGCTTGGTCAGGCCTTCCGACAGCAGCCAGCCCGGGCCGATCTCGCCGCCGGCTTCCTCGTCATAGGTGAGATGGAGTTCGATGGTGCCCTTGAGCTCGCGGCCGACCTTTTCCAGAGCGAGCAGGGCGAAGGCATAGGTGGCGAAGTCGGACTTCGACACGGCGACGCCGCGACCCACCATCCAGCCATCGACGATCTCGGCGCCATAGGGGTCGCGCGTCCAGCCCTCGCCGGGCGGCACCACGTCGCCATGGGCGTTGAGGGCGATGACGGGCCCGTCCCCGAAGCGCTTGCGCACGATCAGATTGGTGGCCGAGATCATGCCATGCTGGCGCACCAGCGCCTCGGGCACGACATGGCGCTCGACGGTGAAACCGAGGCCCTCGAGCAGGCGCGCGGCCTTCTCGGCATGGGCGGCGCAATCACCGACCGGATTGTCGGACGGGGTGCGCACGAGTTCGGCGAGGAATTCGGTCTGCCGCTCACGCTCGCTTTCCAGATAGGTGCGGATAGTGTCCTTGATGCTCATTATGGTCTCGTTCAGATGGGGTGGATGGGCCAATTCCAGATCGGCCTCGAAGGTTCGGTTGCTTTACCCTCCCCCTCCAGGGGAGGGTAAAGAGTTAGGAGGCGGGCAGGCGCTTGAGGAAGTCGATCAGCACCTCCAGGGCAGCGCCGACGTCCTCGGTGAGGACGGCTTCGGCCGGGTTGTGGCTGACACCACCTTTGCAGCGCAGGAACAGCATGGCGATCGGGCACAGGCTGATCATGGCGAGGCCGTCATGGCCAGCGCCGCTCGATAGCCGCAGGGGCTTGAGGCCGGTCGCGGCCACCGCCGCCTCGAAGGTCTCGATCAGGCCGTCATCACAACGGGCCGCGGGCTCGTCATAGGTCTTCTGGATGGCGAAGGCGACGCCGCGACGGGCCGCGATCGCCTCGAACCGGGCCGTCAGCTCGGTGACGGCGGCGTTGCGGATGTTGTCGTCGGGGCTGCGGATATCGACCGAAAAATGCGCACTGCCGGGGATGACGTTGACCGCGCCGGGGCGGAATTCGCAGGCGCCGACCGTGGCAACGAGATCACCCGAGGTGGTGGTGATCAGCTCGGTCGCCAGGATCATCTCGGCCGCAGCCGCGCCGGCATCGAGGCGCAGCCCCATCGGCACCGTGCCGGCATGGCCGGCCTTGCCAGTGAGTTCGACCTTGAAGCGGCTGGCGCCATTGATGGCCGTGACGACACCGACGGGCAGATCCTCCGCCTCCAGCACCGGCCCCTGTTCGATATGGACCTCGACATAGCCCAGCGTGCGGCGGGGATCGCGGCCGAGGCGGGACACGGCGTCGGGATCGCAGCCGAAATCGATCAGGGCCTGGCGTAGACTGGTGCCGGCCTTGTCGGTGGCGTCGAGATTGCCGGATAGAAAGGTGCCGGCGAGCGAGCGCGATCCCGTCAGCGTCACCGGGAAGCGCACACCCTCCTCGTCGCCGAAGGCGACGACGTCGATGGCGACGGGCAGCTTCTCGCCGGCGCGATGCAGCGCCGCCACCGCCTCGATGGCGACGATCACGCCCAGATTGCCGTCATAGCGCCCCGCATTGCGCACGGTATCGATGTGGGAACCCAGGATGAGCACGGGCGCATCGGGCGTGGCGCCGGGATAGTGGCCGATCAGCGTCGCGGCCGCATTGAGCTCCGTCGACATGCCGGCCTCTTCCATCCAGCCCTTCACCAGCGCGATGGCCGCGGCATGCTCAGGCGTGAGATAGAGCCGGGTCAGAGCTCCCTCGTCGGCGGAGCAGATTGCCAACTCATCGAGCCGGGCCATGGCACGGACACCACTGGGGATGGCTGATGTTGCGAGGGCTAATCTCATCACAGCTTCATTCCTTCGGGCAGTATCAGCACAGCCCTGAAATCATTGACGTTGGTCAAGGTCGGACCGGTGACGATCTGGTCGCCAAGGGCCTGAAACAGGGTATGAGCATCGTTGTTGTCGAGGCTGGCGATCGGATCAAGCCCGGCGGCGCGTGCGCGTGCAAGACTTGTCGGATCGATCATCGCACCGGCCACTTCCTCGGCGCCGTCGACACCGTCTGTATCACCGGCCAGGGCATGGATGCCACGTTGTCCGCCGAGCTTGATCGCAAGCGAGAGCAGATATTCGACATTGCGCCCACCCCGCCCCTTGCCGCGCACGGTAACCGTGGTCTCGCCGCCGGAGATCAGCACGCAGGGTGCGGCTGCGGGCTGGCCGTGCTGGGCGACCTGGCGGGCGATACCGGCCATGACGATGCCGACGTCGCGGGCTTCCCCCTCCAGGGAATCGCCCAGAATGATCGGGGTGATGCCAGCCTTGCGGGCAACCGCGGCCGCTGTCAGCAGCGATTGCTGCGGCGAGGCGATCAGATGGATCTCGCCGCGTGCGAGGCGCCGATCGCCGGGCTTGGGTGTCTCCTCCTGGGCCGCTTCGAGATGAGCGATCACCGGTGCTGGCCCATCGATGCCGTAGCGGGCAAGGATGGCCCTGGCGTCGGCAAAGGTGGTGGGATCGGCCACGGTGGGGCCGGAGGCGATGGCGGCGAGATCGTCGCCCGGCACGTCCGAGATCACCAGGCTGACGACACGCGCCGGGAAGGCGGCGGCGGCCAGCCGCCCGCCCTTGATGGCGGACAGATGCTTGCGCACGCAGTTCGTCTCGTCGATCGGCGCGCCCGATTTGAGCAACGCCTTGTTGATCGCCTGCTTGTCGGAAAGCAGCAATCCTTCCGCCGGCAGGCTGAGCAGGGCCGAGCCGCCGCCGGAGATCAGCGCGATGACGAGATCGTCCTCGCCAGCCCCTTCCACCAGGGCGAGCATGCGTGCCGCCGCCCTGACGCCGTTGAGGTCCGGCACGGGATGGGCGGCTTCGATCACCGCGATACGCTGACACGGCACGGCATGGCCGTAACGCGTCACTACCAGGCCCTCGAGCGGGCCGGGCCATGACTCTTCCAGCGCCTTGGCCATGGCGGCAGCGGCCTTGCCGGCCCCGACCACGATGGTCCGCCCCTTCGGCGGCCGCGGCAGGAAGGCCGGCATGCAGGCAGAAGGTGTCGCCGCAGCCACTGCCGCCTCGAACATCGATGTCAACAATGCCCGTTCAGGCATGGCGAACCTTTCTGTGCCAAAGCGTTTTGTGATCAGACGGAAGCGTCTCCGAGCTGGCGGGCCGTGGTCAAGGCGAGATTGAGATCCTTCTGGTGCAGGGCGATGCGGAAGCCCGGATCGAAGGTGCGCTTGACCATGCGCTCGCCATGCACTTCCAGGATACGCGAGGCGGCAAAACCGCCCATCAGGGCCTGGCGCACCTTGGCCGGGTCGGCACCGGCGCGCGAAGCGAACAGCAGGGCCTCGCCGACGGCCTCGATATTGAGGGCGACGATGATCTGGTTGGCGACCTTGGTGGTCTGGCCATCGCCATTGCCGCCGACCAAAGTGATGTTCTTGCCCATCTTCTCGAAGAGCGGCCTGGCGCGCTCGAAGGCAGCTTCCGGGCCACCGACCATGATGGTGAGGGAGGCGGCCTTGGCGCCGACCTCGCCGCCCGAGACCGGCGCGTCGAGATAGTCGACGCCGAGCTCGTTGATGCGCTTGGCGAACTTCTTGGTCTCCACCGGGGAGATCGAGCTCATGTCGATGACGAGCTTGCCGGCGGAGAGGCCTTCGGCGACGCCGCCCTTGCCGAACAGCACCGTCTCCACGTCCGGGGTGTCGGGCACCATGGTGATGATGATGTCGGCCTTGCGGGCGACATCGGCGGCGCTCGGCTCGGCCTTGCCGCCGGCCTTGATCAGGTCCTCGGGCACATTGCCGAGCGTGTTGAGGAAGAGGGTGTGGCCGGCCGCAATCAGGTGCCCCGCCATCGGGGCGCCCATGATGCCAAGTCCGACAAAGCCGATATTCATGATGAAGATCCTTGTTCCTTAGGCGCAAGCGCCAGCCAGTCGCCTTCTCCCTCTGAGGGAGAAAGTGCCCCGATAGGGGCGGATAAGGGGTGAACCACCGCACCGGCATGGGATCGCAAGACCCCTCATCCCCCTGCCGGGACCTTCTCCCGCAGGGGGAGAAGGCAAGTGCCTCGATAGGTTCAGCGAGCGGCGCCCGCCGCCTTGAACCAGCCCAGGCCCGCTTCGGTCTCGCCCTTGGGCTTGTATTCGCAGCCGATCCAGCCGGCGTAGCCGTGCTGGTCGAGCCATTGGTAGAGGAAGGGGTAGTTGATCTCGCCGGTGCCCGGTTCGTTGCGGCCGGGATTGTCGGCCAGTTGCACGTGCCAGATCTCAGGCAGGTGCTTTTCGATGGTGCGGGCCAGATCCCCTTCCATGATCTGCATGTGGTAGATGTCGTATTGCAGCCCGACATTGTCCGAGCCCACCTCGGCAATGATCTCGGCCGCCTGGCGGGTGTTGGTCAGGTAGAAGCCGGGAATGTCGCGCGTGTTGATCGCCTCGATCACCAGGCGGATGCCGGCCTTCTTCAACTCGCTTGCGGCGTAGCCGATGTTTTCGACGAAGGTGGCCCTTGCCTGCCCCGCATCGACGGAGGCAGGCGCGATGCCGGCCAGGCAGTTGACCAGCTTGCAGTCCAGCGCCTCAGGGCGGCAGCCAGATCGGACGCCGGGAAGGGATAGGGGAACAGATATTCCACGCCCGCAAAGCCGTTGCGGGCGGCTGCCGCGAAGCGCTCCATGAACGGCACTTCATTGAACAGCATGGTCAGATTGGCGGCAAATTTAGGCATGGCGGTTCCCGGTGACTTACCCTCCCCTCGAGGGGGAGGGTCGACGCGTAGCGTCGGGGTGGGGTGATGGCTCGACCGTCGGAGAACGAGCTCTCATTCAATCACATTGGCCAGGGGCAGCGGTTCTCACCCCACCCCGGCCTATTGGCCGACCCTCCCCCTCCAGGGGAGGGTAAAAACTCAGTCCAGCAGCGCGATCGCGGTGGGCGCGTCGGAGGCGTCGAGGGCGAGATCCTCGAACTCCGTGACCTTGTCGAGATCGGTGCCCATGGCGACGTTGGTGACGCGCTCCAGCATCACCTCGACCACCACCGGCACGCGCAGTTCGGCGGCCAGGCGCTTGGCCTCCTGGAAGGCGTCATAGAGCTTCTCGGGATCGGTGACGCGGATGGCGCGGCAACCCAGGCCCTCGACCACCTTGAGATGGTCCACACCATAGACGCCCAGTTCCGGCGTGTTGATGTTCTCGAAGGAGAGCTGGACCTGGAAGTCCATGTTGAAGCCGCGCTGGGACTGGCGGATCAGGCCGAGATAGGCGTTGTTCACCAGCACATGCACGTAAGGCAGGTTGAACTGGGCGCCGACGGCCAGCTCCTCGATCAGGAACTGGAAATCGTAGTCGCCCGAGATCGCCACCACCGAAGCGCTGCGATCGGCAGCGCAGACGCCGAGCGCCGCCGGCAGCGTCCAGCCGAGCGGACCGGCCTGGCCGCAATTGATCCAGCCCCTGGGCTTGTAGACATGCAGGAACTGGGCGGCCGCGATCTGCGACAGGCCGATGGTCGAGACATAGGTGGTGTCGCGGCCGAAAGCCTTGTTCATCTCCTCATAGACGCGTTGCGGCTTGATCGGCGTCTCACTGAAATGGGTGCGGCGGAGCAGGGTTTTCTTGCGCTCGCGGCATTCCTCCAGCCACGTGGAGCGATCCCTGAGCTTGCCCTGCGCCTTCAGTTCCCGGGCGGCTTCGATGAAGACATCGAGGGCCAGGCCCGCATCCGAGGCGATGCCGTAATCGGGCGCGAAGACCCGGCCGATCTGGGTCGGCTCGATGTCGACATGCACGAATTTGCGATCCTTGGTGTAGACCTCCACCGTGCCGGTGTGCCGGTTGGCCCAGCGATTGCCGATGCCGAGCACGAAGTCGGAAGCGAGCAGCGTGGCATTGCCGTAGCGGTGGCTGGTCTGCAGGCCGGCCATGCCCACCATCAAGGGGTGGTCGTCGGGGATGGTGCCCCAGCCCATCAGGGTCGGGATCACCGGCACGCCGGTCAGTTCGGCGAAAGTGACGAGCTTGTCGGAGGCATCGGCATTGATGATGCCGCCGCCGGCCACGATCAGCGGGCGCTCGGCCGCCTGGAGGAGGGCGATGGCCTTGTCGATCTGGGCGCGGGTGGCCTTGGGCTTGTAGACGGGCAGCGGCTCATAGGTTTCCGGATCGAACTCAATCTCGGCCGTCTGCACGTCGAAGGGCAGGTCGATCAGCACGGGGCCGGGGCGGCCCGAGCGCATCAGATGGAAGGCCTGCTGGAAGGTGCCGGGCACCTGGGCGGGCTCCATCACGGTGACGGCCATCTTGGTGACGGACTTGGCGATCGCGGCGATGTCGACGGCCTGGAAGTCCTCCTTGTGCAGACGGGCGCGCGGCGCCTGGCCGGTGATGCACAGAATTGGAATGGAATCGGCCGCCGCCGAGTAGAGACCCGTGATCATGTCGGTGCCGGCCGGGCCGGAGGTGCCGATGCAAATGCCGATATTGCCGGCCTTGGCACGCGTATAGCCTTCGGCCATGTGGGACGCCGCCTCGACATGGCGGGCCAGGACATGCTTGATCTGGTTGCGCGGGCGCAGCGCGGCATAGAGCGGGTTGATTGCAGCACCGGGGACGCCGAAAGCACACTGGGCGCCTTCCTTCTCCATGATGTGCACAGCAGCTTCCGCCGCGGTCATGCGGGCCATGAGCGTTTCTCCTCAAGCATTCTTCGATCCGCGGATCGGAATTTGCGTCGGTTTCATAGCGCTTTCCGATCCGACTGGATCGGAAAGACGCGTCTATCTTTTTGAAATCATGAACGATATTCGATTCAACGGGATTGAACGTCGTTCTTGAAAATCGCGCCTCGCATGCGACCGACGGGATCGAATCCAAGGCGGTATGAATTGTTCGACGGAGCGGTCTTTCCCGCTCATTGCTGCCTGAAGATTGCAGGGGAACGACTATTAGTCCAATATATGGTTCGGTATAATCAATAGCTAAAAGATATGGATCGGTGGCTGCCATGGAACTGCGCCATCTGCGCTACTTCATCGCCCTGGCGGAGGAACTCAGCTTCACGGCCGCCGCGCAGCGCCTGCACATCTCGCAGCCCCCGCTGAGCCAGCAAATCCGCGACCTCGAGCATGAGCTCGGCGCCGTGCTGTTCCTGCGTACCAGCCGCAAGGTGATGCTCACCGAAGCCGGCACGGCCTTTCTCGCCCATGCGCGCAGCATCATCGCCAGCGCCGAACTTGCCGCGACGCAGGTCAAGGCGATCGGCCAGGGCATGACGGGCGCACTCAACGTGGCGGCAACCGGCTCCATGCTGCTCGGCCCGCTCGCCGCCCTGATGGCGGACTACCGGCGCCGCTTTCCGGGCGTGGTGATCGGCCTGCACGAAATGGCCCCCGAAGCCCAGCTCAATGCGCTCTCGACCCGGGCCGTCGACGTCAGCTTCCTGCGCATGCCGCCCGAGGATGCCGAACTCGTCCGCGAGACCGCCTGGCGCGAGCCTGTCGGCGTCTTCCTGCCATCAGGCCATCGCCTCGCCGAGCGCGGCTCCATCGCTCTCGCCGAACTCCACGAGGACGAGCATGTCTTCCTGCGCCTGCGTGATTCCAGCTTTGCGGTCTATCTGCGCCAATGCTGCGTAGAGGCCGGCTTCATTCCCCGCATCAGCCAACAGGTGATCGAATCCTATTCACTCACCAGCCTGGTCGCGGCGGGCTTCGGCATCGCCCTTGCCCCGCGCAGCGTCAGCGCCCTGTCGCGGCCCGAAGTTATTTACCGCGACCTCGTGCCACCGACCCCCACTGCCGACGTCAGCATGGTCTATCAGCGCGAGCCCAGCCCGGTGCTGGCACGCTTCCTGGGCTTCGCGCGCCGCTTCCTGGCCGATTGGCGGGCCCGGCCGGGCCGCCAATAAACGTTTCCGCCGCTCAGGAGACCGGGACGGCAGCCAGTTCCCGGCGCAGGACCTTCAGGGCCGTCGACATCCAGATCCAGACCCGGGCCGACTCGGCCTGCTCCTGGGCCAAGGTCACCTTTGTCCTGCCGAAATGCTTGTAGGCGTCATAGGCCTCCAGGGCGCCATAGGCTCCCGGTGCCGTATATTTCAGGATTTCGCGGGTCGTCCGGTCGCCGGCCAGCCGCTCCGCCGCCGAAACGGACGGACGCCGCGCCCCGCCGGCGCCGGGCGGCAGATAATCGTTGGATTCGTTGATAATGCCGTCCGGATCGGCGACGCCCCAGGGCGTGCCACCCATGCCGCCATGGGTACAGAAGAAATATTGCTGCTTGTAAATGGTGGGCGCGCCCGGCATGCGCCGTGTCGCATAGCTGCCGAACAGCGACCGTGAACCCGTCTTCGGATCCCGGCGGGCATGGAAGCACACCCGGACATTGGGTGGAATGAAGAGCGGCGCATTGAAGGGCTGCCTGTCGACCGCATCGAACAGGAATAGACCGTCGACGGCAATCCCCTCCAGCGCGAGCAGCGAAGCGGTATAGACCACTGCCGCACCGCCACGACTATAGCCGGCTAAGAAGATACGTTTGGGTCCGGACGCTTTGTGCCGATAGCGCTCACGCACAGAGCGATAGGCGCCGATCCCCAGGGCCGGCGTCGAGACGCCGTCGAGGCTCGGGCCGCGCCGGTAATATCGCGCTTCGTTGCCCCAGCTCCGATGCAGGCGCTGTACGAAACTATCGCCGAACTCCGCCTCATAGGCCCGGTCGGAATAGGGGCCGGTGCCATCGATGCCGGCATAGATATCGAGCGCGGCATTGGCCGCTGCGATCTCGGCACCGCGCCTTTGCCGCTCCTCGTGCCGTGCGACCTCCATGGTGTAAAGCACCGACATGTCGTGACTGTCGAAAGGAAAGGCGCCGTTCCAATTCATTGCCACCCCGAATGAACTGCGAAGTATATGACACAGTCTATACAGGCACCTCCATATCTCTCAAGAAGTATTATTTGACAATTATGTAAAGCGTCGGACGGTAGATACCTACCGCTTGAGAAAAATTCGACACAATCGGTGCCACAGGAGAGAATTATTATGAGAGAGAGAAGCTTTTCTCCGATCTTGAAGCAAGTAGACCTGTGGCATGCTCCAAGCCATCTCGTCCGCATTCGCCTCCAGACTTCGGAAGGCATGGTGGAGAGCTTCGAGCTCGGCAACGCCCCTGGGTAATATGGACTAGGGAGGTTGCCGCGGCGGGTTTGCACGGGTCCATGGCCACTTGACGAATTACCACCGGGCCGACATTTTTGCGCATAGGCGTGACCGACGCCCAACCTCCCAAGGCCTTCCCCAGCATGGCCTTAAACGGAGGCAAAGGGACTTCTGTCTCGGGTCGTTGTCGTGGTCCGATCGTTTCGGGCGTGGTTGCTGGGGAACTTGCGTCCGGGGCGTGAAAGGCCTGACAATGACGCAGAATGGCAATCTCAAGCGCCGTGTCCGTGCGCGCGCAGCCAAAACGGGCGAGTCCTATACCGCCGCTCTCAGACATATTCGCCAGACATCGGGACATGATCCGTCGCCGAGCCATGCCGACACGCAATCGCTACGGCTGGCGGTCGCGCAAACCTCGCTCTTCAACGATCCCCGCGATAGTTCCGGGTTCCGCGCCACTGGCGAGGAAATGCGGCGCTTGATGCGTGAGGCTCATAAGGAAGGCGCGCGGCTCATCCATTTCCCGGAGGGCGCAACCTGCTCCCCCAACAAGCGCATCATGTCGCAGAACGGCCCTGGGGATATCGGCCCTTCCGACTGGACTCGATTCGACTGGGCGGTTCTGCGCGAGCAACTGGACATGATCAGCACGCTCGCGCGGGAACTCGGGCTCTGGACAGTGTTCGGGTCGGTCCATCGCCTCACGCCGCCGCACCGGCCGCACAACAGCCTCTATGTCGTGTCCGATCGCGGCGACCTCGTCACCCGCTATGACGAGCGCCTGCTCTCGAACACCAAGATCTCCTTCATGTATTCGCCGGGGAAAGGCCCGGTGACCTTCGAGGTCGACGACCTCCGTTTCGGTTGTGCGCTCGGTATGGAGGCGCACTATCCGGAGATATTCACCGAGTATGAGAGTCTGGATGTCGATTGCGTTCTGTTCTCGACGACGGGAGAGACCCCATCGGCCGCACCGCCTTTCGCGGCGGAGGCATTGGGACATGCCGCCAGCAATGCCTATTGGGTCAGTTACGCCGCCCATGCGCCGCAAAGCGTGACGATCCCCGCTGGAATAGCCGCGCCGGACGGCCGATGGAAAGCCCAATGCCCGGCAGACGGCGGGGCGGCCCTTGTCGTCACCGACATCTCGGCCGATCGCGAGCATCCCGCGCGGCCATGGCGACGAACCGCCCGCTCCGATCTTTACGAGTCGCATAAGATAGACGGCGATCCCAGAAGCGACGCCCGCACTTCGTTCTGATCGGCAAAAGAGACCCAAAGGCCAATGCCGTTCACTTAAGCGTCTTCGAGTTTGCACGACCTTTGTCATTGCCGGGCTTGACCCGGCAATGACAAATCGGAGCGTTTCCTCCTTATGTGAACTGCATTGCCGCCGGGCGCCTTTGGTCACTGTCGCCGCATCAATGCTGCGCAAGAGGGTGTCCACCCTTCGGCACGAAGGCCACGGCGAATGTCAGCTGGCATGCTCCTTGCTTGAATTTCCTGAGCGAGCCTGACGCGCGCCGTCGGCGACGCGGGGGTGGGCTCGTCGTCACCTCAGGCGCAGGACGTGCCGGCCGGTTGCGGGGCAACCACCGACCGCTGCCCCTTCGGACAGGACTATTCCGATGACCATGGATGCCATCACGGCCCCGGCCGACCGAAAACCACTCATCAATTCCCTCTTCCTCCAGGTTCTCGTCGCGCTCGCGCTCGGCGTCGTGCTCGGCATGACCGCGCCGGGCTTCTCCGTTCAGTTGAAGGTCCTGAGCGACGGTTTCCTCAAGCTGATCTCGATGATCGTGGCGCCGATCGTCTTCTGCGTGGTGGTGCACGGCATCGCCGGCGCCGGGGACCTGCGCAAGGTCGGGCGCGTCGGCGTCAAGGCGCTGATCTATTTCGAAGTGGTGACCACGGTGGCCCTCGCCCTCGGCCTGCTGTTGGCCCTCGTCGCCGGCCCCGGCCACGGCATGAATGTCGATGCCACTAAGCTCGATGCCGGCGCTATGGGCAGCTATGCCGACAATGCGCACAAGATGCAGGGCGCCGGCGTCGGCAGTTTCATCCTCAACATCATCCCGACCACCTCGATCGATGCCCTCGCGCGCAATGACGTGCTGCAAGTCCTGTTCTTCGCCATCGTTTTCGGTATCAGCCTCGCGCTCGTGGGCGGCGAGAAGGCGGAAAGGATCTCCTCCTTCGTGGATGCAGTGGCGACGATCCTGTTCAAGGCCATGTCGCTCATCGTGCGCCTCGCGCCCCTGGGCGTCCTCGGCGCCGTGGCCTACACGGTCGGCAAATACGGCGTCGGATCGCTGCAGCAACTCGTCTCGCTGGTCGGCCTGTACTATGTCGCCGTCGCCGCCTTCGTCATCGTGGTGCTGGGCAGCATCATGTGGATGACCGGCCTGAACATCTTCCGGTTCCTGGCCTATCTGCGCGCGGAACTCGCCATCGTCCTGGCGACCGCCTCTTCAGACGCCGTCCTGCCGCAGGTGATGCGCAAGCTGGAGCATCTGGGCGTGCGCAAATCGGTGGTCGGCCTCGTCATTCCCACCGGCTATTCCTTCAATCTCGATGCCTTCTCGATCTATCTCACGCTGGCTGTCGTCTTCATCGCCCAGGCCACCAACACGCCGCTGTCGCTCGGGGATCTGCTTCTGGTGCTGGGGGTCTCGCTGCTGACCTCGAAGGGGGCCCACGGCGTACCGGGCTCGGCCATCGTGATCCTGGCGGCCACGCTCAACACGATCCCCTCCATTCCCGCCATCGGCCTCGTGCTCGTCCTCTCGGTCGACTGGTTCATCGGCATGGCCCGCGCCGTCGGCAACCTCGTCGGAAACTGCGTCGCCACCGTGGTCATCGCCGCCTGGGAAGGGGACCTCGACCGGGCAAGAGCCGCCAAGGTGCTCGAAGAGAATGGCGACATGGCGGACTGACAAAGAAGGCCACTCGCCCCACTTTGAGTCGGGGATGGGGACATCGCCCCAGCTTCGTACGGAACGAGGGAGCGGCGGCGGCGCATCTCCCTCGCCCGAGTACCTTTTACGCCTTTGCCCCCGACACCTTCACGCCCGGCGCCAGCGAACGCAGCACATAGTAGATGACGCCCGCGATGGCGACGCCGAAGAACCAGCCATAGATGCCCCACCAGGCCGGCAGCCAATTGGTCAGGTTGGGCAGGATGGAGGAGAACAGCGCGCCGATGCCGGCTGCGATCAGCGCCTTGACATGCCAGCCGCCCTGGAAGCGGAACTCGCCATCCTCGCGATAGAGCGCCTCGACATCGATCTCGCCCTTGCGGATGAGATAATAGTCGACCAGCATCACCCCGAGGATCGGCCCCATGGTGGAGCCGATGACGCCGACGAAGCTGGCGGCGCTGCCTTCCCAGGGTGCGAAGGGATAGAGCACCAAGGCGATCAGCGCTGCAATATAGCCACCTTTCTTGAAGTCGATGCGGCGCGGGAAGACATTGGCGAAGTCGAAGGCCGGCGAGACGAAGTTCGCCACGACATTGATGCCCAGCGTCGCCACCGCGAAGGTCAGCGCGGCGAGGAGAGCCAGGAACCAGCTGTCGAATTTCGCCGAGATCTGGTCGGGATGCAGCAGCACCTCGCCATAGACGTCATAGGCCGCGATGGTGGTGACGCCAGCCACCATGGAGAACAGTACCAGATTGACCGGCAGACCCCAGAGATTGCCGGTGCGCACCGCTGATTTGTCGGGCGCGTAACGGCTGAAATCGCAGAAATTCAGATAGAGCGCTGAGAAATAGGTCACCCAGATCGCCGCGACCGCAAACAGCGAGGTCCAGGAGCCGGGCGTGCCGGGCACGCCGGCATCCTTGGTCTTCTCCAGGAGAACCTCGAGGGGAATATCGCTGGAAAAGGCGAAGCTGCCGGATTTGACGCAGAGATAGATCGCCAGGATCAGCATCATCACCCACACCGCCGGGCCGGCCCAATCCTGGAAGCGACGCACCGTCTCCATGCCCTTCTGGATGATCAGGAGCTGAAGGGCCCAGATCACCACGAAGCAGATTACTTCGAGCCCGGAATGGCCGAGGAAATGCACGTCGCGATGAAACTGGGCCAAGCTCTCCGAGCGGATCAGCAGCGCGACGATGGCCCCCGAGGCGGCCGATGTCTGGGCGCCATACCAGAAGCAGGCAACCACGGCCCGCACCAGAGCCGGCAGGTTCGCGCCCCAGATGCCGAAGGAGGCCCGGGCGAGCACCGGATAGGGCACGCCGGTCTTCACGCCGGCATAACCCACCAGGTTCATCAGCGCGTAGATGACCAGCGAGCCGATGCCGATGGCCACGATGAAATTGACGAAGCCACCGCAGAACAGGAACAGGCTGGCCGCAAGATAATAACCCCACAGGCTGTGCACGTCCGATGTCCAGACGTTGAAGATGCTGAACGGCCCCCAATTGCGGACTTTTGCCGGTGCCAGATCCTCGTTGTAGAGGTCGGGCGATGCCCCCTTGATCTCCATTTATCGACTCTCCTGCCCTGCCCGCCGGAGATCATGGCATGACGTCTGGTAATGTCCGGCGGCAATTCCATTCGTCATGGCTGAGCCGAATCTTGGCCCTGCATGTCGCAGTCAGAGCCTTCTCAAGAGACAAGTCAATCAACATCAAAACAATAAGAACCGATATTTTATCTGTACTGACCTCTCTCGATCGCCAGCTCAGCCAATACTGCTCGAATGAGAAGCAACCTGCACAGCCGCAAACCATGGGCGCGCGCAAAGTCGCAGCAGGCCGGCAATAAAAAGTCCACCGTCGCCAATCCGCGACGGTGGGCGAACTCAGGCCAGATACTCCGTCTCAGCTGCGCTTGCGCGGCTTCTTCGGCTCGCCCATGACATAGGTCTCCTCCACCGCGCGGTCATCACCGAGCGTGATCAGCACGAAGAGCTCCTCGGCCAGGGTGGTCACCGTCTCCATGCGATGTGCCATGGCCGGCGTCGCCTTGGCGTCGAGCACGACGGCATCACATTCATGGCCCGGTTCGAAACTGCCGATCAGATCTTCGAGGCCGATGGCAATGGCATTGCCGCGCGTCATGGCATGGAACAGCGCCAGCGAATCCAGGCGCTGGCCCTGCAATTGCAGCACCTTATAGGCCTCGTTCATGGTCTGGAGCATGGAATAGGAGGTACCGCCGCCGATATCGGTGGCGACGCCGATGCGCACCGGCCTGGCAGGATCGCGCATCGCCTTCCAGTCGAACAGGCCCGAACCGAGGAAGAGGTTGGAGGTCGGACAGAACACCGCCACCGCATCGGCATCCGCATAACGCTGGCGCTCGCTCTCGGACAGATGGATCGAGTGCCCCATCAGCGACTTCGGGCCGAGCAGCCCGTATTTCTCGTAGATCGCGGTATAGTCGGCGCAGTCGGGATAGAGCCGCTTGGCGGTGGCGACTTCTTCCAGATTTTCGGAGATATGGGTCTCGACCAGGCAGTCCGGATGTTCGCGCGACAACGTGGCAGCAGCTTCGAGCTGCTCGGGCGTGGAGGTGATGGCAAAGCGTGGCGCGATGGCATAGAGCTGCCGGCCTCGGCCGTGCCAGCGTCCGATCAGGGCCTTGCTCTCGTCATAGCCGGACTTGGCGGTGTCGGTGAGAGCATCGGGCGCATAGCGGTCCATCATCACCTTGCCGGCGGCCATACGGGTGTTGCGCCGCTCGGATTCGGCGAAGAAGGCTTCCGCCGAAGTGGAATGTACCGAGCAGAAGGCGACCGCCGTGGTGGTGCCGTTGGAAAGCAGTTCGTCGAAGAAGAAGGCGGCGCCGCGGGCCGCATGGGCCGGATCACCATATTTCTGCTCCTCGACGAAAGTGTAGGTATTGAGCCAGTCGAGCAGCTGGGCTGCCCAGGACGCCACCACCTGCGTCTGCGGCAAATGGATATGCGGATCGATGAAGCCGGGCGTGATCAGCTTGCCCGAATGATCGTGAACAACCGCGCCGGCGGGAAGCTGGGGACGCAGAACGGACGTCTCGCCGACCGCCAGGATCTTGCCGCCGGCCAGGACCAGCAGACCGTCCTCGATATAACGCACGGCGCTCGCGCCGTGCTCCTCCGGGCGCTCTACGAACCACAACAGGCGGCCGCGCAGGGCCGTATCCGCCCGCGAGATATCCTTCGTCGTCACAACGTCACTTCCTTCTGGCTGGCGCACAGGGCGCGCGACTAGAGCGCTTTTCTCCGGTGAAGACGCCGTGCCTTCAATGCGGGCACCAGCGTGGGACCTGCGACTGCGTCAGGATCCCATGGCATGGCTCACCGATCATGCCAGTCATCATAACCATATCCCTTTCAGGCGATTGTCACATTTTATTGGGAAGTCCTTCATGCGAGGCCTGTCTACCGCTGCGACGCCCCACGAGAAATTATAAGTGCTACAAAGAGGCCAGGAACGAGCCCGGTTGAAATCTTGGGAGGAGGCGCCGGCGCAGGGAGGCCGGATCGACACCCCCAAACATAGTCCGATCCCGTTGTGGATCGGCCGGGCTCCAGCCCTCCGGCATGTTCGTCGCCGCGCACCCACTCTCGGGTCGCCAGTCGCCGGGCATGCATTGGTATGTTCGGGGCCGGGCATTTTCGCCTGGCTCGCTTCAGTGCCTTCATCGACTATGCTGCAGGGTTGGCTACACCGGGAAACTGGTCAACAGTCCTCGCCAAAACCACATGGATGATCATGCGCCGGACCGTACGATTCCTACTGAACGATCGCCAGTTCTCGCTCGAGGGCTTCGACCCCACGCTGACGCTGCTGGACTGGCTGCGCAACGAGCGCCGGCTCATCGGCACCAAGGAAGGCTGCGCCGAGGGCGATTGCGGCGCCTGCACCGTGCTGGTCGGACGGCTGCGCCAAGAGGGCGGCGGCAAGACCGAACTGCGCTATGAGGCGATCAATGCCTGCATCCGCTTCCTGGCGACTCTCGACGGTTGCCACATCGTCACCGTCGAGCATCTGAAGAAGGCTGGTGGAGGCCTGCACCCCGTCCAGCAGGCGATGGTGGAGCTGCACGGCTCGCAATGCGGCTTCTGCACGCCGGGCATCGTGATGTCGCTGACCGCCCTGTGGCTGGGCGCCGCCGAAGCGCCCTCGCGCGAGCGCATCGAGGAGGCTCTTGCCGGCAATCTGTGCCGCTGCACCGGTTATGGCCCGATCGTATCGGCGCTCGACCGGGCCTATGAGATCGAGGCCTCCAGCACCGACTCGCTGAATGTCGGCCGCGCCGAGATCGCCCGCAAGCTGGCCGGTCTTGCCGACCGGGAGGTCATCGAGATTTCCGAAGGCGGGCGCAGGCTGTTCGCTCCCGCCACCTCGGACCAGCTCGCCGAACTCACGGCCGCCCATCCCGATGCCACCCTGGTGGCCGGTGCCACCGATGTCGGCCTGTGGATCACCAAGATGCTGCTGCGTCCGGCCGCCGTGATCACGCTCGGCCGCGTCGGTGAACTCGACCGCATCGAAGACAAGGGCGACCACCTCGTCATCGGCGCCCTGGTCTCGGTCAGCGACGCGCGCGCCGCGCTGGGCGCACTCGACCCGCAGATCGACGAACTCATTCGCCGCTTCGGCTCGGAGCAGGTGCGCAATGCCGGCACCATCGGCGGCAATGTCGCCAACGGCTCGCCTATCGGCGATTCCCCCCCGCTCCTGATCGCGCTCGGCGCCAGCGTGACGCTGCGGCGCGGCGGTGAGCGGCGCACCGTGCCGCTCGAGCAGTTCTTCATCGCCTACAAGAAGCAGGACCGCCAGCCTGGCGATTTCGTCGAGGCCCTGATCGTGCCCAAGCCCAGGCCGGGCACGCTGTTCCACGTCTCCAAGATCTCCAAGCGTTTCGACGAGGACATTTCGGCCGTGTGCGCCGCCTTCCGCCTCGAGCTGGATGGGGCGGGCCTGACCACCAATGCCGTATTGGCCTTCGGCGGCATGGCCGCCACGCCCAAGCGCGCAGCCGCGGCCGAGGCGGCTCTCGCCGGCCGGGCCTTCAATGCCGAAGCCGCCGAAGCTGCGGCCCTCGCCTTGGCCAGTGATTTCAAGCCTCTCGACGACTGGCGCGCCAGCGCACGCTACCGCTCGACGGTAGCCGCCAATCTGATCCGCCGTTTCCAGGCCGAGACCACCACCGGTTCCGTCCACCGGGTTGCCGGCATCCTCCGGAGTGACGCCCATGCATAAGCCCGTCTTCGCTGCAAATCGCGATCAGGTCACCGGCGGCGTCTATCAATCCACCCGTCACGATTCCGGTCACAAGCACGTGGCCGGCGAGGCGCTCTACATCGACGACATGCCCGAACCGGCAGGCCTGCTGCATGCCGCTCTCGGCCTGTCACACTGTGCCCATGGCCTGATCAAGGAGATCGACCTCTCGGCGGTGAAGGACAGTCCCGGCGTCGAACTGGTGCTTACAGCGGCCGATGTTCCCGGCGTCAACGATGTCAGCCCCTCCAACCATCACGACGACCCGGTCTTCGCCGAGGGCAAGGTGATGTTCTACGGCCAGCCGATCTTCGCCGTGATCGCCCGCACCCGCAACGAGGCGCGCCTGGCTGTGGCCAAGGCCAAGATCACCTATGAGGAATTGCCTGCGGTTCTCGACATCGCCGCCGCCCGTAAGGACGGCCAGAAATCCGGTAGCTTGGACCTCGTCGCCGAACCGATGAGCCTCAACCGCGGCGATCTCGATGCGGCGATGGCTGCCGCCCCCCGGCGCATCAAGCGCTCGATGAATCTCGGCGGCCAGGAGCATTTCTATCTGGAAAGCCACATCGCCCTCGCCGTGCCGGGCGAGGACGGCGACGTCACCCTCTATTCCTCCACCCAGCATCCCAGCGAGATCCAGCATGCGGTGGCGCATGTACTGGATGTGCCGAGCAACGCCATCACCTGCGAGATCCGCCGCATGGGCGGCGGCTTCGGCGGCAAGGAGACCCAGGGCAACATCTTCGCCGCCATCGCTGCCCTGGCGGCAAGGCGCACCGGCCAGGCGGTCAAGCTCAGGCCCGATCGCGACGACGACATGGTCGCCACCGGCAAGCGCCACGATTTCGTGATCGACTACGAAGTCGGCTTCGACGATGAAGGCCATATCCTGGCTGTCGATATCCTGTTCGCCGCCCGCTGCGGCTTCTCGGCCGACCTGTCCGGCCCGGTGACCGACCGCGCACTCTTCCATGCGGACAACGCCTATTTCTATCCGGCCGTGCGCCTCAACGCCCAGCCCTTGCGGACCCATACCGTCTCCAACACCGCCTTCCGCGGTTTCGGTGGGCCGCAGGGTGCGATCGGCGCCGAGCGCCTGATCGAGGAAGTGGCCTATGCCACCGGCAAGGATCCGCTCGAAATCCGTAAGCTCAACTTCTATGGCGGGCCGGGCCGCGACCTCACCCCCTATCACCAGACGGTGGAGGCAGACCTCTCGGCCGAGATCATCGCCAAGCTCGAGGCATCGAGCGACTATCAGGCCCGACGCGCCGAAATCCGCGCCGAAAACGCCAGGCAGAATGCCCAGGGTGGCGTCTTCCGGCGCGGCATCGCGCTGACGCCGGTGAAGTTCGGCATCTCCTTCACCAATAGCTGGCAGAATCAGGCCGGCGCGCTGGTGAACGTCTATACCGATGGTTCGGTGAGCGTGAACCATGGCGGCACCGAGATGGGCCAGGGCCTCTACATCAAGGTCGCCCAGGTGGTGGCGCAGGCCTTTCAAATCGATCTCGACATGGTCAAGATCACGCCGACCACCACCGCCAAGGTACCCAACACCTCGCCGACAGCGGCCTCCTCCGGCACCGATCTCAACGGTATGGCGGCGCTGAACGCCTGCAACAACATCAAGGAGCGCATGGTCGCCTACGCCGTGGAGAAGCACGGTATTCCCGCCGACCAGGTCGAATTCCTGCCCGGCCGCGTGCGCGTCGGCAATCGCGAGATCGAATGGCCGGATTTCGTCAAGGAGGTCTATAGCAACCGCATCCAGCTCTCCTCCTCCGGCTTCTATCGCACCCCGGACATCTATTGGGACCGCAAGGCCGGCCGCGGGCGCGCCTTTTACTACTATTCTTACGGCGCCGCCGCCTCGGAAGTCACGATCGACACGCTCACCGGCGAATACCGGGTCGAGCGGGTCGACATCCTGCACGACGTCGGCGCTTCGCTGAATCCGGCCATCGACATCGGCCAGATCGAAGGTGGCTTCGTGCAGGGCATGGGCTGGCTGACCACCGAGGAATTGTGGTGGGACAATAAGGGGCGCCTGCGCACCCACGCGCCCTCCACCTACAAGATCCCGGTGGCTTCGGACCGTCCGCGCATCTTCAACATCGACCTCTTGAACAAGCCCAACCACATGCCTTCGATCCACCGCTCCAAGGCCGTGGGCGAGCCGCCGCTGGTGTTGCCGGTCTCCGTCCTGCACGCCTTGTCGGATGCGGTGGCCAGCATCGGCGACCACAAGATCTTCCCCGATCTCGATGCGCCCGCCACGCCCGAGCGCGTCCTCTTCGCCGTCGAGGCGATGCGCGCGAAGGTGCGGGAGAGGAGCGGGGGCCATGGTTGATCTCGAGATCGGCAAGCTCCTCGCCACGATCGAAGCCGATGGCCGCCAGGCCATTCTGGTCGAGATCGCGGCGGCGCTGGGCTCGACGCCGCGCGGCGTCGACGCGCTGATGCTGGTGACATCCCATGCGGTTGCCGGCACCATCGGCGGCGGCCATCTCGAATTCCATGCCATCGACGTGGCGCGGTCCATGATCGCCGAAGGCAAGGAAGGGCGCGGCCCCAAGGCACAGAGCATGGACCTGCCGCTTGGCCCGATGATGGGCCAGTGCTGCGGCGGCCATGTCACCCTGCGCTTCGAGCCGGTGACCACCAAGGTGGCCGCCTGGCTGGGCGACCATGAGGCCAAGCTCATGGATGCGCGGCCGCCGGTGCTGGTATTCGGGCTCGGCCATACCGGCCGGGCGCTCGCGAGCATGCTCTGCCTGCTGCCTTTCGCGGTGACGCTGGTGGACGATCGCGCCGAGATGCTCGCCGGCCTGCCCGAAAACTGCCGCGTGCGCCATCTGGAGGATCCGGCCGATGCCATCGCGGACGCCCCGGCCGGCGCCGCCTATATCATCCTCACCCATAGCCATGCGCTCGACTACCGGCTGACCGAGGCGGCCCTGGAACGCCGCGATGCCGCCTATGTCGGCATGATCGGCTCCAAGACCAAGCGCAAGCGGTTCGAAAGCCAGTTCCTGCGCAACAGCGGCACCCTGACCATGCTCGGTGAACTGACCTGCCCGATCGGCGGCGCCGATGTCGACGACAAGCGCCCCGAGATCATTGCCAGCCTGACGGCGGCCGAGCTGGTGCGATGCTTCGCCCAGCGCGCCGCCAGGCTGCAACGCCCCGCTTGGGCTCCGGCCAAGACGGGCATCGCAGCCTCGACCGGCTGATCGCCGGTCTCGTACCGGCCAGACTCCGGCCAGAACCTGACCTGAAGTACCGGCGCCCTTCTCCCGCTCGCGGCGAGGATCGCCTCTGCACGCCCATGCCACAGCAATAAGAATGCCGTCGACACCCTGCTGAGTCCGGTGCGATGGCCGCCAAACTCAGGAGGGAAGACACCCGATGACAACGCTAACCCAGATCAGCGAGGCGTCCGGCACCGCCTCGGAGCGAACGGCGCGGGTGCACCCCGTCGATGAGGTCCTGCCTTTCGCCAAGCTGGCGACCTATGGCTTCCAGCACGTACTCGCCTTCTATGCGGGTGCGGTGCTGGTGCCGATCATCGTGGCGAGCGCGCTCAAGCTCAGCCCCGAGCAGTTGATCCACCTGATCAATGCCGACCTCTTCACCTGCGGCATCGCCTCGATCATCCAGGCGGTCGGCATCGGCAATATCGGCGTCCGGCTGCCGCTGCTCCAGGGCGTGACCTTCACCGCGGTGAGCCCGATGATCGCCATCGGCCTCGCCGTCGGCGGCGGCACCGAAGGCCTGCTTTCCATCTATGGCTCCGTGCTGGTGGCCGGCCTGTTCACCTTCGCCGTGGCCTCCTATTTCGCCAGGCTGACCCGCTTCTTCCCGCCGGTGGTGACGGGGTCGGTGATCCTGATCATCGGCGTGGCGCTGCTGCCCGTGGCCGCCAACGACATCGTGGTGGGCAAGGGGCCAAACGCGATGCAGGACCCGGTCTTGCTCAAGAACCTCGCCTACGCCTTCGGCACGCTGGCTCTGATCGTCGGCATCCAGCGCGTGTTCACCGGCTTCATGCAGACCGTCGCGGTGCTGATCGGCCTGGTCGCCGGCACGCTGGTAGCCTGGGCCCTGGGCGATGCCCATTTCAGCGAAGTCGCCAATGCCGGCTGGGTCGGCTATACCTCACCCTTCTATTTCGGCTGGCCGACCTTCTCGATCACCGCCATCCTGTCGATGATGGTGGTGATGATCATCACCATGGTCGAGACCACCGGCGACGTCTTCGCCACCGGCGAGATCGTCAAGAAGCGCATCGCTCCCGAGGACATCGGCCGCGCCATCCGGGCCGACGGCGTCGCCACCTTCATCGGCGGCGTGCTCAACTCCTTTCCCTATACCTGCTTTGCCGAGAATGTCGGCCTGGTCCGGCTTACCCAGGTCAAGAGCCGCTGGGTGATCGTTGCCGCCGGCGTGATCATGATCATCCTGGGCTCGCTGCCCAAGGCGGCTGCCATCGTGGCCGGCATCCCGCATCCCGTGCTCGGCGGCGCCGCGCTCGCCATGTTCGCGGCGGTGGCCGTGGTCGGTATCCAGACGCTCAGCAAGGTCGATTTCAACAATCACAACAACATCGTGATCGTCTCGACCAGCGTGGGCCTGGGCATGCTGGTGACGTCGCAACCCTTCGTGGCCAACGCCTTTCCGCAATGGGCCCAGATCATCTTCGGCTCGGGCATCACGCTGGGCGCCATTTCGGCCATTGCGCTCAACATCATCTTCAACCATGTCGGCAAGGTGCACAGCCCCGCCGTGGCCGGCCGCCCCGGCCATACACTGGTCACCCTCGCCGACGTCAACAAGATGAGCAGCGCCGAATTCGCCAGGACCTTCGGCGGCCTGGTCGAGAATACGCCCTGGGTGCTGGAACGGGCCTATGCCTTGCGGCCCTTCGCCGACACCATCGCACTGCGCTCGGCCTTCCATGACGCCTTGCTCACCGGCTCGGCCGCGGAACAGCTGCAATTGCTGAACTCCTTCGCCGATCTCGGCAGCGAAGGCGACGCAGGCAGTACCTATCTGCTGGATCACGCCGATGCAGGCATCGACAATGAAGATCTGGCCGAGGTGAACAGGCTGGCCGTGGCCTATCGCAAGCATTTCGGCTTCCCGCTGATCATCTGCGCGCATGAAGTCGAGCGCTATGAGCGGGTGCTGGCGACCGGTTGGTCGCGCATGGCCAACTCGCCGACGGTCGAGCGTTCCACGGGCCTGATCGAAATCGCCAAGATCGCCAACCATCGCTTCGACAAGCTCGTCGCCAATGCCAATCCGATCGCCACCTCCCATCTGGTGCAATTGCAGGAGCGGTTCGTGTGAAGCGCCCGGGCGCTTGACGCCAGACGGATCGCGAAGAAAGCCCCCCGCATCGCCTGCCGGGGGCTTTCGGCGTTTGTAATCCTTGCCTCGCGCCGGTGCCGCCCGGGCAGGGTTGTTTGTGACACCCCGATGACGCATGGTCTGCCCGATTCACAATCGAAGGACCGACACGTGGGCGACACCAAGAAGAAAATTTATGAATATCTGATTGAAGGAGCGACGTCGGGTCTGACCGACGAAGAGCTCCATGCGTATATTGTAGGGCGAGTCTCCAAGGCGAACAGCAAACGTATCGCCCGGGCAGGTTTCCTCGCCCTCAGCGATCCGGAATTGACTGATCGGAACGTCCTGAACACGATCTATGCTTTGGCCATCAAGCATAGGCTCGCCGGTAGTGGCGCTGAGGAAGCCGAAGAAGCGTCGGAGGAAAGTTCCGGGAAGGCCAATGCCTCCGACTCCAAGGCGGCGAGCCTGCCCCTGCCGGAGAAGAAGCCCAAGAAATCCTGAGAGTTGGCACCGAGAGCCTACAGCCCTCGAACGTGCCGGGAACGGCAGGTTTGCTTGCTGGGTTCGCCCGATTCTGGGCTCGTGCTATCGTTCGTCGAGTTTCAGAGCCTGGCGCAGCGCCACCAGGCTCTGGGCGGCTCCCTTATCCTCATCCCAATAGCGGGTATGGGTGAAGATCCGCCCGATCAGGGGCACCCGCCCGCTTATTCTGACAGCGACATCCCTGACGCCTGTGCCGAAATTGCCGCGAACCGGCCCCGAGATGATATCGCCGAACAGGGCCAGCTTGCCCGGGTCGTAGATATTGGTCCAACGCACCAGCGAGAAGGGGGCCGCGTGGTGCAGCCGCATCGCTGCCGCCGTCGGATCGGGCACAGGATAGGCATAATCGCCCGAGGCTTCCGTGGCCGGCGGGGCACTCGGCAGCCGGCGTGCCTCGACATCCTGCTTCAGGGCCTCGAGATCGCGCGCAATCAGAAATTCAGCATGGGTGAGCGGGCAGCCGAGGGTGACGAGGTCGGAAATCAGCCAGCGTTTCCTCGGGTCTGAATGCGCCTCCCGGAGGCCTGCGAACAGCCCCTTTTGCGCGATTTGATAGGCATCGAGGAGACCGGCGTCGGAGGGTTTTGCATTGAGGTCCTCGCCCGCCTTTCTCACCGCCGCCAAGGCATCCGCCACCCTACCCGCCGGCGCGAATGTCCGTGCCGCATATTCTTCCGCCCACAGGAGCCGGACCAGGTCATAGGCGATGACGCTGCCCAGGCTGTGGCCGACCAGGATGATGCGGTCATACTCGCCGCTCCTCGAGAGTGTCTGCAAGAGTTCGAGGCCGCGTTTCCGAATCTCGCGGCGCGCCTGGATATTGGCAGGCTTGGCCCGAATGTAATGCGCTACATCGCCGAAATAGGCGACGGCGAAGCCGATGAAGATGGCGCTCAGGGCCGTGAAGACCCAGAGCAGCCCCTTCACCCAGCTATCCAGCTTCCAATCGAGGATTTGTGCCAGGCCCTGCAGAGAAAGGAGGCCGATCACCCCGATCGTGGCGATCCAGAGAGCCAGCCAGATGCCACGGACATCGCTGGGAACCCGGCCCGGCCGACGCAGGAGCAGCGACATGAACCAATCGCGCAACTGGGCCGTGGTGGTGCTCGTGGTGAGATCGGCCCAGTAGAATTCGAAGAAATCGACTCGCGGCGCGTCGCTTCCCTCGTGATGACCGCCTGACCGGGTGGTGATGCGATAAAGTTCGTAGGAGGCATTGCGTGTGTCCGGTTTCCACCAGACCGGGTTTCCACCCTTCGGCGGATCGTCCCGCCGGCGCCCGTCAATGTCAGGATTGTGAACCCAGACGGCTTCGGCGAAGCCCCGTAGGGTCGCCATGGGCATCTGCTCGCCCATGCCATGCGTGAGAATGACGGCACTCTTGCGACCCGGCATCGCATGTCCCCACAATCAAGGCTTGGCAGTGGAGCCAAGCCTTGCCCGGGGAACAGCAAACGACCGAAGTCGTGACGCCTTCGTGAACGGACCGGGTTTCAGGCCTGGTGGGTGATCCTGCCGTCGCAGATCGTCGCGACCGGACGCAGCGCCGCCAGTTCGGCCGCAGGCGTGGCCTCGATATCGCCGGAGAGGATCACGATATCGGCAAGGTAGCCGGGCTTGAGCCGGCCCTTGCGGTCTTCCATGAACTCGACCCAGGCTCCCTCGCTGGTATAGGCGGCAAGCGTTTCCGTCAGGCTCAGGCGTTGGTCGGGCATGCCGTCCTTCCAGGACTGACGGGTCATCGCATCTTGGATGCAGCTCAGCGGCGACAATGGCGAGACCGGCCAGTCTGTTGCAAAGACGATACGCGCGCCGGCATCCTTCAGGGTCCGCCAGGCGAAGGCGAGCGGCCAGCGCGCCTCGCCGATGCGGGTGAGATAGGGTTCCAGGGGCAGGCCCGCCGAGCCGGGCGGATGCGTGGGCTGCATGGACGCCACCGTGCCGAGCTCGGCGAAGCGCTTGACGTCGTCGGGATGGACGACCTCGACATGCTCGATGCGATGCCGGCTGTCGCGTGGCCCGTTGGCCTTGCGCGCGGCCTCATAACCGTCGAGCACGATGCGCACGGCACCGTCTCCGATGGCGTGCACGGCGACCTGCAGGCCGAGCCTGTCGGCCTCGACCGCGACGCGCGCAAAATGCTCGCGCGTGAACAGTGGATCGCCCTTCCAGCCCGGTTCGTCGGCATAATCGTCCACCATCACGGCGGTGCCGGATTCGGTGACGCCATCGACGAAGACCTTGACGAAATCGCAGCGCAGCCTGTCGTTGTCGAAGTGCCGGCGCCAGTCTGCCGCCTTCGCCTCGATCATGCTCAGATCCATGAAGTTCTTCATGTGGAAGGGCATGCGCACGCGCACCGGCAAGCCATGCTCGCGCTCGATCTGCTCCAGGATTTCGAGCTGGTAGAGATTGCCATCCATGGCCTGCACGCTGGTGAGGCCGAGTTCGGCGCAATAGGCGAGGCCCCGGCGGATCAGCGCCAGATCGGAAGCCCGCTCCTCGGGCGTGACATGATCGGGATCCCCGCCCGTGCCGATACCGAGATGGTCGCGCCCGGCGGTAACGCCCATCTCCGCCACCGGATCGATCGCATTGGTTTCCTTGAGCTCGCCGGTGGCCAGTCCATCCTCGCCCATGACGATCTCGTTGCCCACCCCGACGTCGCGCCCCTCGAGGATGCCGGCCGCCTTCAGCGCGGCCGTATTGGCCCAGGCGGTATGGCGATCGGGCGCCAGCATCATGAAGGGCCGATCCGGCAGGATGGCGTCGAGATGGTGGCGGCTGACCTTCTCGGTCTCGGACAGGATGGTGTAGTCGGCCGACAGGCCGACGAGCAGGCGAAGATCGGGATTGGCGGCCGCATAGGCGGTGACGGCCAGCCTGAGGGCCTCGAACCCCTTCACGCCGAACAGGGAAAGCTGGGTGAGAGACACCGAGCCGCCGAAGATGTGCATATGGGCTTCGTTGAGGCCGGGCAGCACGGTGCCACCCCTGGCATCGATGCGCCTTGTGCCTTCCCCCGCCAGAGCCAGGATCTCGCTGTCGCTGCCCACGGCGAGCAGTCGGTTGCCGGCGACCGCCAGGGCCTGGGCGCGCGGGCGCTCCTCATCCATGGTGAGAATGCGGGCATTGTGGATGATGAGATCGGCCTGCGGCATGTGCCCCCCGGAAATCCTGCCGTTGCAATAAGGCGCGCAACAGAGCCTATTACGGCAGGCCGGGCAAGCTATTGAGGCACCGCGGGCCTGCCGCGTTTTGGCGCATGCCTCCCCTGCATGCATCGGGACGCAGGATGGTTGAGCGCCATGGCCGATGTCTCTATTGCTAGGACTATTCGCGCCGCTTTCCCGCACCGGCTGCCCGTTGTTTTCCTCCATTTCGAAACGAACATTGTTTGACCGACAGATCCTTTGAGAAGCCGTTGCGGCCTTCCGCCGATCCTGAGGCACTGCATCCCCCACCGGGAGAGCCGCTGATCGATGTCGAGGAAGGGCCGGAACCCGGTGGAGCGAGCCTGACGGCGCGCGTCCTGCTCGGCGTCAGCCTGGTGCTGATCGCCGCCAATCTCAGGGCGGTGTTCTCGAGCCTGTCGACCGTCTTGCCGGAAATCGTGCGTGACACCGGTCTCAATTCCTTGTGGTCGAGCGTGTTGACCACGCTGCCGGTGGTCTGCCTCGGCATCTTTTCTTTCCCCGCCCCGAGCCTTGCCCGGCGTTTTTCGGCAGAACGCGTCATCCTCGCCTCCATGCTGACCATCGCGCTCGGCACGGGTTTGCGCGGCCTCGGCCAGGCCCCATTCCTCTTCGTCGGGTCCTTCCTGGCCGGCGCCGGCATCGCCATGATCAATGTGCTGCTGCCCGGGCTGGTCAAGCGCGACTTCCCCAAGCAGATCGCCCTGATGACGGGGCTCTACACCATGGCGCTGTGCGGCAGCGCGGCCGCTGCCGCGGCCTTTACCGTGCCGCTCGAAAAGGCACTGTCCGGCAGTTGGCCCGCCGCGCTGGCTTTGTGGGGGGTGCCGGCACTCGCCGCCGCCATGATCTGGGCACCGCAGGCTTTCAAGGCGGGCCATGACCACGCTGCCGCCAAGCCGGCCGTCAAGGGGCTGTTCCGTGACAGGCTCGCCTGGAAAGTCACGCTGTTCATGGGCCTGCAATCGGCCATGGCCTATATCGTCTTCGGCTGGATGGCACCGATGCTGCGCGATCGCGGCATGGAAGGCACCAGTGCGGGGCTTCTGGTGTCGGGCTCCGTTGTCGTGCAGATGCTGGCCTGCCTGGCGACGCCGCCTCTGGCCATGCGCGGGCGCGACCAGCGCCTCGTCTGCCTTGTCCTGCTCGCCTGCGGCGCGGTCGGATTTGCCGGCTGCTACTGGCTGCCCCTGTCGCTCACCTGGATCGGCGCCATCTTCTGCGGCATCGGCCAGGGTGGCCTGATCGCGGTGGCGATGACGCTGATCATCCTGCGCTCGCCCGATGCGCATGTCGCCGCCCGCCTGTCCGGCATGGCGCAGGGCTTCGGCTATATCATTGCCGGTTTCGGCCCGCTGCTTGCGGGGCTGCTGCGCGGCATCACCGGCAGCTTTGCGGCACCGACGCTGCTGTTCATCGCCTTCGCCCTCATCGCCGCCTGGAGTGCCCTGGAAGCGGGGCAGGACAAGATGGTGCAGGTGAAGGCTGAGTGAGGCGTAACGAACCTTCTTCACGCAGTGGAGAAGGCTCGTCGCGGCCGGTTCTGGTCCGCCTCAAGTCCCTGTGTCCGCGATCAAGCCTGACAGTGGCCGGTTCTGGCGTTCCACCTGGGCCTTCAGCGCTTCCAGGGGCATGGCCTCGTCCTTGGCGAATTCGATGAACATCAGGTTGAGATTGTTGAAGAACATCTCGCCGGCTGCGGCCGCGTCTACATCCGCACGGACGGCGCCGCGCCTCTGCAAGGTCTGGACCAGGCTCGAGACCTGCCCACAGAGCCGCCGGTCGAGCTCGGTGTAGCGCCGGCTGAACGGGCTGTCGGGCTGCTGGATCGACAGCGCCATGGCAACCCGCCACATCTCCTTGGACAGATAGACCAGGGAATGGTCGTAATATTGCTCGATCAGTGCCTGCAGGGCCGCCGCGACGGTCGCAGGCGGATTGGCCACGATGCGGCGGCCCGCATCCAGCACCTCCTCTACCTCCATGGTGACGGCCGCGAGCAGGATGTCGCCCTTGTTCTGGTAGTAGTTGTAGAGAGTGCCGACCGATACTTCCGCGCGTTCGGCGATGTCCTCGATCCTGGCGCTATCATAGCCCACGTCCCGAAAGAGCCACGTGGCCGCCTCGAGGATGCGCCGGTTCCTGTCCGCCTTCTGCTTTGCGCGTAGCCCCGCCATATCACCTCCCTTGGCCGCATCCTCTGAATGTGTTCTAAAATTGATATTGACTTAAAAAATGAACTCACTCAATTTCTTTATTAGAGCACCGTCAATGCGTGCCGCCAGCCAGAGGTTTGACATGACATTCGCAAGCCGCGCCCCTGCGCGCCGTCTCCTCCTCGCCACCATCCTCGCCAGCACGGCCGGCCTTTCGAGCATGGCAACCGCCCGTGCCGCCGACGAGCTCAATGCCCTGGTCTGGTGCGACCATACCGACCCGGCCCTGATCGAGCCCTTCGAGAAGGCCAACAACGTCAAGGTCAACCTCAAGACCTATGAAGGCACCGGCGCGGGCCTCTCCATCATCGCCCAGTCCCGGCCGGGCGATTGGGACGTGCTGGTGATCGACGCCATCGACGTCAAGCGCGCCGTCGACCAGAATCTGCTGGCCGAAATGCCCGCCGATGCCCTGCCGTTGGCCGACACGTTCCCGGAAGTGCGCATGGAGGCCCAGAACAGCAAGGACGGTAAGATCTACGCCGCCACCGAAAAGTTCGGCTACAACACGATTTCCTACGACAAGACCAAGGTCGACCCGAAGGACATGAAGGACCTGTCGGTGATGTGGTCCGACAAATACAAGGGCCGCATCGCCATCTATGACTATTACATGCCGGTGATGGGCCTGGTTCAGGTCGGCCTCGGCAAGAAGACGGCCGAGCTCTCGGACGCCGACCTGCCGGCCATCCAGGAAAAACTTGCCGCGATGAAGAAGGTCTCCAAGCAGGTCAGCGAGGTCACCGCCTCGCAGACCGCCCTGGCCACGGGCGAAGTCGACATCCTGGTCGGTGGCGGCGAATGGATCACCGCAGCGCTCTCGGCCGAAAAGCCCAATCTCGACTGGACCGTGCCGGATCAGGGCGCTGTGCGCTGGGCGCAGTCGATCGGGGTGATGAAGGATGCCGCCCACAAGGAGCTGGCCCTGAAATTCGTGCAATACATCCTCAGCCCGGAAGGCCAGGCGCGCCTCGCCACCTCCTCCTGCTATTGGGCGATGCCCGCCAACAGACGCGCCGGCGACAACCTGACCGATGCCCAGAAGACGGCCCTGCGCTGGAACGACCAGGCCGGCTATCTCGCCAAGGCTCAGCTCTATCCCGCGCCCAATGCCGATCTCGACAAGAAGATGCAGGACGCCTGGACCGACATGATGCAGCAGTGAGGTTGGAGCGCGGACTTCCAGTCCGCTCTTGAAAACGCCTCGCTTGCAGGATGGGAAGAGCGGACTGGAAGTCCGCGCTCCAAGGAGCCCTCATGACCGCATCCAGTCTCGAAGCAGCCGAGCATCGCAGGGCCTGGGGCTTCGTCCTGCCGGCGCTTGGCTGGACGCTGGCCTTCTTCATCGTGCCCTTCGGCTTCATGGCGGCGATGAGCCTGTGGTCGCTGCAGGGCGGGCAGATCGTCCAGAGCTGGAATCTGAACAACTACCTGGCTTTCATCCAGAAGGAGTCCCTTCTCAAGGGCCTCGTCAATTCGCTGGAAATCACGGCGATGGTGACGGTGCTTTCGGTGCTGCTCGCCTATCCCCTCGCCTGGATCATCGCCGAACGCGTGCCCAAGCGCTATCAGCGCCTCGCCCTCATCCTGGCGGTGCTGCCGTTCTGGACCTCCTATGTGGTGCGTTCCTATGCCTGGCTGCTGGTGCTCTCCAAGGCCGGCGTGATCAACCAGGCACTGCTCGCGCTCGGGGTGATCGGCGAGCCACTCGACCTCGCCTCGACACGCACCGCCACCGTGATCGGTTTCGTGCATTTCTTCGTGATGCTGCTGACGCTGACCATCTATGCCAATCTGATCCAGCTCTCGCCGAACTACCGGCGGGCCGCGGCCGATCTCGGCGCCAACGGCCTGCAGACCTTCTGGCATGTGGTGCTCCCCCTGACCCTGCCGGGCATCATGACGGGAGCGTTCCTCACCTTCGTGCTCTGCATCGGCGACTACGTCACCCCGCAGATCCTCGGCGGCAACAACGAGCTGGTTCTGCCGCAGATCATCATGCTCCAGCTCGGGCGCCGGGCCGACCTGCCCATGGCCGCCACCCTGTCGATCATCCTGATGGTAGTGGTGACGCTGGCCTATGTCGCCTGCGCGCGCTGGCTGAAGATCGAGAGGGCCTGAGCATGACGCGCAAGACCTTGTTCAACGCCCTCAGCGGTCTTTATGCCGTGGCGATCTTCGGCTTCATCTTCCTGCCGGTGGCGGTGCTGGTGCTGTTCTCCTTCCAGGACGGCCGCCTGCCGGTGCCGCCGTTCAACGGGGCCTCGCTGCAATGGTACCGGGCGGTGTTCGCCGACGGCAAGCTGATGGCGGCCATGCTCAATTCCCTCATGGTGGGCATCGGCTCTTCTGTCGTCGCCTGCCTGCTCGGCTTCCTCGCCGCTTATGCCCTGGCGCGCTACAAGCTGCCCGGCTCGGCGCTGCAACGCGGCCTTTTGATCGCGCCGATGACGGTGAGCTACCTCATCATCGCCCTCGGCCTGCTGACGGTGCTGAACGCCCTGCACCTGCCGCTCTCGCTGTGGACGGTGAGCATCGGCCATGTGGTGATCAACCTGCCGCTGTGCTTTGCCATCATCTATTCCTCGATGGGCGACCACCACATCAACATCGAGCGAGCCGCCCGCGATCTCGGCGCCAGCGACCTCAAGGTGATGGCGCTGGTCACCGCCCCGATGCTCACGCCCTCGATCCTCGCCGCCTTCTTCCTGTCCGTCACCTTCAGCTGGGACGAATTCATCATCGCCTTCCTGCTGTCCCGCTTCGACGTCACCCTGCCCGTCGAGATCTGGAATCTCCTGCGCTCGGGCCTCAACCCCAAGACCAACGCCATCGGCTCGCTGGTCTTCCTCATCTCCATCCTGGTGCTGGTCATCGTCGAACTCACCGTCTTCGGAAGGGCCAAGAAATCATGAGAGAACCGAAATCATGACCGCCTCGGTTTCCGTCCGCAATGCCAGCAAGACCTTCGGGGCCTTCACCGCCCTGGACGATGTCTCGCTCGAGATCGCGGCCGGCGAGTTCATCGTGCTGCTCGGCCCTTCCGGCTGCGGCAAGACCACCCTGCTCTCGATCCTGGGCGGCTTCCTGACGCCGAGCGCCGGGCAGGTGCTGATCGGCGGCAAGGACATGACGAACGTGCCGCCGGCGCGGCGGCCCACCACCACCATGTTCCAGGACTATGCCCTCTTCCCGCATATGCGCCTGATCGACAATGTCGGCTTCGGCCTGCGCATGCGCGGCATGGGGCGGACCGAGCGCGACGAGAAGGCGCTGAGCTACCTCGCACTGGTCGGCCTCGACAAGGCGGCCGCCAAGAAGCCGCATGAATTGTCGGGAGGCCAGCGCCAGCGCGTCGCCCTTGCCCGCGCTTTGGCTGTCGATCCCGACGTGCTGCTGCTCGACGAGCCGCTCGGCGCGCTCGACCTCAAGCTGCGTCGCCAGATGCAGGACGAGCTGAAGGCGATCCAGAAGCGGGTCGGCACCACCTTCGTGCATGTCACCCACGACCAGGAGGAGGCGATGGCCATCGCCGATCGCATCGTGGTGATGAATGCAGGCCATATCGAGGATTTCGGGCCGCCGTCCCAGGTCTATATGCGGCCGCGCTCGCTGTTCTCCGCCGGCTTCATGGGCGAGGCCAATTTCATTGCCGGTGAGGTCGCCGATCTCTCGGGCGATCAGACCCGCATCGATACCGCCCTGGGCAGTGTCGTGCTGCCCTGCGCCGGCTTCACCACGGGCGAGCCTCGCAGGAACGAGGCGGTGACGCTCTGCATCCGGCCCGAGCATTTCCGCCCGACGGCGGGCGAGGAAGGGCCGATGGTTTCACTGGGCGAGGCCATAGTCACGGGCGGGGCTTTCTTCGGCACGCATTACCGCTGCCATCTCCAACCCGCCGCCGGGCCGGCCCTGGTCGCGCATCTGCCGCAATCGGCCAGCCTCAGGGAGGGGCAGTCTCTGGCGCTTGCGGTCAAGCCCGATGATGTGGTGATCTTGTCCTGACGCGTCCGGACGACAACAGGAAAACGCCCGATGCAGCGGATAAGCCCCGATAAATGGTACGAGGTAAGGCGTCTTGCCGACGACATCACCGCCATCGGCGAGCCCCATATCCAGGAATTCTATCGCTGCAACATCTGGCATGTCCGCGGGCGCGACCGCGACATGCTGGTTGATAGCGGCATGGGCGTGGTGTCCCTGCGCGAATGGGTGCCCATGGTCACCGAGCAGGACCTGATCGCGGTGGCGAGCCACACCCATTTCGACCATATCGGCTGCCATCACGAGTTCGAATGCCGCGCCGTCCATAGTGCCGAAGCGGATCTTCTCGCCAACCCGACGCGGCAGAATACCCTGGCCGATCCCTATGTTACCGACGAGATTTTCGACGCCCTGCCGCCGGAGCCCTATTGCTCGACCTGCTATGCCGTAAAGCGGGCACCGGCCACACGCCTCCTGGAAGATGGCGATATCATCGACCTCGGTGACCGCGTCTTCGAGGTGATCCACACGCCCGGCCATTCACCGGGCGGCATCGCGCTGTGGGAAAAACGCACAGCGACGCTGTTTTCCGGCGACATCCTCTATGACGGGCCGCTGATCGAGGACACCTACCACGCCAACGCACAGGACTACGTCGCCTCGATGGAGCGGCTGCTGCGCCTGCCCGTCCGCATTGTGCATGGCGGGCATTTTCCCAGCTTCAGCGGCGAGCGCTACCGTCAGTTGATCCGCACCTGGCTCGAAGGCAAGGGCAGGAGTGTGCCGCCGGCGTGACGCTTCAGGCCACCCGCAGGATGCGGCCCGGGAAGTCGGTGAAGACGCCGGCAACGCCGAGGGAGAACAGCTCCAGCGCCCGCTCGGCGGTGTTGACGGTATAGGACAGCAGCGGACGTCCAGTCGCCTTGTAGGCGGCGATGCTCTCGGGCGTCTCGCGCTCCTGGTCGAAATTGATAGAGGCCGCTGCCACCCTGTCGGCAATGTCGGCCCAATCGGCCGGGCGATCCCAGATCAGATAGCCACGCGGCAGATCGGGGGCGAGGTCTCTCGCCGCTTCCAGGCTTTCGACCGAGAAGGAGGAGAGAATCAGCGGCGCCCCGGTCGGGCCAAAGGCGCGGATCGTCTTCAGGGCGACCTCTGCGGTGCGAACATCGGTGCCAGGCGAGGGCTTGATCTCGACATTGAGGCCAAGCTTCAGCTCCTTGCACAGTGCAAGCACCGAAGGCAGGTCTGGAATGCGCTCGCCGGCGAATGGACGGCCGAAGCGCACACCCGCATCGAGAGCCTGGAGCTCCTGCCAGGTAAGGTCGATGACCGGTCCCCGCCCCGTGGTGGTTCGCTCCAGCGTATCGTCATGAATGACGACGGGCACCCCGTCCTTGCTGAGCTGCACGTCGATCTCGACCATCGCAACGCCAAAGGCTGCTGCGCAGCGGATCGATTCGAGCGTGTTCTCCGGCGCGTGCGCGGCAGCGCCGCGATGCCCAATGACACGGGGAAGGGTGAGGGGCATCGTCGGTCTCCAGAAGCGGATCAAGAGGATCACACGCTCCATGGCCCGAAGCGCCGCCAATGGCAAGATCACGAACCCAGCTGCCCCCACTTCTTCGCACGACGGCAGGCCGATCCAGACGCACCGTCCCCGCACCCGGATAGGGATGCGGAGACGCAATTTTGATTTTTTCAGATTTTTCGTGAGGACCGGTTCCTGGACCGACCTCGGATCGGCTGGGTTCACCCCCCGGGAACGCCAACCTCAAATCTTAGGTCATGAGACGATTGAACGAACTGTGGCGGTGCCGGCTTTCGGTTTGGACCAGGTCCGCTTGAGTGAACCACCTCGCAAAGCCCACGCTTTGCACCAGGGCGTCAGGCCCTTGAGGCAGTTCAGAAGGGAAGGCTCAGCCGGTTATTCGCTCGGCAAGCCGAGGGCGGCCGCGACGCGGCGCAGATGCGCGGGGCTGACATCGTTGCCCAGTTCGAGGTCTTCTATCTCATCGACCGTGAGACCGCAGGTGACCGCGAGATCTTCCCTGCTGTATCCCTTGGCTTCGCGGACCTGCCTGAAGAGGTCCGTACCGACGGGCACCGAGGAAGTGCAGGTCTGGGCAAGGGTATGATCGCTTCCGGTATGGGACATATAAATCCTCCTTGTTGAGAACCGGGGAAATGGATTTGTTGTGTGTCTCCCGTCCTGGATGGTGAAGGCGGCACAACATGCCTTCCAATTAACGATTTGCCAAGTATCCGTCTGCGCGGCTTGTGCATTGCGAGCACAACACTGCACGAGGGACTACTTAAGCTACTGTTTCAGCTTTGCAATATCGATCAAACACGGGAAAAGGCCTAGGGAGATCGGCCCTTTCCTTAGGTATTGCCTTTAATCTGTCTTGGTTGGAACAGGAGCGAATCAGGCTTTTTGACCACCGGCAAGGATCGCACTCCACCTGCCATGGTCGCCACGCACGGATACTGACAGCTCGCGCCCGGGAGATCAAGCCGTCCTTTGCAGGGTCGCCCACATCCGGGCCATTTCGCGATCTGGCGACATCCGAGGAGGTCAAAAAAGAACGTTAAAACAAAGAATTACAACAAAAACAATTCAGGCATGAACACGCTTTGCCCTGGCACTCAGATAGTGGCGAATGGGAACATCATAGCAATAATGCGCCAGCAAACCGCCGATGATCGCGGCGACCACGACGATGGGAGCTTCGACATAGAAATTCTGCGCACCGAAGAACGAGCGGTAGAGGCCGTTGACCCAGCAGAAGATCGGAAAATGCAGGCAATAAAGCGGGTAGGATACGGTACCCGCGGTCGAGCAAAACGATGCAAGCCTGCCCGAACAATGAGCCCTGGCGCCCGCCACCACCAAAGCGGGCGAAACCAGAGCCACCCAGGTGAGCTGCACCGCCCGCGGCAGTTCCGTCGGCCAGAAGAACAAGATGGCCATCACGCCGACCAGCAGCCCGAATACAACCGTCCATCCCTCCCACGCCGGCATCCTGTCCCGCATCTGATAGAGCACGACCCCGATGAAGAACGAGGCGCCGACGCGCGGGAAGCCGGCAAGGAAGGTATTGGGGGTATCCCCGCCCAAGCCGGTGATCATCAGGACGCACAGGCAGGCCAGGGCGATGGCGGCGGCGACCTTCTCCAGATTGGTGTGACGCAGGCGCCACCACAGCAGATTCGCGGTGATCTCGAGCAGGATGGTGTATTGCGGTACATTCAGCGGGAAAAAGCTGGGCCCTCCGATTTCGGCAGGAGCGCTGAAATTCGGCAGGCTGAAGGTGGAGAGCATCAGCGCATTCAGCAACTCGGCATAGGGAACCGGCGCGTGCTCGATGGCGCCGCGGACAACGAGATAGGCGGCACTGATGGCGAGGGCGAGGACTGTCAGCGGCAAGAGGCGCAGCAGACGTACGCGCAGAAATTTGAAACTATCCATCGAGCGGGTCTGCCCCATATAGGCATAGGACAGCACATAGCCGCTGAGGCAGAAGAACAAATCGACCGCCAGATAGCTGTTCCTGGCGACCCAGGGTACCGCCAGCCAGCTGCCGAGATGGATCAGCATCACGCAAAATGCGGCAAAGCCACGCAAACCGTCGAGCAACAGGAAATGCGGTTTGGCGGCCCCATTGCCGGGGATCGCGAAATGACGCTGCATCCTTACCTCGCCTTGTCTTGAGCAAGGGCGTTCATGCCTGAACGCCTCATTGCTCTAACGCCTTGTTTCCACGCGTCTTCGCGATATGCAGTGCCTTCCTCGGAGCGTAAGGCGCTTGAGGGTCATCGGCCTATTGCCGGTGACTGCGAAGCCGCATGATGAAGCCGGCACGACCGCATCGCCGCCGACTGCGCCCACCCAAACAGCCGACCTTCATTGCCAGCGCAGGATTTTTCCTAGCCGTAACTCCATAGTGACGCACGGGAATGTTTGCACAAAAATCGAATAATTGCAACACTCTTAACCATGATAAAACAAAAATATTATATATTCTTACAATTCATGCTATATATATAAAAACTAATTCGCGTTAATTGAAAATAATATTGAATACATACTGCAATGATTTGGTTTTCTTTGCAGAAATTCATTCAAGATTCAATGAATGCAACGTAAATGCTTTCCAAGATAAGCTGGCCTGGTGAAGTCAATCTTCGTCGCACCTCAGGCACAATCGCCAAGCAGTAATGTTCGAGCTATGCAACATAGGCGACCATAGAACTTGGCCGCGCCCTTTTTCGAGGGCGCGGCCAAGCCTGACAGGATGGAAAGGGCCGGTTTGCCCGATTCCTCAAAAGTAACGGGCGAGATTGCGGCGGATGCGCTCCAGAGGCTTGTCTGCACCGTGCGGGCTTTCGAAGACTTGTCCGGTTATCGTCTCATAGGCCTGAATATAGATATTCGAGGTTTCGGCGATGAGTTCGGCGGGAATGGCAGGGATCGCTTCTTTATAAGGGTCACATCGCGCCGCCACCCAGTTGCGCACGAAATCCTTATCGAAGCTTTCGGGCTTATCGCCGCCAGCAAAGCGCGTCGGATAGCTGGCGGCAAACCAGTATCGGCTGGAATCGGGCGTATGAATTTCGTCCGCCAGGACGATGCGCCCCTCGCCGTCGGTGCCGAATTCATATTTGGTATCGGCCAGGATCAACCCCTTCTCACGGGCCAAGGCCTGGCCGCGAGCGAAAAGCGCCAGCGCATAGCCGGACACTTCATCCCACTGACGCTGGCTCAGCAGACCTTTGGCGATGATCTCGTCGGCCGAAAGCGGCTCATCATGGCCCCCATCGAAAGCCTTGCTCGTCGGCGTGATAATGGCCTGCGGCAAGGCCTCGTTGTCGCGCAGGCCGTCGGGAAAACGCGTGCCATACATCTCGCGCTGGCCCTGCTTGTAGAGGGTCAGGATGGAAGTACCCGTCGTACCGGCGAGATAGCCGCGCACCACGATCTCCACCGGCAGGATCGTCAATCTCTGCCCGACCACGACATTGGGGTCGGGATAATCAAGCACATGATTGGGGCAGATATCGCCGGTATGCTCGAACCAATAGCGCGCCGTCTGCGTCAACACCTGCCCTTTGCCGGGGATGCTGGCGATCGCCCGGTCGAAGGCGCTCAGGCGGTCCGTGGCGATGATGATGCGGCGCCCATCGGCAAGATCATAGTTCTCCCTCACCTTGCCGCGATAGTAATTCGGCAGTTCCGGGATGAAGGCATCTTGCAGGGCGGCAATATCGGGCATGGGAAGACCGTGTTGAGGCAAGGGGATGCGGCGCTTATGGCACGGCCCGTCCGCCATGTCACACCCGCCGCACCGTTCCCGATGTCGGATCATTGCCGTGCCGGACCCATGTACGCCCGCAAATCCGGTGGGCAGGAGGATCCACAAATGTTTGATGTCTTGCCGATTTCTCGTGATCATAGCCATGGCCCGATCATGAGGAACCGGCTTGGGGGCAAGCACCGGCAATTCCAGGGTTCAACTCACCCCGGACTTCTGCTATCATAGGTATTAACGGATCGCGGGGAACCGGTTCCGTTTCGATGACTGAGCCCATAGACTCAGCCAAGGACTGGGCAACCGGTCCAAGAGGCCTCAGGCCTATCGAACGCCGGATGACTAGGCGCGACTTTGGCGGCTTCAGAGCAAACCGCCCCTTATCTCCCCTCACTTCGATCGAACCGTTCGGCGGGTCATTTTGCTTGGCTTGATTGATAGTCCACCACCCATTGCGGCGGCTCGACTTCTCTCTTGCCGTCGACGGCAATGCCACGATCGCGTGCCCAGCGATAAGCCCACATCGGGCCGAAATGCGTGACGAAACGGACGGGTTGACCATAGGCCGGATCGGCCTGTGCTTCGGCCAATGTGACGAAGCGATAGCCCTTGCGCTCGAACAGCATCAGGATCTCTTCCAGCGCGGCGGCATTGAGGCGGTTGAGATGGAGGAGCAGCACCTGTGGCGGCTCATGGCCGAGCACCTGTCGGCTCAGCCCGGCATAATAATCGATCTGCCGATCGGTATGGTCGAGATAGGCCGCACGGATCTTCCCGGCGTCGCCCACGGCGCCTGCCGCCAAGGCGCGGCCATAGGCTTGTTCGAATATATAGTCGGAACTGTCGATGGTCGAGGCTGCCGGCTCGTAGCCGCGCTCAGCCAGCAAGGCAGCGATGCCATCGCGCTTCTCCGGCGTATCGCCGGTGTGATTCATGGCAAAGCGCATGAAGCGCAGCGGCTGGCCGGCTTTGGCCATCAGGGGCCGGATCGTTGTCTCGCCCTGCTCGATCTCGGCCCTGATGCCGGCAAGATCGAGGCTGTTGGTGTCGATATGGGCATAGCCATGATTGCCGAGCGACAGGCCCTCGCGGGTCCAGGCCTCGAGAATGCCCGTCGCCGGCCTCCCGACGCCCTGTACGGCCGTCTCGACCACGAAACCGATGGCAGGCGCCCGATGGCGGCGCAATGTCGCCAGGACTTCACTGTTGCGTGCGGCGACCTCGACCGGCGAGATATTGCCCAGTCTCGCCCCCACCGCGCCAGCAAAGGGCAGGTCATCAAAGGTGATGGCGACGCTTTTCATCGGCTCGGCCCGCGCCAGACCGATACCGGCTAATATCACGAGGACGCCCGCCAGAGCATCGCGCCGAAAAGCGGCAATCAGTTCTCGGCAAAATCCATACGACGTCGGCAGCCTACGGCACCGGACCCGATCGCAAAATCGGATCCGCGCCTGCAGCCACCGGCGCATGCCACGCCTCAGGCGTCGACTTGGGCGGTCAGCGCATTGTCCTGGATGAACTCGCGGCGCGGCTCGACGATGTCGCCCATCAGCTTGGTGAAGATGTCCTCGGCCTCGACCACCTCCTTCACCTGCACCTTGAGCAGGGAGCGGGCATTGCGGTCGAGCGTGGTCTCCCACAATTGGTCGGGATTCATTTCGCCCAAGCCCTTGTAGCGCTGCAGGGACAGGCCCTTGCGGGCAGCATTGGTCAGCATCTCGAACAAGGCCACGGGACCGTGCACCTCGACCTCCTCGCCACGACGCGTGAGGGTCGCCGGCTTGCCATAGACTTCGCGCAGCGCCTGAGAGCGCTCGTCGAGCAGGCGGGCATCCACGGTGGCGAGCAATTGGGCGTCGAGCGTGTGGGTTTCCTTGACGCCGCGCACCATGCGCTCGAAGACATAGCCGCCCCTGTCGAGATGGCCGGTCCAGCCACGCTCGAATTCCTCGGCGATTTCATCGAGGCGGCGGGCGGTCTCCTCGGCCGCTTGCTGAGCCAGTGCGGGATCTGCCACCACCCCGATGTTCAGTGCGCCGGCGATGGCAGCCTGTTCCACCACGGTGCGGTTATAGCGGCTGTGGAGTTGCCCGAGCAGGGTGCGGATGGTGCGCGAATCCGTGATGACGCCGCGCAGATCCTGGCCAGCGCGTTCCTCGCCGCTACCGAGCCGCAGTACCGCCCCTTCGACGCCGGTGTCGATGAGATAGTCCTCGAGCGCGCGCTCGTCCTTGAGATATTGCTCGGACTTGCCGCGCGAGACCTTATAGAGCGGCGGCTGGGCGATATAGATATGGCCGCGGTCGATGATCTCGCGCATCTGGCGGAAGAAGAAGGTCAACAGCAGCGTGCGGATATGGCTGCCGTCGACGTCGGCGTCCGTCATGATGATGATCTTGTGGTAGCGCAGCTTGTCCGGGTTGAATTCCTCCGAGCCGATGCCGGTGCCGAGAGCGGTGATCAGCGTACCGATCTGCTCGGAGGACAGCATCTTATCGAAGCGCGCCCGCTCCACATTCAAAATCTTGCCGCGCAGCGGCAGCACGGCCTGGAACTCGCGGGAACGGCCCTGCTTGGCGGAACCGCCGGCCGAGTCACCCTCGACGATGAAGAGTTCGGACTTGGCGGGGTCGCGCTCCTGGCAATCGGCGAGCTTGCCGGGCAGGGAGGCAATGTCGAGCACGCCCTTGCGGCGCGTGAGTTCGCGGGCTCGGCGGGCGGCCTCACGCGCGGCGGCGGCTTCCGCCACCTTGCCGACGATGACCTTGGCCTCTGCCGGATGCTCCTCGAACCAGGTCGACAACGCCTCGTTCATGGCGCTTTCCACCACCGGACGCACCTCGGAGGAAACCAGCTTGTCCTTGGTCTGGGATGAGAATTTGGGATCGGGCACCTTGACCGAGAGCACGCAGGTCAAGCCTTCGCGACAATCGTCGCCCGTCATTTCCACCTTCTCCTTCTTGGAGATGCCGGAGGACTGGGCATAGCCGGTGACCTGGCGCGTCAGGGCGCCGCGCAGGCCGGCCAGGTGGGTGCCGCCGTCGCGCTGGGGAATGTTGTTGGTGAAGCACAGCACCGTCTCGTGATAGCTGTCGTTCCACCACATCGCCGCTTCCACGCCGATGCCGTCGCGTTCGACCTTCACATAGATGGGCGCGGGCACCAGTGCGGTCTTGGAGCGGTCGAGATAGCGCACGAAGGCGTCGAGGCCGCCTTCATACATCAGCTCCTCGCTCTTCTCGCCGCCATGGCGGCGATCGGTAAGCACGATGCGCACCCCGGAATTCAGGAAGGCGAGCTCGCGCAGGCGCCGCTCCAGGGTTGCGTAGTCGAATTCGACCTTGGTGAAGGTGCCGGTCGAGGGCAGGAAGGTCACCTCGGTACCACGCTTATCGCCGGCCGGCCCCACCATTCTGAGCGGCGCGTCGGCATCGCCATGGCTGAAGCTCATCGTGTGCTCGCCGCCGTCGCGCCAGATACGCAAAGTGAGCTTGGAGGAGAGAGCATTGACCACGGAAACGCCGACGCCATGCAGGCCGCCCGAGACCTTGTAGGAGTTCTGGTCGAACTTTCCACCGGCATGCAGCTGCGTCATGATCACTTCGGCCGCCGACACGCCCTCTTCGGCATGAATAGCGGTGGGGATGCCGCGGCCATTGTCGGTGACGGTGACCGAGCCGTCGGGGTTGAGCGTCACCGTGACGATATCGGCATGGCCAGCCAGCGCCTCGTCGATCGCATTGTCGACGACCTCGTAGACCATGTGATGCAGGCCCGAGCCGTCATCCGTGTCGCCGATATACATGCCGGGGCGCTTGCGCACCGCGTCCAGGCCCTTGAGGACCTTGATGCTGTCGGCGCCATAGTCATTTTCGGGCGTGTCGGACAAAGCGGGTTCAGCCATTGAGCAACTCATTCCTTGATTCGGAAAGGAATATAGGGATTCCCGACCCGAATTTCATGCCAAAACGGCACATTTTTGTGATTTATCAGATATTTATCAGTGGATGACTGGCATCTTTCATCGCGTAGCGATCGTCACCGCCGTACCGGCGATGATGGTGCCGCAGCTTCGCGCCAGCAGCCGCATCGCCCGTGGGCTGGTGAGCAGGGACCGGGCCCGCCCGGCCAGGGCGATATAGAAGGCAAACACGGCCGCAAGCACCGCTTCGGTGACGATGGCGAGCTCGACGAAACTCGCCGGCGAAAGATGGCCGAGATCGATCAGGTTGGGCAAAAGCGCGGTGTAGAACACCATCACCTTGGGATTGCCGAGGGTGATCGACAAACCGCCGAGGAAGCTGCGCCAGCCGCTTTCGCTGCGAGTGTCGCTATCGACGGCCTGGGCGAGGTTCGCCGTCGTCCACAACTTCCAGGCAAGATAGAGCAGATAGGCAACGCCCGCATATTTGATCACCAGGAAAACGCCAGCGAAGCTCTGCGCCAGCACGGCCAGGCCGGCCGCGGCAAATCCGAGCCAGACGAGATCGCCGAGCGCAATGCCGACAACAAAGCCCAGGCTCTCGCGTACGCCCTTGCCGAGCACGCGCGCCACCAACGCCGCGATGCCCGGCCCCGGCAGGGCCGCGGCCACGAACAGCGCGCCGGCATAGACGGCGAGGGCAGCGGGATCGAGCATGAGAAGGCTCCGGTGGGAACCCCTTATAGCCGGTCGTAGCCGGGGTGGGAAGCTTCCTGGGACCGCCGATCACTCCAGCGCCGACTGCGCGATCTTCGCTTCGGCCGCGCCGACGGCCTCGGGTGTGCCGACATGCAGCCAAACGCCGTCGAGACGCCGCCCGAACAGGCGGCCCTTGGTCTCGGCTGCATCGAACAGCCGGTTCAGGGAGAAGATCTCACGCGTGCCCTCGAACAGTTCGGGCTTGATCAGCAGCACCCCGGCATAGGCGAAGGGGGCGGTCTCGTTCTCCCGCCGGCGCGAGAGCAGGCCCCGGCTGTCGAGATGATAGTCGCCCCGCCCGTCGAAGCCGATGCTGGTTGCCGTCGCCGCCACCAGCATCAGGATGTCCATGCGTTCGGGATCCCAAGCCGCCATGAGCGCCTCGAGATTGTTCTGCGGCCCTTCGATCCAGAAGCTGTCGCAATTGCAGACGATGAAGGGGGCCTTGCCGAGCAAGGGCAGGGCCTTGCGCACGCCACCGCCGGAATCGAGCAGGCCGGCGCGTTCGTCGGAGATCAGGATCTTCGGCTGATGCCGGCCGGCGAGATGGACCTCCATCTGCTCGGCGAGATAGTGAACGTTCACCACCGCTGTTTCGACGTCCGATGCGGCGAGACGATCGAGCACATGATCGATCAGCGGCTTGCCGGCGATCTCGATCAGCGGCTTGGGCCTGATATCGGTCAGGGGGCGCATGCGCTTACCGAGGCCGGCCGCCAGCAGCATGGCGGTCGAGAAGGGGCGGGTCATGTGATACCGGTCCTCATATCAAGCTTAAAAAATGCTGGCGCATTCCCAGCTTGAACACCTGACGATTTTCGAAATCAAATCAAAGATTTGACGAAAACCGTCAGAAGGAACCAAGAGTCATTTTCAATGACTCTTGGTATTATGACATCTTCGCTTCTATCGCGAAGACGAAGGTCTCAAACCATTCCCTCAGGTCGGCCAAGGTGGGATGGGCCAAAGCGCGGTCGAGATAGGCTCGGATGCGTGGAATATGCTTGAGATAAGCGGGCTTGCCGTCGCGCTTGTCGAGACGGGCGAACAGGCCGAGCAGCTTGGTATTGCGCTGGGCCGCCATCACCGCATAGGCGCGCGCAAAGCCGGGGGGATCGAAAGCCGCATCGGCGCCGCGGCGCGCCTTGACATAGCGCGTCAGGAGCTGGAGTTCGAGCTCCTGGTCCACGCTCACCCGAGCATCGAGACAAAGCGAAGCCACGTCATAGGCGGGCGGGCCGATCATGGCGTCCTGGAAGTCGAGCAGGCCGATGCGCTTGATGCCCTCGCGCTGGGGCAGCCACATCAGGTTCGGCGAATGCACGTCACGCAGCAGCCAGCTCTGCTCGCCCTTGACGACGGGCGCGAGGGCCGAGCGCCAGAGCGCCGTGAAATGATCGCGATTGCGTTGCGACAACTGGGGCGCGCCAATCATCGGCATGTACCATTCGATCAGAAGCTCGACCTCGATATCCAGAGCGCCGTGATCGAAGGGCGGGATCTTGTGGTTGATGGCCGATGCGACGGGCAGCGTATCCGGCAGCTCCATGCCATGCAGGCGGGCGAGCAGGTCGATGGCCACGCCATAGCGCTCGGCAACCGGCTTGTTGTCCTCGGCAATGAAGTCCGTGCCGAAATCCTCCAGCAGGAGCAGGCCATGCAGCAGATCCTCCTTGAGGATCTGCGGTGCCGAGAAGCCGCGCTCCGTCAACCCCTTCGCCATCGCCACGAAGGGTTTCACATCCTGGGAGATATGGGCGATCTGGCTGTAGGTCTTGCCGTAGCGCACCGGCGTGCGGTCGGTACGGGCCGGCGAATTCATCAGGATTATCGTGGAGTCCCCGCGCCTGAGGCGGGCATAGGAACGGGTCGAGGCATCGCCCTGGACATGTTCACGTGACGCATCCTGCCAGCCGGCATGGCGCAGGAAATCGCCGGTCTGCGAGAAGCGGCGCAGCCGGGACGACCACTCGCCCGTGCCCGTCAGCGTCGCGCGCCGAGCGGTCTCGCTGCGGCCGGCATGCACGAAGCGGATGTCGAGTCGGTCGGCGGGAAGCGTCTCGCCGGCCTTTTCAGGCCATTCGACCAGCACCAGCGCACCGTCGGGCGCCTCGTCCCAGCCCAGCTCGTCCAGCTCGCTGGCATGGCCGATGCGGTAGAGATCGGCATGCACGACCGGGAAGACCGGCGTGTCGTAGAGCTGGATCAACGTGAAGGTGGGGCTGGAGACTTCCAGCTCCGGATCCTCGGCAATCTCACGGATCAGGGCGCGGGCAAAGGCGGTCTTGCCGGCGCCGAGATCGCCCGAGAGGGTGACGAGATCGCCGGCCCGCAGCGTCGCCGCCAGGTCGCGGGCAAGCAGCTCGGTCGCCGCCTCGCTCGGGAGGTCGACGGTCCATTGGTGGGTCAGGAGATCGGTCAATGGGCTGGGCCTTCAGATCGTCGGAGCATAGTCGTTGAGGTATGGAGCGCGATCCACGCGGATAGGCAGGCTTTTCATCATTCGGCAGCCTCCCTGTGGGCGGAAGCATCGACCGGAAAGCGGCAGGTCACGATGGTGCCGCGGCCTTCCTCGGAGACCAGTTCGACCGTGCCGCCATGCAGCTCCACGAAGGAGCGCACGATGGACAGGCCGAGGCCGACGCCACGATGGCCGCTCGAGCCGCCATGGGATTCGAAGCGGTCGAAGACGCGATCGATCACGGCCTGGGAAATGCCGCGGCCGCGATCCTCGACGCGGAAGACGATCTCCTGGCCCTTGCGCAGGGCCGAGAGCGTCACGGTGCCGCCTGCCTGCGAGAAACCGATGGCGTTGGAGAGCAGGTTGAACAACACTTGGCGCACGCGCTGGCCGTCGGCCTCGAAATTGCCGATGGCCTGGCTCGCCTTCATCTCCAGCCGGACACCGGTCTCGGCCAGGCGCGGCTGCACTGCCTCGGCCACGCCCTGCATGGCTTCGCGGATATCGACCTTGCCGAGGTCGAGCGTCATGGCGCCGGCATCGATGGTGGCGAGGTCGAGGATGTTGTTGATGATGGCATAGAGCGCGTCGGAGGAGGTCTTGATATAGCCGGCATATTGGCGCTGCTTCTCGTTCAGCGGCCCGGCGGCGCCATCGGCCATCAGCTGCACGAAACCGATGATGTTGGTCAGCGGCGAGCGCAATTCGTAGGAAACATGGTGGACGAAGTCGTTCTTCAAGCGGGCGGCTTCCTCCAGCGCCTCGTTCTTCTCGACCAGGGCGTTCTCGAAATTCACCGAATCGGTGACGTCGGTGAAGGTGGCCAGCGTGCCGCCATCCGGTAGCGGCACAGTGGCGACGTCGATGACCGTGCCATCGACCCGCATCATGCGCTGGTCGGTGGAATGGCGGGCATCGCCGAAGGAGGTGATCACCCCCTTGAGCGCCTGCCAGACCGCCTCGTCGCGGAACAGGACCGAGCAGCGCGACACCACGTCGTCGATATGAGGACGCTGCTCCAGCATCTCCTGCGGCAACCGCCAGATCGCGGCGAAAGCCGGATTGGACAGGCGCAGCCTGCCGTCGGACCCGAAGGCGGCGACGCCTTCCTTCAGATTTTCCAGCGTCTCGCCCTGGACGCGCGACAGCGCCTTGTAGCGGGCCTCCAGATCGATGCGCTCGGTGACGTCCTCGAACAGATAGGTGACGCCACCAGCCGGATTGGGCGTGGTAACCACGCGCGAGGTGCGGCCATCAGGCAAATGCCACCAATGCTCGGCCGGTTCGAAGGCGCGATAGGCTTCATGCAGCTTCGATTTCCAGGCCCTGAAGTCGGCCTGCTCGGGCAGGCGGCGCTGGGCGCGCAGGCGGTCGAGGATCTCGCTGTCGGTCGGCTTGCCGTCCAGGAAAGCCGCGTCGAGCTGCCAGAGCGCCGCAAAGGATGCATTGTAGAAAGTGAGGTGCTGATCGGCATCGAAGATCGCCACGGCGGTGGCGAGCTGGTCGAGGGTGCGCACATGCGCCTCGATCTGGCGGCCGATATCGGCCCGCATCGTCTCGACTTCCGAGACGTCGATCGCCATGCCGGCCGAGCCGCGGGAAGAGGGAATGTCGATCACGTCGAGCGTGCGTCTGGCACCGCCGACCACAGCAGGCACGCGCTTGAGGAAGGATTTGCCATCATGCCGCGCAGCATTGGCCTCCTCGCGCGCCGGCCGGTCGAGCAGCTCGATATCACCGCTGAGGACGTCGTTCTCGTCCTGGGCATCCACAGCCCTGGCATAGGCCTTGTTGACCCAGACCAGCTTGTCGTTGGCGTTGCGCAGCCAGAGCGGCACCGGCGCCTCGTCGAGCAGAGAACGGATCGCCTCGATCTCCTCGCTGGCGCGGCGATGCCGGTCGGCGAGACGGGCAAGTTCCAGGCGGTCGCCGGTGACGTCGCGCAGCCTGAGCACGGCACGACCGCCAATGGCGCGGCCATCCGCTTCGACATAACCGCCATGGCGCGAGCGCGCCACCATGTGGAAGCTCTCGCCGCGTCCGCGCAGCGCCGCGATGTGCTCCTCCAATGTGCGGGTATCGTGATAATCGAGCCAACCCGTACCAATCAGGCCGCGGCGGGAGGGAGAGATGGCGACGCCCGGCAGTTCACCCGATAGCAGCGGCAGGTCCTCGGTGCCGGACCAGACCGCGATCAGCTGCGGCTCGGACATCAGCAGGGCTTCGGCACGCTCGGCGCGGGCGGCCAGCACCTGCGCCTCGGCCTTGGCGACGCGGTCGCGCTTGAGCCAGGCATTGCGGGCGCGCAGATAGAATACGGCGAGGCCCGTTGCCAGGATCAGCAGGCCGGCGAACAGAGCCAGCATGGCAAGGATGCGGCGATCGGCACTGGAGAGATTGCCGAACAGGCCCGATGTCGCCGGCACGGCATCGGCGGCCAATGCGGCAGATACGGGCAGCATGGCCGTCAAGGAAATGCCAGCGGCCAAGCAGAATTTCCTGGCAAGGTCCGCGGATGGGCCTCGCCAGGAAATTCTGCTTGTGTTTGATATCTTGCAGATTCCTGCTGATCGGGTCCGTGGCCCGATCAGCAGGAATCTGCTTGGGAGTCCGCCTGGGAATCTCCACCCTTTGTGCCTGGCTTGCCGTCTGTCCTGTCGCATCTTGCTTCGACGAATCCCTTCGGTACCGGACAGGCGCCGGCGAATGACGTTCCGCTCACCCTGAAACGCAACGCGACGTTGGCAGGACCGCGACAGCCTCGCCCGTCCTTCGACGGGCGGAAACCGCCAGGCTGCTGCGACCCCGTCTGCCAAGGGCGCAGGCACCGACGCGCCCTGCCCTCGCACATTTGCGGGCCCCGCGGACCGAATGGAGATCGGCCCCGCCCACAAAGGGAACCGGCTGTCATTGCGCATGACGTCCGGCCTTGCGCGGAGGCGCGGCCTCCCGGTCTGCACGACCGTGAACCCGTCCCCCGAATCAGTTCACTTTACCCTCCCCTTGACTCCCGCCGGAAGAGGTCATTCGGCGGCTATGCAAGGAAATTTGCAGGTGAAGGCTCCCAATGAGGGAACCAGACATGACGAAGCGACCCGCCATCTTGGCACCGATTATGGTTACTACCGGCTTAACAAGCCTTGATCGCCGGCGGAAATCTCCGAGGGAACATGCAATCGGCAGCACAACAAAAACGCCGCCCCGGCAAGCGGGGCGGCGCGCAATATCACTTCACTATGATCTGATGGAAAAGAACGCCTTTCTACGCCTAGGTGATGAAACGTCCGGCGTGGCAGTTCAGTAGGCTTGGCTGTCAGGAAGCCGGTGGGCACCGTGCTGGACGGCATGGACCTTGCGGGGCTGGACGGCATTGTCGCTGGTGCCGAAGCGCTGATCACTGTCACCCGTCTGTTGGGCCGAGGCGGGCGCACCGTATAATTCAGGCCCGGTAACCAGACGGCCATGGGCATTGGCGGCCGTAGCGGCAAGAACGATACCAAACGCTGCAATCGTAGAAATCGCAAAGATCTTCATGACCATCTCCTCGAAAACTCATATGAAAAACGAGCGTGCAATGATCCAGAAGGTACGACGTAGCGTCCACACTCGCAATTCACGAGAAAGATCTGAGGCGTGAATTATTCGTGATGACGAATTTACTGATAGGAATACATCGGAAACAATTCAGCAATACTTGCGGCAATTCTGCGATCAACGCGCTGCCATACATCCGGCAATGACGGCTTCAAAAGTCGGAAGCGATGCCTTTCACTTCCCAATCACCATAACGCACGGGTTCGGGGCCATCGCGGCCATTGATCTCGCGCGGACGCTCGACCGGCTTTTCCGCCTTGCGGCGCTCGGCCGCCTCCACGAGCGCGCGCTTGGCCGCTTCGCTCAGGACCTTGCCGGGCGCAGCATTGGGAGGCGTGTCGGATTCAGGAGCAGACATGGGTCCTCCATCGCAAATATGGTATGTTCGATCAAGTACTTCTGCGAAAGCCGGCTCGATTTCGCGGGAAGCGGCGAGCAATGCCTTGCCCGCTCGCAAAGACCATGAGACTTGACCTTTGGAAGGTGAAGCTCACCATGTCGGAATGGCAAGCCCGCTCCGCAGACTCTCCCCGTAGATGGGAGCCAGATCAAAAAAACGAAGAGCCGACTTGTCACAGCGGCAGGTGAGATTATAGTCAGGAAATAAATATTATCCGCAGTGAAGTTCGCGGAGCTTGGATTGCATGCCGGCGAGCATCTCCCACCCGGCGTCATGCAAGCAAGCCCCATCGGGCCAGCGGCGGCCAAGCAGCGCGGCGACGGCTTTGAACGAGGCCGGCGGAGCGCCAATAAGTATAGAAATCCAGACGCTCAAACCAACCGCCATAACGGCAGAGGGGAAGAATATATGACAAGAGTTGCCGTGATCGGTGCCGGTCCCTCGGGCTTGGCTCAGCTCCGCGCCTTCCAATCCGCCGCCCGAAAGGGCGCCTCCACTCCCGAAATCGTCTGCTTCGAGAAGCAGTCCGATTGGGGCGGACTGTGGAACTACACCTGGCGCACGGGCCTCGACGAATATGGCGAGCCGGTGCATGGCAGCATGTACCGCTATCTCTGGTCGAACGGCCCCAAGGAATGCCTGGAATTCGCCGACTATTCCTTCGAGGAGCATTTCGGCAAGCCGATCCCATCTTACCCGCCGCGCGCGGTGCTGTGGGACTATATCAAGGGCCGCGTCGAGAAGGCGGACGTGCGTAAATGGGTGCGCTTCAACACGCCGGTGCGCATGGTGCGCTTCGACGAAGCCACCAAGAAGTTCACGGTAACCGCGCATGAACGCACCGAAGACCGCATGTATGACGAGGAGTTCGACTATGTCGTTGTCGCCTCCGGTCACTTCTCCACGCCGAACGTGCCCTATTTCGAGGGCGTGAAGAACTTCAACGGCCGCGTGCTGCATGCGCATGACTTCCGCGACGCCCTGGAATTCAAGGGCAAGGACATCCTGCTTGTCGGGCGCAGCTATTCGGCCGAGGACATCGGCTCGCAATGCTGGAAATATGGCGCGAAGTCCGTCACCACCACCTACCGTTCCAAGCCGATGGGCTTCAAATGGCCAGCCAATTTCGAGGAGCGCCCGCTGCTGCAGCGCCTCGAAAACCGCACGGCCTATTTCGCCGACGGTTCCAGCAAGGAGGTCGACGCGCTGATCCTGTGCACGGGCTATCAGCACCACTTCCCGTTCCTGCCGGATGATCTGCGCCTGAAGACGGCCAACCGGCTGTGGGCCGACCATCTCTACAAGGGCGTGATTTTCGACGGGAACCCGCAGCTCTTCTACATCGGCATGCAAGACCAGTTCTACACCTTCAACATGTTCGACGTGCAGGCCTGGTGGGCCCGCGACGTGATGATGGGCCGCATCAAGCTGCCGCCGGAAGCCGAGCTCAAGGCCAATTTCGACGCCTGGCGTGCCCGCGAGGAAACTCTCGAGAATGCCGAGCAGATGATCTGGTACCAGGGCGACTATGTGAAGGAACTGTTGGCCGAGACCGACTATCCGCAGTTCGACATCGAAGCCACCAACAAGACCTTCATGGAGTGGGAGCACCACAAGATGGAGGACATCATGGGCTTCCGCGACCATGGCTACCGCTCTCTGATGACCGGCACCATGGCGCCCAAGCACCATACAAGCTGGGTGGAGGCGCTCGACGACAGCATGGAAACCTATCTGCGCACGGAGCCGGAGGCAGCCACCAAGGTGGCGTAAGGCAGCCGCGATCGGAATTCAGGACGCCGGCCCCGACTCACGCGGGGCCGGTGTTTGCGTTTCCTGGGACCGCCAGGGGATCAACGCTCCTCCCGCCCGATCTTTTCAGCCAGGAAATCCACGAAAGCGCGGATGCGGGCGGCCAGGTGGTCATGGCCGACGAAGACGGCATGGATCAGCTCGACGTCGAGGGCGTTGTAGTCCTCCAGCACCGGCACCAACAGCCCGGCATCGATATCCGGCTGAACGTGGAAACGGCCGAGGCGCACCAGCCCGAGGCCGTCCATGCAGAGCTTGCGCATGGTCGGCCCATTATTGGCCATGAGATTGCCGGTGACCTGCACACGCCGCACCATGACCGAGCCGGGGTCGCGGAACGGCCAGCTGTCGAGGCCGCGCCGGAAGTTGAACAGCAGGCAATTGTGCCCCTCGAGGTCCTCGGGCCTGTCGGGCATGCCATGACGGGCGAGATAGCCGGGCGAAGCAGTGATCACCCGCCGGCTTTCCAGGATCTTGCGCGCCTTCAGCCCCGAATCGCGAAGGGGGCCCGAACGGATCGCGATGTCGGCCCTTTCCTCGACGAGGTCGATGACCTCGTCCGTGAGGGAGAGGTCAAGCTCGACCTTGGGATAGCGCGCCAGGAAATCGGGCAGTACCGGCACCACGCAGCGCGCCCCGAATCCCACCGACGCACTGACACGCAGCCGCCCTGATGGCACGACCTCGCCACCGCTCGAAATCATCCGCTCCGTCTCTGCGATGTCGGCAAGGATGGCCTGGGCGCGCGCGAGATAGGTCTCCCCCTCGGGCGTGAGCTGCAGGGTCCGCGTGGTCCGCACCAGCAGGCGGGCGCCGAGCCTGTCCTCGATCCTGGTAACGAGCTTGCTCACCGCCGAGGGGGACAGATGCAGCTTGCGCCCGGCGGCCGAGAAACTGTGCAACTCGGCTGCGGTGACGAACACCTCCATTTCGCCGGCCCGATTGTCCATGGCAGCCTCTTATGAATTGAATTCAAAGCTATTCACTCATTATGCCGGATTATCGTGGCAATGCGTAGCGATCATATTGGTTCCAACACTCATTCACCCTTATCGGGACCATTCTCATGCCCCTCGCCCTCCTTGCCCTCACGATCGCGGCCTATGCGATCGGCACCACGGAGTTCGTAATCGTCGGCCTGCTGCCGACGGTCGCCGCCGATCTCGGTATCACCCTGCCGCTCGCCGGCCTGATCGTCAGCGTCTACGCCCTCGGCGTCACCTTCGGCGCACCCATCCTCACCGCCCTTACCGGACGTCTTGGCCGCAAGGGCCTGCTGCTCGGCCTGATGGCGCTGTTCGTCGTCGGCAACAGCGCGGCCGCGCTCAGCCCCAGCTATGAATTGCTGCTGGTCGCCCGCGTACTCTCTGCCTTCGCCCATGGCGTGTTCTTCTCGGTGGGTGCCACCATCGCAGCCGATCTTGTCGCACCCGATCGTCGTGCCTCGGCCATTGCCATGATGTTCATGGGGCTGACGGTGGCGATCGTTACCGGCGTGCCGCTTGGCACCTTCATCGGCCAGAGCTTCGGCTGGCGCGCCACCTTCTGGGGCGTCGCGGGCCTCGGCCTGATCGCCTTCATTGCTATCGCCGTGCTGCTGCCCGCCACGCTGCGCAAGGCGCCGCCGGCCAGGCTGATCGATCAGGTCCGGGTTCTCGGCAGCGGCCGCCTGCTGCTCGTCTTCGCCATGACGGCGCTCGGCTATGGCGGCACCTTCGTCGCCTTCACCTATCTTGCCTCGATCCTGGAGAAGATCACCGGCTTTGCCGCCGGCAGCGTCAGCCTGATCCTGGTGCTCTATGGCGCGGCGATCGCCGTGGGCAATCTCGTCGGCGGCCGCATCGCTGACCGCAATCCCGCCAAGGCCTTGATCGTCCTGTTCGCCCTGCAGGCTGCCGTGCTGGCCGCCTTCGCCTTCACCGCGGCCTCGCCCATGCTGACCCTGGTGACGCTGGCAGCTCTCGGCTTCTTGTCCTTCGCCAATGTGCCGGGCTTGCAGCTTTATGTGGTGCAGCTTGCCAAGGCCCATCGCCCGGCCGCCGTCGACGTCGCCTCTGCCCTCAATATCGCCGCCTTCAATCTCGGCATCGCACTGGGTGCCTGGATCGGTGGCCTGGTGGTGGCTTCACCGCTCGGCTTGGGTATGACGCCCCTGATCGGTGCTGTCTTGGTCGCCGCCGCCCTCGTGCTGACGCTGTGGAGTGCCGCGCTCGACCGCCATCCCGAGGCCATCGGCCAGTCGGCCTGATCTAGTTCCGTTTCTCGAAAGGACATCATCATGGACTATCGTCGTCTCGGCGCATCCGGCCTGAAAGTGCCGGTCCTCAGTTTCGGCGCCGGCACTTTCGGCGGCAGCGGCCCGCTGTTCGGCGCTTGGGGTACCACGGATGAGAAGGAGGCGCGCCGCCTTCTCGACATCTGCCTGGAAGCCGGCGTGACCCTGTTCGACACCGCCGACGTCTATTCCAATGGGGCATCCGAGGAGGTTCTCGGCGCCGCCATCAAGGGCCGGCGCAGCGAAGTGCTGATCTCGACCAAGACCGCCTTGCCGATGGGTGACGGACCCGGCGATTACGGCACCTCGCGCGAGCGTCTCATCCGCTCCGTCGAGGCTGCGCTCCGCCGCCTCGGCACTGACCATATCGACCTCCTGCAGCTGCATGCCTTCGATGCGGGCACGCCGATCGAGGAGGTGCTCTCGACGCTGGACGGCCTCGTCCAGGCAGGCAAGGTCCGTTATCTCGGCGTCTCCAACTTCTCGGGCTGGCAGATCATGAAGTCGCTCGCCATCGCCGACCGGCATGGCTGGACACGCTATGTCGCAAACCAGGCCTATTACTCCCTGATCGGCCGCGACTATGAATGGGAACTGATGCCTCTCGGCCTCGACCAGGGCGTCGGCGCCCTGGTCTGGAGCCCGCTCGGCTGGGGTCGCCTCACCGGCAAGCTCCAGCGCGGCCAGGCGCTGCCGGCCGGCAGCCGTCTGCACCAGACCGCCGATTTCGGCCCGCCGGTCGAGGACGAACGCCTCTACCGCGTCATCGACGCCCTGAACGAGGTCGCCGCAGAAACCGGCAAGAGCGTGCCGCAGATCGCCATCAACTGGCTGACGAGCCGCCCCACCGTCTCCTCGGTGATCATCGGCGCCCGCAATGAGGAACAGCTCAGGCAGAATCTCGGCGCCATCGGCTGGAGCCTGACGCCGGAACAGCGCCAAAAGCTCGACGCGGCCAGCAGCGTGGAAGCGGCCTATCCCCACTTCCCCTATCGCCGCCAGGAAGGCTTTGCCCGCCTGAACCCGCCGGCAGTGTGAGGGGGGGGTCAGAGAGCCTCAGGCCATTCCTGCGACGTGTGTAAAATCGTGAGTATTTCGATATCGGCGTCCGCAACACGATAGGCAACGATATAGAGAATATCGCCCAGAACGAGTTCACGCGTACCGCCGATCCGTCCCGCTCGACCCAGGGCCGGATTGGCTTTCAAATGCTCGGCTGCCGACACAATTCGCGCAACCACTCGCTTGGCCGCTGCTGAGTTATCACGAGCAATATGATCGCCTATGGAATCGAGACGACCAAGCGCCCGCCTGGTCCAACGCAGGACTGCCACGCCCGTCAGGACCGCAGATATTTGGCCAGAACGGTTTCGACCTCGGCGTCCGTGGCGAAGTCTCCCCGATTGGCATCGGCAAGGCCCGCTTCGATCTCCGCAAGCTGCCAAGACTCTCGGGCGACAAAGTCTTCAATCGCCCGAGCAGCGACGTAAGATCGCGAGCGATCAAGCTTGGCGGCCAGGCGGTCGAGCCTGTCCGTCGTTTCGTCTGCGAGTCGAACTGTGAAAGCACTCATGCCGCACCTATGTGGTTCTTTTTGAATATAATCGAACCACATAGGTTCACAAGATATGCCCTCACCCCTTCACCCGCTCCATCTTCGGATCGTAAAGCGGTTCGAGGAACACCTGCGCCTTCACCCGTTCGGTGGCGACTTCGAGCTCGTAGCTGCCGGAAAGCACATAGTCGGCATCGACGCCGGCGGGATCGCGCACATAGCCGTAGCCGATATTCTTGCCCACCGTGTAGCCGAAGCCGGCCGAGGCCAGCCAGCCGCAGCGCTTGCCATTGCGATAGATGGTTTCGCGGCCGAGCAGGATGACCTCGGGATCGGCGACGGTGAAGCCCGCGAGCAGGCGCGGCAGCGGCTTGGCGGCCTGGTCGAGCAGCGCCTCGCGGCCGAGGAAGGGGATGTCCTTCTTCAGCTTCGCCGCCCAGCCGAGCCCAGCCATCAAAGGCGAATGGTCCGGCCCGATTTCGCCGCCCCAGGCCCGGTAGCCCTTTTCCAGGCGCAGCGATTCGATGGCGCGATAACCGGCATTGACCAGGCCGAGCGGAGCACCCGCTGCCATCAGCGCGTCATAGACCGTCAGCGCAAACTCCATCGGCACATGCAGTTCCCAGCCGAGCTCGCCGACATAGGTCACGCGTAGCGCCAGGACGCGTGCCCCGGCGATGTGCAACGGCCTGGCACTCCCGAAGGGCGCCGCGGCATTTGAGAGATCCTCAGCCGTAAGCCCGCCGAGAATCTCGCGCGCCTTGGGGCCCATCAGCACCAGCACGGCAAATTGCGAAGTGACGTCCTCGACCTGGACATCGAGCCCATCGGGGACGTTGCGCCGGATCCAGTCGAAGTCATGGCTGGCAAAGCCGGTGCCGGTGACGAGGTAGTAGCTGCCATCCCCGAGCCTGGCCACGGTGAGGTCGGTCTCGATGCCGCCCTTGCGATTGAGCATCTGGGTGTAGCTGAGGCTGCCCGGCTTCTTGACCACGTCGTTGGCGCAGAGCCAGGACAGCGCCTTGTCGGCATCGCGCCCCTTCACGGTGAACTTGGCAAAGGAGGTCTGGTCGAACACCACGGCCACCTCGCGGCAGGCCTTATGCTCGCGGCCGACGGCAGCGAACCAGTTCTGGCGGTCATAGCTATAGACGTCCCTGGCGTCCTCGCCAGCGGCAGCGAACCAATTGGGCCTCTCCCAGCCGAGCTTCTCGCCGAACACGGCGCCCTGCGCCCTCAGCCGGTCATAGAGCGGCGAGCGGCGCAAGGGACGGCCGGACTGGTACTCCTCGAAGGGCCAGGCCATGGTGTAGTGCTTGGCATAGGCCTCCATGGTCCGCTGGCGCACCCAGCCGGTATCGAGCGTGTTCTTGCCGAAGCGGCGGATGTCGACGGCCCACAGATCATAGGGAGGCTCGCCCTTGGCCACCCATTCGGCCAGGGCCATGCCGGCGCCACCGCCCGAGGCGATGCCGAAGGCGTTGAAGCCGCAGCCGACATAGATACCTCGGGTTTCCGGCGCCGCGCCGAGGATGAAATTGCCGTCCGGCGTGAAGCTTTCGGGCCCGTTGATGAACTGCTTGATGCCGGCATTTTCCATGGCGGGCACACGACCGATGGCAAGCTCCATCAGTGGTTCGAAATGGTCGAGATCGTTCTCCAGGAGCTGGAACTCGAATGGCGAGGTGGCTGAGGTATTGGCCCAGGGCTTCGGATTGGGCTCATAGCCGCCCATCACCAGGCCGCCGACCTCCTCCTTCCAATAGGTGAGGCGATCGGGATCGCGCAAGGTCGGCAGGTTGGAGGTGATGCCCTCGATCCGCTCGGTGATCAGATATTGATGCTGCATCGACACCAAGGGGATGTTGACCCCAGCCATGCGGCCGATCTCGCGCGACCACTGGCCGGCACAGATCACGATCTTTTCGGCCTGAATGCGGCCTCGATCGGTAAGCACGGCCTTGGCGGCGCCGCCCTCGACCTCGATGCCGGTGATGGTCACGCCCTCGCGGAAGCTGACGCCGCCCATGCGCGCGCCCCTGGCGAGCGACTGGGTGATGTCGGACGGCGAGGCCTGACCGTCGGTCGGCAGGAAGGCGGCGCCGACTACGTCGTCCACCTGCATCAACGGCCACAGGTCCTGAGCCTCCTTCGGGCTGAGCAACTGCATTTCCAGGCCGAAGGAGGTCGCCGTGGTGGCCTGGCGCTTCACCTCGGTCCAGCGTTCCTGGTTGCAGGCGAGCCTGAGGCCGCCATTGCGCTTCCAGCCGGTGGCGAGGCCCGTTTCCTGCTCCAGCCGGTCATAAAGGGCGACGGAATAGCCGAGGAGCTGGGTGATGTTGGCATTGGTCCTGAGCTGGCCCACCAGGCCGGCGGCATGCCAGGTCGAACCCGAGGTGAGCTTGCCGCGCTCGAGCACCAGCACGTCCGTGAGCCCCATCTTGGCGAGGTGATAGGCGGTGGAACAGCCGATGATGCCGCCACCGATGATGACGATCTTGGCGGAAGTGGGCAGGTCGGACATGGAGATCTCCTGGGAGCGCGGGCGTCCTCGCCCGCTCTTGGAAACACGACGCATGGAGGAAACAGCGGGCGAGGACGCCCGCGCTCCCAGGGACTACTCGTCCCGCCACGCCTGATAGGCAGCCTCGTAGCGCCGCAGATTCTCGGCGGTATAGCCGGCATAGTCGAAATCGAGGCTGGAATGGATCTCGGACACCATGCTCCACAGCGTCTCGCGCAGCAGCGAGGCCGCAGTCATGGCGGCAAGGCGCCGGCGCAACCCGTCATCGATGGGCCGTTCGAAATAGGCCTCCGCCAGGGTTTCGCGCGCCGCGGCATCGAGCTCGGAATTGGAGGCGAGACCGCCAAGGTCGAACAAAGGCGAGTTGAAGCCGGCATAGTCCCAATCCACAAGCCAAAGCCTCTTGCCGTCGTCGAGGAAATTGGCGGCGAGCAGGTCGTTGTGGCCGAAGACGATATCGACAGGACCGACGCCTTCTTCCAGGCGTTCGCTCTCGGTCAGCAGGCGCGGCAGCAATTGCAGATGCCGGCTCGCTCCCTCCCTCAGTGTATGGCCGTAATCACGCACGACCTGGAACACCCAGAAGATCGCCGCGGGGCCCCGAAAGAAGCGCGGCATCTCACGATGGCAGCGCCGGATGAGGTCGATCATGGCCTGATGGTTGCGGGGGTCGCGCACGTCCTCGGGCGTGAAGGTGCGCCCCTCGATGAAGCGCAGCACCAGGGCACCCGGCTCGTGGTGCACCACTTCCGGCGAGATGCCGGCCGCGAAGGCGGCCTTGCTGGCGGCCAACTCGTTGGTGCGACTGATCTGGTGCAGGGGAATGTCATCCCCGATGCGCACGACATAGCGGCCGCTGCCGTCATCGACGGTGAAATTGGTGTTGGTGATGCCGCCGCCGAGCGGCTGCGGATCGACCCTGCCGTGCCAGCACATCAGGGTCGCCGCCCTCTCGCGGGGGCTATGAAGCGGCACCTTGGGCATGGCGGCTCCGGATGGTTTATTCAATGTTGAGGGAGCCTAACCCGATCGGTACCAAATCGTCCAGATATCCCGTCTCACAATACCAGGCTGCGCAGCGCTTCGGTGCCCGCGATGCCGACGCCTTAATAATTCTTATGCCGTCTAAGCCTTGGCTTTTCGCGTCGCATGCGACAAAAGGGATCCGGAAAAGGCTGATGGCGGCAATGCAGTCGTCAGCTTGCGAACGTTTAGGAAAGAGCCGTTCGATATTAAGACATCGGATTTACGATCGGCTCGAAGAGAGACTTCAGGGGAGATTCATCGTCTCCATTGGCAAAATGACGTTGCGGCAGGGCCGGAGTTCTTTTGTGATTCGAGTGCAACGGTGACATGGTAGCCGGCCGGACAGATCGGGTGGACAGATCGGGT